>DHRK01000060.1:0-3738 GCA_002410325.1 Syntrophomonas sp. UBA5314
ATGAATCCGGCTACCGTTAAAGAAGTCCGAGCCGCCCTAAACGAATATGGCCTGCACCCTCGAAAAAAATGGGGGCAGAACTTTCTGGTGGATAAGAATATTTTAAAGAAGATTGTTGACGCCTGTGACATTGACCCGGATGGATATGTTTTGGAGATAGGTCCGGGGCTGGGGGCTTTGACCAGGGAATTGGCGGGGCGCTGCCGCGGGGTCCTGGCCATCGAGGTTGATCGGCAGCTGCAGGGGTTTTTGGAACACTCTCTTGAGGACCTGCCGGGTGTGCAGTTCGTATTTGCCGATGTATTGGCCTTAAATCTGGAGCAGGAACTGGTCAGGGCCTTCGTCCTGAAGGAAATCAAACCCTATGCGGTTTGTGCCAATATTCCATACAATATAACTTCACCCATATTGTTTAAACTGCTTGAAGAGTGCTTGAATTTGAAGAGCGCCACCCTGATGATGCAAAGGGAGGTGGCGGACCGGATTACCGCCCGGCCGGGAGGGAAGGATTACGGGCTCTTAACCCTTACTACGGCTTATTATGCCCGGGTCGATCCGGTGACCCCGGTATCCCGGAATTGCTTTTATCCCAAGCCGGAAGTTGACTCCAGGGTTATAAAAATAACTCCGCACCAGGCCAAACCAGTACAGGTAACAGATGAAAAGCGGTTTAAAGAATTTCTCAGAGCCGCTTTTCAAAAGAGGCGTAAAACGATCCTAAACATATGTGCGGATTTTTTTCATACGGATAAACAGAGCTGTACAGATGTTTTAATGGAATCGCAGATTGCTCCCTTACGCAGACCGGAGACGTTGGACTTGGGGGAATTTGCCTTGCTGCTTGAGGTTTTTTCCCGGTAAAGGAGGCAGCTTATGTTATTCAAAAGCCCTAGCAAAGGAAGCCTGCAGCTAAACGAAGTGGTGGCGGAAATCCTATCCTATGTGCGCGAAGATTTGAACTGGCCCTATAAATTGATTGTGGGAAGCGACTCCCACCCCGGGGAACAGGCGACCTGTTTCGTCAGCGCCATCATTATTCATCGATTGGGCAAAGGGGCCCGCTATTTTTACAACAAAACCTATGAAGCAAAGATAAGGAGTATGCGCCAGCGTATCTTCTATGAGGCCTCCCTCAGTTTAAACCTGGCCGATCAACTGACCTACTGGTTGAAAGAGTACGGACAGGAGGAAATGCCAGTCGAGATTCATCTGGATATCGGAACCCACGGAGAAACCAAGGAATTGGTCAAAGAGATCACCGGAATGATAGTGGGCAGTGGTTTTGCGGCCAAAATAAAACCGGATGCCTGTGCGGTCAAAGTAGCTGACAAATATACAAAACATTAAAAAAGTTTATGTCCTTCTTGACAGCTACTCAATTTTCATTTATACTATTCTCTCGTGCTTGACATCATTGTGGGCATAATGTAAAATAATATAGATAAAAGAAAAAAGAAGGTGATATCGTGAGTTCCCCTAGGGCCATTTCTGATATAAAAAGAGATCTGGAGTCATTTGTGGGCAGCAAAATAAGATTAAAAGCCAACCGGGGTAGGAACCGTATCATTGAAAGGATAGGTGTTTTAGAATCAACGTATCCCAATATATTTGTGGTTAAGCTCAACGAAAGAAAAATAGAGCGTCGAGTTTCATACAGCTACGCAGACGTATTGACGGAAACTGTGGAGTTGTTTGTGTATGACCATCAGGATCTGGAGATCCGGATCGCTTCAGCCAATTCGTAAATAACCAGGACAGGCACTGCATGGCAACATGCAGTTTTTCTTTTTTCTGGGACTTTTTGAAATCATACCCGGGCTTCCCCGCCAATAAATATGTACAAGTACAGGGAAAGAAGGTGCAGGGTTGGAAAAATCATGCCGTATATGGTCTCCGGTAGTATACGCTGAATTGACGGAAGCGCGGACCTGGAAAGGGACGTTTGCCTATACCCTTGAAGACCCTCCCGGGCGCATGGAGGATATAAAAATAAAGGCGCGCCATTGCAAGGCCAGGCTGCAAGGAAAGCATGTCGAAGTTGAAATCGCCTGCGAGATTCTAACTCTTTTAGAGAATACCGGTGGACAGATGCGTCTTTTTACCCGGCGGGAAGTGCTCAAGGAGCGCCTGCCCCAGGACGCGTTTTCCGCTTGGCCGGACAATCCTGACCAGGAGTTTGTTATTCATATACAAAAACTTGCCTGGGACGGGGAACTGAAAGAGCGGGCCATTCACGTCAACCTTTATGTTCACTACTCGGTGATGATTATGTGCCATGAAATTGTAAAAGTGCCGCTGGAAGCGAGCGACCGGGTGGCAGCCGCGCCTCCGGACCTACAGGGGCTTTTAAATCAATTACGGAATGAAATTATCCAGGCCGAAGCGGACAAGATGGAGCTTAAAAGGAAGCTCTATCGCTATGAAAAGGACATCCAGAGCCTCAAGCGGGGAATCAACCGGGCGGAAGGCCGCAACCTGACCCTGAATGAGGAATTATCCAGGAACCACAAGATTATCGAAGAACTAAAAAGCGGCCTGCATTACGACCACAGACGCCGGGAAAGCCGCAAGCTCGACTACCCTGGAAAGGGGCCGGCTTCTCCGGCCTGGACGGAAGAACATGATGAATCCATGCGCCTGGGGGGATTGATAAAAAGGCTTTTTCAAAACAATGCCTGATATAAAATATGGTAGCAAGCCCAGCATAAACCGCATAGTCTATGCCATAACCAAAATTGGGAGGAGTGGCCCTGGTGAGGATCTTTTTTCCTAATACGGCTCCGCTGATTAAATATGGCATAGGCCAGGCCTTTGCCGACCTCGGAAATGAAGTGCTTTACTGCAATGTACTGTGGGAGGCTGACTGGCAGCAGAAGCTAGAGAATTTCAGGCCGGACTGTGTTTTTACCGATGGAGGGTGGGGAATCTTCCATCACCTGTTTCCCTACCTGCACAGCCGGCGTATACCCCATATCTACTGGGCAATAGAAGATCCCCCGTTTTTTGATGAGCTTTCCTTGAACTATGCTCAAAATTCACTTTATGTATTTACGACCTGTATTGAATCCATTGAGAGCTACCGGCAGCATGGAATCAGGGCTCATTTACTGCCTTTCGGCTTTCATCCCCGCTACTATCATCAGGATCTGCCTGATCCCCGTTTTTCCTATGACGCGGTATTCATAGGCAACAATTATGATTTTTCAGTGGAGCGTTTGCAGGGCTATCGGACCATATTAGAACCGCTGATGCAAGCCGGCTACAATATCAAGATTTTTGGCAATGAATGGTGGTTGGATAAATCGAGGCCGTTTTATATCGATCCGAGTTTTTACGGAGGCTATCTGCCCAGTGAGGATCTGGGCAAGGTCTGCGCAAGCGTGCCGGTGATTATTGGAGTTCATTCCGTGCTCAGTTCGCGCACCATGCTCAGCATGCGTACCTTCGAAGTTTTAGGCTGCGGGGGGTTCCACCTCACCCAGTACACTCCAGCTATTCAGAACTATTTCGGCAACCACCAGGATCTGGTATGGACTAAAAGCCGCAAAGAAACTCTGGACCTGATGCAATACTATCTGGCCCATCCGGAAAAGCGCCAGAAAATAGCTCGCCAGGGTCAGTTAAAGGTTTTTCTGCAACACACCTACCGCCACCGGGTCGAATTGATTTTGGAGGTAATGCGTAAACGGGCTCAGGCGATACCGGCCTGAGTTGAAAGTGAAACAGGGGGACGGAGAT
>DHRK01000060.1:3884-9183 GCA_002410325.1 Syntrophomonas sp. UBA5314
ATCTCCGTCCCCCTGTTTCACTTATAAATCCTGCAGGATCGATAATGTTCCAATGCCCGCCACAAGCATAACAATGATGGCTATGGCAATAAACACCAGGTAGAGGATAAAGAGTATCCCCTGGAACATCAGGTACTGCTTGAGGTTGCTGAAAATTTCGTTCAGCGTGGCAGTAGTGTCCATACCCGGAGGCTGGGTTAAAAGCAGCTGGAGCTGGTTTTTAGCGCTCATCAGCTTGGCTCCCATTAAAATCATCAATATGCCCGGAATAGCTCCCACAACAAAAGCAAAAACACCGGTTATTGCACCCAGCGCACCCAAAATAATAAACATTATTCCACAAAAGCCGCCCCAACTGCTCATACCCATCAGGTTTTCCCTGCTTAACAAAATTCCACCTCCTTTAGTCGGTTTAGAATATTAATATTCAACAAAAAGTGAGCTGGAACCTTCTGTTTTAAGCTGTATTAGTAGTCTGTAACATCTAAAAATTTAGTTTATCCGCCGAGAAAAATTTTCACAGGGGGAGGCGGAGGTAGGTGTTACAGAGTACTAGACTCCAAAAGTAGATGAAAAAAGTAAGAATAGAGCTCAATATGCACCGATAACATGCAAATCTCATATGCTGGAGTAGTCAATTCTCCTGAAATCGTTTGTTGACTGACAGGGGGTGATTTATGAATGCAGCAGCCCGGTATCCAGGAGGCACCTATCATGCGGATCAAAACAGGTTCTTTTCAGGCGACGCCACAGCCGTCCGAAACGGAAAAAGAGGCGTTTACGGTATCAACGGCGCGCAAAAGCGTAATAGAAGCAAAGGGTATGTGCGCCGTCTGCGGCGTCAGAGTCAATCGTGACGACCTTGAGCCTTGCGCTCATTGTGGAAGCCCCATTTGTCCAGACTGTAAAAAACAAGCCCAGAAACGGGGAAAAGGTGCCACCGCCTCCCGAAAACAGACCACGCATAGGATGCAGCAGATTTAAACAAGGAACTTAAAAAAACATAGGAGATAAAAAATTTATCCATGGTCAGGGGGATCATTAATGTCGACAATTGATTGTATCCTATATCCGCAAACACTGGATTACAATTATCTGGTGCAGCGGCCCCAACAGTTGATGAAGCATTTTTCAGAGTTGGGCGTACCCAGTTTTTTCTTAAACCTTCCCAGCCCTCACTCCAATACACCTCAGGGAATTGTAAAGCCCAATGACAACTTGTATGTGTTCAACCAGGTTGATCCAATGCCCTACCTGCAGGGGATCAGACCGGTAGTCTATTTCAGTGCGGCTTCCCACATCGATATCGTGCAGCAGTATAATCCTTCTCTGCTGGTATTTGACAGCGTCGACGAGCCCAGCGACGAATTCGAAGCCTGGAAACCCTATTACCTGAGAGCGGTCAGCCTGTCTGATGTTGTCCTGTGTACTTCTGACCGGCTGTTTGAAACCGCCCGCAGCATAAACCCGCACAGCTATCTGGTTCCCAACGGCTGTGATTACAACCACTTTTCCCAGGCGGCGGGCAAAACCTTGTCGGTCCCGGCTGATATTGCCAGCATTCCCGGCCCCATTATCGGTTATGTAGGTGTGGTAGCCACCTGGGTAGACCTGCAGCTGATCGATCGCCTGGCAGCTGAGTTTCCCGACTGCAGCGTCGTAGTGGTCGGACCGCTGTACAATGTCAATGATGTTCCGCAGCGCTCCAATCTACACTGGTTGGGCTTTAAACCCTATGAAGAACTGGCCGCCTATACCCAGCAGTTCAGTGTGGGTATTATTCCCTTTATTCAGAGCAACATGACCGAATCGGTCAACCCCATCAAAATGTGGGAGTATATTGCGTCCGGACTGCCGGTAGTAAGTACGGCCATTCCGGAAGCGGGCAAGTTCCAGGACCTGGTTTTCTATTCCAACAACCATGATGAGTTCATCTATAACGTTTACCGGGCTCTTCACTACGACACCGCCGAGCTGCGGGCCCAGCGTCTGGTTTTGGCCGAAGAAAATTCCTGGAGACACCGCGCCCAACTGGTATTGAGCATCGTGGAAGAGCGTCTGGCTGGAAGGGGTCAAGCGGGCGGCCTGGGAAGGGGCTATATTGATTCCATTCCGGATGCCGGTCATGACCATGGGCCCGATGGTCATTTCCAGGAAGGTTTTTTCGATGACGAATATGCTGACTTTGAAGATGTATTTTGCCCGGACCATCACCCTGGAGGGCATTTTGACGGGCATGAACGCCGCTGGGGGCACGAAACAATTGATGCCCTGATCGACACCCTTCCGCCGCAAACTTCTATCATTCAACTGTGGACCACGCATAGCCGGTTGAAAATATCCACCCGCCGCCCGGTGCACATCCAGAATATCGTCAAGATACCCTTGGAAAAGCACCGGGTGAGGGTCCATTGCAGGCTGGTTACCAGCATCAGGCCCAAGTTTAAACCGCTGCTGGAACGCAAAGGGGTTCGGGTAAGACGGCGCAAGCACATTCGTTTTGGCAGCTACCGGGTTGCCAACCGCCGGGTCCATGCTCGCTAGGATTATGGCGGGCTGCCCGGTGCGCAACCGGGCCTGGGTCCTTCCGGCCTATTTGACAGCTCTGACGCAAATGGACTATCCACCGGAGGCAATGGAATTCTGTTTCATTATCAACAATTGCCAGGATGAAACCCCCGCTATTTTGGGGAACTTTGCCCGGAGCTGCCGAAGCCCGGTCCGTCTGGTGGAAGAAAACCACAGCCGGCCGGGTGGTTATAAACGAGGTTACTACAGCCTGTCGCGGCTGGCCGATCTGCGCAACCGGTTGCTGCGGGAATTCCTTGACTCGTCCTGCACCCACCTGTTTAGCGTAGACAGCGACATTATCCTACCCGCGTTTGCACTGCGGCAGTTGCTGGCCGACAACTGCCCGGTAGTGTCGGCTCTGGTATGCAACGGCCATGAAGTGGGGGACCCGTCCCTATTCAATGTTTTGAACCGGGATGACAACGGCAGCTACCGTCATATCAGAGACATTCCCGCCGGGTGTCTGTTCCCGGTAGACTGCACCGGGGCGGCCTGCTTGATCGCCAGGGAGGTGATAGAAAAGTACGGAGTGAGATACCTTTCAGATAAAGGGGCTGAGGATATCGGATTCTGCGAAGAGGCGCGCCGGATGGGACTGGGGCTCTTTTGCGACAGCCGGGTTGAAGGGCTCCATTTGATGAACGAGGGAATGTTGCCAAGCGGGTGACTACAAAATTGTTTTCCATCATCACACATTAGATACGAATTTCATAGTATAACCTAGAAATTTGCTGGAGGCTACGCCAGGCAGCGGCGCCCCGGCAGTAGATAAAGATTTGGAGGGAGAGTAAAGTGTCGAGGTTACTCAAATGTGAATTTCCTGAAGGTTGCATGTTGGACTTATTCGCCAAGGTGATCAAAGCCAAGTTTATCGAGAAGCAGGTCAAGGTCCTTGACATCTTGTTCTGTGTACCAGATGAACAGGTAGGCGGCAAGATTTCTTTCGTAGACGACATCAAGGTCAAGGTTTTGAGCACCCACGAGGACCTTGCTTTTAACAAGGTCAAATTATTCATCGATTTCGAAGTAATCCTGTTTGTAATCGTTGACCATGAGTTCCAGATTATTACCGTAACTGACCGTTTCGACCAGGTGATCGAACTGGATGAGTTTGACCCGCCGTTGACACCTGAAGAATTCCGCACCGAAATTGAACAGTCCGAAATCATTCTTAAGAATTGGAGCTTTGACGTAGAGATCAAGGGTAATTGCGAAGATCCCGGCAACCCCTGCAAGCTTACTTCGCCGGTTCGGGGCACCTGCATTAGCCTGAAAGCCTATGTTGACATTATTGACAAATTGGGTAAGATGCATGACGTTATCGTATATGGAGAGTTGGATCCGGAAGTGGACTGCTAAATAGCAGACCGTTTGGTGCTCGGCATTGCTGCCGGGCCTTTATTTTTGCGGGGAGGTAGGCCATGGGCATTAAAATTGACCGCCGCCAAAAAAATTTGATGCGATCCCATATTGAGGAAGTGGTTCGCTACTATAAAGACCTGGAAGAAAAAATCGACGGCTATGAAACCGACACTGAACCCGATGAATACCGCAAATTCTGGAAAGATTTGCGGAGCCGCAACCAGGAACAGATTCAGGTGGTTTCGCGTTACATGGTAATGAAATGCAACCGCTGAATTTAAAAACCCGGGCTGGATGCCCGGGTCAGACCGTTGAGGTGGGAGTCATATGAAAAAACTGGGTTTAGCGCTGGGGGGAGGCGGGCTGCGGGGCCTGGCCCACATAGGAGTGCTGCAGGTTTTGAGAGAAAACCAGGTGCCGGTGAGCATTATTACCGGCACCAGCGCCGGCAGCGTAATAGCCTCCCTTTACGCCAGCGGCGTTACCCCCGCCGCCATGGAGGAAATAGTGCTCCAGCTTAAGCCCCGGGCCTATATCGATTTCAACTGGCTGGATCTGCTGGCTCACGTGGCGAGCGGTGGGCGAATACCTATTGATGGATTTATTAAAGGAAACAAGTTAGAAAAGCTGGTTTTTAAACTGACCGGGGGCAGAAGCCTAAAGGACGCCGGGCTGCCCCTGGCCATCATTGCCTGTGACATAAACACCGGTCAGAAGACGGTCTTTGCCAGCCAACCCATGAAGCTGGAAAACGACGGAGATATATTGATAACCGAGGCTTTGATGAGTAGAGCGGCGCGGGCCAGTTGCGCCATACCAGCGGTTTTCACGCCGGTGAATCGGGGCGATATGCAGCTGGTGGACGGCGGGGTATGTGAAATGGTGCCGATCCTGGAGTCCCGCTCGCTGGGAGCGGAGTATATCCTGGCGGTGAACCTGGGACAGGAAGCCTACGACCAAAAAGTGAGGGGGATCATCCAGGTGGTGGGGCGCAGTCTGAGCATACTGGAATACGAAACGTCGAGTTTGGCCCAGGATCTTCTGGCCGATCAAGTAGTATATCCTTCAACCGGAGATGTAGCCCTGGATGATATTGCCCAGGCTTCCTACCTTATACGCTGCGGCCGCCGGGCCATGAAAGCGCAGCTGGATGAACTGCTGGAAAATCTGAACCACTAGAAAAAGGAAAGGCAAATGCGGATTGCGGTAGAGGTCGCGGAACAGACTACAACCAGTTTTCATATAATAAGCACAAAAGATTCCATTGACAGCCGGGTTTGCCGCTGGTGGGGAGGAGGTAAGAGATGGCTACCGATAAATTCGAACACGCTACGTTTTATTTGACCAAGCAGCAGGTTGATGAAAT
>DHRK01000060.1:9469-17256 GCA_002410325.1 Syntrophomonas sp. UBA5314
CCGGCCTGGGCTGTATTTTTTTTGTGTTATTATTATGTCGAAAAGGCATATCTTAACAGGGTTTCGCGAATGACCAGTATAAAAGAAAAGCTTGACCGGAGTGGGAAGCGATCCGAAGAGCATAACCGCAATCATGAGAAGGCAAAAGGACTAGATCAAAAGGAAAGCGAGTAATTCAGAGATAAAAATGCAACTCATTTGCCGGTGCGGCCAGGGGGGCCTGTGCCCAGGGAAGACGAGAATGAGGGACATATTAATAAGCGAGTGCCGCCTGAAAAGGTGGCTTTTTTAGTTCTGGCCAATCGTAGCAATCATCGGTAATGGTTGAGCAGCATATGATGGATGGCAGGATAGTTATCGTGAATTCACGATAATCCGCGCAAGCAAGGGGGAGCACCCTCGCCTTTCACTCCATTCTATGGCAAAAATCACTATATACTTTTTACGACTCAGCTACTAAAAGAATGGGCTTGCAATTAGAAATACCAGCGGGGCATTAATATGCCGATAGATGCTATATTCCATAAGGATGCCGGGGCAGAAGAACACCCTGGCTGTTGGGAGGGACCCAGCACCAAGGCCTTACAACCCCTGCATCATATAGGGAAGAAATTATGTCATCCATATCTTATGCAGAAAAAGGAAAAGGATGAAAAGAGAATTCGGGCAAAACTGTCTGTCAATAAAGCTAATTTTGAACTGCCAGACGCGTAAATATTATAATTTAGATAACCTGGCTGATATAAACTAAATGTCTTTGCTACTTTCTAATGTTATTATGGCTTTTGATACGTTACTATATTACAGCAAGGACGATGTGCGGTTTACGTTTAAAAACGGGGTGGTCATCCCACTATAAATATCGAGTCTGGAGTGATTCAAATATTATCCGCTTCTATATTTTCTGTAGAATCGAAGTCGCTTTCTTCGTATTCTGTGTAAAAGTCATCATCCGGCGCAGTAGATTTGGTGGTATATAATTTATTCCAGTGCAATGGAGCTTTCATTTTCTTGTTGTATATTTGAAGCATGGCCTCAGCATAACCAAGAGATCCAGCTTTTCGTTCCTTGGCTATGCGCCCAATTTCTCTGGATGAAAACTTACCGACTCTTTCCTTGAAAGCATCGTCCTTCAGAGCATTGCCAAACGCAACAACCAAAAGAGCGATTCCTTTCAGCATATTAGCGGACAGCGAATTGTAATCCCCCTCCCATGTCCCAACGCAAAGGCGCAGAGTGCGATCCAGCACATGAAATCCATATTTCTTATAAATGTACTCCAGGCACGACACGGCACAGATGCCGCCGAGAACTTTACTTGATGAAATAAACAAGCCGTATGATTCAACCAGAGATTTAATAGTAAGCTGGTCATCGTTGCCGGCTTCAATATTTGCCATAAAGATTTCATACGGCAACAGTGGCTTAACATATTTAAGCTGGTTTGCAAAAATATCTGCCTCTTCGGTGTATTCCAGATCATCATAAATCATACACCAAACCGGAGTTTCGCGTGATCCAGATACTATAGCAATGATTTCAATTGTATGCTGGCCGTTAAAAACATAATTGACGCCATTGCGGCGGCTGATCTTCACCGGATTAATTTGGTATAAGTCAAAGTTCTCCACCGTGCGCTGGATATGCGCAATAGATAGATTCCTTTGATACTCCTGATTAGATACCAGATTTTTAATTGAAATTTGTTCAAAATGTACTTTAGGGACAAAAGCGCTGTAGTCGTCCATCAGATCTCCTCCCTTATTGCCGTAAGCATATATTCGATGCTTTCTTTCAATTCCAGCAGTTGCTTCTCAAGCTTGTTACGAGCTTTATAGGTTGCACCTCTGAGGTTAGATGCGGAGCAGGTGCGGTTAATAGAACTGACCCAGGATGGAATGGTTAATGCAAGGCTGGATATTTCCGCATCCGGGTCATAAGCGGGCATTTCTTTAACAGAACCAGCGGGTACTGAAAAATGCGGTTTCTCTGTTGAACCGTGTTTTTTCGAAAGAACCTTGTGTAAATTCCTGACAAATTCGGATGCGTCATCTGATATAATCTGGCTCAAACTTTTGATTTCCTGGTAGGGTACCCGGGACAGCTCAACAGTATTTTCGTGGGATATCTTTATCTCACCGGATAATATCTTCGGAACTAATTCCGGCACGACTATCGACAATAAGTCTAGTGCTTGAGAATACTTTTCATAATTTAAAATGGTGACATGCGAAATGTTATACTCCTCGCTAAGCCGTTCTCTTGTTCGACCGGCTGTTACACCAAAAGGTGGTTCGGGCAACATTTTAGTCCTAACCTCTTTTTTCGTGTGCTGATGGGTCCCAGCAGCATTATGGGCGCCGAGTATTTTCTCCATCTCGTACCTTTTACCGATCAGGTATTTGCGTGTTTCTTCTGTGATATTGCGGCGGCCAAGCTGATTAGCACAGATCCATGCTACGGCTTCCTCACGGTTATCAAAATATGTACTTTGGATCTTAAATTGTATTTGTCGCCGCGTGCATATTTCATAACGGTTATGGCCATCTAAAATCGTATTGTTCCAAACCAAAATTGGCTCACGGCATCCGTCACGAATAATGTCCTGTTCAAGCTGCTGAAGTTCTTCCGCAGATAAGGGCGGAATCAACCGTTTGAAACCAGCGTCGATATTCAACTCATAAATGCATGATTCCGTCATGGTACTATGACTCAGCTCCCTTCACCAAAACAGCTTCAGACATATAGAATCGAGCCATACCCTCAGGGGGGATTATTTCCCCATACAAGCGGTATGATTGACTGTCCTGCCAGCTACTGCATACATCACGCAGTTTTTTTACAAGGGACCTGCTGTACAATTCGAACGAAGACTTATTATTTTCAAATAAAGCCATGTTTATATGGTGTGCGCGCGGGTCAGAACGATCGCTGCAAAGGATCGCCAATGTACGTTCTTCCGGATTTACCAACAGTAGGACGTAATTGGGAGTGCCGATAGAGCGAAGCGTGTTTTTGTGTATCCGGATACGATACTTTTTAAGGTCGACCAGTATAGCAGGCCTTGTAACGTTATTATCAGTCATATTTCATCATCCCTCCTGACAGGTCAGTTTGTCCCTCGGATGTATCTGCGGGAGCCGCAATTTGTTTATCTCTAATGCCAAAAACGGTATAACCTTCGAATATGTTTACTTGAAGCAGTCGGCGGTGTTCTTCGACCGGCAAGCCAAACTGAGTTTGCCACTCCGCGGGGAAGACAGGGGTACGTGAGGTCTTGATTTTCTCTTCGTTGCTCAGGAAACGCTGGTAGACTTCCGTATCCGAAAGATCAAAGATAAACAGATGCTCGCTGCCGCTTCGAATCAGCTTTCCAAGAATCTTATAACGATAATCCGGGTCCCAATTCATTAATTGAATTACTTTGGCAAAGAACATGCGGCAGGTTATCTGTCTTGGTTTCCTTTTTTCGCCCCGAGTGGTGCACCAAAGAAACGAATCTTTTTCGTCCTCCCTGCTGGGACGGACGGCAAGCTTCTTTTTTTCCGGATTTACGAGTATCTGAACATAATTTACATCCGGCAGACGAGTCAGGCACGCCTTATTAAGTGAAATCCTGCAATTATTGAAAGTAATAGAGGGCTCATATACATGAGCGAAAAATTCGCGGCGAACCACCTGATAACCATCATAACTGAAGGAATCGTCATGTTTTACGGGCCAGAACATCGCCGCAGTGCCGTTCGTTCTGTAGAATCTGAAGAATAGAACCCGGTGACCACGATGTATTATTCTTTTTTGTTCGGCGTCCAAGTTTGGTCAAGGTATCGGCAATCTGGGCACAGGTATACCCGTAAAGATACATGAAGAAGATCAAACGCACTGTCTCGGCTTCTTTCTCGTTGATAACAAGGTTCTTGTCCTCGTCCAGATCGTAACCAAGCAGCGGAGGTGTTAGGAATATGCCTCTGCGAAAACGCATCTCGATTGACGCGTTCATAATATCGCTCTTATTGTGCGATTCCTCTTGCGCCATAGTGGCCATAAAGGATAGGAGCATTTCGCTGTTACTGTTAAGGGTGTAGATATTCTCCGTTTCAAAGAAAACGCCGACGGGCGGCTGCTTAGCCGCTAACTGACGCACATAACCAATGCAGTCCAGAATATTTCTCGCAAAACGTGCGACCGTCTTCGTCACTATCAGATCAATTCTCCCGTCCTGACAGTCTTTTATCATCTTGATGAAAGCGTCGCGGTGTTGAAGTGACGTACCGGAAATACCTTCATCCGCATAGATATCCACCAGATCCCAGTTTGGATGACGGCTGACAAGATCTTTGTAGTGGTTTTTTTGAAGCTCATACGAAGATGTTTGTCGTGGATCGTCGGTAGAAACCCGCGCATACACTGCCACACGCTTTTCATTTATGCTGTCAAAAAAGTTCTCCTGCGATATAGCTGGGATGACGTCAAGTTCATCCAAGTCCATACCTTTATATCGTTCGTGAATACGCGCCTTCCGGCTTTCGGTTTCTTTCATTGCCAATCACTCCGTGGACAAAGTTATTCCCAATTATATAGGGCGCAAGGCGATAAGAAAATGAACCACCGGTCAACATTTTAACCTGTGGTTCATTTCGAAGTGAAATAAATTCAATTATTATCGGAAACGGATTTTATTCGATGTGGATTTTGCTTTTTATACCGAAGCCGGAGGCCCTCCCCTGTTGGGTAGAATATAGGAGATTTTTACACATAGGAGGGCAAAAAATGCCAGTTAATTTCGAAATCATTGGGTTACAGGTTAGAAAAGCGCGTATACATCATCGAATGTCCCAGGCGGTCTTGGCAGAACGGATCGATATGTCTGCGACCTACATAAGTCATATCGAAACGGCAAAAAAACGGGCAAGTCTGGAAGTCCTGGTGCGGATTGCGAATGTTCTTGGCGTTACAGTGGATTATTTATTAAGCGGCAATCAGGTACACGATTCGGCAGAATATCGGACAGATCTTATGTGGCTTATAGAGGGCTGTACCGGCTATGAAAAACGGATCATTTATGATATTGCCTCGGCAACCAAAAAGATCCTTCTCAAAAACAAATATGGGGTATGAAGGCTCGCTACGTTCGCCTTCATGCCCAGGGTTCGATCTTTAGACACTTGAAACAGTCAATAGGCTTTCGCGGCATATCCTCACTGCGCTCCGGTATTCCACGGTCCTATTAACTATTTCATTTTTTGCCATATTCAAGTCTTGCGGCGAAGAGAAGAAGCAACAGCAACCAGGGTGGGGGAGCACCCTCGCCTTCCACTCGATTTAATGGCAAAAAACGTTATGAGAACTTTTACGGCTCAGCTAAATAATCAACAGCAACGGGCAGACAAACGGCTTTTATCAATTTTACAACACCCAGTATATCATTTAAGGTGATTATTAGGGAGTAGGCCAAGCAGCTTGAAATAGAGGGTAATAAGTGTTCACACATCCGCTTGATAATGCAATTAGATTTTTTAATAGAGGAATTATTACCCGCTCGAAGAATTACCATATTATGGGTATTTATTTTTGACTGTTGTTTCTTGATTTTGAAAAGATATATCAAAATAGAATAAGTAAATAGACGGTAACGCACAATATAACATATAATGAAGTTACGATTTTGCATAAATATTGCAAAATGGGAGGATAGCAAATGTTACTGGAATTTAAAACAAAAAATTTTAAGCTGTTTAAAGATGAATTAGTCTTTTCAATGGTTCCCGCTCCAAAGCAAAAAGGGCTAGATTATAGTGTATTTCAAAAAAAGATTGGGTCCAGGAAATATAAAGGTTTGTGCTCAGCAGTAATTTATGGCCCTAATGCATCCGGGAAGACTAATATTATTAATGCAATGGACGTTTTTAAAAGCATTGTCTTACGTGGTACCATCCGTAATGATAATAATAAGAATACGCCAAATGCAGCAGCCTACAGGTTGGAGCTTATTCCCAATAGCACAGCGAAGGAAATAGAGCCGGTTTCATTTTCCATAAAATTTATAGAAAATGATCTTCTGATCGAATATAAATTTTCCATTGATATTGGAGGTTTTTTGGATGCTGATTATTCAAGAAATATATTATTTGAGGAACTAAATATCAATGAAGAAATGGCTTTTTCGCGCAAAGATTCTCTTCAATTGGGAGATTTTCAGACAATTAATAATTATTTAATTAATGAATTTTGGGAGAATGCAGATGGCGCGACAGCTTTGGCTAAAAGAAATTTAAATAATGAAGAGTTATTCTTAACCAGTGGTTTTAAAACTATGTTTAGTGCAAAGCTGGTAAACATAATTACCAACTGGTTAGACAATAAATTTGTGACTATATGTCGTGCCGATTCTCTTAAACTGCAACCGAAAAGGCAGACCATGGACGTAAAAGAAACAACCGATGAAGGAATGCAATTTTTTGGCGTTAAATCTAACGGACTCGGTTATGTCTTTTCTGAAGATGAGTCTGAAGCCGATCTAGTTTCTGTGTTCAATAACCTAAAAAAGGCCATTCCTGCGGAGATCTATGAATCCTATGGAACAATAAGATTTGTTAATATATTCCCTTTGGTGATAAGGGCTATTAGAAATGGAGAAACCCTAGTTATAGATGAATTTGACGCATCTATTCATCCCATGGCAATTATGAACATAATAAACATTTTTCACAATGACGATATAAATAAAAAGAACGCTCAGCTGATATTTGATACACACAACCCCATATTTCTGAATTCTAATCTATTTAGACGCGATGAAATTAAATTCGTTGAAAGAGATGATGAAACTCACTTCAGTAAACATTACTCGTTATCTGATTTCAAAACTACCGGCGACAATAGTGTTAGAAAGGGTCAAGATTACATGCATAAATACTTTATTAGCCAATATGGAGCCATTAAGGATATTGACTTCACGCCCATTTTCGAAATTCTTATTGAACGTAGTGAGGCTTGAGTAATGCCAAATATGAGGCTTAACAAAAAATACTATTTTACAGTAGATGGACAAACAGAACAATGGTATTTTGCGTGGTTGCAGCAGAAGATCAACCAGGAAGCGTCCTCTAGATATACTGTGAGCTTTGACTACCCTATCAAAAACCCATTGAAGCGGGCAAAAGGTTGGATACTTCCTGGCAAAGCAGAGATTACCCATATTTGTGATTATGAAAGCGAAGACGAAATACATACCACCCATTTTCGAGAGACCCTTGATGCTATGAAAGAAGCTCAGAAATTAGGCAAGCAAATAACATATAAATTAGGCTACAGCAACTTCACCTTTGAATTATGGATGATTTTACATAAAAGGGACTGTTTCGGATCTCTAAACCATAGAAGAAACTACCTTCAGTTTATTAACAGATGTTATGATGAGGATTTTGAGAATCTAAAAGCATTTAAACACGAAAATAACTTCAAAAGAGTTCTCGGGAAAATTTCCATAAACGATGTAAAAGCGGCAATAGATCGAGCTAAGCGTATTACCCAACTAAAACAAACAAATGGATTTACCCCACAGCAATACAAGGGATATTTCTTCTATATAGAAAATCCATCTCTTTCTATATGGGAAGCCGTTGAAAAAATATTGAGTGATTGCCGCCTTCTAAATCAAAGACGATAGCTGAAAACATACCAGACTTAAAGTTTCGTACAGGGTATCCCCTCCCCCATGCCTAGTGAAAGCGCTGCTTTGAGTGGAGAGTCGGGCAGGGTATTACCTTGAATCGCCTGTAACTTAG
>DHRK01000060.1:17364-97011 GCA_002410325.1 Syntrophomonas sp. UBA5314
TAGGGCTTGCTAACCAAACCCCGAAATTTTGCGGTTAGCAAGAAACCATCTCAAATCGTTGCGGTAATAACCTAATCCAAATTTGCAGAAAGAGAACTCTGAGCTTATGCTCCAAGTTCATCACCAAAAATTGCATAGCTATCATGCATTCTGCTGTTTCTTTCAGCCTGGCTACCACTCGCGCCAGGCTGTATTTGCGTTTTCCTTCTCCGAATTTTCCTTCAACCGCATTGCGCTGTTTGGCGTCCAGTTTTTCCAGGCGTTTTTCTGCCTTTTGCAATGAGCTGTTTGCCGGCGGCCTTCCCAGTCGTGGTCCGCTTAGACGGATGCGGTGTTTCTTGCAGTACAACAGGTTATCCCGATTCCGGTAGATTTTATCCGCTAAAACCGCTTCCGGATAACATCCATGACGCTCCCGGTAGCGCTCTACTGTCTCCTCCAGTGTTCCGGCTTCGTTAAAAGAATCCCATGCAAGCTTCTCTATCCGGCTATAGCCGTCTTCCAGACTAATCGCTACTTTGGCCCCAAATTCTACCCCCGCTCCCGCCTTGCCCCGTACTATCGGACGCACATGCGATTGATATATGTTTACGATCCGGTCGCTTATGCGGTGGCTGCGATTTTTGTACATGGCCGTTTGCTGCTCATACAGCTTGCGTATCACGGCAAGCAGCTTTTCCTGCCGTTGACTCAACGGACATATTTTATTCTGTTCTGCTATCTTCATCAGCATCTGCTCTACAATCTGAAGGTTGCGTCTGACATACTGCAGTTGTTTTTTGAGCGCTTTGCGGATCTGGTTCTTTCTGGGCTTGCGCTGCTTGGACAGATTAAGATAATCCTTCCTGGCTTTTTGCCTGTAGGTCCGAGGTCTTCGTGTTCCTTTACCGTCTGTTTGATGTAGGGTATCTATCATTCTGTCCAGTTGTGCTCTGGCTTCGTTTAATAGTCTATGGTCGGTCGGGAAGCTGATGTCTGCTGGCGTACAGGTCGCGTCAAGTATCAACGTACCCTGATTGGGTCTGGCATCTGCTTCAGCTATGGCCTCCCCCTCAGATACCTCGCTCTTTTCTTCCAGGGTTCCTGAACTCCCGGAGTCATTATCATGATGATCATCACCCTGTTCTATCTCCAGCTCTTGCTTTGATTTCTCGGCTTGTAGGATCTTTTCGTTGATATCTGCCAGACGTTTGGCGTTAAAACGTTTCCTAAATTTGACCATGGCTGCCGGTGTAAAAGGTCTGGTCAACTGATACTCTCTTAAGCCGATGAAGTATTGCAAATACGGATTTTCTGTGATCTGCTGGATGGTTTCCCGGTCAGTAAATCCACATCGCGCTTGAATAATCAGCGCACCCAGAGCCATACGTACGGGCTTGGCCACATTACCCCGGTCGCTGGGGAACATGAACGCATATTGCTTTTCTATCTCATCCCACGGTATGATGGCCGCTAATTTGACCCACCGGTTATCTGCTGCGAGTTTGCCAGCAAAGGGGAGGATGAAATCGTCTATGGTCATTTGCGGGCTTGGTTTTCGATACATATTCGCCTCCATGTGCATGGTTTTTTAGCCAAAATCGCTATTTCTTATGCACATATATTCGACTTTAATGCCCGCTTTGCCTGGTTTTTAGCCTCTTTTTCTTTTGGTTAGCAAGCCCTAATTATCAAAATAGGAAAATTCCATATATACTTAACAAAGGCCCAGTCCAGCACCTTGGCGAACCATTCAGGCTGTATCCCAAAAAGACAATAAAAAAGGTTTTCATACGGTATTCTTATTGACACTTAAAATCCTTTTGCGATAATCGTCGATGAACCAGTCAATTAACTGTCTGGAGATGCTTCCCGGGGGCGGAATGCCGGGCAGCGTAGCTGCTGAAAACCATCCGGCGGCGGCAATCTCTTTTTTATCAACGCTTATTTCTCCACTGGCATATTCAGCAGTGAAGGCAATCATCAATGAATCGGGGAAAGGCCATGGTTGGCTGCCAAAATACCTGATATTATCTACTTCAATGCCCACCTCCTCCTGCACTTCTCTCTTCACACACTTTTCCAATGTTTCGCCGGGCTCAACAAATCCTGCGATAACGCTATAACGGCCTGGAGGAAATCTATGGGAACGCGCCAGTAAAATCTGATCACCTTTGATAACCGCAACTATAATGGCAGGTGAGATGCGGGGATACACTATATGTCCGCAAGCCAGGCAACTTACGGCGGGTTCCTGCGCCTGTGGCACCAGCTGCATGACACCGCCGCAACGACCGCAAAATTTATTGTTTTCCAGTTCATTAATAATATGAAAGGCACGAAAAGCAATAGCATGAAATTCTTCTGATATATATCCGGACAATTGTCTTAACTTTAAAAAAGAGTACCCCTTACATGAGTCCTTTCCGCTTAGATTGGCCCCATAATAGGTATGGCCGTTCAATAAACCGATATACTGTACATCACTCGCCTCAAGGTTTAAAAAGTCCATATCATTTACCAGGGGAATAGTGATGCTCCCCTCATGTTCTTTAATGAGAATTTCATCGTCCCAAAATAATAACAAGTACGCACTTTCCTGGACTTTTTCTGGTGTTTTATAATCACGCACGCCATCCATCCGAGTTAGCCACCTTAATTGCAAGTTATATTATAAGAATTATAAATAAAAAAATTCAGGAATGTGCAAACCTGTCGTACTGGCGTTCGCAGGGCCGAACGGCTCGGGGAAGACCACATTCTTTTTCAGATTTTTATATGAGCGATCATTTCCACCTCGCAGGCTGCGTTTAACGGCAAGGCGTAGACGCCTACAGCCGCCCGGGCATGTTTACCTCTATCACCAAAAATTTGCTCCAATAATTCTGAGGCCCCATTTAAAACCTTGGCCTGCTCGTGGAAATCTCTTTCACATTGAACATAGCCGGTTATTTTTATGATGCGTAGCAGAGAAGACCAATCATCCAGACAGCTTTTCAAAACCGCCAGGCAATTGATCACCGCCAGGCGGCTGGCGTCCTGTCCTTCGGCGACGGTCAGATCTTTGCCGATGCTTCCCGTATACAGGATTTTGCCGTCCTTTTGCGGTAATTGACCGGAAACATAAACAAAATCACCGGCAATCAAACCCGGCACATAAGCAGCCAGGGGCTTGCTGCTTTCAGGAATGATAATCCCCAAATCTTTAAGTTTGGTCTCAACATCCACGATGTACACCTCTTTCTAATTATGATTATAACAAACCCTGCAGTTTCTTCTTTAACGTCAGATAAGTTTGAAATCCATCGGCTTGGCGACCTGGCTGTTTTCTATGACTTCAACACCATTCAAAGTGGAGACGATAACTGTATCGCATAGGTTGACAAAGAGACCGGCTTCTAACACTCCGGAGATATTTTTCAACTGTGTATAAGTATGAGCGGGGTCTTTGATGCATTGTAAATGCAAATCTATCATGTGGTTTTGATTTTCGGTGAGAAAGATGGAATTATTGCTGGTTTTTCTTAAAACCCACTGTATACCGGTACGGTTCAAATAATCCATCACATAGTTGAGAGCATAGGGCTGTACTTCAATGGGCAAAGGATACGCCCCCAGAAACTGCACCCTTTTTTGGGAAGTCATGATCCAAATCACTCGATCGGACATCAGCACATTGATCTTTTCACGATATAATGCCCCGCCGCCGCCTTTAATCGCATTAAAATCAGGGTCCATTTCGTCAACCCCGTCAATCGCCAGATCGATCTTTTGAATCTCGTTCAATCTTACCAATGGAATTTGATAGTGTTCCGCTAACTCTTGCGACGCTTTTGATGTCGGAACGGCTTGAATCTTCAAACCAGTCTGAACCAAATTCCCAAGCTCGTGGATCATCGCCGATGCGGTTCTACCGGTTCCTAGCTGACTATCATTCCATCTTTTATGTATTCTACCGCCTTTTGGGCAAGATTTTTAAATTCAGCAGGATATATCATTCCCATCTCTTTCTTTCATTACCGATCAGAGCTTCGCCTTGATATCCTAGTTAAACAATTAATTTACTTATAATTTATCGCGGACTTATTTCCCTGTCAATGTGCTTATAGTAAATGCGATGAAGAATGCGATGAACATATTTATTTATCTTTGATTTTCCCTCAGCGACCCTCTCAGCAAAGCAATATAAGATAATTGACAGGAAAACAAGGTAATTTTATAATTAAAGTATACTAAACTTATTGGATTAATAGTAATTTATGAATTGGTTTACAGCCCGCAACGGATCGATAAGTTCTGGTGCGCCAACCAGCATCAAAACTCAAATACATGGCAATTAATCTAAGCCTTTAAGAGAAGTTATCAGGACGCCAGGGATGCTATTAGATTTAGCGAGGCGAGTTCTTTTGGCAATTATTTAAACCATGTTCCGGGTTTTCTTAGAGAACAGGCCAAACTGGATATTGCCGCTGAGCTTAAGAAAAACCGGAGTGAGGGCGAAATAAAATTCAACAGCTATACCATATTTGCCATAGCCCAAAAATAGATAAATGAGGTTTTGGGCCGGCAGATACAGCTTTTATATTTATTGCCAAGGATGGGGTGGATGTCGATGACCGTAGCCTATGAAGTGGGAAATGCATTATACCTTAATATCACCAACCGCTGCACCAATAACTGTTCTTTTTGTGTAAGATATAAACCTCAAGGTGCGGGTGTGCTTAGCGAAATGAATCTTTGGCTGGAACGCGAGCCCAGTGTTGATGAGGTTATTAAAGATATCCAGAAACGCGCTATTTCTAAATATAAGGAGCTGGTGTTCTGTGGCTACGGGGAGCCGATGGTGCGTACGGATGACATTATTGAAATATGCAGAAATCTAAAAGAGAAATATTCCATACCGATCCGTATTAACACGAACGGCCAGGCTAATCTGATTTATGGAAGAGACATAGCTCCCAGGTTGGAAGGATTAATAGATTCAGTTTCTATCAGCTTGAATGCCAAAAACAAAGAAAACTATCAAAGCGTATGCCAATCCATTTTCGGAGATGCGGCGTTTGATGCAGTTCTGGACTTTGCTGCCCGGTGTAAAAAATATGTCCCCAAAGTAACGCTTTCAGTCGTAGACTTCATCCCCGGGGAAGATATTCAAATTTGCAGGGAAATTGCCCAAAATATCGGTGTAGAGTTTAGGGTTAGGCAGTTTGCCAAATGAATAATACCTTACTTATAGGCGCGAATAATGTTTAGACAGGATATGGTCACATATTACACTTTCAATCGTCAATATTTATTATATTCAAAGGCTTGCATATGATCTCATTGACCCTTAATTTATTCAAGTGTTGAGATGAGGCGGCTTGCATAAGCAGAGCGGTATCCGCCCCTCGACCGGTACCAGCTATAGCAATTACCTTTTCGCCAGGGGTTACCAGGCCCGCATCGGCAACCATAAGGACTATTTCAAAACATACCTTTACACCCTGACTGAAACAACGCAGCAGATTGGCCATGACCGTTGGCGTTGTTGAGCCGTATAAGTCGCCGGTATGGAAGAGCATGGTGCCAAAATGCACTTTATGCCCCAAACCTCTAATGGTCTGAACTAATTCCTGCGGAAAAGGGTTTTCTTTTCTTTTAAAATCATATTGATGTGGGACCACTATAATTTGAATGTCCAGTTCCTTGAAGAATTCTATAGCTTTTCGGGCGGTAGCACCAGTGGTTGAAGCCAGTACTACCTTCTTAATACCCGAAGCCAGCAATCTTTCTTTTGCCAGATCCAAAACAATTTCTGTATTATCCGGTTTAATCTCATCAAAGTAAATAATCTTGCTCTCCATTAGATAACACCTCACAATAATAATATCGCTTACATGAGACTTTTTAAATGTACCGGTGGGTTCTTTGGGAAGAGATAATTTCAGTGTTCATTCCCGCTTCATGCAACCCTCCGCTGTACCTTCCGTGCTCCATCTTTAAGCAAAGGTCCATAACCGTAAGCAGTCCGGCCTTTTGGGCTAATTCGGCGGCTTCCAGGTTGATGATTTTCAGCTGCAGCCATACTGCCTTGGCTTTACAAGCGACAGCTTCCTCAACTATATTCAAACAATCAGCGGAGGGTCTAAAAATATCAACCAAATCTATATGCTCCGGAATACTGGCTAAATTCGGATAACACGGTTCACCAAATATCCTATCGGCTCTAGGATTAACCGGGATAATCCGATACCCCGCCGCACGTAAATAGGTAGCCACAAAAGTGCCGCCATAAAGGTGTGAAGATGAGACCACTTCGTCGCCTGGTTCCAGCAAGGTCATGAATACAGCCAGTTGAGCGGCCATTCCACTCGCGGTGGCCACCGCACCGGTTGCTCCTTCCAGAGATGCCATCCGCTCTTCGAATATTGAAACCGTCGGGTTGCTAATCCGGGAGTAAATATGGCCATATTGTTTTAAATCAAATAATTCCGCCGCGTGGTCGGCATCGTAAAAAACAAATGACGAGGTTTGATAAATAGGTACCGCACGCGCCCCGGTTTGGGAATCCGGAATATGCCCGGCATGGATCATGCGGGTATCAAACCCGAAACTGCGCTCTGGCTTCACAATTTTTTCAACTCCTTATAAATGCAGCTATAACCGGATCCCGGCGCAGCAATGCCAGGTCATCTTCAGCAGGCAGGACTGGCTTGTCGCGCTCAACGTTTACCAAACAGAGAAAACCCAATGGGTGTCCTTTGGTGGCGCGAAACTGGTGCCAGGTATGGGCAGGAATAGTAATGATGTCTTTTCCCCGCACCGGGAAAACCCGGTCCCCTAAAAGCACTTCCCCTTCCCCGCTCAAAATGATGACCAGGTGAGCGTGTTGATGGTGCTCCAAGGTGGAATACCCTTCCGGAGCTATTTCAAAATAGCGTAATTGGCAGGGGATATCTTCCAGTCCCTCAAATAGAATTTGTTTGGTAATGCTTTTATAATGAGTATCCCCGTCTTTATACGGAAGAAGTGCAATGTTCTCCCACTGGCAGTTATCCAGGTATTTAATATACATAACATTTCCTTTCCGAGTTAACTACGAGCCTCCAATAACCAACTAATTATGTATGTTTACTTGCTAATGAGTATATATTTTTTAGTAATCTGTGTCAACGACTGATATCAGGCCTTTCAACGGATAAAAATCATGCGATAAATGCAAGTCCTTAGAATAGCGTGATATTTAGCTCAATTAGCTTATATTTTGTCTATTGCATTTGTTTTGGCGAATAGGCCGGTTTGATAAGTAAGGAAAAAAGGAATATGCTTTAGTTAAAGTAAAGTTTTCAAATATGTGTAATATGCTTTACCCTTGGTTTAGCAGAGACCCGTTCGGGCTTTGACCACAAAAGCCAGGGGGAATAAAACACCTTGATTATGCTATGCTTGGCCTCCGTCTGGATGGCAGAGACCGTGAAAGGCTTTGACCTGCAACCAGGAGGAAATAAAAGCAAAGAGATATTGCGTTATTTTGAGTTGTTGTTGAAAACAGGAACTCGAAGATAATTTCAATATCTCTTTATTTTAGGCCCTTCCTTCTGATTCTCTTCGGCCTATAAATGTTGAAGATCGGTACTGTCATCTCCCGTATTATAAATCGCCTTACTCATGAAGGTTACTTCAAAAGGTAATGCGGCAACTGTTTTACGGTCTAAAACCTTATAACCCATACGTTCATAATATTTCTGCAGTTTTTCAAATTGTGCTACAATCGATATTTCAATCCTCGCAACACCCAATTCCTGCAGACTTTGCTCAGCTTCTTTCATTAACAATTCGCTGTAGCCGCGTTTTCTATAAGCTGGCAGTATGGCGAAACGCTTAATATAACCTACTTTAGAATCGGCAGGTGCTATCTGATAACTGATCGTACCCACCGCTTCATCATTAGCATAAAATAGGAGCGCATGGTCCCCGGAACTAAGGCGGGCGCGGACTTTCTCCCCGGTTTCAAACGCGGAATAATTAGGATAGCAGGCGGGATTCATCTTCAGGATCACGGCCTGTTCCCTAAATGATTCCCTGATGATGTAGGAGAGCAAGTCAGCATGATCCTCACCGGCCGAACGTGAGCATATCATCCAATTTCACCTCGTTATTAAATTTCACTGCCAATTTTATTCAAGTCCTCCACCACAATAATCTTACTTTTGATCATCCCCATCCAGCAAGTGTAAACCAACTCGCCGGTTTCCCAGGGGGTAAATTCCACTACATTTGGGCCGACCGACAGGTCTTTTTCAATTTTATACCCGGGTATTTGGATAGCCCGGTTGCATTCGTTCAGTTTGTCGGCATCAACCTGAATAATCCATCGAACCGGGATCCCCTTTTGAACCACGATAGGTGTAAACGCGTCCGGCTCGATAGAGGTGCTGACGGTTTGCAGATGGCCTTCGATCCGAGCTGTAGCAGCATCCGGGTAGCTTGAGTCGGTATCGGAATGAGTCATAAAGGGCATATGAATCACGACCCCCGATAGTGACAAGCCTCTCCCCAGCATTACCAGTCCAAGCACAACTACCAGCACGGCACTCACTTTTAAGACTTTATTTATACTGCTTTTGGTTACCAGAGAATTGATCGCGCCCAAGGAAAACAACAAAGGCACCGTTCCCAGAGAAAAGGCGAACATGGATAGGGCCCCAAATACCACACTCCGGGTACTCAAAGCGTACAATTGGACGATCTGCAGCGGGCCACAGGGCATAAGTGCGGTCAACAGGCCTACATAAAAGGGGCTGTAAGCATTATTGGACAGCAACTTCTTGGCGGCCCATTTGGGCACTGGAATATTTAACCTGCGCAGAACCGGAAATATCTCCAGTAAATTGATCCCCATAATTATCATAAAGATGCCGCCCAATATGGGAATAAGGCCTTTCCAAGCACCGGAAAAGCTTATCACCTGCCCCAGCCCGCCGACAACGGCCCCTACTGCTGTGTAGGCGATTACTCTTCCTGAATTGTATAAAGCTGAGGGAAGCAGCCAGGCATAGGATTTCTTTATATCATCATTTTGATAGCGGATGGTCTGGGAAAGAGTAATACCACCGCACATGCCGATGCAATGAAAAGAAGTCAGAAATCCCAGGACCAGCAGTAACCCGTAGCTTGGGTCCGTACCCAGCTGGGAGAAATATTTCAACATATACAGGTCTTTAACAAGTTGCGCAAAATCTATATGGAATAGAAGTTTCAATACCCAAAAAAGCATAAAAATGCCAGCGCTGCCGGCCCAGAGAAATTTCGCCGTTTTTCCCCGTCCCCCGGTTTGGGGAGATGCTTCGGCCTTTGGGCTTTCCATTGAATAGCCTGCTTCTTCGGACATAAGAACCTCCATCTCGCCGCAAGGGCGGCGATATAAATAGTGATAAGCCCAACTCCGCTTGGAAACCGGGCTTAATTCAATTTAAGCCTTCTCAGGCTCAGAGAATTTAACAGTACGGATATGGAACTCAACGCCATGGCGGCTGCGGCCACCACCGGATTCAAATACCCGGCGGCGGCGATCGGAATGCCGATAACATTGTAGATAAAAGCCCAGAACAGATTCCTTTTAATGGTACGCATGGTTGCCAGAGACAGATTAATGGCAGTCGGCACTGAACTTAAATCATCTTTTAGCAGCACAACATCGCCGGTTTCAATGGCTACATCGGTTCCCGTCCCCACCGCTATGCCTATATCGGCTGCGGCCAAAGCCGGCGCGTCATTAATCCCGTCGCCTACCATGGCTACTACTTTTCCCTGTATTTTAAGTTTTTCAACTTCCTCCGCTTTTCTACCCGGTAATACTTCGGCCAGAACATTTGCTATACCCACTCGCTTAGCAATGGCTGCTGCGGTTTGGGCGTTGTCTCCGGTAAGCATATATACATCGATTCCCATCTTGTTTAACAAGGTCACAGCTTCCCGGGCGTTTTCGCGAACTTCATCCATTAATGCAATAAGGGCAGCTAGTTTTCCATCGATGGCAACCAGGCTGATAGTCTTGCCTTCATCCTGAAGCGCGGAGATGATATTCCGGGAATGGTCTATTTGAACAGCCTTGTCTTCCATGAGTTTGCTGGTGCCAATCAGAACTGCTCTTCCCGCTACTTTCGCGTATACTCCCTGTCCGGGAAGGGCTTCAAATTGTTCGGGATCTTCAACTTCTCTGTCGAATAGGCGCTTATATTTTTTATAAATAGCGGCTCCCAGGGGATGCTCCGATTTTTTTTCGGCCATGGCAGCGATTTCCCAGAGGCTGACTTCATTTAACCGGTCTTCATCCTGGTTTAGCAAAATAATATCGGTTACTTCCGGTTTACCGGTGGTTATAGTTCCCGTTTTATCCAGCAGCACTGCATTTATGTTGCAGACGTTCTCTAAAATTTCACCGTTTTTTATTAATATTCCGTTTTGCGCTCCCTTCCCCATGCCCACCATAATTGCGGTCGGGGTTGCCAGTCCCAGGGCGCAGGGGCAGGATACTACCAGAACCGCCACCGCGTAAACAATGGCTTTATCAATTAGAAATAGCTGAGCATCGAAAAGCACGAAAAACCAGATCAGAAAGGTGGTCAGAGAAGCCAAAACCACTGCCGGGACGAAATAGGAGCATACCTTATCAGCCGTCTTTTGGATCGGCGCCTTGCTGGACTGAGCTTCTTCGACCAGTTTTATAATATGGGCCAGGACGGTTTCGTTGCCTACCTTGAGGGCTTGCAATTTTAAGGTGCCGTTCTGGTTAATGGAGGCGCCGGTAACCAGATCATTGACCTGTTTATCTACCGGAAGGCTTTCGCCGGTCAACATCGATTCGTCTACGCTGGAGTAGCCTTCCAGCACGATTCCGTCGACTGGGATCTTTTCTCCCGGCCGGACAATAATTATCTCACCAACTGCCACATCGTCAATGGGAATATCGACTTCATTTCCATTCCTTATCACTTTGGCCGTTTGGGGCCTGAGTCCAATAAGGGTTTCAATAGCGCTGGAGGTTCTGCCCCGCGCTATTGATTCCATGTAGCTGCCCAGCAGGATAAGGGTTATTATAACCGCCGAAGCTTCAAAGTAAATGTTTTTCATACCGTATAAATACAGAGTCGTGTCAAACAGCGCGGTATAAACGCTGTAAAAATAAGCGGTAGTGGTTCCAAGCACCACCAGCAGATCCATGGTGGCTTTTCTCAGTTTTAGAGCATAAAAAGCATTCCGGTAAAATTTATAGCCGATAATAAATTGCACCGGGGTGGCAAAGGCCATTTGCAGCCACCATTTATGCAGGATGGCGGTCTTCACCCTGATGCTTTCCACAAAAAGGCCCCAGGGGGTTTGGGTATAGGGATCAAAGGTATCATGACAAAAGCCCAAACCTCCTAATAGCATGGCTAAAAGCAGAGGTGAACTTAAAATAGCGGAGACGATAACCTGATTTCTCAGCTTGCTTCTTTCAGTGGCCCTCCGTTGCCAAGCGCTGCTTGTTCCGGCAGCTTCGCTTTCTTCAACCGAAAACCCCAATTTTTCAATAGTATTTTTTATTTCATCCAGTTGAATGGTTGACGCGTCATACTGCAGTGAAGCTCTTTCCGATGCATAACTGACGTTTACCTTATGAATTCCGGAAAGTTTTTCAACCCCCGCCTCAATGATCGCTGAACATAGCGTGCAAGTCATTCCATATACTTTTAACGTGCTGCTTTCCACTATGAAGACCTCACCTTTTTCAAGCTGTTGAGATTCAAAAAGCCCGGGTAATTACAGGCAGGGGGCCAAGAGAAGAGGCGTTCCCCAGCCCCCTGCCCTACTTTGATTTCCCAACTTTTATTTAATGGTTGGCTGCTCAAAACCAAGCGCGGCAAGAGAAACCCTGATTTTACCTACCAATCATTGCGGAGGCCGATTAAATGGCTTCCTTATCGAATTCATGGGTAATTAAATCGGAGGCCTTTATCTGCCCCGGTTGAAGTGCTCCGCTATTCTCCAGGTCCTTGAGCCATGGTGTTATATCACTTTCTTTTATTTCCGAGGTGGTGGCAAAATAGTGGACCCCGGTTACCGGAACATTGATCCAGTCGGCCGTCAGCTTAATGGATTCATCGGGATTTTCATTGCTCCATTTCTGCGCGGCAATTACCGCCCGGACAAATCTTTTCACCGTATCGGGATGCTCTTTAATGTAGTCGTCTCTAAAGTAGTAGAGACTGGCTCCGGCCGCTTCGCCCAAATCTGTGTCGGTGGAATCGTCAATTAGAATAAGCCCCGCGTCTTCAGCCGATTTGTAGTAGGGCGGGTGTACCTGGGCAACATCCAGAATCCCCTGGCTGGTTGATTGAATGACGGCGATATCGTTGGTAAAGGTGACCCATTCGAACCTATCTCTGGCTACACCGTATTTATCAAGCAAAGTGTTGAAAAGGAACTGGTTGCAGCTGTTTACGGTCCCATTGGTCTTTAGTTTTTCACCCGCTTTATAGTTTTTCAGGTCGGCAATAGACTTGACGCCTGTTTCAGGTTTTACGTACCACCTCATGTGTCTGAATATGGGGTCCACATCGGGACCGGGTTCAACCTGGTTTCTGGCTACGGCCGTGACTTTGGCTCCTCCGGACTTGGCAATGGCCAGCAGGTTGGGCTGGGCGGTGGCGACATCATTATTGCCATTTAATACGGATGGAAGGATCTGAGTGGAAATCAGTTCACCGGTATATACTATCTTAATGCCTTCCTTTTCAAAGAATCCTTTTTTATCCGCTACCACCCAGTTGGTTGAAGCGCAAATTTTATAAGTAGGCGCCTTTACCTCAATCAAATCCGCCCGGTCCGAGCTGGACAATTGCAGCTTGCCTTTTTGGGCGCCAATTCCTATGCCTGCCAGGAGGAGCAGAACCACCGCTCCAGCAGCAATCAGCTTAAAATTTTTCTTTTCTCCAGCCATTAACCTTCACTCCTTTTATAAATTCTCTAGTTTTGATTCCCTTCAAAAGCGTCCTCCCGCCATAACAGGATCCGGCCTTCAATCATGCGGAAAACTTTATTAATAATAAGACCCAGGATGGCTATGCACATGGTGGCTCCGAAAAGCTGGGTTATTTTATAAGTTTCCTGGGCGTTCCTGGCCATCCACCCCATCCCGCTGCTAGAACCCAGCATTTCGGCGGATATAACCATAATAAAGGCCAGCTGAGCTCCAAACTTAAGCCCGTTAAAGATACTGGGCAGTGCGGCCGGCAGTATGACCTTGAAAAAGAGGGCTATATTGCTTGCTCCCATAGAGCGGCCGGTTTTTATCAATAGAGGATCGATCGCTTTTTGGCCCATGATGGTATTGAAAATAATCGGAAACTGGCACACCCAAAAAATCAAGGAGATCTTGCTCACTTCACCTATGCCGAGAAGCAATATAAATACCGGAAACAAAGCAAAAGGATTGATTTTTTCCATAAGCCTTAACAAAGGCAGCAGCATTTTTTCCAGGGTAGGGAATTTTCCAGCCAGCAGGAAGCCGGTCGGTATCCCCACTGCGGAAGCCAGGAGAAAACCGATTCCCGCTCTTTGGAGGCTGATGGCAATATGGTTCAATAATTCACCCTGTACCGCCAGCACATAGAGTTTCTGAACGACAGAAGAAAAGCTTGGAATAATCGCTTCATCCAATACGCCATATCTGGGCAGCACCTCCCAGGCAAGAAAGAATAAGAACACCGACAAATTACCGAGCATAAAGCTTTTAACTCGGGAATGGACCTTTGCCAAGCTATTACTCACCCCTTTTCATCAACTTGCAGATCAAAACTTGGGAGCAGTCTAATTGGTAATTCCCGGCGTAGTGTCACGCCAGGTAATAAGATTCTTCTCCAGCCACTCAAGGGAGTAATTAATGATCATGCCGACCAGCGCTATGCTAAAAAGACCTAAAAAAAGCCGGGGTATCTGCCAGTTGTCCTCGGAATTCCGGATGAGCCAGCCCAGACCCATATTGGCTCCCAGGAATTCAGCCGCGATGAGCAGCATAAAAGCCATGGTAGTACCGATTCGAATTCCGGTAAAAATCTGTAGAGCCGCTCCCGGGAGTATGACCTTAAAGAATATGGTGAAACCATTAACCCCCATAGAACGGGCGCATTTTATTAAAAGGGGGTCGACCTGTCTTACCCCTTCCAGGGTGGTGAATAGAATAGGCCAGAAGGAAGCCCAGAATATGACACTGTATTTACCTCCTTCCCCCACTCCGAACAATATGATAAACAGGGGCAGAAGGGTCATGGTATTTATTTGGGCGCATAAGTTCATTAGCGGTTGCAGGAACTTAGCCACCCCGGGCAGCCAGCCCCCCAGTATGAATCCCAGCGGAAGTCCGATGACAATAGCAATAAACAAACCTATAAAGACTCTTTCCAGACTTACCGATATGTGTACAAACATGTCGCCATTGAGAATAAGCTTCCACCCGGTCTCCAGTACTTGGGAAAGCGGGGGAATAAACTTTGGATTGGCCCAGCCAATGGTCGGGGCAACTTGCCACAACCCAAAGAACAAAATGATGAAATAATAAGGTAATAATTTGTTGTTAAGCTGGTAAAGCCGTTTGAGCATGAAATAACCTTCCTTTTATTGACTCCCGGCGTAGTGTCTCAGGCATTTGCCTTACAGGGCCGCATCCTGATTTATATAGGCAAAGGGATCCTCGGAGTACCAGTCCTGGCGATAGGGCAGCCGGGCGTGTTTAACCAGGTTCCGGCTGTAGCTGGTATTCTTCAAAATCCGGGTAAGCCTCCGGGCCACCTCATAGACACCCACATAACCCATATACTCATACGCCTGGCCAAACAGGGGAAACACCGGAATTCCCTGTTTATTGGCCCAGCCGTTGCCCCCGGGGTGGCCCACAAATACATCGGGTTGATACTTTTCCAAAAGATTGGCTTGTTCGAAAGGTTGCCCGGTTCCAATGTTGATAATAGCCCGCTCGCTTTCCGGGATTTCCTCCATAAGCTCCTCCAGAAGGCCTTCCCCGTACCGGTCAAAGTGGAAACCGCGCAGGCCCAGTATCTCCATTCCCAGGCTGTGCAGCAGTTCCGCCGTGGTAATTATTCTGATCTCGCCTCCGCCCAGGAAAGCCGTCTTCCCCTTGAGAAATTCGCGATACGGCGCCAGAGCGATATTTAATTCGCGCATCTCGCTGTCAATCAACTTCCGGGCCTGCTCCTCAATGCCGAAGAAACCGGCGATATCCAGCAGCCATTTATTGGTATTGGCAATTCCTATGGGAATCGTCCGCAAAATAAAAGGAATCTGGTATTTGCTTTTCATGTGTTCCACGAAATAATCGTCATGGGTAGCGCAAATACTTACATTTAAAGCCGCTTCAAATGAATCGGCGAAATCGTCGGGATGGGCATAGCAGGGCAGTATTCTTACATTCAGGTCCAGCGCGCTCAATAATTTAACCAGGTTTTCCTCGTCCGGGCGGCTCATGGAGGAAACATTCAGAACGTTGACCGTACGGCTGATCCGGTATTTTCTCTTTAGCTCCTCCAGCTCGTCGATAATGATGGGCTCTTCCTCATCCTCCCCTACTCCCACCAGAGTCCTTAAAATTCCGTGATAAACGGCATCATAAGCCGTGGCTTGTATTTTGGTTTTAAAACCTTCGCAATGGACGGGAACGATCCTGGCCGACACCTGCTTCTGCAGTTCTTCTATCAAAGTGTCTATGTCATCCCCGATCAAGGCCGGAACGCAGCTGTTCATCACAATGATGGCACTGGGCCGGTATTCCCGATCGGCGTACAAAATAGCCGATCTCAGCTTTTCTTCTCCGCCGTTGATCACATCCACTTCATCAAGATTGGTATTGATCCAGCGGAGTCCGAAAGCGTTCGGATCTCTTAACTTTTGGAAGCCTTTGGACACCCCGGCCTGGGCCACCAGGTTGGCGCCGCAGCCAATCGGGCTGTGCACAATAATGACCGAATCTCTGATGGTATTTAATATGGCCAGGCTGAGAGTAAGCTGGCAGCCCTGACTCTGAGAAAATTTACGGTTGTTGTTAAACAGGCATCCTTTTTTGGATTGCCTGGAAATGTCGCAGCACGATCCTCCGAAGGCCATGCATGCACCCAGGCGCTCCTCGCGGATGGGTGGGGTTTTTTCCCTGGTATAGTCCATCGTAATGCCCTCCTCTATCTGTTTCCGACCAGAACGCTCAGTAGGTCCTCGGTCAATCGTAAAGCCCCGCTATATCCCGCATACCCCCTATCCAAAACCACCCGGTTGGAAATGGGATAGGTAACCGTTAACTGCGGCGCTTTCAGCTTTTCGGCGGTATCCCGGTCAATGGCGCTGCCCAGGATAAATCCGGGGTTGAAGCCTTCGAAATACCGCTGGCCCTTGCTTTGCCCCCAATGCCGGGCAATGTATTTGCCCACATTGGAGGCATCGGTGTCAAATACCACCTCGGGTTTGATACCTGATTCATAATCGGCGAAACGTCCTTCAAGCAGCTCTTTTTGTTCATCATTAAGGAAGTCGGTGATAACTACCAATTCGGGCAGCCAGCCCAAGTCGTCGGCTAAAAACCGGGCCAGGGCCTGGGTGTAATTGGAATCGCCCACTACTACCGCATAGCGCTGCAAATCCAGATCGCTGTAGACATCCGCAATCCTTTCGAAATAGCTGTAATAATAAGCCTGTTCCTCCTTGATCACCTTCTCCACAAAAGCTGGTTCAATGCCCAGCGCATGGCCTAAGGTCCGTAAAAACCGGGCCGTCCCCTGATCGCCTATGGGAAAGGGGGCCGTAATATAGGGGACGTCGTGAACTTCTTCAAACACCTGAGCGGCTTCAACCCCAAAGGTATCGGATACAACAATATTTAAGGAGGCGGCTCCGGCATGCTTTAAATCATCCAGGGTCTCGCCATAACCGAAAAAGGTATTTACCCGGTAGCCCAGTTTGACCAGCAGATCCTTGATAATTGCGATATTGCCTTTCCAGAAAACATCCTGAATGGGAACAATCCCCCACAAATTGAGCAATCTACTGTCTTTCACCGGATTTTTCGCTACAAATTCCTGGAACAGGGTTTTCAGCACGATTTCATAGCCTTTATAATAATTCCCATGAAAACCGCCGGTTTCGGCTCCTATAACCCGCGCCCCCGCCCCGTCAAAGGCCTTTATGGAGTTGTTGATATTGTCGCCGATCATCTCCACCATGCAGCCGGTAACCACGAAATACAGGTCTCCATCAATCAGTTTGAGGGTGTTTTCGATCTGCTCGCTCAGCCTCTCTTCCCCTCCGAAAACGATTTCCCGCTCCGAGGTATTGGTGCTGGGCAGCGCCTGGCCGGAGCAGTAGCCGCTGCCCAAATATCCGGCTGCCTGGTTCAAAGCGGTGGCCACGTTGCCGCCGCAGCCCGTGGCGGCATGCAGGATGGGCACCGTTCGGGGCAGTGCTTTAATAGTTCCAACCGCTCCGCCCAGGGAACATACATACCGGGGCCGTTCCACAAATTTACTCATCGTCATACCTCCAATTGGATACTCATAGCTTCATGCAGCCGATAAAAATAGAGGCCGCATTCGTTGACGAATAGGGCCTCTAGTTTTCTAGTCGGCGATTCAATAATCAATTAATCCTATATGATTAATAATAATTTACTGCGTGAGGATTTCTTTGTCAATAGTTTTATCGACTCGATTTAATAAACCTTATATTTTGATAGATTATTGGGTGGGAAATCTGAAAGAAAGCGCTTGCAAAAGAAATGCCAATCCCGCAAACAAAAAGAGGGAGCTTATAGAACACCAAATTCATACATTATTTATTAATCAATTGGCGTACTAAATAATCCCCTCTGTGATGGGCGGTTACCATGTATTACTATCTGCTTATCTCCCCGATAACCGTAACAATAAAGCTTTAGAGAATGATCTCGTTTACCGCCTGCGGTCCAACTCCTTGACTGTAATCAAGGTATTTAATGCTTACCGGTTCAACTTTGAAAATCGCTGTTTCTCCCAGCTGTCCCTTTTCCACTCTTGCTTTAAACCTGGGGCTGCGATTGCTCAATAACTCAATAGCCCGGGCGAGATCCTTTTCAGATTCAATTCTTTCAGCTCTACCGGTATAAGCGACATTTTTAAAGTTGGATAATTCCTGCTCCTCGTGCTGAAACAGCAGAGTGACATTGGGGTTGCTGGCAATCTGGCCAACTTTGGCGGTATTTTTTCCGGTAGAAAAATAAAGATTTAGTCCGTCATTAACAACTGAAGCCATGGTTCTGGATACCGGAACCTTATCCTGGGTAACGGTAGAAAGAACAATCCACTTGGTCTGATTGATGTATTCTTTAACTTTACCTAGCACTTCCTCGTTATTCAGGCACTGACTGCAACTAGCCTCGCATGTCATTTATCAAACCTCCCGTTGTCTTACATTGATAAATAATTTTATGTTTTTACCTCTCAATTATCCCCTCCCAACGATCGCAAAAATACCAAAAGGCCACCCCGGTTACCCTTTCAATAACCTTGGAAGCCTTTAGTTGTCTAATCAGCTGAGATATATTCAATTTAATAATTATAACCTAGTATTCATATTACCTTTATAAGATTATAGCTTAAATATATTTTAAAGCTATGGTATTTGTCAATATTATATTGCTGCGTTTTGGTATCCACGCTATCCAGATATGTTTTCTACCGGTTTAAATTTTCGCAAACAGCTTTAGGACAACATCTCTATAAAAGCCTTCGTCCTAGTTACCAGTTGGCCGCTGGGAGCTCCAAATTGAAAAGTTCCTTCCAGGTTGATGCTGGGAATCCCTTTTTGATGAAAATATTCCCGCCACATTTCCCGGGCGATGGTGCTGTAGGAGCAGCCCAATACCCCTTGCAGGATCAAGCCCCGGGCCTTGACCTTTTCGATTTCCTGTTCGACGACCTGCTGAACATAGATGGAGGCTCCGGCATTTTGATTATCAAACATATAACGGGCCAGGGCTTCTACCGGAGGCACATCCTCCCGATAGAGCTTGAAAGGGACGTTGCGAAAGCCCAAAAGCGCTCCTCCGGCCTGGTCAATGGCTTCGTACACACCGAATTCCTGGCCGGTGCCGCCCACCCAGACCAGAGGAATCACCTGGCGCGGCTCATTCTCTTCTTTTGCATTCTCCAATTCATCGATGAGAAGATCTACGGCTGCCTCGAATTCCTCGGGTTTGCCGAAATAAGTGTTCAGGCCGTTAAGCAAGTATATAGTGGGCAGGCTGCGTATATAAAAAGGATGCTTGAGGCGCAGGTCCAAAATCCTGCGTACCTTAGTGAGCAGGCGGTTTTTTCTTTCTATTTCAACCTTCAGTTTTGGCTCGTTAATCGCCCGACTGCCGGTCAACCAGGCCTGGACTCCATGAATCTGTTCGATAAAAAACTCCACCAGTTGATCCAGCCGCTCCCCCTCCACGCCGGGAGCCCGGTACATGACATCGATATTGTATACCTCATAACCGTCTTTCTTTATGATCTCCCAGGCCATGTTGTAGGGTTCGCAGGCCACACTCGATCCTAAAACGCGCTTGATGCTGGCCGCCTGATCTTTGCGCAAATGCCACTCCCCGACCACGCATTTGACCATGGAGCAGGTTTCCTGAGGGAACTGGTAATGATCCTCGGCTATGGTAATCGCCTCGACTCCGGCAAAACGCCCCATTTCACTGAAAGAAACCGGGATGATGCCGTTGGCATAAATCAAGGGGATTTCCCAACCGTTGATGCCCGACCATATGGCTTCCCGGCCTTCGGCAAAAGCCTTTTCAGCATCCGGAACATAGTGAATGGAAAGGTCGAGAAGGTTGCCCACGGCTTTCGAGTAGCCATGGACCTCATCCCGGCTGTAGCGAAAATAGTCCAGTTGCTTTTCCACGTCTTTAAAGCTCATATGTTCGCGCCCCTTTCCCGCAGCACTTCAATAAATGCCTCAATTCTGGTTTTAAGCTGTCCCTGGTCGCTCCGCGAGTAATCAATAGGTATCTCCAGGGCGGGAATGCCCAGCTTTTGAAAATGCTTAAAGAATTCGTGTTTGGTCTGTCCGTAGCAGGGGCAGAACTTGAGGTAAACATAGAGTACTCCGTCTACCTGGTATTCTTCAGCCAGTCTTCCGGAAAACCGCACCCGGTCTTCCAGGGGCTTCATACGGGCGCAGGGCGCCTGGTCCAGATATCCGTTGGCCAGGGCCTGGTAAGGGTCGCCCTCTTCGGCGATGGTATGGTAAACCGTCTTTAAGCCGGTGCAGTGGTCTTCGACCACGACACGGGCCCCGATTTCATCTTCAATGAGCTCTAGCAGCCGCCGGTCGCCGTCCGCCACCACGCCGCCGGACATCATCAAGCGGATTTTTCTCCCTCCCGCATCGGGTACGGCCGCCAGCCGGTCGTATATGTCCTGGTAAAAATCCAGCAGTTCTTCCGGCGGCAGGTGGTAATAGCCTTTAACCAGATCCAGATAATCCTGGCCGGTTAAGGGCGGATTGTCTCGCTTGCGCAGCTCGGAGATGTCTTTTAATACCAGCTTGAGCCGGTTGTAAAGCGCGATCTGCCGCAGGAGTTCCTCTTCATGGAGCTTCTGGCCGGAAAGGGCTTCCAGTTCATTTTTAAAATTGATGATCTCGCTTCGGTAGTAGCGCCGGGAGGGTTCTTCGTCTTTTAACCTGGGCAGCACATAGATTTCTGTCGGGGTAAAAAACTGGTTGATGGCTTCCCCTACCTTTTTCATGCAATCGCAGGTGTAGAACGTATAGACTTTATCGAGGGCCTTATAGAGCGGGTCTTCTTCTTTAAAAGCCCCCAGAATGCTTTTGGTAAAATCGCAAAACACACTCTGGGTAATCTGCTCACCGCTGGCCACAATTTCCGGACTGCCTGCTTTGAAGAGGCGCAGGTGGGATACCCCGGCGGCATTCATCAGCTCAAGAGGAGTGTAGGTGCACAAATACCCTACTTTTTTCGTCTCCTGGGAATGAATCAACAGGTCTTCCCGCTCCCGGATGCGCTTCTCCAGTCCGCTTAAATCCAGGCGCAGATCTTCCTTTTCGCCGGCCTTTCCGCTTTTCCCAGATTCCAGAAAATCACGGGCGTGAATGGCTGCTCCCAGTGCTCCCGCATAAATCGTATCCAGTTTGACTTCTGTGATGGGCGCCTCCAATAATTCTTCCAATGCCTTTTTCATGCCGATATTGTTGGACACCCCTCCTGAAAAAACCAAATCCGGCTCGAAGCCTAAACGCTTGAGCAAATTGCGCACTCGCCGGGCGGTCGCCAGGTGTATGCCGGCGGCGATGTCCTCTTTGCTTTCTCCCCGGGCGCGAAGGGAAATGGCTTCGGATTCGGCAAAGACCACGCACTGGCTGGTTATATGCGTTGGGGATACGGCCTTTACGGCCTCCGCGCCCAGTTCGTCTATACTCAGGTCGAGAAGGTTGGCCACTCTTTCCAGGAAACGCCCGGTTCCGGCCGCGCATTTGTCATTCATGACAAATGCAACCACCTTTCCAGTATCCGGATCGACGCGAATGGCTTTGGAATCCTGCCCGCCTATATCGATAATGGTTCTCACTCCGGGATTCAGGTAATGGGCCCCCATCGCATGGCAGGATATCTCCGTTACGATCTGGCTGGGGATATCATCAAAGCGCAAAGCCACCCGCCCGTACCCGGTGCCGACGATATAATCGATCTGGGAACGCTGCAATTCCGACTTGTCCAGAATCTCATTTAAAAGCTCGTCGGCCGTATCTTGCATATCGATTCCGGTCGGCGTTAAGGCCGTATACAGTTGATCATCGTGAATTAATACCGCCTTGCCGGTCCGGGAGCCGATATCAATTCCCAGAACCTTGCTGCCGCGTAAACCGGCCGCTAAATCCCCGGCAATAATCTCGCTCAGATTCATGCAAATTCCACCTTATCCTTTATAAATTTCAAAATTAATCAGTATGAAAACGGAGACACCCGGCCCCATCCGGTTTCCAGCCGGGCAGCTTTCCCGATAAAACTATGGCATCGAATAAAACGCTGCGTTCGTTATGTCAGGTTTGTCTTTAGGAGACGTTTCTATTTTCTCCAACGTCGGCAGACGCCTGATCCGATAAGCTCTTTTGGGCCAGTATGGCTGCGCCCAGGGCTCCGGCATAGATGGTATCCAGTTTTACCTGGCTGACCGGATGCCCCAGGATATCCTCCAAAGCCTTTCTCATGCCCACATTGTTGGAAACCCCGCCGGAAAAGATCAGATCCGGCTTAAGCCCGATGCGGTTGAGAAGGTTTTTGACCCGCCTGACCGTGGCCAGATGAATGCCGGCGGCAATGTTTTCTCTCTTTTCCCCCCGGGCTTTTAAAGATATTACTTCCGACTCGGCAAAGACCACGCACTGACTACTAATGTCAGATGCTTTATCCGCATTTAAGGCCTCTTGGCCTAGCTTCTCTATAGTAAGATCAAGCAAATGGGCTACTTTTTCCAAAAATATTCCGGTTCCGGCCGCGCATTTATCATTCATGATAAATTCCACAACCTTTCCGTTCCGGGGATCAACACGAATGGCTTTGGAGTCCTGCCCGCCGATGTCTACAATAGTCTGAACTTTGGAATTCAAAAAATGCGCCCCCATGGCATGGCAGGATATTTCAGTAATGATCTTGAGCGGAGTCTCCCCAAAATCCAGGGCTATACGCCCGTATCCGGTACCGACTATGAACCGGATTTGCTGCTTTTCAATGGCGGCTTCCCGGAAAAGCTTATGATAAAGCTTTTCAGCCGTCTCCTGGGCGTAGACCCCGGTCGGTACTATGGCCGTATAGATTTTGCCTTCAGCCAAAAGGACGGCCTTGCCGGTCCGAGAACCTATGTCAATGCCGATGACAGGGCTGTTGCCTAATCCATGAACCAAAGCACTATCTATCACCTCGTCGAATCTTTTCATCATATAGCTTTCCACCTTTCTAAACTCAACACGTCCCAAACGTTGAAAGTCCTGGTCTTCCTATCAAGCGAGCATTTCTATAAAGGCTTTAATCCGGGTTAGTATCTGTCCGGTGGCATCTCCGGTTTGAAAAGTCCCCTCCAGATTAATGCTGGGAATCCCGTTTTTATGGAAATAATCCCGCCACATTTCCCGGGCTACGCTTCCGAAGGAGCACCCCAGGTAACCATAAAGGATCAGCCCTCTGGCGTTTACCTTCTTGATTTGCTGCTCGATAACTTCACGCTGATAAATCGCAGCTCCCGCCCATTGACTGTCCAGTAAAAAGCGGGCCAGGGATTCCACCGGATGCACATCTTCTCGATAATCCTTGGCATAAGGAGTGCTGACAAAGCCCAATAGGGCTCCTCCGGCTTCATCGGTGCATCCTTGCGCAAATACCATTCGCCCAGAGTGGCTTTCACCATGGAGCAAGTCTCGCTCGGCACCTGGAAATAGTCTTCCGACATAGTAATAGCTCTTTGATCGCTGATCCGGCCCACTTCCGAAAAAGCCACCGGTATAGTATCGCTGGCGTAAATCAAGGGAATTTCCCATTGCCCCTGGGTCCATACTGCCTTTCTGCCCCGCCGGGCTTCATTCTCCGCTTCGTCGATATAGGTTTCCGTATAGTCAAAAAGCCTTTGGATCGCCCTGGAATAACCGTGGGCCACATTTCGGCTATAGCGGATATGATCAAGGGCGGTTCGCAGTTCTACTGCTGCCATTCCCCAACACCTCCTTTATTCTGCAATCTGATCTTTTTGCTGTTTATCAGGCCTCGCTGACTTCTTCTTTCCAGCGCGTAATATGCTTTTCGAAGGCTACCAAAATATAATTGACCAGAACCCCCAGCATAATCAGTGCTAAGATGCCGCAATACATTTCGGCGATCTGCAAATTGGCCTCGGAAAAAAAGACTAAATGGCCCAAGCCGCGGCTGGCCCCCATCATTTCAGCCGCCACCAGGATAATAATGGATCGGGAGGCGCTGAGCCTAATGCCGGTAAAAATGGTGGGAAAAGCAGCCGGCAGAATCACCCGGAAAAAGAGAACCGGTTTAGAGGCCCCCATGGAACGGGCCGATTTTATCAGTAACGGGTCAACCTCCCTGACCCCCTCTATGGTGTTGATCAAAACCGGCCAGACCGCTCCCCAGAATATAATCACCACCTTGGACGACTCCCCCAGCCCGAATATCAGTATAAAAAGCGGGTACAAGGCCAGGGCGGCTGTGTTTCGAAAGAGCTGCAGCAGCGGGTCCAGAATTCGCTCGGCTTTTTCCGACCAGGCCAGCAGAAAACCTAGAGGGACCGCAACGACTACCGATAGAGCAAAGCCCCCGAAGGCTCTTTCCAGACTGATGAATAAATCTTCCATTAATTCGCCGGAGCTTAAGAGCTCTCCCAATTTGACGAGTACGATACTAAAGGGAGGCAGGATGTCATTGGACACCAATCCAATTCTGGGCGCCATTTCCCATACCGCCAATATGATAAAAATGATCATGGTTCTCTCCAACGTTTCACCGAGCCGATTCATCCAGTTGTTCATAATCTCCTCCCCTAATAATAGCCAGCCTTTACGCGCAAGATAATCAAGTCCCGGCGGAAGCCAGTTTATTGAACTCATTGGTATAAATCTTATCCGGGGTAAGACCCGGCTTGATTTCGCCGAACTGCTCCAGAAGTTCTATCCAGACCTGCACCGTTTCCGGTTTTATCACGGCATTTTGCGCATAATTGGCCGCCCTTACGCGAATGGGATCCACATTGCCCCACTTGGCTGTAATTTCCGCCGCCTTTTCCCTGTTCGCATTGACCCAGTTGTTGGTTTTGGCAATCACCCGGACATAGCGCTCTACCACATCAGGATGCTCGCTGATAAATTTCTCCGAAAAGTAATGGGGCGTGGCGCCGCCTATGGTCTCCCAGACGTCATAATCGGTAAAAAGCAAATCGTATTTGCCTTGCTCAGCCACCCAGACCTGATCCTTGTGGATACCTGCCACATCCACCTGCCCCTGCTCAAGGGCTTGCAGCAGTTTGGTTTCACTGGGTAAAATAATGATTTCAAATTTTCCTTTGGGATTATCAATGCCGTTTTTCTGCAGCCAGGCATAGGGGGTATACTCATTGCACCCTCCGTAGGCGGTCAGGCCTACTTTTTTGCCGACTACATCCTGGGCTGATTGAATAGCACTGCCTTTGGCAGTGACATAGCACATGTGGGGAAAGTCCTTCAGGGTTTCGGTGGCAGCGGCCACGGCCTTAACCTTGGCACCGGCGTTGATCCCGGCGATGGTCCGGTTAACATGGGCGCCACCTACATCAATTTTTCCTGACACAACCGAGGCCAGAATTTCTCCTGACGGGACCACTCCCACATCTTCAAAGGCCAGGTTCTCTTCTCTGGCAAAGCCCATTTCTTCAGCCACCCAAAAGACATTGACCGAAGTGATGTCGGCGTTGTGGTAGACTTTTAGCGTAAAAGGCTCATTCGGATTGCCTCCCTCTGCGGACTTATTTTTCGCCGAGCACCCGCTAACCAGTACTAAGCTCCATAAAACCGCTATCATGACTGCCAACTTTTTTACCATCGCTTTGTTCATTCCCTTACACCCTTTCCTATATTCTGCTATGCTTTAATCGGTTTCTCTTTCCAGAAGGTGACGCGTCTTTCCAGGCGAACCAGGAGAAAATTAACGATGGCGCCTATAACGGCAATCGTGATGATCCCCCCATACATTTCCGGAATGGCATATCTTTCCTGATAATAGAAAATCATAAAACCCAGTCCCCGGTTGGCGCCCAGCATCTCGGAAGCCACCAGAATCAATAAAGCGGTAGCGGCGCTAAGCCGTAAACCTGCCACAATGGAAGGCAGGGCCATGGGAAAAAGCACTTTGAAGAAGAGACCCGGCTTTGATATCCCCATGGAACGGGCCAGTTTAACCAGCTGGGGATCAACATTTTTTACTCCGTTGATGGTATTTAAAAGGGTCGGCCAGGTGGCTCCCCAAACGATGATGGCCACCTTGGAAAGCTCCCCTAATCCGAAAATTAAAATAAATACCGGATAAAGAGCCAGGGTGGAGGTATTACGACCGGCTTCCAGCACCAGTTCCATGATCCGTTCCACCCTTTTGTACCAGCCCATGATAAACCCCGTAAATACCGAAAAAATTACCGCCACCAGAAATCCTATCCCGGACCGCTGCAAGCTGCTCCCAATGTGCCGGAACATCTCTCCGGTTACAGACAGCTTTACCAGGCTTTCCACTACAGCGCTAAAAGGCGGCAATAAAAATGGATCCACCAGGCCTAAATCCGGCAGCGCTTCCCAGAGTAAAACAAAAACGATAATCGCAATAGATTTTTCAAAAGCCGAAACCAGTGGCTTCTTCTTTGAAGTTTGTATTTTGTCTATTGACAGAAGCGAATTCTCGGGCAAAGGAAAAGCAACTGCCGGGTTATCATCAGCTTCACGAGTAAAAATGGGAATCAGCTCCTTTCCATGGACTTGGTTGAATATGAAAGGCTGCGTGTGTTATAACAATCGCAGCCTTTAGTTATCTAATCAGCTCAATATGCAGGATATATATTAAAAAGAAAAAGTCCGTGGAACTGCCCTTGACAGTCTGTTCACGAACCTTTAGTTGCCTAATCAGTTTCCTATTCAATTTAAATCGCGGCAGGAATTACCCTCTCAATAAATTGCCGAGTATTCATATATGATTTATATATTAAATGGGCTGTCAAGATTTTGTCAATAGTTTTATATTTTTTAATGAAAGGTCTCGCGATCCGTTGAATGAGCGATTCCATCAAAGTGGACTTGACATTATCATTATTCCTAGTAAACTGATATAAAATATAGGTTTATAAAAATATGTTTGTCTAAAGTTGACCGGAAAGACTGGAGGCTGGGCATAATGCCTGGCTTTTGCATTTGTAATGGATGATAAAGCCTTTATGCAAACCCCATTAAGCGTTAATTATTTTAGCTTGGCGGGGTAATTTTTAGAGTAGGTTGATTGAAAATGGCAGAAGAAAAAACAATAAATACCAGCGGATTGTTTTCGGATAGATTTCTAGCCCTTGGGCATTCGAATTTTCGTTATTTTCTCTCTGGTCAAAGCATTTCCCTTTTTGGCACCTGGATGCAAAGAACCGCTCAACAATGGCTGGTATATTCCCTGACCAATTCAGCCTGGCTGCTCGGATTACTAGGGGTTTGCCAGCAATTGCCGATGCTTTTCTTTTCTTTGATAAGCGGAGTATATGTAGATAAATATCCGAAAAAGAAGATCCTCTTGGTTACCCAAACTCTGCAAATGCTGCAGGCCTTAATGCTGGCCGTCCTGGTATGGTTGGGGCTGGTTAAATACTGGCACGTCTTTATTTTAGCCAGTCTGTTAGGGCTCTCCAATACCTTTGACATGCCCACCCGACAGACTTTTTTCATAGAACTGGTGGGCCGGAAGGATTTGAAAAATGCCATCGGCCTTAATTCAACTGTTGAGAATATAGCACGAGTTGCCGGTCCGGCTCTGGCAGGTATCATCATGGCCCGTTTTGGGATTGCTCTCTGTTTCTTGCTCAATTCGCTAAGCTTTATTGCGGTAATATTCAGCCTAACCAGGATTAAGCACTATGCAGAGAATGTGCGAAGCAAACAGCAGAGGATAAGAGATGAAATAGTTGATGGCTTAAAATACATAAAGCAGAATGAGAATATTTTTTACGCTATTTTAGTAACCGCGATTATCGGCACTTTCGCTATGAATACCAACGTTATTTTCCCGGTGCTGGCCAGGGTGGTGCATCATCAGGAAGCGCAGGGTTTCAGTTTCATGGTGTCCGCCATGGGAGTAGGAGCCCTGATCGGATCCCTGATTTTTGCGGCCCGTTCCCGCAACCAAACCCCGCGCAACGGCATCATTCTGAACGGGTTATTATTATCCGCCAGTCTCATTCTGACCGGTGTCGCCAGGAATTATTATTTAACTTTGGCGTTGATAGCCCTAATTGGTGTGTTTAACATCATGTTTATGGCTACGGTCAATTCCACCCTGCAGTTGAAAGCCAGTGACAGCTTCCGGGGCCGCGTAATAAGCGTTTATTATCTAGTTCTAACCGGTTCTTCGCCCATTGGCAACTTTGCCACCGGTTATGTCGCCCAGCATTTAGGCCCGGCTAATAGCCTATACCTGGGCGGATTGGTCAGCATCCTTTTAATAGCCGCGATATATTTCGGCGTTTATCGAAAGAATAAAACCCGGGATAAGTTGACTTCCTCTGCCGCTGGTTAGACGAAAAGCGGGGATTAACGTTCATATTACCCAATCCCCAAAACCTTCTTGCTCGGTATCCTGGGTTTCCTGCCCCTTGTACATCAACTCCTGATTCTTGATGATCACCCTGGTCCCACTGGAAACCGACTTGGTGATAAAGACGTTGCTGCCAATTACTACGCCTTTGCCAATGACCGTTTCTCCACCCAATATAGAAGCCCCCGAATATACGGTAACATCATCTTCGATGGTTGGATGTCTTCTGGTCCCGCGTAGCAGCTGCCCTTCACGGGTAGATAAAGCACCCAGGGTAACTCCCTGATAAAGAGTAACGTTATTGCCTATTACCGTTGTTTCCCCGATTACTACTCCGGTGCCGTGATCGATAAAGAAGTTTTTGCCGATGGTAGCCCCGGGATTTATGTCGATTCCGGTACGGCTGTGCGCATACTCGGTCATAATCCTCGGTATCAGCGGGACTGACATCAGATAAAGTTCATGGGCCAGGCGATAAACCATGATGGCAAATAGCCCGGGATAGGAAAAAATTATATCATCCTTGCTCTCAGCAGCCGGATCGCCGTCAAAAGCAGCTTGAACGTCACAGGCCAGTGCATCTCGAATTTCAGGAATTTTGCTTAAAAAAGTACAGCTAATACCTTCGGCCCTATTTTGATGATCAAGCAATGGTTCTTGCTTTCTAAAGGCCTGATGTTTTAAGGCCAAAGCGATTTGTTGATGCAACTTTTCATGAATGTTTACCAAAAGATCGCCGATATGATATTCAATTGTGGATGTAACAAGACGCTGGCGCCCAAAATATTCAGGGAAGAGAATTTCTCTTAACATATTGATGATTTCGATAATCGTGTCTCGACGGGGAAGCGACCCCTTATCAAGGTTAATTGTCTCGGAGTGTTTCTTGTAACACGTTACATAACTTGATACAAGCTCGGCAATCTGATCCTGGAAATCCTTACTCATAAGACAACCTTCTTTCTTCTTTTGTCAAATAACTTTGCAGACACGTAAGTATTAAACCTCACTTGCCTGCAAAGTTGTGCTTGACTTTACAATTACCGGTATACTGAATTATTACTGGTGGCTACGCCTGAAACAATTCGGTGGAAAGGTATCTTTCTCCGGTATCGGGAAGCAAAGCCACTATAGTCTTACCCTTATTTTCAGGCCTTTTGGCAATTTGAGCGGCCGCATAGGCGGCTGCGCCTGAAGAAATGCCCACCAGCAATCCTTCGGTTTTGGACAGTAGGCGCGAAGTCTGAAAAGCATCCTCGTTTCTAACCTTAAATACTTCATCTAATATTTCGCGGTTTAATACATCGGGAATGAAATTAGCTCCTAGGCCCTGAATTTTATGCGGTCCGGCCTGTCCTCCGGAAAGCAGCGGCGAATCATTTGGTTCTACGGCTATTATTTTAACGCCGGGCTTATTTTTCTTCAACACCTCTCCTACTCCGGTGATGGTACCGCCGGTTCCGACTCCAGCCACAAAAATATCAACCTGACCTTCGGTTTCACGCCATATTTCCTGGGCGGTGGTGTCCCGATGTATAGCCGGGTTGGCCGGATTCTTAAACTGGTCGGGAATGAAGGAGTTGGGGGTGCTCGCTGCCAATTCCGCTGCAACCCGAAGAGCTCCGGCCATACCTTCCGGTCCCGGGGTGAGAACCAGCTCGGCTCCCAGGGCTTTTAAGAGGTTGCGGCGTTCAACACTAAAGGTTTCGGGCATGGTAAGAATAAGCCGGTAGCCCCGGGCGGCAGCCACAAATGCCAGGGCGATTCCCGTATTGCCGCTGGTGGGCTCGATAATGACCGAGTCTTTATTGATCAGGCCTTTTTCTTCCGCATCCTTGATCATGGCAAGGCCAATCCGGTCTTTGACACTGCCGGCCGGATTAAAGTATTCCAGCTTACCCAGCAGCCTGGCTTCCAACTGGTGATAGGCAGCGTAGCTGGCTAGCTCTAGCAACGGAGTATTCCCAATCAGTTCGGTAAGATTTGACGCAATGGCCACTTAAATCCCTCCAATATATTCTAAATTAGCACCTTGGTTTTGGAGCTAACTATCGGCTTGCAGTACAACTAAGACCAGGCCCGGGAAAAGTCTTCCATCAAGTCTTCAACATCCTCCAGCCCCACGGAAACCCGGATCAGAGTGTCGCTTATACCCAGGCGGGCACGTTCGGACTGTGGCATAGAAGCATGGGACATGGTAGCGGGATAGGATACGATAGTCTCTACTCCTCCCAGGCTTACCGCCACAGCGGCCAGGGTGACATTTTTCATAAACTTCCTGGCCACATCTATCGAGCGGGTTTTAAAGGATAAAACCGCCCCCGGTCCGTCGGTTTGCCCGGCGTGTATATCAGCGCCCGGGTGACTGTTTAATCCCGGGTAATAGACGGTTTCAACCTGTTCCTGCCCGGCCAGCCACCGGGCCAGCTTTTGAGCGCCGGCCTGCTGATGATCCAGGCGGACTTTCAGGGTTTTTAGACCCCTTAAGAGCAGCCAGCTGTCCTGGGGACCTAAAACCGCTCCAAAACCATTTTGAACCGAGTATACTCTTCGGCCCAATGCTTCATCCTTTACTACGGCCAATCCTCCTATTACATCACTGTGCCCGCCGATGAATTTGGTGGCGCTGTGGACCACGATGTCAGCGCCCAATTCCAGCGGCCGTTGCAGGTAGGGAGACATAAAAGTATTATCGACAATGACTAGAAGTCCGTGCTCGCGGGCCAGGGTAATGGCTCCCCGCAGATCGGTTATTTTCATTAAGGGGTTGGAAGGGGTTTCTAAAAATATAGCCCGGGTGTTCTCTTGGATGGCACTCGCCATGTGGCGGCAGTTGGCGGCGTTGACAAAGGTGCTTTCCAGTTTAAACCGCTTGAAAAGCGTGTTCAGAATGCGAAAAGTACCGCCATAGACGTCTTCACATACCACGATATGGTCACCGGCTTCGAATATGGCCAGAACTGAGGAAGTGGCGGCCATGCCTGAAGCAAAAGCAAAGCCACGTTTTCCGCCTTCCAAAAGGGCGATGCTGTCTTCCAAAGCCTGGCGGGTAGGGTTGCCCGAGCGGGAATAATCATACCGGGGCGGGTTTTCTATATCAGGTTGATGATAAGTTGAAACTTGATAGATAGGGATACTGAGCGCTCCGGTTGGAGCGTCTATTTCATTGCCGTTATGAATCAACCTGGTTCCAAACCTCATTTCATTTCTCCCTTCCCTGTCAAAAGCCCCATAGACTCGGTAGAACCGATCAGGCCAAAGCCTGTTCCAGATCTCCTATAATATCTTCAACCGCTTCAATACCCACCGATATGCGCAATAACTTATCGTCAACCCCCAGACGCAGTCTTATCTCTTCCGGAATCGCGGCATGGGTCTGGGTTAAAGGGTAGGTAATAAGACTTTCCACCCCGCCCAGGCTCTCGGCAAAAGCTATCAAGCGGAGCCTGGCTAAAACCGAAGCCACCAGTTCGGCACTATTCAGCGAAAATGAAATCATAGCCCCAAACCCGGAGGCCTGCTTTTTAGATATATCATACCCCGGGTGGTCCGGCAGCCCCACATAATAGACCTTCTGGACCAGCGGATGCTGATTGAGCCAAGCGGCAACTTTTAAAGCGTTTTCTTCCTGCCTGGCCAGCCTTACCGCCAGGGTTTTTATTCCCCTGAGGATCAGCCAGCTGTCCAATGGCGCCAGGGTAGCGCCGATGGCGTTTTGGAAAAACCTTAAACGCTCTTCCAGGGCTTGATCCTTGACCACGATAAACCCGGCCAGGGTGTCATTGTGACCGCCCAAGTACTTGGTTCCGCTATGAACCACTATATCAGCCCCCAGCTCCAAAGGCCTTTGCAGGTAAGGAGTGAGAAAGGTATTGTCCACTATCGAAAGAAGTTTATAAGCTCGGGCGGTCCGGACTACGCTGTCGATGTCCGTAACTTTCATCATAGGATTGGACGGGGTCTCAATAAATATAGCCCGGGTGTTGTCTTGAATGGCATCTAACAGGTTTTGCTCATTACAGGTATCCAGGTAAGTAAATTGAAGGCCGTGGTTGCGAGCCACTTCCTCAAAAAGCCGGTAGGTACCTCCGTATAAATCGTCGGAAACCAAAAGATGATCTCCGGGTTTAAACAGCTCGAGCACGGTGGCAATGGCTGCCATACCGCTGGCAAAGGCCAAAGCGGAAGTTCCGCCTTCCAGATTAGCCAGGGTGTTTTCCAGTTCTTCGCGGGTCGGATTGCCCGAACGCGTATAGTCATACCCGGTGCTTTGGCCCAGCCCGGGGTGCTTGAAGGTAGCTGTCTGGTATATGGGAAAACTAATGGCTCCCGTATGCGGGTCTGACCCTTTAGCCCCCCGGACCATTTTACTTTCCAGCCTCCACCCCATTCACCGTACCTCCCACTGCTATGCAGCATTATTATTATTCCCATAGTTAAACTAGTACTCTGTTAACTCTAATTCTCTTTAATCGTCGGTTAAATCCACGCAGGACTGCGTCGTCGCAGGCAGCAAGCGTCGCCTTGCCGGACAAAGCTTCTTCGACGAGTAATAACCAGCCCTAGTACTGGCGCTTGCCTTAAAGGATATTAAATATAAAACATTAGCGACAGGTGTCCCTGCATTTTCTTGTAATCAATGATCAAGTCTTCCAGGGTAATGGCATCCACTACTTCGTTAATGCTTTCGTTGATCTTTTCCCACACCTGCTTCTTCAAACAGTATTCAACCGAATTGGTCGATTCATTGTCGGGGTTGTCTCCGGCCACCGCCAGATCGCCCTCCAAAGCCCGGAGAATCTGGCCGACCGTTATACGGTTGGCACTGTCGGCCAATACGTACCCTCCCTGAGCTCCCTTTACACTATTGACCAGACCGGCTTTCCGCAGAATTGAAAAAACCTGTTCCAGGTAGTTGGACGAGATATTCTGCCTTTCGGCAATGGTATTTAAGGCCACATGGTCGCCTCCCGAATTCAAAGCCAAATCCAGCATTGCCCTTAAGCCGTAACGACCTTTTGTGGACATTTTCATAAGACAAACCTCCAAAAAGTTTTCTTATATGAATAATAATATATCCCGGCCGGCCAATGCAAGTATTAGTATTATTATTTGGGTAAGATTGGTCCCCTACTCCCAGATAATAACGACCCCGGTCTGGCAAGCTCCCGAGGCCGGGTTTTATGACCGATCAAAATTTAGGAAGCCGGGGGGCTGGCGGTTTTGTGAGGTGAAACACCCGATCCCCGGCCGAGCTGACGCCCGATGCTGACAATACGGCGCTGGGTGCAATGCCAGCACTGGTTGGAACCTTCATCGATACAAACTTTATCCGGGTATAGTTCATACATGGCCCGGTACTTTACCGGCGTGACGTTGGGCATGAGCACGTTGGCGCCGGCTTCCAGGGCCATTTCCCGGCCATCCTCCGGCCTCAGGGTGGCCAATGCGGTAGTAGCCGGTATATTGGTATCTTTAGTGACGATGCGGGTCAGGGCCACCACCTTGAGGGTCATGTCCACGGTGCCGCTCTGTTCGCCGGCTATAGGAGTATCAGGATGGGCTATATAGGGGCCCACTCCGATCATGTCGAGGTCCAGGTTCTTAAAGGCCAGGATGTCGTCGGCCAGATCCTCCAGGGTCTGGCCGGGCAGGCCGATCATTACTCCCGAGCCTACTTCATAGCCGATCTCTTTCAGCCACTTCAGAACCGCCATGCGATGTTCGTAGCGGGAGTCCGGATGCAGCCGTTTGTACAATTCCGGATTGGAAGTTTCAAAACGCAGCAAATATCGATCCGCTCCGGCCTCAAAGAGCTGTTCATAGTAGTGCCGGGGCAGCTCGCCGATGCTCAGGGTTATGGCCAATTTATGGCGCTGTTTGATCTGTTTAACCAGCCAGAGCATGCGCTCCAGCGTATAATAGGAGTCTTCACCGGATTGGAGCACCACGGTTTTATAGCCCAGGGCTTCCGCCAGTTGAACCGTATCCAGGATTTCGTCCATCTCCATCCGATAGCGGGATAGCAAGCAGTTGGAGCGGCGCAGGCCGCAATAAAAACAATTCTTGCGGCAGTAATTGGAGAATTCCACTAAACCGCGCAGGTGTATCTCGTCGCCGACATTCTCTCTTCGGATCAAGTCGGCCAGGTCAAACAGCCGTTGCAGCTGGTCAGGCTCTTCAATGGACAGGAGGCTCACCAAATCGCTTTTGTTCAGGTCGGACCGTTGTTCCGCTTTAGACAGGATTTTGCCAATCATATCCTTACCTCCCCCTCCTATTGGTAAAAGATTAATCCCTACAATTATCATAGGATTCATAGTTTTACTTATACCAGAATCCCTTCTTTTCAGCAAGCTAAACTTGATTAATTGACAGCCGGGAGTACTTGGGTTAACCTATCTCTATTCCCTAGTTAATCCATGGTTTTAATATGATGTCTGCTGGCTTATCCGGTCCCACTTTGTATCATACTAAGCGAAAACAGGTCGCATAGGCGTTAGGAAGGGTTCTATATGTTTAACACTATACTCTGCCGCTACGGTGAACTGGGTCTCAAAGGCGACAATAGGGGCTTTTTTGAAAAAACCTTGCTGAGTAACATGGCCCGGGTTCTGGAACCTATACCGGGAGTAAAGGTCCAGCGGCTTTATGGCCGGATACTGGTGACCTGCCAGGAAGATGTTGAAGGCGTTCTGGAACGGCTCAAACTGGTTTTTGGCCTGGTGTCCTTCAGCCCGGTCATTGCAGTCCAGCCGGATCTGGAGGCAATATACCAGGCCGCCGCCGGGCTGCTGCTGGCCCACCATTCAATACAGACCCTGGCGGTGCGGGCGCGCCGGGCCGACAAGCGCTTCCCCCTCACTTCCCCTGATTTGGGGGCCTGGCTGGGCAGTCGGCTCCTGCCTTTACGTCCCGAACTACGGGTTGACCTGGAACATCCCGATCTGCGCATCGAAGTGGAAGTCAGGGAGTCGGCCGCTCTGATCTTTGCAGAGACTTATCCCGGGCCAGGAGGCCTTCCGGTGTCCTGTAGCGGAAAAGGCCTGCTACTGCTGTCCGGGGGCCTGGACAGCCCGGTAGCCGGCTGGATGGCCATGAAAAGAGGCATCCAGCTTTCCGCGGTCTATTATCACAGTTTTCCCTTTACCAGCGAGCACGCCCGGCTAAAGGTGATCGACCTGGGGAGAAAGCTGGCGCAGTACAATCGAGGCTCACTCCGGCTGAGCGTTATCGATGTAGCCGCACTTCAGGAGTCCATCATCAAACAGGGCCCCGAAAAGCTCCGGGTGACCCTGCTGCGGCGCATGATGATGCGCCTGGCCGAAAAAACCGCCCGGGAACAGAGGGCCCGGGTCCTGATAACCGGTGACAGCGTGGGTCAGGTGGCCAGCCAGACCCTGGAAAGCATGGGGGTGATTTCCCAGGCGGTTTCCATGCTGCACCTGCGTCCCCTGTGCGGCATGGACAAAATCGAGATCACTTCCCTGGCTCGCCAAATAGATACTTACGATATATCGATCCTGCCCTACCAGGACTGCTGCTCGCTCTTTGTCCCCCGCCATCCCGCCACCCGGCCGCACCTGGATGAAACGCTTAAAGCGGAAAGCCGGCTGGACTGGGAACCGCTTCTGGAAGAAGCCTACCAGCGGCGGGAAGACTTTCGCATATCCCCTACTACGGTTCAAGGCTGGGAGGGATGAAGCATTAGGGAGCCAAAAGATATTATTTACCTGGACAACGCCGCCACTACACCGGTTTTAGAGCATATTGCCGAAAGCATGAAGGAGATCATGGTTCACGATTATGGAAATCCTTCATCGGTGCACAATATAGGACTGGCCGCCGCCCATCATGTCAGGTCGGCCCGTACCAGCCTGGCTTCCATACTGGGAGTCGGTGAAGATGAAATCATTTTTACCTCCGGGGCCAGTGAAGCCAACAACCTGGCCCTGTTGGGAGCGGCTCTGGCCCACAAAAGAAAAGGTCGGCATATTGTCTATTCAGCCATAGAACACCCTTCGGTGCTTGAAACCATGAAGTTTTTGGGGCAAAACGGTTTTGAGGCGGAAGCCTGCCCGGTCAATAAGAGCGGGATAGTAGAAGCGCAGGTGCTCAAGGATATGATCAGAGCAAGTACGGTTTTGGTCAGCATTATGCTGGTGAACAATGAAATCGGCAGTGTGCAGAATATCGCCGCTTTGGTCAAAGCAGCCCGTTCGATCAACCCCCAAATCTGTTTCCATTCCGACTGCGTGCAGGCCCTGGGTAAAATCGAGGTAAAGCCGCGCCAACTGGGGATTGATATGCTCTCTTTAAGCGCTCATAAGATCAACGGTCCCAAGGGCATAGGTGCCATGTACATTCGCAAGGGCCTCTCCTGGAAGAGCCTGTCGCTGGGCGGCGGACAGGAAGGAGGCCGGCGCTCGGGGACGGAAAACGTACCCGGCATCGCCGGTTTGGCCATGGCCGCCCGAGATGCTTGGGATAACCTGAAACTCAACCGGCAGCATATGGAGGAGCTCAAGCAATCCCTGCTCCAGCTCCTTATGGAGCGGGGGTGGCCTTTTGCCGTTAACGGCCCTGAGCCATGGGCATCGGCTCCCCACATTATAAATATTTCCTTTCCGGGCGTCAGAGGCGAAGTCCTGGTGCATTTTTTGGAGAGAGACGGCGTCTACGTTTCTACCGGTTCGGCCTGCTCATCTCATAAAACCAAGCACAGCCATATTCTCACCGCCTTGAACTTACCGCCCGGGCAGGCGGACAGCGCTATTCGCATCAGCTTCTCCCCTCTTACCAGGCAGCAGGATATCGTTGGTCTGGTGGAAGCCTTGCAGCGGGCTTTTAGTCAAATCAATGGAGATGCCTGAGTCTGGCTGTATTCAGTCGTTGTCATAAAAGTCCAGAAAGGAATGGTCCTTCCCTGCCTGGCGCCAGCCCAGAATACAGTCCATTTGAACATTTTGGGTTGAACGCATGATTAACTTATCCACATTTTTAAACGATTTTTTCAGTTCTTGAATCAAGGCCTTGATCTCATACCGTTTGTTGGCGGTTTTTTCGGCCGCCACCATACATGCGCAGTTTAACGGCCAGATCCCGCATCCCTGAGTAAACTTTTCTATATTTCTTTCTTCTATATAATAAAGGGGTCTTATTAATTCCAGGTTGGAAAAATTGGCGGCTTTCAATTTGGGCATCATCGTTTTAAAGCTTCCCCCATAGAACATGTTCAACAGGGTTGTTTCAATGGCGTCGTTAAAATGGTGCCCCAGGGCCAGTTTGTTGCATCCCAGTTCCTGGGCTTGGGCATACAAAGACCCACGCCGCATTTTGGCGCACATATAGCAGGGGTAGTCCTGGGCGATGTCGTCAACCACTTTGAATATGTTTGATTCAAAAAGATGAATGGGTATATTCAAATGGCGGCAGTTGTTGATCAACAATTGCCGAATATCCGGGTGGTAGCCGGGATCCATGGCTATAAAAACCGGCTCGAAGTTTCTGATTCCGTGCCGGTGCAATTCCTGAAACAGCTTGGCCATCAAGGTGCTGTCTTTGCCGCCGGAGACGGCCACCGCAATTCGGTCCCCGTTTTCAATTAAATTAAAATCCTTTATAGCCTTGATGAATTTAGACCAGAGCGGCTTTCGGTATTTGGTAATAATGCTGCGTTCTATCTCCGGAAGTTCCGCCAAATCCTCAGCTGGGATCATAGGTTCGCAGCCCTGTCCTGCCATGGTGCTCATCTGTATGCCTCGCTTTGGTGTTTACTTAAACTTGTTGATTTCTCCTTATAGTATATACCAAAAACACCAGGTAATTGCTCGCAAGGCGGTTCGGAAGCATTTATTTAAAGTCCGGGCGGCGGCATGGATAAACCGCCTTTTTCCACATACAGGGTGTAAGTCCCATCCCGGTTGTTTTTTATCCTGAGCACCTTGTGGCCTTCGTCTTTCAGGCTTCGGGGCACGTTTTGAACCGGTTCTCCTTCGTTCATCAGGATTTCTATAATCTGGCCGTCCTCCAAATCTTCAATGGCCACCTTTACTTTAACAAAGGTTACCGGGCATACCACGTCGCTGATGTCTACAAACGCCTGCGCTTTTTCCATACTCATGCCAGCACCTCCCCCAGTTCCTTTTCCAATAAGTCCCAGCCCACCCGGTCCAGCATGGTTCCAAAGCGCTCGGAGGCTTTGCCGTGCTTTTCAAAGAAGGCCAGGGTGGCTTCGATGACTTGGTGCAGTTCTTCAGTCGAAAAGATTATGGGCCAAAGCTGCCTGCCCACCGCAATCCGGTTCCCAAACAGGCCTCCAAAATATACGATAAATCGGCTGAAAGCGCAGCGCAATGTCAAGCAAGCTTTGGTCCAGGAACATATTGAACGGGTAGGCCTGCGCGGGTTTGAGAAAGCCCTGCCCAGCCAATTGTCAGGAGGAATGGCCCAACGGGTAGCTCTGGCCAGGGCTCTGATCAACCGGCCGCAGGTATTGTTGTTAGATGAGCCATTTGGCGCTCTGGACGCCCTGACCAGGATCCAGATGCAAATAGAAATCCTGCGTCTGTGGGAAGAGGAAAAGACAACCATGATACTGGTGACCCATGATATAGATGAAGCCGTTTTTCTAGGAGACCGGGTGGTGGTGCTATCCAACCGCCCGGCTACTTCCAAGAAAATTGTGGAGGTCAATTTGCCCCGCCCTCGCGATCGCAGCAGTCATGATTTCATCAGGATCCGCAAGACAATATACAGCGAATTTTTTTCCGAAGTAGCCCTTCCCTTTGCCTATAACATTTAATCAGACCATCCCTCGGCCACCGTTTATATCAAGAGCTAAAAATCCGAACCCCGCCGCTAAGATGGGGCCCGGATTTTAGGGTATTTCGGCAGCTACATCTTCATAGAAGGGTCCATGGGGGCTGATATGAATACATTGGGATCCATCATGCCGAAGATCATGGCGATATGGGCCACAACTAAAAAGATACCCACGAAAATAGCATGCAGCTTGAGTCGCCCGATTTCATCCCGTTTTTTGCCGACAATTCCCAGCTCCAATAATGCCATACCCAAAAAGGGAATCACGCCTGACAGGTAAAAACCTACGGCGATGACGTCTGCCGGGCCTCTCCACCCTCCGGTGGCGGTTAGAGGAATTACGGCATGGGTAAAGAGGTATATGAATACTCCGGTAAAGTAGACCCCGGCAGTGATACCGGCCAGCTTATTGATCAACTTGGCCCTGCCGGTCAAATTGCGGTTAAACAGAATGATTAATTCGGTAATAGCCAGGGTTTCGGCGAGAATAACCGGGATAGCCATAAAGATAATTAGATTCCACGGCTGGTTGGTGGCCAGCAGCTCCATGTAATGAGTCATGGACATTATACTCCGCTCCCTTCAATAGTTTATTTATCCTATGGTTTTGATGATATTTAAAAATTGTGTAGATTTTATGAATATGTACAAAAAAAAAGCAGCTTATAGGCTGCCCAGACCGTCAATACCGCCTGCATCCGCAACGGACCGTTAAATTTTATATTTTCATCAGTGCGAAATAAATGAAAGCCGCTGTGGAATACTAACGGCAAACTGTGAGGTGATCGGATGAAAAAGGTGGCTATAATAGGAGCTGGTGCATCCGGTATGGCCTGCGCCTGCCGCCTGGAGCAGTTGGGGCTCGCAGGCAGCATCGACATCTTTGAGGCAAAACAGGGGCCGTTGGATGCCAATATTTATACCGGCCTGATCGCTGAATTTATCAACCGGCCGGTTAAAGACCCCTTAATAAGCCTGTCGGAAAAATACGGCCTGAATCTTAGTCCGGCCTCGACGATTTACCACAGCATCAACCACGGACCAACTACAGTTACAGATTTTTTCGGTTTTCTGGGGTATGTCGTATTTAAAGGCGGCCATCCCGAGTCGGTCGAAAACCAGCTGAGAAGGCGGTGCAAGTCCAGTATTCATTACGGGATCAAGATCGCCCTTAAAGATATCCTGAGCGAATACGACTCGGTCGTCTTAGCCACCGGTAACTGTGAGTACGTGCCGGATCTGGTCAATTTCAGAATAGACGCGCATATCGCTTTTCACTATGCAATAGTGGCGGAAAAGAACCAGGAAATCGGCCCATCTCGATTTGAGGCGTGGTTCAATACCCGTTACGCTCCCTGGGGCTACGCCTATATACTCCCGGTACCCCCCAAACACGCGATGGTAGCTTGTAACGGAGTAATATCCAGGGAACACGACCCGGTCAAAGAAGGCTGGGAAAGATTCAAACGGGAACAGGTTGCCGGAAAGTATGAGATCCTTGAAGAACACCATATTATTAACTACCTTTTGGGAAAGCCGGACTGCCAAAAGATAGGGAAAGTTTATCTCATTGGGGCCGATGGCGGATGTAATATCCCCCTCTTTGGATTTGGCCTGTTCAAGTCTTTACTCTCTGGAATATACGCTGCGGAAGCCATCGCGCGTGGAGAGAGCTACGAAGACAAAATGAGCTTTATAAATAGCGAATATGAAAAAGGACTGGCCCTGTTCAAACGACTCCACGCTTATGGTGACACCGGGTACGATATGATTATCCGAGCCGGTTCTACTGCTACTGCGAAGAAGTGGGTGAAACCAGGCGGACCGGAGGTGTTGTACTGGTTAGGTTTGCTGGCGCGTCTGATAGACTTCAGCCAAGCGAGCACGGATGTTCTGACCGAGGATGAGGCGGTCAATGTTGTCGAACATATCGTTTACCACTCTTCTCAAGGGCCGGATGATGTTGATAATCCTCCCTTATGAATTTTGCATTAATCAGGTTGCCTTGCTTCACTCTCCTTCCCCTGCAACTGAAATCTTCAGGACGCCCTCTTTCCCCACTGTGCTAATTATTTATTGGACCGCTCGGCAGGGCAACGGTAAAGGTGGTAGCCTCATCCGGGAAGCTCTGCACGCTTACCGAACCTCCGTGGGCGTTGACGATGGCTTTTACAATGGCCAATCCTACGCCTGAACCCCCGGTTTCCCGGGTGCGGGACCTATCAGCGCGATAGAACCGTTCAAAGACATGCGGCAAGTCCTCTGGCGCAATGCCTATTCCGGTATCCTTAACTTTTAGGATTACCCGGTTTTCTTCCTGACCTACTTGTATGTTAACTTGCCGGCCTTCCGGGGCGTATTTCAAGGCGTTCGACAAGAGGTTGATTATCACCTGGCTGATTTTATCCCGATCAGCAAGCACCCAGCTCGTCTCTCCTCGTAAAGATACTTCAATATTTTTACGCATGAATTCAGCCTGAAAATTCTGCAGCAACTGTCCGGCTAATTCCATCAAGTCAAATTTTTCTTTACGTAGAATAAGATTTTCGCTTTCATATTGGGCCAATTTCTCCAAATCGCCTACCATCCTGCTTATTCTCAAGATTTCTTCATGGCAGCTCCCCAGCCGGGCGGCATTCGGCTCCCAGACTCCGTCAATCATGGCTTCTACATGGCTTTGCAGAGTGGCCAGGGGGGTTCTCAGTTCATGGGCGACATCGGCGGTAAGGCGCTTCCTCAATTGCTCCTGCTTTTCCAAGCTATTGGCCAGATCGTTGATAGTTGAGGCAAGTTCAGCGATCTCTACCGTCTTGGAATCATCAGCAATACGGTTTTTATAATGACCGCGGCCGATCTCCCGGGCACTCTCAATCGCTTTAGAAATCGGCCTACTGATGCGCCGGGCGGTTACCGTTCCCAATATTAAGGCCAGCAGCAGCGAGAATAAACCCGCGGCAGCCAGCAATTTATTTAAAGTGTTGATAAAGGCCAAATCATTGTCGCTAAAAAAGAAAGGACCGTAGTAGCCGATTTCGACGCTGCCAATCAGCGTCTCATCCTGTTGCATGGGGTATTTTTGCACCATATAAGAGCCTTTAAAATCAGGATAACGGCTGGTCATATTATAAGCCATATGGTTTATCATTTGCGTGCAAAGCCCATTATTGTGAACGGTTGCATCCCATACGGCGCCCCCTTCGCTATTTATAACCTTTATTATTAAGCCCTGCTCCAGGGCGTTAATTCCTATATTCTCTATAGTGCTGTTGTTCCACAGGTTTTCTTTTTTGTCGTACTGCTGGCTGATCAGATTGACAAGCTCAATATTGCGGGCATTCTGCTGCTTTATGATGTAGTCTTTAAACTGCCTCTCCAAAAATACATTGGTGAGGAGGCTGATGAGCGCCACCAAAAAAAGGGCCAGAAGTACATATGATAGCGACAATCTGGTTCTTAACTTCAATTGCACCTTATTCACCGCCAAACCTGTAGCCAATCCCGTGAACCGTAATAATGTATCGGGGATTCCGGGAATCGGTCTCTATTTTCTGCCGGAGGTTTTTTATATGGGTATCGATGATGCGGTCATATCCCACATAATCCTGGCCGATCGATAAATTGATAAGTTCATCCCGGGTAAAAACCTTGCGGGGGTATTTCAACATGGTGGAGAGCAGCTTAAACTCATTGGGAGTCAAATTGACCGAAATGCCTGCCTTTTTAACTTCATGACTGCGAAAATCAATGGTGAGGTCGCCATCCAGGAATGACATAACATTGGCCAGAGGCAGAGGGTCCGCTTCGCTTCTTCTCAGCAAAGCCGCCACTCTGGCTACCAACTGCCGGGGGCTGAAGGGCTTGGTTACATAATCGTCGGCCCCTATATCCAAACCGTTCAGGATATCCTGTTCTTCAATTTTAGCTGTGACCATAATGATTGGCACCCGCGACCTCTTTCTCAGATTGCGGCACACTTCTTCACCGCTCGTATCCGGCAGCATCAGGTCCAATATGACCAGAGCCGGGTTGAACTGCTCGAACAAATCCAGGGCCTGCCGGCCATTTGCCGCGGTGCATACCTGATAGCCGGCCTTTTCGAGGTAAGAGCTTATTACCTGGGCAATTTTAAACTCATCATCAACCACCAGAATGGTCTTGGCATTTTGATTCATAAACTATCCTCCAGAATAATTGCCCAACGGGCAGGCTGCGAAAAAAGAAGCGGCCTGTCTCCTTTGCTAAATATAGTACAACAGACGACAGATTATATACAGCAGCTTATACCTTATCAATTCGCGGCAGCCGGTTTGCAGCATCCCGGCGGGGAAATCCCGCCGGAGGCGGAGTTTGACGGCAATACCCGGCAGCATCCTGCGCCGGTCGCACTTCCTGCCCTGGCCCCTGCCGACTCAATCTCCCGGGAACTTATCGTGGAAAGATCGGAAACCACGTTAATGGTGCTGCTAATCATGCCCATCCAGCAGGTATAGGTAATGGTTCCTTCCTCCCGGGGGGTGAATTCTATCAGGTTGTCGCCAGCCACCAGTTTTTGCCGGATATTGTATTTAGGTATGGTAATCGGGTTGTTGCACCCGTTCAATTCCTCGTCGCTGGCCGTTATAGTCCATTGCACGGGCAGGTCTTTTTGCACGAATATCGGCGTATAGCGCCCAGCTTCCAGGGTGGTTTTTACTATCTGCATTTTCCCGTCCACCTTGGCTACATGGCCTGCCGCCGGAGATGGCCGCCCTGAGGCATAGGCCGGGCTTATCCCGGAAAGATTCATGCCCCGGCTCAGCATAATAATGCCCAGCAGTATAAGCAGGACGCCGCTCGCTTGAAGCATCCGGTGTTTGAACTTGCCGCTTAAAAAGGAACATACCGCTCCCAGACCCAACATCATGGGAACGGTGCCCAAGCTGAACACCATCATCGACAAGGCGCCGGCCAGAGCGCTGCCGGTTCCCAGGGCATATAGCTGCATAGCCTGCAGGGGACCGCAGGGCATTAGACCGTTCAATAGACCGACATATAACGGGCTGCGCCGCTGTTTATTCCTGTCGATCAGTTTGCTCAGCCTTTTGGGCAACCGGGGACTTATCTTGCGCAGCCCGGGAAATATATTTAACATACTTAACCCCATGATGGCCATGAATAGTCCGGCCGCTATGGCTACTGCGCCTTGGGCGGCTCCCGACAAGGCGACTGCCGCTCCCAGCGCTCCGGCCAGGCCGCCAATCACCGTATAAGAGATGACCCGGCCCAGGTTGTAGAGCAAGCCGGGTTTCATCCGGGTTATGGGGCCCACCTCGATCTCTTCGATTTTTACCCCGACACTTTGAGAAATATTAATCCCACCGCACATGGCCACGCAGTGCAGCGAAGTGATCATACCCACTATAAACAAGAGGCCGTAACCCATACTTTGGTCAATTTGCGGTAAGAATCCAAAGCCTGCGGTCCGGTTGAGAATAAGATAAGCAGCCACGAAAATAATGGCGATGCCCATTAAATATTGCCAGGGCATGCCGTGATCGGCTCTATCCTCATTTAGAACAGAATTCCCCGGTGAGTCTTGCACCCGGTAGTCCATTGCGGCGATGGCTTTAACTATCTGGTGAAGTTCTATGGCAGCAGAATCATAGATAATGTTAATTTCTGAAGCTATATAATCGGCTTCCACTTTGATTACACCTTTAAGTTTGCTCAATTCCCGCTCCAGACGGATCTCGCAGCCGGAGCAGTGCATTCCTTCAATTTTTAAAACTTGAGTGACAGGCGTACTCATGCAGTTCCTCCAAAGATTGCCGATTAGCCCGGCCCAGCATCCTGAGATTAGGGGGTCGCCAATAGCTAAGCAGCGCTTGATTCAGCCAGTTTATTACCTAATAATAAGTAGAAATTGTGTGGTTTTTATGAAGATAGCCGGCAGCCTAGGCATTTTTCGGTTACCTATTTTGGTATTAGCAAATCTGAAAGTAATTGAGCTGCTTGCTCTGGTAAAATAAGATATCATGAGGTATACCACAAATCTTTTAACCCTTTAATCCACGCCAGGGGGGATCAAAATGGATCAGCATGATAATCATCACCATAGCCCGGGGACTAATCATGGGGAACACCCAGGCCATATAAAAACCGCCGGCAAGCCCGAGGCCAGCAGCGAACCGGCTCATCACGAACATGTTCATTCAACTCAGGCCGCCCCCAACCCGGTTGAGCCATCACATGATAATATGGCTCCGAATCAAAGCCGGGCTATTCATTCCCAGAACATGCCTTCGCACGTACACGCAGAACTTGACCATAACACCCCCGGCGGCCATTCAAATAGCCACGGCAGGGGGCCGCATGCTCATCATGACCCCCAAATATTCTTTAGGAAGCTTTTGTTATCTGCCCTATTTACCATACCAGTGCTGGCCGTAAGTCCCCATTTCTTAGGTCTTTTCGGGATTATGGCTCCCCACTTCTCAGGCGGTAGTTATATAGCTCCTCTGTTTGGAAGTTTAGTATTTTTCTATGGCGGACTGCCTTTTCTAAAAGGAGCCGGGCAGGAAATAAAGACGCGCCAGCCCGGGATGATGACCTTAATCGCGCTGGCCATCTCGGTATCATATGGCTACAGCCTATTGGTTACCTTTGGTTTAACTGGGGAAGAGATTTACTGGGAGCTGACCACCTTGATTGTGATCATGCTGCTGGGGCACTGGCTGGAAATGACGGCAGTTCAGAATGCAGGAAGCGCTTTAAATGAAATGGCCAGGCTCTTACCGGATACCGCAGTCAAAATTAACGGCGAGCAATTGCTGGAAACACCGGTTGCTGATCTGGCAGCCGGCGACCTTCTCCTGGTCCGGCCCGGGGCCAGGATTCCAGCAGATGGAGAGGTAGTTATGGGCAACAGCCTGGTAAACGAATCGATGGTCACCGGGGAATCGGTCCCGGTACCTAAAAAGCCGGGCGATGGTATAATTGCGGGCACCATTAATGAAGACGGCGCCTTGCGGATCAAAGTCCTCAAAACCGGTTCTGATACCTATCTGGCTGGAATAATGCGGCTGGTTGAAGAGGCTCAGCGTTCCCGTTCCAGGTCTCAGATACTAGCCGACCGGGCCGCCTTTTGGCTGGTCATCATCGCTTTGGGTTCAGCGCTCGTTACTGCTCTGGCCTGGAATCTAGCGGGCGCTCCTCTGAATACAACTATGGAACGGGTGGTGACCGTCATGGTGTCTGCTTGCCCCCATGCCCTGGGGCTGGCCATACCACTTGTGGTGGCTATTTCTACGACCCTTACCGCCCGGGCCGGACTCCTGGTCCGCAACCGCTTGATGCTGGAAGAAGCCCGTAATGTCAATTATGTGGTTTTTGATAAGACCGGGACCCTGACCCGGGGAGAACACAAACTGAGCAGAATAGTCCCCGCTCCCGGATTTACCGAAGAACAAGTTCTAAGCCTGGCGGCCGCCGCAGAATTTGAGGCAGAGCACATGCTGGGCCGTGGAATAGTGAACGCGGCCCGGGAAAGAAAGCTTAATATTCCACAGGCGGTCAGCTTCGAATCTATGCCCGGTCGTGGCATAACCGCCCATATTGACGGCCGGGAGGTGCAGGTGGGAGGTCCCAACCTACTGAATAATTCTGCCGGAATTAAATTAGCCCCTGAACTGATAGAGTCCGCCCGGCAACTGGACAAGCGGGGCATGACGACCGTTTATCTAATAGTTGACCAAGGGATGGCTGGCCTTTTGGCATTGGCGGATGTGGTCAAAGAAGAATCATATGAGGCAATCACAAGCTTGAAAGGTATGGGAATTAAGGTAGCTATGCTAACCGGTGACAATGCGGCTGTGGCTGCTCAAGTATCTTACCAATTGGGGATTGATGAATATTTCGCAGGCATTTTACCTGAAAATAAGGCGGATAAGATTCGCGAGCTTCAATCCCAAGGCTACCGGGTGGCTATGGTAGGCGATGGTGTTAATGATGCGCCTTCTCTGGCCCAGGCTGACGTTGGTATTGCTATTGGGGCGGGAACCGATGTAGCCATCGAATCGGCTGGCATAGTTCTGGTTCATGGTGATCCGCGGGATATAGTACGTTTATTGCAAATATCTAAAGCAAGCTACCGCAAAATGCTGCAAAACCTTGCCTGGGCAACTGGCTACAACGCCGTTATAATCCCATTGGCAGCCGGTGTACTGGCCCCCTGGGGATTTGTTCTACCCATGGCGGCCGGAGCGGTAGTAATGTCGTTGAGCACGGTTATTGTCGCTTTAAACGCTCAACTATTGAAGAAAACATTAAAATAATTATGAATAATAGGAGGCTGCCCGCAAGTCCATAACGAACTTGCGGGCAGCCTTGCTGTTTGCTAGCGAGTAACATAAATATTCGCCATTTTATGGAGCATACGGCTGACAGATCCAGGGTATATTATTCAAATAAAAGATTGAAATGGAAGTTTGCGATTTGAAAGACCGTTTAAGCAAATACCAACTGGGCTTACTTATAATGGTAGTATTGATCATGCCCGTAATTTGAAATATGGCATTATTGGTGTTTGGCGGGTCCAAACATGATGTCTGGCTATCAGCTATTATTTCAGTGATTATGGGCTTAATGGGCTGTTATGTTATTTTAACGCTCGCTCTTAGATATCCCTCGCAAACGCTTATCCAATACAGTCAACAAATTGTGGGGACATGGTTGGGTAAGATATTGGGGCTTATCTATATATGTTTCTTTATTATGAGTGCCGCTGTTGCAGTACGAGATTTTTCCGAACTTATCCTGAATTACACGATAGATCAAGTACCCCTCTCGGTTTTTATAGCAGTCATGATAGTTATGGCTGCCTACGCGATATTTAAGGGTTTAAGCACTATAGGTCGCCTGGCAGAACTTATTGTTCCCATCACTTTTTTAGCAATTATCTTTGGACTGTTGGGTAATATTCCCAACGCTGTCTTTTTGCCGTCATTTCCGTTAATCCATGATTTAAAATACTTAATAAGTGAGGCAATGCTGCAATTGCCCTATTTTGGATTGTGCGTTTCGCTGCTTTTTCTTATACCTATGCTACATGAAAAGACCGGGGCTAAAAAAACGCTTTTATGGTCATTCGCCATAGCGGGTGCTGTGGCCATCTCCGTTGCTGTCATAGTGGTTGCCGTTTTAGGGCCTTACGGGACTGTCGCCATTAATTACCCTTTCTTTTTAACCTTTCAACAAATTACATTTCTACCGTCAGTTTCCCGGTTTGACGTGCTCTTCATATTCGTATGGATAAGTATCAGCTTCATAACAATTACTCTCTCTTACTTCATAGCCTTAACATCAATCCAACAATTGTTTAAAACCAAAACCTACCGTAAATTCATAATACCATTAGGGTTGGTAATTGCATTCATTGCAGTATATGCCTTCCCTAGCTTCCACCATTTCAAGCAGTTCTTGAGACTTGAACGTTTTGGCCTCATTGCCATCCCTTTAGAATTCATAATACCGTCCATCATTTTAGTTATATCGTATTTCAAACAAACCCATCGTCATCAAAGCAGAGGAAGAGTGCACGGATGATCACCGAACTGAAAATAAGCTAAATGGGATGAATTTACTCCTAATGAAGCTGGTCGCTTCTTATCAATTGGCGCCTGGCCCTCTTTGATTGGCAACATAAACTCACCCGGTGTTGCGCATTGACCCCTGACGATAAGTATGTTATGGATGAATAAATGAAATAACTGTGGAGGAGTTGATACGAGTGAACAAATGGTTTATTATCGTAGTTCTGCTTCTTGCGGGTGTCTACGCCCTGGCGTTAAATTACGCCCCCAACCAATTAGATGACGCGCAAATGCGGGCCCGGGCTGATGCCACTGCCGAAAAAATGCTCTTGGCCATCAATCAAGATGACTACGCCTCTTTTGTTGCCGAATTGGATCAATCCTTGAAAACCGATCTTCCGGAAAGTGAGTTTCATAAATACAGCGCCTACATCAAGAGCAATTATGGTACCTATAGCGAAAAGGGGTTTGTAAACGCGATCAAGAACCAGGACTCGGTTGTTGTTATATACGGTCTCAAATTTCTCCCGGGAAAAGCTGGACGTATGGAATTGTACTTAAGTAAAAGTGATGGTTCCGGGCCGGTAATCAGCTACGAGATTCGTCCTCCGATTTATCGCTAACGGAGGGGCTCTATAGACGAAAACAAACAGTTCCGGAGACTATGATGGCCAGGGCTCAACTATGTAGCAGAATTAGGTGCAAATGAAATCGTTTTTCTCCGTTTTTTCATGTGGTTTACCATGTAAACATTATGTAAACCAAAGTTCGTTACGCTGGTCATAATTCCTTGTTACCTGGGTATTTATCATGATTGCAATTCAAACATCGCATACCACACAAAAGTCCCATATTTCATGAAAAAGCCACAAATTTTTGCTTTACTCTTGTATGAACCTTAAAATGAGGAATGCTTGCGGCATTTTAGTCGGATGAAAACGGCGAAAAGTGATAATATGGGTTTACACAGGGATTTGCTTGAGGTGAGATGCAGCATGCGACGATTTAAAATCATCTTATTTCTAATGGCATTTGGGTTTATGATTTACGCAGGTGGGGCGAGTAACCTGCCCTTCAAATGCATGCTCAAATCCTGTTTGGCCTCGTTATCCGATTCAAAGCCGCGAACCGGGAGTGAATCAACTACTACCCCCGCTGTAAATAATTTAAACATCAAACCGGAAGCGCTCTCCAAGTATCCTTACGATGGCCCGGCTCCTGGTATTCCGCTTTTGCAGTGGACACGCATACCGGGAAGCGTTTTTTATGAAATTGAACTGTTAACCAGGGAACCGGAAAATCCAAACGGCATCTCCCCCTCTGTCTACCAGTATTACTCTTCCCGAAATGTATTTACCAATGGTTACAGCATTGATTTATCCTCTTATTCCGGCAGCCATTTATATTGGAGGGTGCGTGCGCTTAACTGGGACGGAACACCGATCGGGGTTTTTTCCGACGCGGCACCTTTATATATGGATCACAATTTGACCCAGGTACTAAAACCGGTTTCCAATACCGGTTATAGGGAGGCCAATATGCCCATGCCTCTATACCCGGTGTATTCATGGCTTCCCGTTTACGGCGCCGTACAATATGAAGTGGAATTGACCGACGCGCCTCCGGAAAATCCCGATGGAATCTCGCCTTCCCGGCATCAACTCAGGATGCTAACGGTTAAAGGCGCCTTCGAATGCTATGATGAAGAGGCTTTAAGCGAGCCCGGGACTTATTACTGGCGGGTAAGGGGTCTTGACGAGCGCGGCGAGCCGGTAGGCGTTTTCTCCGATCCGGAGGAATTTACCGTTTCACTGGAGGCGGGCAGCTATGCAGCCACCATGGGAGACAGTATAACCCATGGCGGAGGAGCTATTTCCTATTCCCCGGCTGACTGTGAATACAGCTATCAGACCTACCTGTCATTTCCGACCATGAATCTGGCGTTTAGCGGCGATACTACGGAGACCATGCTGAAGCGGTTTGAGAGCGATGTTCTGCCCTTTCATCCCCGGTACCTGATCATTATGGATGGCATCAACAGCCTGCGCGCCGATGTGCCGGCCAGCGATGTTATTGAAGACCTGGCCGCCATCCGCGATCAGTGTTTATTAAATGACATAAGGCCGGTTTTTCTCACCCTGCCCCCTATCAATCCGGAGAACATCCAAAGGACCTTCAAACAAGGAACCGTACCCGACTGGCAGGAAAAGCTCGCAGATGTAAACGACTTTATCCGCAAGCAGCCATATTGTATTGATATTGAGCCCTATTTTGTCGGCCCTGATCGCAAGCTGTCTTCCCACTGGGGTATTGACGGTATTCACCTGGATATTGAAGGAAAAGAACTGATGGCCAGGATAATTGATGACAACTGGGAGAGAGTGACCCGATGATCGCGGAGAGACTCCTTCCGTACCCGGCCTTATTGATATAAAAATATCGCTTCTCAAATCCATTAAAATTCAAAAAATCACTGAAAACTGAGGGGCCGGATGGCCCCCCGGCAAGACTTCGTTATTATTGGCGATTGGTTCCCGCCTGATCTTTCTGATAGTTTATGCTTACCGTCCGGGTGCCTCCATTCCAGGACACCCGGGCCCCAAAGGCGGTGCTTATGAAGGCTGCCGGAACCAGGGTTCGCCCGTCTTTAATCATGGCCGGCACATCGATCGGCAGTTGGACGCCGTTTTTATAGGCTTTGCCGTTTATAAGCAGCTTGAGGGTGATATCGCCGTCGGTGGCGGTTACGGTTTGGGTGGCGCTGTCAAAATTCACTGAAAGCCCGAGGGCAGAGGCTATAGTGGCAACCGGTACCATGGTCCTTCCGTTGATTATCTGGGGAGGAACGTCCGGGTGAAGGGCGACGCCGTTGACGATCAGGGTGACCGGTTCTGCCGGGGCATCTTCTCCGTCTCTTATGTAGGTGATTTCACCCGAATCAGATACAAAGGTTCCGTTGGTAATCAGAATTCGCATCTGATCCATTTCAATCAAAACCACGACTTCTGCACCGGCCTTGAGAACGCCCGGTTGCATTCCTTTGACAGCCGGAAGATCCCCGGCGGTACGCCCGTTCTCTACAGATACTATAGTCCCGCCTTTAATAGATACCGAGGTTGTGGCCAGGGCCTGACCGGGGATAAAAAGAACCAGGGCAAAAAGGGAAAACACGAGCCAAGAAGCTAAAATACGGTTATTTTTCAATTTATTCATCTCCCCCGGGTAGCTTGACAAAAGACATGGAACCGTTCAAATCCTCACTACGACTCCTGCCATATAAGTGAACGCTGTAGCCCGATAATTTAACTATTCCAAAATCTAAAGCGAAATACCTTTGGAAATATTACGGGATTTTTGATGCCAGGCTTTCACCTACCATATCATATTCCGCTCCGCTTCACTCTTCAAAAAGTCCCTGAAATGGGGGTGGGCAATATTGATCAGTTGTTTTACCCTTTCCCTTAGGGACCGTCCCCGCAGGTGGGCCACTCCGTATTCGGTAATGACATAATCCACATCTACCCTGGAAGTGGTGACAACGGTTCCGGGTTGAAAAAATGGTACTATGCGTGAAATCGTGTCGTTTTTGGTTGTGGAGTAAAAGGCCAGGATAGACTTGCCTCCAGGAGAGCGCTGCGCTCCGGCTACGAACTCTTTGTGCCCGCCGGTGCCGCTAAACAGTTTGGGACCCACTGATTCCGCACAGCACTGCCCGGTCAGGTCCATCTGCAGCATGGAATTTATGGATACCATCTTGTTGTTGCGGGCGATTACCGAAGGATCATTTACTACACTGCCCCGGTGGAATTCAACCGCCATGTTTTCATCCAAAAAATCATAGAGGCGCCTGCTCCCCATAGCCACGTCGGCGACAAACTTGTCCTTCCACAGGGTTTTCTTACGGTTGCTGATGGCTCCCGCTTCATACAGGTTCAATATACAGTCCGTAAACATCTCCGAATGAACGCCCAGGTCCTTTTTATCGCTGAGGCTCTGCCCCACCGCTCCGGGGATGCTGCCAAACCCTATCTGGATAGTTGAACCGTCTTCAACCATATCAGCCGCATAGGCCCCAATGATCAGGTCCTTCTCGTTTAACACCGGGGGCTTCACCTCGGGAAGCTCCCGGCTGGTCTCCACTATGTAATCGATCTGGGAAATATGAACATTGGTGTCGCCAAAGGTGCGCGGCAGGCGAGGGGTTACTTCCATGATCACCAGATCGGCTGCTTCTACAAAATCCTTCTCCATAACCGTAGACAACGAGAGAGACAGGTAGCCGTGTTTGTCCATCGGTGAAGCGCAGCCGAAAAACACGTTGGGAGGTCGGCAAGCCATTCGTTTGGAGCTGAAATCCTGCAGCTGCATGGGGATATAGGATACGTTCCCGATGGGATGAGCCTGGCGGGGGGCTTCAGTAAAGAACCAGCTGTTTAAGAGGAAGTGGCCGGCCATGTCGGGATTGGTAAAAAACTCGTATTTACCCATCATCATGGCGTTGACTACTGAAACGTCCTCTACCCGATCCTTGATGGTGTGCAGTTGGCTCAGCAGGGTCATTGGTTCACAGGAGGCCAGACTGCAGACGATCTCATCATGGCTTTTGATGTGTTTTAAGGCTTCTTCCACTGACACCAGCTTGCGGCGATATTCTTCAGCGAAATTCATCTATTCACCCCAAAATAATTATTAATGCTTTTAAATTCGACACAAAACAATTCTACACAAGACGATGATTTTTAGCAATAAACAAAGCCGGGATGATGTTTTGCGAACCCGGCCGGCATTCGAAATAAACCACGAAATAACCAAGATAAAGACCTTTTTATGCAGAAGGAATTTCGTTTAATAATGTAAAACATAGTCATCAACAACAAAAAATAGCATAAATATTAATTTATTGTTAGGTATTTGCTGGAGAACGCTCATGAACATTATTGAAAATCTGGACGGGCAAAAGCTGCCGCTGATAAGGCAGATCATGGATACCTCTTTGCATCCTTTGTTGGCTATTGAGCCTGACAGTTCTATAGTTGCCTGCAATGACGCCCTTTGCCAGCTGTTGGGGATGTCCCGGTGGGAAATCGAGAATCTGCCGGAGTCGGCTCCTGATTTCCACCAGTGCTTGAGAAGGATCATCGATGAGATAAGCTCCGCTGGTTACTGCCACCGTTTTGAAAAGCACTGTAAACTCAGAAATGGCCGAAAAATATTTCTCGACATATCGATCTTCAAGGTCACCAGCCCGGATGGAGTGGTTAGATGTTATTATGCATCTTTGCTTGACATCACTTCCCAAAAAGTGCTTGAAAAAAACTATCGTCTGATAGCTGAAAACGCCTACGATCTGATTACCATTATCGACCCTGAGACTTTTTGTTACAAGTACGTTAGTCCATCCCACAAACGGGTAGTGGGTTTCAGCGCTGAAGAATTGATGGGCAAGCACTGCTTTGACCATGTACATCCGGACGATAGGAAAATGGTCAAGGAAAAACTAGTGGAAGGTATAAAAAAGGGCGGCGGCATCGCCCAGTACCGAACTCGAAAAAAGGACTTCACTTATGTCTGGCTGGAGACCATTGGCAAATTGATAAACCGGGCTGATGGACGGGGTGATGTATTGCTGGTAACCCGGGAGATCAACGAAAAAAAACTGGCCGAATTGGCCCTGAAGGCTTCGGAGGAGAAATACCGTTTAATCGCCGATAATACCATGGACATCATCGCTTTAATAGAACCAGACCGGCTGCAGTTTACTTATCTGAGCCCCTCGGTCACCCGGGTGATGGGCTATTCAGAAGATGAGTTGATAGGAACCGAAATCTTTTCTCTTGTTCACCCGGAGGAGCTCGATCAGGCCAGGGGGACTTTATTTGAGGGTTTGGCGGCCGGTTTTGCCCAGGGTCAATACCGGGCTTTGAAGAAGGATGGCAGCTATGTATGGTTGGAAGCTATCGGAAAAATTATAACTAACGTGGATGGGCTGCCGGCTATTCTTTTGACCTCCAGGGACATCGACCAGCGCAAGAACAGTGAAGCAGCCCTGATGGCCAGTGAAGAACGGCTGCTGATCAGTGAAGCGGAGCTTAAGCAGCAGTTGGATTTCCTGAATTATCTCATCAACAACATGAACGAAGTCTTTGTACTTTACGACAACCGTCAGAATATAACCTTTGTCAACAACAGCAACTCGGGGCTCATGGGCTACCAGCAAGCCGAACTGGTGGGCAGCCAACTTTTACAGTTTGTTACTGAAGAGCACCGGCACCACACCGCCGGGCAGATAGATGAATGTTTGGTGAGAAGCCGGCAGGCAGTATTTGAAACCGTATTGATACGCCAGGATGGCAGTGAGGCTTTGGTACGCATTAAAAGCTCTCCAATCATCGATGACGGAGAAGTTCAGGGAGGCATGCTGCTCATTGAAGATATATCCGAATACCGTAAATTGGAGAAACAGATAGCCCGACTGGATCAATTGAACACGGTCGGCGAGATGGCCGCCGGGATCGGCCATGAAATCAGAAACCCCATGACGGCGGTCAAGGGATTTCTACAAATGCTAAGCCAGTATGAAGAATACGCCCACCATCAGCACTATTTTCACCTCATGCTGGAAGAACTGGAGCGGGCCAATTCAATTATCAGTGAATTTTTGTCCCTGGCTAAAAACAAGCTGGTGGACCGGCAGCCCCACAATCTGAACTTGATTATAGGCAACCTCTTTCCCCTGCTCCAGGCCGATGCCCTGCTAACTGAGAAAGCACTGGTATTGGAGCTTAACGACATTCCGGAGCTGTTGCTGGATGAAAAAGAGATTCGTCAGCTGATCGTTAACCTGGTACGCAATGGCATGGAAGCGATGGAAGCGGGAGGCATGGTGACCATCTACACCGCTCGGGATGGAGAAGATGTCATTATGGAGGTTCGGGATGAAGGAAACGGTATAGCTCCAGGTATGCTGGAGCGGCTGGGCACTCCCTTTTTGACCACCAAAGAAAACGGCACCGGGCTGGGCCTGGCTATATGCTACAGCATCGTGGCCAGGCATGGCGCAGCCATAGAACCGATTGCCCGAAACAACGGAACCACCATCCAGGTGTGCTTTAAAATGTCCCGCCAATCAGGCGATGGGGCTGCCCTGGTGACAGGGCCTGAACTGCAGAAGAGATGAGCGGTTTCCCCGTTCCCGGTAAGCGGGTGTATAAAAAGGGCGGGAGAACTTTACTATACGTCCCCCCGCTTCCCGGTTTTAAAGTTTACTTCGGTATTTGATTTTGATAGTTGCCTATGAGTCCTCCTGATTTTCCTACCAGTTATTAGAGATTACAGTTCGCAGGCAGGTTGCCAATGACTGGTTCACCAGAACAAACTCTTCAATGGGCCTTGTTTCAGGAACCTCTGCGGCCCGGTTTTGCTGTTGCAAGCGGGTGGAGAGGAGGATAAATTGCAGATTTTGCAATACCTGCTGAGATGCCTGCCTGGACATAATCCGGGTGATAACAGCCGTTTCAAGTGCGTCGAGCTGGTATTGTTGAAGTGCTTCAAGCCCGGCGCTGCCAGCCGGTGTGGTAATCAATCCATTCCCCTCCAGGACCGCGACGGTTTGTTCCACCATCAGGAAAACGGTTCCCCGGATGGAGAACAGCCCCCCCGGCAATTGTATTTTAATCTTATCCCCGGTTTGGGAAGCGGTCTGGTACCAGGGAGCTTCTGCTGTTCCATTACCGGCCTGGTCCTGCTCGCCGGCCGGTTTTTTAGCGTAGGTCAGGGTGGACAGGGAGCCCAGTAGTTCCCCGTAGGGGCATTCCAGCTCCAATTTATCCACTGCGAGGCCGGCTGTTCCGTCCTTCTTGATATAGTTCCGCCCCTGGGCTTCTTTTATTTTCAGGCAACTGTCGCTTTTCAACAAAAGGCGGGAGCCGTCCGGGTACTCAATGACCGCCTCACCGCCGTCACGAGTTTCAATAATGTCCCCGGCCTTCACGGGCAGGCTGCCTTTTACGGTATGGCGCGCCGGACTGTCGATACGGCCCATCCATACTTCCCCGCTCTCAACCGTCAGGGTGCCGGCCAATTTGGATTCGTAAAGCTCGGGATCGCTGGTTAGCAGCACCGCCAGGGCCCGGCAGAGCTCGCTGCGGGTCATGGGGTGGTCCGGTCTCACCAGGCCGCCTTTTTCGGTTTGGAGCAGGCCAGCGTCAAGGGCCAGGGCTATAGCCGGAGCCGCCCAGTGGTTTTCATCCATGTCACCCAATGGAGGTAATTTTACACCGGTATAGCTCTGCCTGCTCAGTCCCAGAACCATGCAGACGCCTTCAGCCCTGGTCAGGGCTTCTTCCGGGTTGTAGATGTTGTCAGGCAGCCGGTTGAGGTATCCGGACTCGGCGGCCGCTTTTATGTAAGTAGCCGACCAGTGGCTTAGGGGTACGTCCCTGAAACCGCTGTCCGCATCGAAATTGATCTTGCGCTGGAAAGCGTTGCACATGATCACCGCGCCCTGGGCCCTGGTAAGCGGTTCCCCGGGATGAAAGTCGCCGTCGGGAAACCCGGCCATGATCCCTTCGGAGATAATGTAGTCAATGTATACCCGGTTCAAATCTTCGGCGGCAATGTCGCTGAACCGGTCGGATGCCTGGACTTGCGAAGCAGTGGGTGCTATGCTCATCAGCATGATTCCCAGGAAGAAAACCAGCAGGGCCGCACCACCCCAAATACGCCTGATTGTAACTTTAACCATCTCCAAAACCACCTCTATTATTGCATCTTTATGTTTAATACCACTTTAAACGAGTGATAATATGTTATTTCTAAACATTTCCTGAATACTCCTGCTAATATTATTTATTTGAAAAAAGAACTTAGATGGAGAACAAATTTAAAACCGGCATCTACCATTTAAAGCCAATGCATTTATTCGGATCCAGCTGACAGTTTATTCCGCCATTTCGAATGACTGGATGAGGATAAAGAATGACTATTTAGAAATAATAAAAACAGTTTTAATCATTATAGGCTCATACTTATGTTGAACCCATTCTGATCAAGATGGGTGCCTTTGGCCCGCGATATTATAACCCTGTCCTGTTTTTGGACAAAGCCGAATACGCCTGCGAAATCTTTGATCAGAAAAAGGATGAGTGTATAAAGGTAATCTTGAAGGCAATTTGAAAGGAGATGGACTGTAATGAGTAAGACCTGGATGGCCTTGTTGACAAAGTTTTTAATGACCCTGGTGGCAGCCTACCTGGCCCTCACCCTTATTAGCGGGGCGACTTTTACTCAGGTTCTGGTTATAGCTGTTGTGGGGACCGCCTTGAATTACCTCCTGGGTGACCTGGTAATCCTACCCGCTGGAGGCAATATCACCGCCTCGATATGCGACGGCTTGCTGGCGGCCATTCTGGCATATGCGGTAATTCGAGTGTGGGGCGTAACCGCTGCGGTAAACTGGTGGGCTCTGGCGGTATTTGCCATATTGGTTGCGGTATTTGAGTACTTCTTCCACAATTATTTGAAGAAGTCAGACGAAGTGGCGCCTTGATTTCCATATATAAAAGGGCTAAGGCCGCGTGATCCTTAGCCCTTTTCTTTTTCAAGCTGGTTTGTAGCTGCAGTTGCATGCTACTGGCGAGGGTGGTTAAAGGAGCAGTTCAAGCCCGTATTTTATCCTGCCAATGGTTAAGGACGGGGCGGTTCTGCTCCTTCTATAGTTTTATAAATTCAACCGTTCAAAGTGTAGTAATCGCGCATTCCGCGCAGGAAGTGGTGTGCTTCACGCAGGACGTGGTCCGGCCAAATAGGCAGAAACAAGGACTTTACCTTGCATTCCTGGTAGGCGTCGGCGATGGCATCTTTTAAGCCGGCCAGGGATTTGGTAGCGGTTATCTCATCCAGGAGCAAGATTCTTAGCCGCTTATTCAATATCCCCCTGTCTTTGGCGGCATTCGCCCGGATTTTCAGCCGGTGGAACCTGGAAGCCAATCCCCGTGCCTTGATGATCCACAATTTTTCCGAAGGATCGAGCAGGTGTTGAATAAACTCCGCATGGTCGGCCATCTTATCATCCCAAAACACCTTTTCGTTTATAACGCCTTTTTTAGTGGCAGGATTGCGCTTTAGCTGTAAAGTCTGCAGCTCGCTTACATAGTGCTGGGCCTCATCACGCAGGTGCTCCAGCTCGGAATAGAACATTTCGGTGAATGTAGCACAAATTTTTCTTTCACTGAGCAGCATGGTTTTGAATTCTATCAATGCGTTGGTCAGGCTTATAGCCCGGTTGTTTAGATCGCTCACCTGGGGTTCCATATGGGGCTCTCCCAGGCCGGCTTTTAACTGCAATTCCGACCGGGTAAGGGCTGTGTCGATATTGATCCCGGTAAATTGCTGGGTCATTCCTTCAAGCTTTTCGGTGTCTTCCGTCACAAGCTCGCCTGAATTTAATACCGAGGGGCTAACGTGGCCGTCAGCCATCGGAACAGTCTCGGCCAGAAGGTCTCGGAACTGGTTTTTAAATGTGTTCGCCTGTGCAGCCAGACCGGCATTTTGGGCCGGCAATGAGGCTTCTATCAACAGGCTGTGTTCGTTCATTATGCGTAGGAAAAATAGATTGAGTTCGAGTGACCTGCTTATATATCGGGCAGGGGTTAGGTCGTCTGGCATCCAACCACCCTTTCACTTTTTTTTACACTATGAGAAATAGACAGTAAGGGTGCCGAAAAAGCGAAAATTAAACATAGATTACATAATAGCCGTTTTTTGAGTTGAACTAGAAAAGCTGGAACAATTACCCTCTCTCGGGAAAGAAATAACAGTCTTTATCTTGGAGGAACGGTTGGGGGTTCAAAAGATGATGCCGGGACTATAATCATGACCGGGGTAAAGACGATTTTAACCGGGGAGTATTATCCCGGCGATGAAATGATGCACGAAGGGTTGCAGTCCAATATATACCGCTACACCAGCAGGAAATAAGCGAAGTGGTAAAATCGGTCTTACCGAGATGAAGCTGTAAAGAATGTTAAGACGTACTCGCGCGGCCCGTCAGGATACCTACTCCGGTAATCAACCAGGGTAGAGGCGAAATGCTCATTAATAGCAGATCGCGCCAGTGCCCCGGGGTGGGGGTTGACAGGTAGAGGTAAATACCGAGGACCGTGCTGACGAAAAAGACCAGGATGGAAAATCCGGCAAACCCCTTTTTTATTTTAATCATCGATCTTTCCAGATCAAAATCTTTTTGCCGCCGCACCAGATTATTTAACATCCAGGCGGACCCCAAACAGGGCGCCACGATGGCCAAGCCCATCAGCAATTCTCCGATACTGAACATCGTAGTTGTGTAGAGGATTCCCATCCATAACAAGGCAGTACCGCTTCCCAGAAGCAGCACCCGGGAGCCCAGCCACATTAAGGCATATATATATCCGTTGCAATCGGCATCCGATTTATAATTGAATGGATTCCGAGGCATTGAACTGACCTCCTACTTTTAAATCCTATCCCTTTTGATTCAATACAAAAGCGCGGATACCTTCTATGTATTTTATTGTAGTTGAGGCTGTCCCCCAAAATGACCGCCGGCTTGATTATCCTTGGCTGTAATAAACTATAGATTGAATCAATCCCTTGATGCCTACCCTTTCACCACCGCTACGGTTTGCAGCTTCAACACCGGAACCGCCAGATCGGATTCCTGTTTGATGACATCCTCGATATCTTTATAGACCAAGGGAGATTCGTCAGCTATGTCTTTGGTGCTGCGGGTGGCCAGGGTCACTTCCTGGTCGGCCAGCTCCCGCAGGACTTCCTGGGAGGTATAGGTGGACAGGGCCTTTTTACGACCCATCCTGCGGCCCGCCCCGTGGGAACAGGAACAGAAGGATTCCGGATTGCCTAGACCTTTGACGATATAACTGGCCCTCCCCATGGCTCCCGGCACAATACCCAGCTCATCCTTTTGCACCCGAATGGCTCCCTTGCGGTGCACCCAGACGGTTTCTCCGTAGTGAGTCTCCAGGGCAGCGTAATTGTGGTGGGCGTTTATTTCCATGTCCACCTGGATATTGTTAAAACCCGTATGTCTTTCAACCAGGTTGAACAGGATTGATTTGACCGTGTCTTTCATGGCCTGGCGGTTTTCCCGGGCGAAGGTCAGGGACATTTCCATCCAGCGCAGGTAGGACTGCCCGGCTTCATCATCTACCGGCAAAAAGGCCAGCTGGTGTCCGGGAGGCACCCGGGTCGACCAGCGTTTATTGAGGGAGCGGGCCAGCTTATTGAAGTAGTCGCAGACCTGTTTGCCCACGTTGCGGCTCCCGCTGTGCAGCATTACGCAGAGCCTTCCCTCTTCATCCTCCTGCAGTTCAATAAAATGATTTCCTCCCCCCAGAGTGCCGAGCTGTTTAAAAGCCGAGGGAAAACAGGACCCGGCCAGCTGCGGGTGTTTATCCATCTCCCGGGTAAAATCGGAACCGGGGGCTATTAGACCGTCCAGGCAGGCTGATTTCTGCGGCTCCTTATGATGAGAAAACCCCACCGGAATATCGCGCAAAATGTTGCTGCTGATCACTTTAACCAGCGGGCCCTGGCTGCTTGTGCACTGGCGGATGAGCTCCACCGGTATGTTGGTGCGCAGGAAAGCCATGCCGCAGCCGATGTCTACTCCTACGGCATTGGGGATGAGGACTCCCCGGGCGGCAATAACCCCTCCAATCGGCATACCGTAGCCCATATGGGTATCGGGCATCAGGGCCACCCACTTATGGATAAAGGGCAGATCAGCCAGATTTAAGGCCTGTTCCAGGCAGTTGGCATCCAAATGCTCGATGCCCTCCAGCCATACCTTGATGGGTTTCTTTTGCCCTTCTTCATTGGGCCGTCCTTCTATAACAAACAATTGTATCAACCCCGTTTCAAACTTAAGGTTTAACCGGAAAGCGCACTTTTTATCATATTATCACAGCTGATGGGGCTGCAAATGCGGTGTTGGGGGAGGCTCAAAATCTTTTTTGATTGAATTTCGGTTTTTCTGCAAATAAACACACCAAAAACCTGTTTTATCAATAAGATATATGGAAAAAAGATGAAAGGAGGCATGTTTTATGGCAAGAACGGAAATACCATCCAGCCACAGCACCTATATTTCCAAATACTACCCCAATCAAAATTTTTGGGGGGAGCCGTATCTCTATTTCGGGCAGTATAAACAGCCGGGCGACCTATACCGGTCCTTGTTCAAGTTTTCCCTCAGTTCCCTTCCCCATGGGGCGAAGATTAACTCCGCCCAGGTGATATTCACCATTTTCCGAAACGAAATTCAAGCCGGGCAAGCCATCTTTGCCGATCTACAGGCTCCCCTCAGCCCCTGGTCGGAGTTTTCGGTGACCTGGAACAATCAACCCTTTTTCAGCCGCATAAATTCTTTCTATTTGTCACCGGCCAACGCACCCGGTTCTTCAATAGCGGTTGATGCCACCAGCCTGGTCATAAACTGGCAAAAAGGCCTGCTGCCCAACAACGGATTTATCATTACCGGAAATGAAGCGTACAATTCCCTGATAGGCATTTATAAGAGCTTCTCGGCTCCGGTGGAGAACCGGGTGTTTCACCCGCATCGCCCCAAGATGCATAAACATCATCATGGCAAAAAACGCCACCACCACCATCATCATCATCATCATCATGGAGGCCATACCGAACCCCGAGTGTTTGTGCAGAATCCTCCCGGCTCCCTGCATTTTGTGGACAGCGCTAGAATAAATGCCGGTCCCAGGCTGCTGGTTGAGTATAGCTGATGGTTTAAGAGTTATCAAAATCTCATTAAACAAAATCAGACGCGTTTCTTCCTTGGTGAAGAAATGCGTCTCTTTTCGCCTTGCTAAAGACCAGGCCATGAAGCCCGAGCCAGCCCGGAGCCTTTTGCAGAACGACGGAGATGAATTGATGTTGACGCTGGTCGATTGAAAAATGCCGGAGTTGCCTGGTGCGGCTATGCCGACTAGAGAGCAAGTTCCTCTTTGCTGCATAATCCCTGATCGAGGGCGTTCTGGCGCAGAACCAGGTACAATTCGGCATTGGTGGCATTGATGTAGGGCATCACGAACAAGACTCCTATTAACAAGGCCAGCACGCCCAGCAAAATCCAGCCGATAAAAGACAGGTCCAGGACAAAGATACTGAATTTATGGCCCCTGGTCATCTCGGTGCTGAGCTTAAGCGCCCTCTTGTAGCCGATATTGGGGTTGTCGGCCAGGATATAGGGCACCATGCGGTAGGCATAGGACATTACAATCCCCGGTATGATCAGTAGCAGGTACCAGAGGAAATTCATCAGGGCCCGCCAGAACATGGACTTTATTATGTCCCAATACTTGGTCCGGTTAAAGGCGAATCCGATGTGATTCATATCCACGCTTTCCTGCTGGGATTGAATAAAGTACTTGCGCCCTCCTATTTCCAGCGGATAGCCTAGAAAAATCCTGAAGGCCATCACCAGCAGCAGGATTAAGCCTGCTATGGACAGGACAATCGCCATAATGATCAGGGTGGTCGTATCTCCACCGCCCAAGAGATCCGATGACGATCCGAGATCCGAGCTTCCCGAGTTCCAATTGAAGCTGGGCGAGCCGTTGCCGCCGGCGATAGTGATGAGCAGACTGACCAGAAACGCCTGCCAGTACGAGGTTTTGAGAACTGCTTTGGCTCTGGTTTTCAAATCCCTCCTGGTCCACATTCCTACCCCTCCTCGAAGCTTCTTCTATTAAAGTGTATCGTATATCACTCTGAATATTATAGCTTCCCGGGAAAAAGATGGTGTTATAGGGCTAGCGCCAGGAGCAGATATAATGCTCCAGGGCGTCTATCAAGGTGAAGATTATGAAGCCCATAAAACTCAAGACAACGATGCCGGAATACATATCCAGGTAGTTGACCCGCATCCAGGAATCCATGATGAAATAGCCCATCCCGTATTCGGTTCCGAAGGTTTCGGTAAAAAACAGGATGGAAACGGCTGTTCCCAGGGCCAGGCGGGTGGAGGTCAACACGTCGGACAGCGAGGCCGGGATGATTATCTCGGTAAACATCTGAAGGCGGCTGGCGCCCAGAGATTGGAGGGAGCGAAAGGTTTCGGCGGGGATGGCCTTGACCGCGTCCCGGGAGGTGATGATGATCTGGAATATGATGATCAGAACGATCATGAGCAATTTGGAGGCTTCACCCAGGCCGAACAGGAGCATCACCACCGGCAGCAGAGCGATCTTGGGCACCGGATAAGTAAAGTAGACCAGGGGTGAAAGGAGCTTGTCGATCTTGTTGAAATAGCCCATCAGGAATCCCAGGGGGACTCCCACCGCTATGGAAATGGCGATGCCCTCCAATATGCGCGCCAAGCTGTACAAGACATGAACCTGCATTTGGCCCGCATAGATCTGGACGATGTTTTCAAAAACCAGGAACGGGGACGGTACGATAGGCCTCTGAATGATCAGGGCCAATCCGTACCATACCGCGATAACGAACAGGAAGCTGTATAAAGGTCCCTGCCATTTTTCTTTGGACACTTCTATCATCCTTTAACCGGTTTACTTTCAGGTTAAGGTTATTTCGATCAAGCCTGCCGCAGGTACCTTTCGGGTTTGCGCTCTACCGGGGCCGCCTGCCCGTTCAAAACATGGCTGTCTCCCAGGATGGTTCTCAGCTTCATGGACATGTCATAGTATTCATCGCAAAAGCGCAGGTTGTCTATTCTAAAGCAGGGATTATCCATTATTTCCATTATTCGGCCGGGAGGCGATGAAAAGACCACGATCTTGCTGCCCAGGTAAAGCGCCTCGTCCACACTATGGGTAATAAAAACCGTGGTTACGCTGTTTTGCTTCCAGATCTTCAAAAACAGCTCCTGCATCTCTTCCCGGGTTATGGCGTCCAGGGCTGAAAAGGGCTCATCCATCAGGAGCAGGTCCGGTTTCAGTATAAAAGCCCGGGCGATGGCCACCCGCTGCTGCTGTCCCCCGCTCAATTCCCGGGGATAGCGGGAGAGGAGGTGTTCGATGCCCAACTGGTTTATAATATAGCGCCCGTACTCGTCCAGGGATTTTTGCCCGTTCTTGATCTTCCGGCCCAGCATGATGTTGTGATAGACGTTTTTCCAGGGCAGGAGCCCATAGTTCTGCAGGATCAGACCTATACGCTGGGTTTTGGCATTTATGGGCTGGCCGTCTATGGTTACCGAGCCTTCATAGTCCTTGAGTATGCCGGACAGGACATACAAAAGGGTTGACTTGCCGCAGCCGGAAGGACCGATAAAGGTATAGATGTCTCCCCGGCCGATGTCGATGGTCAGCCGGTCCAGGGCCAGGGTGTTTTCATTTTTCCCTTTATAGCTTACGGAAAGGTCTTTAATAGAAATCACTATTTAACACTACCTAAAATAGTTTTATCGACCAGGGTGTTGTACTCATAACTGCCCTTGATCAGGTTTTTGCCTTTCAGCCACTGCACCACGTCATTGAAAGCCTCTTCGGTGGGCGGCTCGGCCTTGTAGGCGGGCAGCTTCAAGATGTCCTTGGTTTCCGCCGCGAAACCCTGCTGCTGGATCACGTAATCGATATAGCTGGCCGGCGGTTCATTTTGCAGGTAGGCTACAGCGTCGTTATAGGCTCTGAATACGGCCTTGACCTGGTCCGGGTTTTCCTGCAGGCTCTTCTGGGTAAAGGCGATGGCTCCAACCCTGGTGCCGGTCTGGTCGGTGCTGTAGAGAATCTTGGCCCCGCCTTTAACCGCCAATCCGGCCAGGGGATCGGGCAGGATGCAGGCTTGAACCTTGCCGCCATTGAGCATTTCCAGGCGGTTGGGCAGCTGGGGAATGGCGACCTTCTGAATATCTTGCGGGCTTAAACCGGCGGTGGCGATCATCCGGTCCACCGTATACTCCATGATGGTGTTGGTGGAAAGCCCCACGCTTTTTCCTTTGAGATCGGCCAGGCTGTTTATCCCGGTGTCTTTTCCGCCCAGCATCTGAATGTTGCCGTCGGTCTTGGAGATGACCCTGAGGTTGATGCCGCCTTCGTTGGCGAATATCACCGCCAGCAGGTCGGTTATCATTCCGTCCAGCTGTCCGGCCTGCAGGGCGCTGTCTCTATCTTTGGCGCTTTTAAAAGGAATTATTTTAACACTGACCCCTTGTTTTTGAAAGAAGCCTTGCCGGTCAGCAATGATCATGGGAATGGATTCCACGTCAGGCATGATGCCTATGGTAATGGTTTTCTGGGCGGGTGCTGCTTCCTGGCCGTCCTTGGCCTTGCCACAAGCCATCAAGTTGAAGCTAATGGCAAGCATCAGACATAAAACTAGAAAGCGTTTCATTTTCATCAATTTTTCCACCTTTCTTGATACTCTCCCAGACAAGTGTAATACAAGATAATACATAAAACCATACCCAAAAACAAAGGGACTCACCCGGGCTAAGTGATGTCCCTGCTCGATAAATGCAGTTATATCTGTTAGGGCGATAACTATAAGGCCCTATGGCGGCATAAGCTTTTTGTAAAATATGCCCAGCCGGGTTGGCTCAGGAGGCCTGTTCCTTTTTACGGCCCGCTCTCTCCCGCTCGGTCTTATCCAGGATCATTTTGCGCAGGCGCAGGGATTTGGGCGTAACCTCCAGCAGTTCGTCATCGTTGATAAACTCCAGGCATTTTTCCAGGCTCATCTGCGCCGGAGGGGTCAGGCGCAGGGCTTCGTCGCTGCCTGAAGCGCGGGTGTTGGTGAGCTGCTTCTTTTTGCATACATTGACTGTGATATCCATGCTGCGAGCGTTTTCTCCCACTATCATTCCGGCGTAAACCTCAACCCCGGCGTCAATAAACAGCCGCCCCCGGTCCTGGGCGTTATATAATCCATAGGCTACGGTGGCGCCGCTTTCCGATGCCACCAGAGAGCCCCGGGTGCGCGTGTTTATCTCTCCCTTGACGGGCTGGTAGGAATCAAAAATATGGTTCATTAGGCCGTTGCCTTTGGTATCGGTCAGGAATTCCGAGCGGTAGCCGATCAGTCCCCGGGCGGGAATCAGAAACTCCAGTTTTACCGTGCTGCCCATCCCGTTGTCCATAATGACCAGCTCGCCTTTGCGGCTTCCCAAACTCTCAATGACCGTTCCCGCGAAGCTGTCCGGAACTTCGATATACAGCCTTTCTACCGGTTCATGGACGACGCCGTCCAGCATTTTGAGGATCACCTCGGGGCGGGTGACGGCGAACTCATAGCCCTCCCGGCGCATCGATTCAATCAAAATGGAAAGGTGGAGTTCTCCCCTGCCGGAAACCTTAAAGCAGTCGGGGCTGAGCTCTTCCACCCGGAGAGATATATTGGACAGCAGTTCCCGGTCCAGGCGCTCCCGCAGATGGCGGCTGGTGACATAACTGCCTTCCCGACCGGCCATGGGGCTGTCATTTATGACAAAATTCATAGCAATGGTGGGTTCGTCAATGGCTACAAAGGCCACCGGGTCGACCAGCTCATTCGCACAGAGGGTGTCCCCGATGTTGATATCGTCGATCCCTGATACGGCTACTATTTCACCGGCTGCCGCCTGAAGGATTTCGGTTTTCTTTAAACCTTCAAAGGTGTAAAGGGTGTTTACCTTGACCCGCTGTTCTTTGCCCTGGTTGTTGCAAAGGACGGCTTCCTGGCCTTTGGCTATCCGGCCGCGGCTGATCTTGCCCACCCCTATGCGCCCCACGTAGTTGTCATAGTCTATGGAAGAGACAACCAACTGCAATGGACCATCCGGGTCTCCCTGCGGAGCGGGAATCTCTTGCAGTATCATATCCAGCAGGGGCTGCATATCGAGCGGCTGGTCGTGCAGCTGGTTCAGGGCGTAGCCTTCTTTGGCGGAGGTGTAGACGACCGGAAAATCAAGCTGCTCTTCGGCGGCGTCCAGGTCAATGAACAGGTCCAGCACTTTATCGACCACCTCTTCCGGGCGGGCGCCGGGGCGGTCTATCTTGTTGATGACCACGATGGGTTTGAGGCCCGCTTCCAGGGCCTTTTTCAAGACAAAACGGGTCTGGGGCATGGAGCCTTCAAAGGCGTCCACCAGTAAAAGAACCCCATCGACCATGCGGACGATGCGCTCCACCTCTCCGCCGAAATCGGCGTGGCCGGGCGTGTCAACTATGTTGATGCGGGTGTCCCGGTAGAAAATGCTGGTGTTTTTGGCCAGAATGGTAATACCCCGTTCCCGCTCCAGGTCGTTGCTGTCCAGAACCCTTTCCACAACCGCCTGGTTGCTGCGAAAGCAGCCGGTATATTTTAGCAGTTTATCAACCAGGGTGGTCTTGCCATGATCAACGTGAGCTATAATAGCGATATTTCGCAGCGCTTTTCGTTCCACGCTTAAAACCCTTTCTTAATTTGGAGGAGTAAGCATCCAGAATACGTAAAGCAGTAAATATAATAATTTACTGCACAACATTTCTATTATATCATGTGCCATAGACCATGCAAAGGGAATACAATTGATTAAAGGAAAAAATTGTTTGAACAGTAGATTGGGACTAAATTGAAAAATTATTTAGTGCATAAGCCTATGTATACAATGTCAGACTAAAAAACGAAAGACTGTTTAAAACCCTAAATAATGGCACCTGAGGATGATTGTTGAACAATATATTACGATAGAAATGGACTTTTTGAAGAAAGACTTTGCTTTTTTGGAGGAATATTGGCCTTGGATGAAGAATATAGGAAAGTAAGCACAGAGAAAGGATGGACCCATGATAGTATTAGACCTGCGAAAGCTCGCAAATGTAAAGGAATTTTTATTCAAAGCGACTTCCCTGAGGTATTCCAAAGCTGTAATGATCATACTGTTGATAGCTCTGGCCATGGGTGTGGGCGGATATAAGCTTTTAGGCAGAGCCCATAGCGTTGACACGAACAATACCATAGTAGCTGACGCGGCAACCCAGCCCGCTCCTCAAGCTTCAGACCAGGCCAGCAATGTCCCCCCCACCACTTACACGGTTAAACCCGGTGATACCCTCTGGAGTATAGCCCGCGCTTATAATACTACCGTTGATACAATAATGGCCTTGAACAATTTAACTACCGATAATTTGTCTCTGGACCAGAAACTTATTGTAGCTGGCACGGCCCCGGCCGCCAACCAGGCCAGCAATGTCCCACCTACCACCAATTACACGGTTAAACCCGGTGATACCCTCTGGAGTATAGCCCGCGCTTATAACACCACTGTTGATACAATAAAAACCATGAACAATTTAACTACCGATAATCTATCCCTGGAGCAGAAGCTCCTGGTGGCCGGTACGGCTCCGGCGGCCAGCTCCGGAACCAGCAGCATTGCAAATACCAGTACCGCAAGCAAGTCTGACAATACTCAGGTAGCCAGCCGTTCCGGCAGCACTACTTTGGCCGGTTCGGTTCTGTCAAAAGCGGCCCAGTACCTTCACACTCCCTATGTGTGGGGAGGGACCAGCCCAAGAGGATTTGACTGTTCCGGGTTTGTTCAGTATGTATATCGCCAGTACGGCTATAGCCTGCCCCGCACCGCGGCTGATCAGGCCGCTGTAGGTAAAAAGGTAAGCAAAAAAGACCTGAAGCCCGGTGACCTGGTCTATTTTGCCAGCGGCGGGGCGATCGACCATATAGGCATCTACGCGGGCAACGGCAAGTTCATTCACTCCAGCTCCCCCCGCAGCGGAGGGGTTATCTACTCCAGCCTGTCGGAGAGTTATTACGCAGCCCGGTATGCTGGAGCAACCAGAGTTCTTCGATAAAAAAACTGTGCACCTAAAAGGACCCGGGGTTATTTTCCCCGGGTCCTTTAATATCGGCCCCGAATTCACTTATTCGATGTTCAGCAGAAGTTCCCCGTTCTTGACCTGCTGGCCTTCTTTGGCATTTATGCTGGTGACTTTGCCGTCCAAAGGCGAGGTAATCTGGGTTTCCATTTTCATAGCCTCGATAACGATCAAGCCCTGCCCGGCTTTGACTGATTCGTTTTCTTTAACCAGGATTTTGCTTACCGTTCCAGGTATGCTGGCTCCTATCTCGCTCTGGTTATCCGGGTCGGCGTAGACGGTAGAACTTAAAACCGCACCCTTTTGATAGGCCTTGTCAAAGATGGATATTTCTCTCTGGTTGCCGTTTACCTCAAAGATGATTCTGCGGTAGCCCTCGATATCCACCTTCCCTATCTCCACCAGTCTGACGATGAAGATCTTTCCTTCATCAAATTCGACCTCAACGGTTTCTCCCTCGCTTATGCCGTCAAAGAACACCGGGCTATTTATCCGGGAGAGGTCTCCAAATTCCTTTTTAAAATGCAGATATTCTTCAAACACCCGGGGGTAGAGAGCGTAGCTCAGGACGTCCCGGCGGGTCGGTTTAATGCAGAATTCCCGGGCCAGCTGCTGGTGTAGGGCGTCAAAGTCAACCGGTTCCAGGAGTTCGCCGGGACGGCAGATAATAGCCTTTTTCCCCTTCAAGACTACCGCCTGCAGGTCTTTCGGGAAGCCCCCTACCGGCTGGCCCATCATGCCTTCAAAATAGGATACGGATGAATCGGGAAAGGCCAGATCCTTGCCTTTCTCAACGATATTCTCCGGGGTCAAGTCGTTTCTGACCATAAATATGGCCAGGTCCCCGACCAGCTTGGAGGAAGGGGTTACCTTTACGATATCTCCCAGCATGTCATTAACGGTTTTGTACATTTCCTTTACTTCTTTGAATTTGTGTCCCAGGCCGAAGCTTTCCACCTGCGGTTTGAGGTTGGAATACTGCCCGCCCGGTATCTCATATTTATAGACCTCGGCTGTACCTGATCTGAGGCCGGATTCAAACTGGGCATAGATGGGCCTGATGTCGCCCCAATAATCGGCTATTTCCTGGATCTCATCCAGGTTCAAGCCAGTGGCCCGGTGGGTGTTTTCCAGGGCGGCCACCACTGAATTCAAGGCTGGCTGACTGGTGAGACCGGACATGCTGTTGAAGGCGGTGTCGGCAATGTCGACCCCTGCTTCGGCAGCCATGAGAACGGTTGCCACCCCGTTGCCGCTGGTGTCATGGGTGTGCAGGTGAATCGGAATCGATATTTCGTTTTTCAAGGCTTTTATGAGCCGAACCGCCGCGTAGGGCTTGAGAAGCCCGGACATGTCTTTGATGCCCAGGATATGGGCGCCCATCTTTTCAATTTCTTTGGCGGTGTTGATGTAGTATTGCAGCGAATACTTATCGCGGCGTTCATCGAGGATGTCGCCGGTGTAGCATACGCAGGCTTCGGCTATCTTTCCGCTTTTCAGTGTTTCGTCTATGGCCACCTCCATGCCCTTGAGCCAGTTCAGAGAATCAAAAATCCTGAATATATCGATGCCCGCGCCGGCGGCCTCCTGAATAAATTCGCGCACCAGGTTGTCGGGGTAATTGGTATAACCGACCGCATTGGCCCCCCGAAGCAACATCTGAAACATGATGTTGGGTATCCTCTCCCGGAGTTCCACCAGGCGCTGCCAGGGATCTTCTTTTAAAAAGCGAAACGCTACATCAAAGGTGGCCCCGCCCCACATTTCAAGGGAGAAGAGGTCTCTGCCCAGGTGGGCGGTGGCTTCGGCGATCCTCAGCATGTCAACCGTTCTAAAGCGGGTGGCCATCAAGGACTGGTGGGCGTCGCGCATGGTCGTGTCGCTCAAGAGCAGCTTATCCTGTTTCCTGACCCAATCAACCACCCCCTTGGGGCCTTTTTTATCCAGTAGCTGCTTGATGCCCTGGGGCTTGTGCTCCGGTACTTTGGGCACCTTGGGGACATCGTATTCGATTTTTATACCCTTGCTCTCATTGACCACCTTTTCTCCCAGGAATTTTAATATGGTGGCTTCGTGGTCTTCTTTGGGGGTGATGTCGAACAGTTCCGGGGTTGAATCGATAAATCCGGTATCGCATTCCCCTTTGATGAAGGTGGGGTGGGAAAGCACGTTGAGCAGAAATGCCTCATTGGTTTTCACCCCGCCGATAATCGATTCCCGGATGGAGCGTTTGGATTTATTGATGGCGTCTTCCCAGCTCCGGGACAGGGAGGTTATCTTGACCAGGAGGCTGTCGTAATAAGGGCTGATGATGGAGCCGGTATAGCCGTTGCCGCCGTCCAGCCTGATGCCAAAGCCGGAACCGGTGCGGTATACGTCAATTTTTCCGGTATCCGGGGCGAAGCTGTTGGTCGGATCCTCGGTGGTCACCCGGCATTGAATGGCGTAACCCCTGACCTTGACCGCGTTTTGACTGCTGATGCCCAGCTGTTTGGAGCTGAGTTTATAACCCTGGGCGATCAGGAGTTGACACTGCACGATGTCGATCCCGGTAACCATTTCGGTAACCGTGTGTTCGACCTGGATGCGGGGATTCATTTCGATAAAATAGTGGTTTCCGTCACTGTCCATGAGGAATTCGACGGTTCCCGCACTGCGATAGTTTACCGATTGGGCTATCTTTATAGCGTCCTGGCAGATGGCTTCCCGCTTGGCCTTGGAGAGGGCCAGGGCGGGGGTGAATTCGATCACCTTTTGATGGCGGCGCTGGATCGAACAGTCTCTTTCGTAAAGGTGTACGATGTTGCCGTAGTTGTCCCCCAGAACCTGAACTTCGATGTGTTTGGGCCGCTCCAGATACCTTTCGATGAATATATCGTCTATGCCGAAGGCTTTTTTGGCCTCACTTTTGGCACTGTGAAATTCCTTTAATAAGTCGGCTTCGCACCTTACAATGCGCATACCCCGGCCGCCGCCGCCGGCGGAGGCTTTGAGCATGAGGGGATAGCCGGCCAGTCTGGCAAATTTAAGAGCTTCTTTATCGCACCGGATCGGCTTTTCAACCCCGGGAATGGTCGGAACTCCGACCTTTTGCGCAACCAGTTTGGATTTGATCTTGTCTCCCAGTTTTTCCATCATTTTTGGGGTGGGGCCGATGAATTCAATACCTGATTCGATGCACTTTTGGGCAAACTCCGGGTTTTCGGCCAGGAAGCCGTAGCCGGGGTGGATGGCGTCAACTCCCTTTTTTAGGGCCAGGCTGATTATTTCTTCAATGTCCAGATAGGCCTCGATGGGGCCTTTATGAGCGCCGATCAGGTATGATTCATCCGATTTGCTTCTGAACAGGGCCAGTTTATCTTCTTTGGAATAGACGGTAACGGTCCGGATTCCCAATTCATGACAGGCCCGGATTATGCGGATGGCAATTTCGCCCCGGTTGGCGATTAAGATCTTTTTAAAAGTTTTCATGTCCAAACGCTCCTTAATGATTTTAAAGTAAGCACCGGCGGTATAAAACCGAACCGGAATGTATTTCTATTAAACGTCTTGTAAACGTCTTGGCTGGCACGCCTAAAAGCATTCAAATTATAATATATTCTCCAAACAGATTTAATTCCCCTTCCCCAATCAACGGCCGGGCTCAGGTAAAAAGCTCTGCAACACGGGGACGGAGATTTTGTTGCAGCCAGAGAATACCAGTATAAAAGGGACCTTCCTTTCTAAGAATACAAGAAAGATTTTGGTGAAAGGAGGGCGCCTTAGTGAAAAACAAGCCGGACGACCGGAGTGACAATGTTGAGAAAATACAAAAACATATTGATGACACCGTACAGAATATAGACGCCGCCGAAGAAATGATAGCCCTTTCCGACAATCCGAAAACCATAGGGGATCTTAAAGCCAAAAATCGGCGGCGTGAGGCGGCCCTGGATGCGATGCGGGCGGAAATACGAGACGAAGCCAGGGACCGGGAACGCGAGTAAAACTAAAAAATAATTGTAACAAAAAAAGAGGCGTTGATTCTTAAGAACTGACGCCTCGTTCTGCGTATAACTAGTACAACGTTCCGTATATTCGTGCCCATAATTTGGGCACGAATATACGGAACGTTGTACTAGCGTCGGTAGCGCAGCTTTTTGATGATTCTTTCCGTCAACCACCTGCGATCGAGTCTTCGGAGATAAGCGCCGGAGTACTCCGGGGCAGCAAATTTTTGGTTTAATAGATGGTCGAGGAGAACACCGGCCGGCACGAACCATCCCGGTCGATCAGCTAAAAATTTCAGGCGTTCCAGGAAAATCTTATTTATTTCCCCCCCGCTGTCCACAAAGCCTTCACCGAAATGGGTATATACAATGCAAGCCCCATTTTCTCTTTCAAGTTTTTCCACATTGGCTGGTGCTATCAGATTAGAAAATTCTTTAACAGCGTGCCCGTCGGACGAGCTAAACCAGAAATTGCTGTAATCTTGTTTACCGGGATCCCGTCCGGGCATCAACGGATCGTAGTAAAGGGTGTTAATTCCATTGAAACAGTGGTTTCGTATATATTTAATGTGGCGTTTGCATAGATCGCCCCAAAAATGCTCAGAGCTTCTGTCAGCTCCGTAAAATTTCCTTTGCTTACGATAAAGAAGCCGCAGCAGGTTTCTTAACGGAAATACATAGCGGTCGTAACCCCAGTAAACATTGTGCGGATTCTCGGCGTGATTGATATGGATGCTTGGATATTCTCCCAGTGTGGTTTTGAAAAGCTCCAACCCCTCTATTATCTCCCCCCGGCCAAAGGAACCTGAGCCCACGCCATGCAAGGCTATTTCAAATCCCTTGTCCTTAAGGTTTTTGACAAAACTAAGATATTCCCTGTCTGCCAATGACTGCCCGGTAAAATGGTCGCGCGGTGGATAAACCCATACCGTCTTGGTTGTACGCATATTTAATTCCAACAGTAAATCGTACACCGGCTTGACTTTGTCTACCGTGGCGTATTCGGTATCATCTATGATCGTGAAAGCAAACTTTTTATTATCCGGCCAGACCAGAACGGGTCACTCCCTGCTTCAATTTCCAGTGTTATACTATTTCGACAAAATGGATGCCTATCCCTTTGCAATATCCGAAAGCATATGTGGCAAATTTGTGGTATTGATGCGTATTCGCCCTTAAGACCTGATATATCTCTCCCTGGTCTGTTTTTCTGCCTCTACCTGGAGTTTACATCGATATTACTACCTATACCGCGCATTCAGCAAACGACATTTGTGTAATTTTTGTAGTAAAATATAAAAAAAGATAACCTGGTATTATTTGCATATTATGGGGGAAAGTCAAGATGGTTTCGGAAAACAAGTATCCCAAAGTCAGCGTGGTTATTCCCTGTCTAAATGAAGAAAAGCATATTGAGAAATGCCTGTTGTCCATTCTAAACAACGATTATCCACCGGATAAGCTGGAGATTATCGTTGCCGACGGTGGGAGCACCGATAATACTCTGGCCGTCCTAAAGGAAGTGGGCAGATGCTATCCACAGCGTTTAACAGTTATAAACAACCCTAAGCAACGGCAGGCTCCGGGATTAAACCTGGCCATAAACCAGGCTCAAGGTGATATGATCATACGCATGGATGCCCACGCCTATTGCCCCCCGAATTATATTAAGACCATGATGGAATGGCTGGGAAAATCGCAGGCTGATAATGTGGGCCCGACTATAGATATCAAACCGGGAAATTCATCGATTTCGGCCCGTGCCATAGCCATGGGAGTCCAATCGCCATTTGGCATCGGCAGCGTGTGGTATCGCCTGGGGGTTGCCGAACCGGGATGGGTAAACACGGTTCCCTTCGGGGCTTTTCACCGAAAGTTGTTTGACCGGATAGGCTACTTTTCAGAAGACCTCTACTGGTCGGAAGACTATGAATTTAATCTCCGCATTAGAGAGAATGGGGGCCGCATCCTGCTGGTTCCCTTCGCGCCGGTCACCTATTGGGCCAGGACCAGTATTAAGCAGCTCGCTCTTCAATACTTAAGGTATGGATTTGGCAAAAGCAACGTCATGCTGCGTAATAGATCCTTGAAATCCTGGTGGCAATTAATTCCGCCGCTATTCCTTTTGTTTCTGCTGCTGGGAGCGATACTGCGCCATTTTAGCTGGTGGGTGGATGTGCTTATTTTGATGGTCTTGCTCGCTTATGTATCCCTAAGCATTCTATTTTCCCTGCGCTCGACGATCCTTAAAAAGGATGCGGCCGGCATACTTCTGCCGCTGGTATTTGCCGTGATTCATTTTTCTTTCGGCGCAGGCTTCTGGCTGCGAATCCTGGGGGCTCGATTAAGATAAAAAGAGAGTTATTCATATATTTTCTGATCCCTTTGGAAGCGGCCATGCCAATCCCAAAAGCCTTTAAGCTTTTGAATAAAGATCCGCTCCGTGTCCTCGGCGTGAATGGGGGTTCGGTATAAAAGCAGCCGGTCGTTATAGGCATCATTGATTCCCCAGTGCCGGCAGGCAGCCCGAAGGTAGCCAGCCTTCTCAACCACGTCTCGAACTACGTGGTTAAGCGAACCGAATGGATAGGACATGGTCAAAACCGGTTTTCCCAAGAGGTCTTCCAGATAATTTTTACTGTCATGCACTTCGTGCCATATCTCGCTTTGATCGAGCGGGGCCAGCGGCAGATGGTTGGCGCCATGAGCGCCTATGGTGGCACCCGGCCAAGCAGCCAGTTCTTTTAATTCGGCCTCGTTCAAGTATTCCGATGCATCATATTTGATGTGTTTCCTGGAAACGAACACCGTAAAAGGAATCTCCAGTTCAGTCAATATCGGAACTGCCTCGGAAAGGTTGTCTTTAAAACCATCGTCAAAAGTAACCGCTACTTCCAATGTGTCACCGTAACCGTTGCCCTCTTCGAAACCCACCACTGAAATACCTTTTAGCTCTTTCAGAATAGACATATGCCGCTGAAACAAATCCGGAGTTACATAGTAAACACCTGAGGTTTTAAGATCCGTACGCGTACCAACCGAATGGTACAGCAGCACTCGAAAACCAGTGCGGAAGTTGGCGGAGAGCGAAATGCGAGACAGCATTTCCGAAATGCCACAGGATATGCCCCTTTTTAAATTCACAGGCCATCCCCCTTTTTTTTAATCGCCCAATTTGCTCCCCGTTTCAACCAGTTCGACGTGCTCCACTCCCATTCCCCCAGGTATTCCAGAGGCCTGGCTCCGGTGCCTTTTTTGTAGTCAATAACCCATTTGAGGCCAGAGGGATCAATTCCAGACAAGTCGTAATGTTTTATTCCCAGTTTTATACAATGATTTAACATCGCCCTGGTTAAACCATATGAAACACATGCCTGGCGGCCTTCCGGAGTGGCGGCTCCCAGCAGGTCCCAGGCCTTGTCGCCCCAACGAGCGCAGGCCCTGAAACCGATCACCTCATCATTATTCCCCAGACATCTGAATACCAGTATATTCTCGCCGCAGCGTCTAAAAAGCGATTGCAAACGCTCCCGGGAATGAACTTCGAGTCCTTCATATTCCTCCATCGCGTCGTAAACCTGGAGCATGGCTTCTAGCTCGGGTCTTTCCCAGAGACTTATAGAGTCCTCCAGCTTTTGCGAGCGGTCTAATTTGCGGCGCCATCCTTCACTCAATCCGTTTAAGAACCCTTCCTCATCAACCAGCTCCAACAGCATAGTCCAACCACTGTTGAGCGGTTGAGCGGGTTTTGTCCAGGAGGCGGCTTTTAAATGCAGAACATCCTTGGTTTGATACGCGCGTCGGGAAGCTATGCGGCAGAACACCTTGCCGCTCCCGGCTTGACGAACCAGTTCCTGGTGCAGGTTCTCGTTCCAGGCTTCAATATTGCCAACCGGTCCACCCGGGCTCCATAACAGGACGACATTTCCCGGGTAACGGCGCAGCATTACTTGCATCATGGCCACCGGGCGGTTCTCCTCGTCCCGGGCCATCAAACGAAGGGGTTGCCACCCGAAATCCTCCCGATGCTGACCCCAGGCATAGGTCTGATAGATATTGTAATCGGGAAACAGCAATACACTGTTGTTCCAGTCCCCGGGGCCGGTTTCGTCAGATATAGGCTGCCAGGTAATCATTTTGAGCACTCCTTAAACTAATTTGGGGTGGGAGTTGAACATGATAAGAAGATCAGGTTCACATGCCTCCCGAACGTTTCATGATCGCCCAGTTGAATGCCCTTTTGAGCCAGTTGGATGTGCTCCAGTCCCATTCCCCCAGGTATTCGAGCAGCTGTGCTCCCATTTCCTTTTTAAACTTGAAGACCCCCTGGTTGGAAACCGGATCAACTCCATTCAGATCATAGTGAGTTACTCCCATTTTGATAGCGTGGGCCACCACAGTTGCCGACAACCAATAGGAAGCAGAGGTCTTGCGTCCTTCCACTGCGTTGGCGGCTAAAAGGTCCATGGCTTTCTCGCCAAAAACGGCGCAGGCTTTGAGGCCCAGTACCTCCCCGCTTTCTCCCAGGCAGCGGTAGGCTATTATATTATCACGGCACACCTGAAATATGGACAGCAAATCTTTCGCCGTATGCTGGACTTCCAATCCTTTTAACTCTTCCATCGAATCGTAAACCTTGCGTACTTCTTCGATGTCTGGCTCTTCCCAAAGGCCAACCGTCTGCTCCTGCCTCTTGGCGCGGTTCAGATTGTAGCGCCAGTTTTTGGTCATTCCTTTCAGATATTGCTCTTCATTGCTCAATTCAAGGCACAGGCTCAAGCCGCTGTTTAAAGGCTGGCTGCACCTAGTCCAGGAACAGGCCGCCAGAATAAAAGCATCCTCGCTCCGGTAAGCCCTCAGGGACGATATACGACAATAGACCCGCCTGCTTTGGGCCACCTGGACCAGGGCCTCACGCAGGCTGTCATCCCACGCGTCAATATTGCCTACCGGCCCGCCCGGCCCCCACAGCAGCACGATATTTCCAGGGTAACGGCGCATCATTACCTGCAGCATCGCGGTTGCATTGTTTCCCTCATCATAGGCGATAAGACGGAGGGGCGTCCAGCCGAAGTTACTTCGGTGCCGGCCCCAGGCATGAGTCTGAAAGATGTTATAATCGGGCATCTGTAAGAGGTTGCTGTCCCAGGTTTCAGCACTGGCTTGCTCTGATAGAAGCTGCCAATTAACCATAAATAGTACACTTCCTAAACTGACATTTAAGTTCAGACACCTTCGAACTCCTAAATTATGTATCGATTAAATTGAATCCCGTCTGAATAAGCAGAGGATAATTTAACTGATTTTTGCTGGTGTTTTTAAAGCGGCCTGTCCATAGATACCATCAAAATAGGGGCTGGCAGCTATAGCTACCAGCCCCGTTGCGGCATTTGCTTCTCTATCAATTCCTTTTCCGCCGGGTAAAATGCGTCCATGAACCTTATTAAATTTGTTTTTGTATCATACAAATGTAATTAAGGAGTAGTGTAAGAACATTTATTTTTATTAGAGTTCATTATCCAACGGTATTTTTAAAGGGAGGAATATTTTTAAAAGGCTTGGGGAAAGATCCCTGGCAGAACATATTAGAGGAGGTTAATTATGGCAGTTTCTTTAGCAGAATTTGAAACGATGCCGGAAAAGGACCGGAAAAAGGCCTTGCGGGAAATGAAAAGTGCAATAGGAGTTAATGGAATTACTGAAGCGTGGGGTATATCGAGGTCCAGGGTCTACAACCTGCTGCATGAGCTAAATATCCCTTTGGAGCCGAGAAAAACCAGCAAAAGTGAAGGCTCCGAAAAACGCCGCCCTAAAAATGAAATCCCTGAAGCCCAAGGGGAGATGACCGTGAATACAGACCATTCTGATATTCCCACTCCCCGGCTGGAGTTTGAAGCAGATTCCCCGCCCTTTACCCTGCATCTGGAGACCAGTGGAAATGTCGGAGCTATCAGCGAAGCTGTACAGTTGCTGCTGAGCTCGGGAAAACTGAGCAGTTCCAACCTGCATTTGGCTCTGACCATCAACCAGATTTAATTATACACCCGCAACAAGCAGTACAACGTTCGGTATATTGT
>DHRK01000001.1 GCA_002410325.1 Syntrophomonas sp. UBA5314
GTTTTTCATGGGGAACTAACTAACTAATTATATTCCAATAATAAAGGATCCATATTAATCCCAAAACTGCCAGGGTAAATATACTATAATGCACCCGGGCGATCCGGCTCCAAAATCCCTTCCACCAGGCAGCCATCGTAAAGAGCACCAGTAAACAGCTAAAAATCCCCATAAGTGCTGGTATGAAGTTAAATAATGGCGTTCCTGATGCAGGCATGTATGCTTCTTTGGGCAATTGGTATACGGGATCAATGCCTGAAGAAAACATGCTGGCTGATAAAATCAGGATAGTTATGCTGGTGCAGATTCCAACCCAAACAGCCATAGAAGACGGCCTGGAACCTTTACTTTTCCCTTTTTTTAGCCAACCTGAAATCTTTATAAATAGCCAGTAAAGGAGCGAACTTATTATGATCAATGCAATGATTATGGCAGCTAATGCCGTAAAACTCATTGTTGAATAAAATGGAGCCCTGGAATATGTCATAGGGCCATCGGTGGTCAGCATGATTCTACCGAAGGGATCCGTTTTAAAAATAATTCTATGAAACGGGCCAAAGTAATCCTGGGTTCTTCCTTCCCTGAGGTTCTGATACACGCCAGGCTCAATTTCAAAAAATTTGTTTGTTTCACCGGCATTGGTTACCAGAAGATACCCGTCTTCGTCCGCATCAACATTAAGCATACCTCCGCCTAATATACTGTTGATCTTCTCATCAGTAGTAATACTTCTCCGGTTCATCTGATATTCACCTATATACTGTTTAGCCCTTTCCATGCCGCCCTGGCCAGGCACTCCCTGAGTTTGAGCTTTAACTGGATAGAAAAAATCCATAAACTCTTGAAAAACCTCGGAATGAAGAAGATTATTACCACCACTGTAGGAAATAAAAATCCCGGTATTTACATCGGGCACCAGGTAAAGACCTGTGTTAAAGAGCATCGTGCTGCCGCCATGAAAGAGCACCTCTTTGTCATTAAAGACTCCCTCCATAAATCCAAGGGTCATGCCTCCCAATGTCGGGTCATAGGTAAAATGCTGTTTATGCATTTCCTTTAATGTTTCTTCTTTAAGAATTCTTCCGCCATTATAAACGCCGCCAGATAAATGGGCTATCATGAAATTGGCCATATCTGAGGCGGTGCTGCTCATACTGCCAGCTGGTTCGGGCAGAATATATTCGAAACTTGCCCCGGTATGCGACCCATTGATAAATCTGTAAGGTTTTGCCATACGAGCAGGCGGGTCTAAGGTTGGAGGCTGCCGGTAGGTACTATATTTCATATTCAAGGGTGCAAAAATATTTTTTTCAACATAATCCGAAAAGGGCAGGCCAGATACCCTTTCTACCACATAACCTGCCAGAGCTGTACCATAATTGGAATAGGCGGCAACTTCACCGGCGGGAAATATCCTTGCAGGCTGGTCTTCTTTTATATATTTATCCAGAGGCAGGAATTCATCTGCCGAAAGCCTGAAAAGCATGTCTGGGTGGTCTTCAAAGCCTGCAATATGGGTCATCAAATGGGTCATGGTTATCGGCTCTGTTGCAGTATTCTGTAGAGGTTTTTCAAGCCGGGGTGTTATTTCAAAATCCAAGTATTTATTTATATCAGTGTTTAAGTCCAACCTGCCTGCTTCAACAAGCTGCATAACTGCAGTCCAGGTAATCAATTTTGAAGTGGAACCGATACGAAAAAGGGTAGTATCAGGGTCCACCGGAATGTTATTCTCGATATCTGCCAGGCCGAATCCTTTCTTATATACAATCTCGCCATCCTTCACAACCGATACAGTTGCATTGGGAATATGGTATTTCTCCAGCTTGGAATTCATCGTGTTGTCAAGAAAGGCTTCCAAGCTGGTATCTTGGATGTTGTTGGCATAAGCGACCGGAGATAAACTAAAAACATAAGCAATTAAGATCATCAATGTTATATATCTAACTCTTTTAAGCATTTTTCCCCCCCTTTCAGGCTTTTATTTTTTATTCAGTCTGGCTGACTGGATTACATCGTCGGCTGCGCTTGATAATATGTCCATTAAATCCTGGATTTCGTAGTTTTGGGGTAGTGAGCCCTTGGCGGCCATAATTGAAAGTCCGATTTGGAAAATTCTCATCTTAAGCAATATGGTTTTTAACTCATCCTCTGTGAAGCCTTCCAGTTCAGGGTCTTTCTTCATCTCCTCAATTAAAACAGGGGCTACTTCTTCATCATAGTTCTGCATGTAGCTGTTATCGCTCATGACTAAATCCCGGAAAAGTACGCTGTACTCAATGGCAAACCTCAGGCTTGCCTTTCCCATATCATAGAAAGGGTTCCCTGAACTTTCTTCACTCAAAAGCTGTTGACCGATGCTCAAAATCCTCTCCTTTAACGATTCCATCAGTTCGCCAATGTGCTGAAAGTTCACATAGATGGGAGCTACCGAACTGCCCATTCTTTCGGCGATTTTGCGCATGGTAATGTTGTTAATGCCCTCTGTTTGTGCTATTTCAAAAGCTGCGTCAATTATCTGTTCCTTGGTGAATTTATTCTTGGGTCCCATGGATAACGCCCCCTTAACATAACTTATGTTACATAACATTTGTTATACAATATACGCTACATCATGAGCCAGGTTTTTTCAACAGTTTTTCTAAAGCATAGAGAGGAGCGAAATACTTTAGTTTTAACGGAATAATAAAACCTGATGGCTTGCATGCTGATTTTGAATTCAATGATCATAGCAAAGTATCTGAAGCACCATCCAGGCACCACGATACCATTCCGCTACGCTCAAAATGAAAATGATGGTCAAGGAAGTGCCAGAAGCCGCGATTGAGGGGATACGTTGTTTGAGCGGATTCTGGCACTGAGGCAGTGATTCGGCTTTTTTGACGGTCTGAGATGGACCAATAGATCCATCTCCTCTGTTTCATGATGCGATGCTGTATTCGGGACCTCTAATAAAACCTGAATATGATTGGGAATACAAATGCTACTATTGCTGTCCAGCAGAAATATACGTAAAGATAACTGGTCTGCCATTTTTCCAGTTTAACGAAGGAGAACTTGGTTCTAAAATACCCTATATACAGCCAGGCCAGGCCTGCCAGGTTGACCAGCAAAGCAAGGTTTTCTCCCAGTGCGGCAACCTTGTTGGGGGTAATGCCAAAGGCTGAAAGCCTAAAGACTATGGCTGATAAAGCCACCCCGTCAATGACCAGCGCGGTGAGAATCAAAACCAGATTCAAGTAGTCAAACAGGTTGGCGGGTTGATTGATGTCCCGGGCTGAAATTATATACAATACCAGGCCCAAAATCATCGCCAGCATAAAATCGAAGGCAATTAGAAATTCCCTTTCCATAAAAGGACTTTTGCCGGTTAGGATCATCACCGCCAGGAAGCAAAGCATGGTTATTAGAAAGAGAGGGCTGAATATTTTGGCCAAAATAGGGGCGAAATTCTCAACCACGCTTTTCTTGGCCTCAACCAAATACATAGTAACCATTGCCGCCGCGCAGCCGCCATAAATTACGTAATAATTTTCCAGGAATGTGCCCGCATCAACTTGTATAGATTCGAAAATAAGCGAGATAAACCCACCTAAAACGACGATACCTGCCATCACCAGTACACCATAGATAAATGCTTCCCCGCTGAAGCGGATAAAGTTCATCCTTCCGGGGTGTTTTCGCCATTCCTTACCGATATACGCCGCTCCTACGACCAGCCATAAAAACATGGGAAGGTGTAGGCCGCTTAAGGAAGCGGTATTATGCGGTGCAAACGACGGGTAAATATTGATAATCAAAGCTGCCAGGGCGAATATCCCCAATATTACTGCCCAGGTTTTCGAGGCAGCCTGCCTCTTGATCAGGAAGAAAACCGCAATAAAAGGTAAAATAAACAAGCTCAAGTTCTTGAAGTAAAACAGTTCGGATTCCTGATCTTGAAGGCTTATTCCAAAAAGCTCGGGAATCTTAATCAATGTGCCGGCGAGCAGGGCAAATAAAACTACCAGAACTATATCGCGGCGGTTTCGCGACCTGGTTTTCGGGTCAAAAGGGTCCAGTAAAAACTGCCTCCATAATTTTTCGGTATTTACTTTAGCAAACTCATGGGCGATGGCATCCACATTGCCCAGGCGTTTTACACTGATTAGAAAAGCTTCGTCAACGGCGAGTCCGGCAGCCTTTAAATCGTCGACCTCATCCCGCAGATGGTTTTCCAATTCGCTGATGTCGTTTTCAGAAAGATTACCCCGTACTCTCAAATGGTCGCTCCAAGAGCGAATCTGGGTTTCCAAGTCAAACATGCTGACCCTCCTTTAGGCTTTTAATCGGTCCAGGTCTTGGCCAGAGCCGAAACGACTATTTCCCACTGCTTTTTCTGTACTTCCAACTCCTCAAGACCGCGCTCGTTAATCCGATAATATTTGCGCTGCCGTCCGGCCTCGGATTTCTGCCAGTAGGACTCAATGAGCTGTTGTTCTTCCAGGCGGTGCAAAACCGGGTACAACATTCCTTCGGTCCATACCAACTCATTCTCTGACATCTCTTTTACCCGTTTAATAATCGCGTAGCCATAGCTATCTCGTTCCTTTAGAATGGCCAAAATGAGAGGAGTTGCCGAAGCGGCAGTTAAATCTTTGGAAAAATTCATTGAATCCCCCCTCTATACCTAAGACATCTATGCATATTTAAAATTATACCTAGCAGCTCTAGGTACGTCAATATAATGTTCTGTCCCGCAATTGATAACCCGGCTCGTAGGATTACAATTAGAAGAAGGATTGGTATCCTGCTGATGATAGGCTTGGTGGCGCTTGGGGTGAGGGAGCCGCTTGGCACAAACGCTGATGGCAAAAGAATTAACATACTCTTGAGGACGAACTTATAGCAGAGAAAAAGAGAGGCACCCTCCCTTGCAGGACAATGTCTCTCATAATCAATAGAAAAGCCCCTGCCATGAGCAGGTTGCATAAGAAACCGCCCCAGATAACGGTTCGCTTACACCATCTCTTTAGACAATTGCATGTTAAAATGTTTAAAGCTGTTCATTCCGTCGGCGAGCTGCATTCTGTCGATCTTGATTCCGATTATTTTAAATATGTCGGTAAGTTCGTCAAGACTATACTGGTACATATGAGCGTCTTTTAGCTCGACGGGTTGATCCGTGGTGGGCATATGCCTCCAGGAATCGTAGCTTGATACTTTTCCCCAATACTCCTGGGCCGGGGTGGAGAACATGATGATGCCGCCGTCGTTGAGCATGGCTTTGATTTTTAGAAGCGTGGGGATGCAATAATAATTAAAATGTTCGAGAACCTCGGTAAAAATGATCAGATCAAAGCGGGTATCATAAGCGACTTCTTCAGTTTCTATATTTTTGGTCATATAGTTTATGGCGTACCGCTTGAGCAGATCATCGCTGATCAGTTTTACCAGATCCAGGCCGTATAGATCGGCCCCGGTGTTGAGCTTGCTGAACAAACCCAGAGTTCCGTAGGCCAGACCGATATCGAGGATAGTATCGATCCGGCTGGTCTGGCCGGCTTCCAGTATCCAGTTGGGAATATGCTGCCAATACGATTCTTCATGATGCTGATATACGGAATAATATCCGCTGGGATGATTGAGAGAAATAAGCTGCTGGACGATGCTTAAAGCCACCATAACGTTACCCTTTCTTTCCATAATAACCATTAATTGCTATTTAATTCTATTTATATTCAATTTATCAAAATCTGCTTCAGAATTTTATAGGGGAACTGAAAAGTATCATCCAATCGAGTTCGTTCGATGCGGTATGGGCATGAAATATGAGAGGAGGCTGCCCTTCCAGTCCGGGGTGGACTTGGCGGACAGCCTCCAGCCGTTGTTCATGGTATTTCCGGCCCTTTTTAAAATGGGCGCGAGCGGGTTATTTGTTTTGTTTTTTAAGTTTTGAAGGGGGTTTCTTTTCGTTTGATTCCAGCATTTTATTCAGTTGGGTCCACTCTCTGCTTTCCAGGACATTTTCCAGATTCAGGGCCATGATCATGCGATTATCGGTATTCACTATGCCGTCCATGTATCCCTGGCCATGTTCATCATTGACAATGCCCGGAACTTCTTCGAATTTTCGAGCCGACACTCTTAAGACTTCCATTACTTCGTCGACGATTAAGCCGATTTTTTTGTTGTTTATTTCGCTGACGATGATGCGGGTGCGGTCGGTATATTCCCTGGTTTCTACTTCGAAGCGTTTTCGCATATCGATGACCGGGATAACATCGCCCCGTAAATTTACCACCCCCTGGACGAATTTGGGAGAGCGGGGCACTGCAGTAATCTGAGCCATTTTGGTGATCTCTTGAACCTGGGCGATGTCTATACCATATTGCTCTCCAGCCAATTTAAAGATTACCAGTTGCTTTTCATCCATTTCCGCGCTAAGCTCGGACTCGCTTTCTGACTGGCTAAAACCTTCGCCGGAGCTTATTTCATCCAGGTCGTTCTCGCTAATGACATTCTGCGGATCCATCAGCATAATGATCCGTTGGCCGTCATCCACTCTGGCTATGCCGGTAATCTTTTCTCCGGTTTCACTCAAGACAGCCGCCGGCGGCGGATAGATAATAGAGCGGGGTATGCGGATCACTTCATAAACCTGGTCAACCGTCAACCCGACAAAAGCGCCGGCAACATCGACCACTACCACCCGGGTAGTGGTTGTGACCTCGTCGCTTCCCGTACCCAGTTTGGTGCGCATGTCAACGATGGGCATCAAGGTATCCCGCAATGAAATGATGCCCTTAATGTAATCGGGAACATTGGGCACTTTTACAATTTCGGGAAACCGGATAATTTCTTTTACCTTATCAATTTCCAGCCCGAATTCTTCCCTGCCGACCTTAAAAGACACGATTTGCACTTCGTCCAGCAGCGCCTCGGTTTTTTGCCGGTCGGCTTTGGATTGGCGGCGGTCCTTCCTTATCGCTTCCTGACCGAATAAAGAGGCGGCGTCCAATACCATAACCAGCCTTTTACCCCCATCCAGTTTCACCACCCCGGTTATGGAGGTGCGGTCCACACTATCTGACAGGCTGGCGGGAGCGCCTTCAATGTTTTTGCTGGCGACCCTTAACACCTCGGATACTGCGTCAACATTCAGTCCTATGGCCCGGCCGCCGGTGTCCACTACAATGACGCGACTGGAGGTATTTTGTTCCGCCTTTTCCATCCCGAACTTGGTTCGGGTATCTACTACCGGTAGAATGTGGCCGCGCAGATTGGTCATGCCGTCAACATAGGCTGGAGCCTGGGGAACCCTGGTAATAGACGGCATCCTGATGACTTCTTGGACATGCATGATGTTGAGTCCAAAACTTTCATCGCCCAATGTAAAAGTTACCAGTTGTACTTCATCCGAGGAGAACGTATTATCAGTTCTCATATCAATCCACCTTACCTTTCTTGCTCCCCGGGCTTAGCTGTCTTGCTGCATTTCATCCGCTATGGCGGCTATATCTTCAATAGCCTTGGCCTGTTCGTCAATCGCTTTGGCCTGCTCGGCTGCCACGTTAGAGGCTTCATTTACCTGCTGGACGCCCTGGTTGATTTCTTCAGCCGCTGCGGTGGCTGCTACCAGACCTTTTTCCAGAGCGTCTTTAATCAAGTTCAAGCCCTCTCCTATCCTTACCCGGTTGGTGGTAATGGTTTCAACCTGCTGGGTAACCGCGGTATTGTAGCGGGCGGTTCCATACATGGTTTCGTCGGCCTTTTTAGAGGCTGCCTCGGACAGGGAGACTTCTACCACCACTTTATCCATCTGGCTGTGAATATCCTGGATGAGGTCTTTGATCTTGTCGGCATTTTCGGCCGACTCGCTGGCCAGATTGCGAATATCACCGGCCACCACCGAGAATCCACGGCCGTGTTCGCCTGCCGTAGCAGCCTCGACAAATCCATTGACGGCCAGCATATTGGTTTGTATGGAGACATTGTTGATAGTGCCTACGATTTTGTCTATCTGCCGTATCTTGGCTTGCAGAGATTCTACCGAAGCATTTATAGTGGTATAGTGCTTTACCCGGCCTTGAACGCCCATCCAGACTTCCCTGGCCAGAGTCCGCCCGTCCAAAAGCAGCTGGGTAATTTCGTTTAACAGCCCGCCCGCTTCGGTCGTTAAATTTACCACACTCATTCTAAAGCCATCGGCCTCTTGCATCATAATAGTGGCATTTTGAGCCTCATCGGCCGCAGTATTAATTCCATCGCTCATCTGAACCAGCACACTGGCGATTTCGGTGGCCGAAGAACTTATTTCTTCGATGTTGGCGGAAAGTTCTTCCGCCGTAGCCGCAACTTCCTCTGCTGATTTGTTAATATTGGTGGAAACTTTCAATTCTTCAGCCATTTCCGTCAGGTCATGGGTGGCGCTGTTGATCTCCGACATGCCTTTGCTCTGCTCGGCGACCGCCTTGGCCGACTCTTCAATGCCTATTTCAGACTGTTTGGCCGCGGCGGCAATCGCTTCGCTCCCGACCAGAAGTTCTCTTGATTTGCTTTTAAGTTCTTCCACCAATTTAGCGGCTTCATTTATTATATCGGAATAACGGCCAAAGCGCTGGTCAATCTCAGTGAATTTTCCATAGGCCTCTTCGGTCATTGTTTCCCAGCCCTGAAAATCAGCAACTACTTCATTAATGTCTTTGACGATTTCCTCAATCTCGGTCCGGATTTTATCTACCACCCCGCGTATATCCCGGGCGGAGCGCTCCGATATTTCGGCCAGGTTTCTGACCTCGTCCGCCACCACGGCAAAACCCCGTCCGTGCTCCCCGGCCCGGGCCGCTTCTATAGCCGCATTTAGGGCCAGCAGGTTGGTCTGGTCGGCAATCATAACCACCGCCTGGACAATATCGTCAATTTGGCGGGACTGGGCCTCCAATTCACCTATCCGTTGGCCGGATTGGGAGTTCTTGCCAGCGGATTCCTTAAGCTGGGTGAGCATATCTCCCATGCCTTTTATCGAATCTTTAAGGGCGTTGACTCCGATTTGAGCATCATTGTATAGCGTATTAAAATCAGTCAGCAGATTGGTAGCGGTTTGGTCAATCTCTGAAGCCTTATCATTAAGTTCACCGGCCTCTTCCTTAATCCTGGTTCCACTGTCGGCCAGGTCGTTCATCAACTTGGAGAATTCCAAAACCGCGCTGTTTGATTCTTCGATACTGGCCATTACTTCTTCGGTAGCCGATGCAATGCGTTCCGCCAGGGCTTGCTGCTTGGCCATGGTGCGGACCCGGGATTTCTCCTGGGCCATCTTTTTGGCCTGCTGCCTTTTATAGGCTATATCCTCGTATTCCGTCTTCTGAACGATACCGGTTCGGTCCCTGGTTTCTACGCTGTTGGGTAAAGATAACTTTTTTGCCATTACAAATGGGCCTCCTTCTTTTCATTAGGTTTTCCCCCCGAAAATCCCCACTCCCAAATGAAAAGAATTGCCGGCTCTATATCTCTTTTTTTATTTAATCGAAGAAGCCGGTGGGTTGCTTGATATTTATGCAAAACCACGCATAATTACATAAAGCGTTAATAATAAGTAATTGCACTACAATGATGCATGATTGTTTACCGGAAATAACTTCGCTATCAACTTACGGTATGCTTAGCTGACCCAATAAATCTAAATATTTTCTTCTATATAGTCAGGAATAAGCATTTTATCTTGCCGATGGTGCGAAATACCTTTTATAACTGTTTATAACATTTGCTATGGAGAAACAATTTAATGTTCGCCTAAAAATCATGGAATGAGGCAGGTTAAAAGGGGGAGGAAAGAATTTTAGGCCATTTGTCGAATATAATCGATAAATAGCCTAATTTAACTAGATGATGAAGAGCAGGTGACGCCCGGGCTTTTTAAGAATACCTTTGTTGCAACGATGGCGGCAGGATGATTGCCAAAACGCTGGAGCAAAATAGCCTTGACTCAAGAAGAAGGATTATTATTCTTTTCGTAGAAGGGATATTAATACAGAAATGCGATACACGATACACCATTCTTTACTTACACGCCAGGAACGTCCATCTAAGCGACGCACAACATTTTAGCAGTCGCACGAGACACGAAAAGCCTAATTGAAAGCCTGATACGATTTCTCTGCTGAAACATTGGCAATCTGTCAACAGGAATTTTTCCAGACCTGATTTATAATGACTGACAAGGCATCGATATTCATTATCGCTGCCTCATTAGCAACCGGTTAAGCGAGTGCCCTTGAGCGCCCCATAAGGTATCGAAGGAACTCGTTTTGTTGTGAGTGAAGAGTCTCTGGTCTTCGATAAGATGCAGGTAGTCAGTTGGAGGAGAAAATTTCTAAACGCATAGGCCTTGAGATAAGTAAACCAGGAGTAATAAGTCGTCAAGGCAGGAGATTGAACTGTAAAGGGCGCTGATTAGTTGAAAAGATGGGGGGGAAAATAATAACTGCAACAGGACTGGTGAGATTTCAATGAAAGAGGTGTATTTATGGATTTCAAGCTTTCGGAAGAACAGGAACTGATCAGGTCAAATGCGCGCGAGTTCGCTGTAAAGTATATCGAACCCGTAGCCGCGGAAATCGATCAAAACAGCCGCCAACCGGCCGAAATTTTTGAGAAACTGGCGGGACTGGATATGATGGGTATTTCTTATCCCACCGAATACGGCGGCGGGGGAGCGGAATTCCTTACCACCATGCTGGTCACTGAAGAATTGGCCCGCTCCTGCGCCAGCACCGGGTTTCTTCATGGCTATAGCTATGGCCTGATCGGACACCCCATACTTACCTTTGGCAATGAAGAACAGAAGAAAAAGTGGATGCCGGGTCTGGCCGCCGGCCAGCTGGTAGGCGCCTTTTCCCTGACTGAACCGGGCGCCGGAACCGATGTCAGCTCGGCCACCAGTGTAGCGGTAAAGAACGGCAATGAATATATCTTGAATGGAACCAAGACTTTTATCACCAACGCCATTATCGCAGATGTCTTCGTGGCTTTCGCCTATACCGATCCCTCGGCCGGCCCCAAAGGAATGAGCGCCTTCCTTGTTCCCAAAGGAAGTCCGGGACTTATTGTCGGCAAGCACTTCAATAAGATGGGAGTCCGGGGCTCCCAGACCTCTGAAGTTGTATTCAAAGACTGCGTGGTACCGGCTGACTGCCTGCTGGGTAAGGAAGGAGACGGATTCAAGATCGCCATGAGCGCGCTTGATGTGGGCCGTATAGGCATTGCCGCCATGTCCACCGGCATCGCCCAGGCCTGCCTGGATGAATCGGTTAGTTATTCGAAGCAACGGGTTCAGTTTAAAAAACCTATAGCCAGTCAGCAGGCCATTCAGTGGTTTATCGCCGATATGGCCACCGATATTGACGCGGCCCGCTACTTCTATATGTACGCCGCCTGGGTGAAGGACCAGGGCAAACCATTCAGCCTGGCCGCATCCAAGGCCAAGCTGTTTTGCTCCGAATGCGCAGCCCGGCACTCCACCAAAGCAGTGCAGATCCAGGGCGGTTACGGGTTCATGACCGGGGCCAAGGTTGAGCGCCTCTACCGCGACGTCAAGTTGGCCGAAATAGGTGAAGGCACATCCGAAGCCCAGCGCATGATCATAGCGGGTGCGACGCTTCGCTAAATTGCCTGCCAATGGTTCACAGCCCCTTTGCGGGGAGGGGCAGGAATAACGATGGAGAAAAAGGAGGAGAGAAGTATGAGTACTATCGAGGCTGGTCAAAAGATACCCACCCGGGTTCGCCGGACGCTTGATGTGGGTGATTTTTCTATTCTTCACCAACTGACCTGGTTCAATATGGCAGTACACAGTGATTCGGAATATGCCAAGGGAACCTGGTTCAAGGAACGTTCCCTGGCCGGGCCGATTATCTTTGTGGTTGCCGACGGGCTGGTCCATAATGCCGATACCATCGCCGAGTTCGTGGGAAATGCCGGGTATGAAATCTATGCCTATATCGGGGTTGACAATGTAAAAATCACCAAGCCGGTGCTCTTCGGCGACACTCTCAGAGCAGATGCGGAAGTGGTCGATTTTCGTCCCACCAAGAACCCCAAGATGAGCCTGTTTCTATATCAGAACCGCACCTATAACCAGCGCAATGAGCAGGTCATTGAGTATACTACCACCATGATGGTTCAGAAAAAGGATTAAAAAATAAACAATTTTCCCCGCAGTTCAGTCAGCAGGAAGAGAGGCCGCAGTGGATATCCATCCGAAGGGCATGGGATGTCCGCCTGCGGCTTATATTTTTTAGCAAATAAAATAGAAAAACGAGGAAGTTAAACTATGATTTTGAAGCGGCTGCAAAAATCATTCAGTATAGAAACCTCAGATAGAAAAATACTATTAACGAACTGATTAATTATTGAAGGGAGGAAAAAATAGTGCCGAAAAAGGGTGCGAAAGATACCAAGAATAAAAGCCGTTCGGTTATAAAAAATACACAGGACAACAAATGCCCCCAAAAAGAGGAAGATAACTGCCTGGTGCCAGGTGTTTATGGAGACTCTGATCCGATAGGCGGCGGGGGCTGATAATGGTTTATTCATTAACTGGGCAGCTCCTGCTAACAGTGAATTAAGAGTGTTGTTCGATAAAAGGACTGGGTTTTACCGGTCCTTTTGATTTTCTAGAAGCTGAGATGGCAATTAAGAGATTTTAAGAATTTTGTCGATGTATAGATTATAGGATTGATAAGAAAATTAGGATCTCCTACTACCCTTAACCATTGGTTTAGCCACCAAAAGCAGATTTCGTTTTAGGAGGTAATCTTTTGCGGGATGAGGAGAAGAGCAAAGAGCAACTTATAAATGAACCGCTAGTATTGCGGCAGGGAATTACTGAACTGGAAGCCTCCCGCCGGTATGACTGGGGTCAATTTCATAAACAATTAACAGCAGCCGGTAAAACATGGAATTATAAGATCTCTGATCTGTTAGACATTCCCCTTCTGCAACAGATGTTTGCCTCCTTTTTTAACCTTACCGGGATAATGCATGCCGTTCTCGATGCTGATAACAATATTCTGAGCAGCATTGGCTGGCAGGATATCTGCACTAAATTTCACCGCAGCTGTCCCCGGACCGAATGCCGTTGCCGGCAGAGCGACAGCTACATAGCCAGCCATTTGCATGATGGACCGTATACTGGTTACAAATGTTTAAATGGACTGATAGATTACGCAACCCCCATCGTAGTGGAAGGGAAACATCTTGGCACCATTTTTATGGGCCAGTTGCTGCACGAACCACCCGATGAGGATTTTTTCCGGCGGCAGGCCCGTGAATTCGGCTTCGACGAAACAGCGTATATTGAAGCGCTTCGTAAAGTAAATATTGTTCCGGAAGACCAGGTAAAATCGATCGTAGAATTCTATGCAAAGCTGGGACAGGTTTTGGCGTCGACCGGCCTTAAACGACTGCGCCAGATAGAGATGGCGGAAAAGAAATTCTCTACGGCGTTTCAATGCAATCCCGATCCCATAACCATTACCTCTTTAAAAGACGGATACTATGTTGAAGTAAATGACGCCTGGGTAAAAGCTACCGGTTATGAACGGAATGAAGGCATCGGACGTTCTGCAGTGGAGATGGGGATCTGGGTAACTTCTGAAGAACGCGAGACCATGTTGAAACATTTCCGGGAACATGGCTATATTCGAGATTTTGAGGCCAAATTCCGGACAAAGTGGGGAGAAATAGGCATTTTCCTGGTTTCCGCCGAGATCATCGATATCGACGGGACCGAGCATTTACTCTGCGTGCACAAGGAGGTTACCAAAAGCAAACGGGCTGAAGAAGCGCTGCGTTTGTCTGAAGAAAAATTCTCCAAAGCCTTTAATGCCAGCCCTACCTGTATATCCATATCATCCCTGGAAGAAGGGCGGTACCTGGCCGTAAACGATAGCTTCTGCCGCATCGTCGGTTACAGTAAAGAAGAAATAGCGGGCAGAACTGCGCTGGAGTCGGGTTTCTGGTTCGACCCGGCTGATCGGCTGAAGGTGAAGGAGAGAATCTTCAAGAGGGAGCCGGTGCGCGATCTGGAAATCAGCTTTCGGAGAAAATTGGGAGAACTGCGCCGGGGGTTATTTTCAGCCGAGGGGATTGATATTGACGGTCAAGCCTGCCTGCTCAGTATTATTACGGATATAACGGAACGCAAACGGGATGAAGAGAAGATAAGATATCTGAGTTTTCATGATAAATTGACCGGTCTATATAACCGGGCTTTCTTTGAGGAGGCGCTAAAGCGTATTGATAAGGAACGCCAGCTGCCGATAAGCGTTATCATGGGGGATGTAAATGGTCTGAAGCTGGTTAATGACGCCCTGGGACATTTAGAAGGTGATGCGCTATTAAAAGCGGTAACCGCTATCCTGAAAAGCTCATGCCGTGAAGAAGATATCATAGCTCGTTGGGGCGGCGATGAGTTCATCATACTCCTGCCGGCTTGTTCGTATCAGGATGCCTTAAGAATCCTGGAGAGAATAAAGGAAAACTGCAAACGGGGTTATATATTTCCGATAGAAACAAGCATATCTCTGGGACTGGCGACCAAACAATATATCGACCAGGATATTGAGTACATCATAAAAGAAGCCGAGGATAAAATGTACCGCCACAAATTACTGGAGGACAAAAGCACTCGAAGTTCTTTTATTACCTCGCTGCAAACGGCTCTATGGACAAGGGACAATGAGACTGAAGAGCACTGCCAGCGCATGCAGGAGATGGCGCTCAAGATCGGAAAGTCGGTCGGACTTCCAGACAGTGAGTTGGATAATTTGAAACTCCTGGCCACCCTGCACGATATAGGCAAGATAGCCATACCGAACAGCATCCTGGGCAAAGAAGAAAAGCTCACCAGCGAAGAATGGGAAACGGTAAAGAAACACGCCGAGATAGGCTATCGCATTGCTCTCAGCTCGCCGGATATGGCCCCTATTGCCGAAGCCATCTTGCATCACCATGAACGCTGGGATGGTCAGGGCTATCCCCTGGGGTTAAAAGGCGAGAAAATACCCTTTATATCAAGAATTATTGCCATTGCCGATACCTGTGACGTCATGTTCAACGGACGCTCCTATCAGAAGGGCGTAGGAATAGAAGAAATTAAGGCCGAACTCCTGAGATGCGCGGGGAGTCAATTTGATCCCGGCCTGATTAAAACAGCCCTAGAGATGTTGGATGACAAATACCGGGTGTCGGTTATGCCGATTAACTTCATATGTTAAAATTTACTACCTAACCAGGACCTTTATTTACTATATAATCAATTTGCGGTCGTATTAATATTCAAGCAATAAATAAGAGCTAAACAGCAGAACGTAATGCCTCTTATTGTGAATATATTCACGCAGCTTCTGCCAACGGGTTGCCGGGGGGTAAAAAATATGGAAAACCTTATAGAAATCATAGGAATCAACGAAGAGAACTGTACCAATTGCCATCAGTGCATCGCTGTGTGCCCGGTAAAAATATGCAGTAACGGCAGCGGTGAGGTCATCAAGTTCAACAACGATCTATGTATAGGATGCGGCCGCTGCATCGAGGCCTGCATTAAAAGCCACGGAGGAATCATAGAAAAGAGCGCCCGTTTTGCCATTGATGATGTTAAAGACGTTGATGCGGCTTTGTCTGATGACCATGAAATTGTGGCGCTGGTCGCGCCTTCGGCAGCCGGTAACTTTCCTATTAAAAAATTGATTGCGGCCTTAAAGCGCTTGGGGATCAAGAAAGTATATGATGTATCATTGGGGGCGGAAATTACTATAGCCTGTTATCATGAGGCCATTATTAAGCAAAGGGCCAAGACCCCCTTGATAGCTACACCATGCCCGGCCGTGGTCAGTTACATTGAATTGAATCATCCCCGGTTAATGGAATACCTGGCTCCCATCGGCAGCCCGGTTTACAACCTGGCGGTTTATGTTCGCTCTTTGCATCCCGATGCCGAGCTGGCGTTCATTTCGCCATGTCTGGCCAAGCGAAGAGAGTTCCGGGACAGCGGAATGGTAAAATATAATGTTACTTTCCAGTCTATCCACAGAATGCTGCGGCAAAACCATATCAATATAGACGAAATGCCGGACGGGGAGTTTGACAATATCGTTTCGGCAGGAATATCAGCGAATTTTTCTACTCCGGGGGGCCTGAAAGAGTCATATCTATATCACTACCCCGACACCCCGGCAAGTTCTATCGCCAGGGTGGAAGGACCGCTCGTTTTTGACAGATACCTGCGCAAACTGGAACGTTCCATTGAGAAGGGCCATAAGCCCCTGCCTCTTATGGTGGATATCCTGGCCTGTGAAAAGGGATGTAATATGGGAGTTGGATGTATTAGGAAATACATCGACGAAGTGGAATATGAGGTTGCTATTAGAGCGGAGCAGGGGATAGAAAACGACAAGCAGTCTCAGCAGCTGGCAACGTTTTTGGCGGAGCTTTTGCGTAAATACAGCTTTGAATACAGCAAGTACCGTGATTTATCAGTCCTAAACCAGCTTAGTATCCCGACCGAAAGCGAATTGCAGGCTATTTATACTGATATGCACAAGGTGGAAGAAAAGGACTTCAGGAATTGTGCGGCTTGCGGTTATAACTCATGTTACCATATGGCGGTAGCCGTTTTTAACAAGTTAAATAAGGTTGAAAACTGCCATCTATACCAGGAAAAGCAACTGCGGATAGAACAACAGGCCCTGATGAATATACACGAGGAACTGGCCAATGTCTTTGATACCATGTCCGACGGGGTTATCGTTGTAAACATGGAGGGAAGGGTTTCCCAGGCCAATCCGGCGGCTAAAAATATCATCGGTTATTCCGATGAAGCACTGATCGGGGTCTATGTTGTCGATTTGTTCAGCGGCCAAGCGCCTAAAACCCTGAATTTGCTGCAGACCGGGGAATCGTTTAACGATCGGGAGATTTTTCTGGATGGGATGCGGGGCAAGATTCATGCGGCCGCGTCGGGAATACCCGTTTTTAACGAAAAGAAGCAGGTCGTCGGGGCGGCTATCATTTTAAGGCCGATAGCTCAGGTCCAGCGCCTGGTTAATAAATTTACCGGAGCTCAGGCCAGTTTTACCTTTGATTCAATCATTGGCGAAGATAAACAGTTAAAAAGATCCATTAAGATGGCCATGAAGGCCGGGGCCAATGACGCTACGGTCCTTTTACAGGCCGAAAGCGGAACCGGTAAGGAGATGTTTGCCCAGGCTATTCACAATTTCAGTGAGCGGAGTGACGGACCCTTTGTGGCCATCAATTGTGCCGCCCTCCCCAGAGAGTTGGTAGGCAGTGAGCTGTTCGGATATGTAGAAGGAGCTTTTACGGGGGCCAGACGCGGAGGGAGACCCGGTAAGTTCGAACTGGCCAATAAAGGAACCCTTTTCTTAGACGAAATAGGAGATATGCCCCTGGAGCAGCAGGCCATTTTATTGCGGGCTTTGCAGGAGAAGGCTATTTTGAGGGTGGGGGGCGAAAGCCCCATCCAGGTTGATGTGAGAATCATTGCCGCCACCAACCAGGACCTGCCCGGCCTGATCGAGCAAAAAAGATTCAGGGCGGATCTTTACTATCGGCTTAATGTGGTTCAGATTAAGATTCCGCCTTTGAAGGAAAGGCGCAAGGATATCAATCTGCTGTTTGACTATTTTTTAAAGGAAATGTCAACCCGTTTAAACCGGCATCTGACCGGCGTTGACCCGGTGGTATTGAATTATCTGGAATCCTATGATTGGCCGGGAAATATCCGGGAACTGCAAAACGTGGTGGAAAGAATTCTTCTGGTTAGCGAAGATGGTTTTATCACCAAGGAACATCTTCCCCGGGAAATTATTAAAACAGCCAGGGAAGCAAGCGGAGACGAAGCTCAATCCCATGATCCGTGGTTGTCAAACCGGGATATGCGTAAAAAATATGCCCTGGAACAGGAGCGGGAACAGATCCTTAAAGCGCTGGATGATCAAGGAGGGAATATCAGCAAGGCGGCTGCCTCTCTGGGCATATCACGCAGCACCTTATATAGGAAGATGAAGGGCTATTATATTACTAACTAGTTCCCCCTGAAAAAGTCAATTAGTGGCATGCGGTATGCATAAATATACCGTGACGCCGACGATATTTCGGCTAATGCCGATGGATCGAAAGACGAAGTCTTGAGCATCGGCCTCCCTACACTACGCATGGGCAATACCAGCTGCTCATCTCGCAGTTCCAGGGGTACAACGCCTATTCACATCCATGCGACGCCGACGATGTTTCGGCTAGTGCCGATGGATCGAAAGGCAGAACCTTGAGCATCGGCTTCAAAGGCGTTTCTCGCGGCGTCCATGCCGCTCGCCCCCTTATACTTCTTCGATTTCGCAGGGTATTGCCCCATGCTCCGCTAACGTCCGCTTGTATATTTATACATACAGCTATGCTGGGTAGGAGTTTTTCAGGGGGACCTAACTAGACAGTTGTTCCAAAAGTGTCGCACCGGTGTCTGATGTCTGCGACACTTTTGGAACATTGTATCACCTGCTGAAGATTTGGCATAGATATTTTGAAACGCCCCTAAATAGGGGCGTTTCTTTATTAATCATTTGGCTCTGCAACAAGTTGGCATGTTAATTGCATTTGATTCAATGTAGATAGGAGGGTTTGCATGAACGCAGTGGCCAGAACCTTTGTCTCCGAAAATGAGGCAAATCTTAGTCCAGTTCCTGTTGCCCCCAGACAAGTTTACCAACTGGGATTGGATATCAACCGTTTAACTGAGAAAATGTACCATTTGTTGAAAGCTAATGGATCTGGCATAAGCAGCAGGAACGACAAGTGGTTAATCTATAGTCGAAAGGAGGCGGAACTAATAAAAGAAAAATGCACTTACTTCCATAATTGCGAGTTGTATCACTATTATCTGTCTGGAGGTTTAATGGCCGTAAATTATGAAGAGCCGTTAGACAGTTCCGCGTTAAAAAGCAATATAGACTGGCTGTTGTTTAAACTACACCGCAATGTGGAAATTTGTGAAAGCTATGAAAAGGACGGAAATAAATTAAAAAGCTCTGAGATCTATAAGTTTATTAATACCATCAGGAACGATATCGGTAATTTTTACAAAAGCGCAGCGGCGCTTTATCCCCAGGGAGCTATCTATCAGGCGTTCATCACCCTGAATAAGCTGACGGTTCAGACGAATTGCAAGATGTTTAACAGCCTGCAATTGTTAAGAAAGGAAGATGCCGTAAAGGTGCAAGTTGAGGGCATAAGCGATTTTGTTGAAACATGCTTGCACAATATTAAAATGAAGGGATCGGCCAAACTGAAAATTGTTTAGATTTAATGGAGGTGCATTAACATGAATAACACAAGAACATGGGAAGAATATTATCTGCAGTATATGGATGGTAATGCGAAACTGGAAATCGGGCCCGTATCGGTTGAAGAGCTAAACCAGATGTGGATTGATATGAGAGAAAACGCCAACAACCGCAAGGAGAACTTGGATTGGGTGCCGGCCTTTTCAGGAGATAATAGTCCTGAGCCCCTGGTGATGTCCATCGAAAAACTGAATGAAATCTACGTCAGAATGTATATTGGAATAGAGAACGCAGAAATTAAGGATTTCCCCATTTACCGGACATTACCGGCGGCTTAAAATAAGCTCGCGATAGGTGAGAAGTAAATCCTTGCGCCAAGTCATAATCGGCTCATTTTGAGTCTTATGCAAAACCCCCCATTCTTTCGCCTCGAGTTTTACTTGAGGTGAAAGTCTTTTTTTTTCTTAAAATATTGGTGGGTTTATATGGGTATGCATGGTATTGTTTTTATATCAGGCCGCAATTAACGTTTTCTACCAGAACTGGCTTTCAGGGGGCTTTTCATTAAACCGTGGCGAAATGGCGTGCCACTGCCAGATGGTTGTTTTTCCGACAGCCTATATGATCATAGGCCGGGTGGATTTGTTGAATCAATGTGCCCCTATTGGCGGCATCCGGATCTAATCAAATGAAGGAGTTGAGCGTTATGAAACCGGCAGAGAACAAAGCACCGGTCTGGCTGTACGATGAATTCAAACACGCCGGTGTAGACTATGCCAATACGGCTGTAGCCAGGGATTACGACGAACACCACCAGAGGTTCAGAGATTACGAAAAGGATGCGGCCCTGGTACTGGAGCGCCTGGGAATAGGCCCGCAGCACGAAGTGATTGATTTCGGCTGCGGCACCGGTGCCTTTGTAGTCCCCGCGGCCCGGGCATGCAAGAAGATATACGCCATAGATATTTCGCCGTCTATGCTGGACCTCTGCGAACGGAAGGTGAAGGCGGCAGGGCTGGATAATGTAGAACTCCGTTGCGCCGGGTTCCTTACCTATCATCATAACGAGGCGCCGGTTGATGGCATTGTCTCAACCGCTGCTTTTCATCACCTCCCGGATTTCTGGAAAGTGGTGGCTTTGCAGCGCATGCACGAAATGCTCAAGCCCGGAGGCAGGCTTTACCTTTTTGATGTAGTGTTCACCTTCCCGGTGGACACCTACCAGGAGGCCCTGGATGGATGGGTGGACAGCATGACTCAAAAGGGGAGCCAGGCTATGGCGGAAGAAACGGTGATCCATATTCGCGACGAGTTCAGCACGTTTGATTGGATTCTTGAGGAGATACTGGTTAGGACCGGGTTTGTCATCGAACAAAAATACTCTGATTTTCCCGGATGCCTGGCCTATGTGTGCATAAGATAAACATGATATCAGCGAGGGCGGCCGGGAATAAACTGAAAACAGCCGGATCTCAGCAGGTAGATTGCCTGGACCAATAGCGGAACCTGGGCGCCGCTGACAGCTGAGGCGGAATACTGCCTTCCCCCGCAGTTGGACCGGCCATATAGAGATTTACAAAAGATTCAGCCTTGCTTATTATGGAAATAATCAGGCCCTGGCAAAGAATGTCAGACGGGTGAAAGCGGGGATAACAGCGTGGAGACCGCATGGTCTGTAATATAATCGCCCTGGCGTTGTTGGGCTTCTAACCGGGACCGGCCGGGCTGAGTTAATAGGGAAAGGGGATAAAAGCCGTGTCAGTTGAAAATTTGGTCATTAAAGAAAAAGCCGATGGTATCGCCTGGATTACCATGAACCGCCCCGAAGCGCTAAATGCGCTGACTCCTGACATGATGAACGGGGTTAAGGACGCTGTCCTCGAATTCGACCAGGATCCCGAAGTAGGGGTGATAGTGATTACCGGAACGGGCCGAGCCTGGTGCACCGGTCTGGATCTGAAATCCCTGGGCGAAATCCAGTTCCAAAACGGAGCGGTGGGACCGGAAATCGACGCCCTGGGGCGTTCCTATATTGACGCCATTCAATCAGCTTCCAAAGTGGTCATTGCCATGGTCAACGGCTGGGTCTTTACCGGAGGCTTGGAGCTTTTGCTCAGTGTGGATATTATTGTGGCCTCGGAAGATGCGGAGTTTGGAGACACTCACTGCAAGTACGGCATCCGTCCCAGCTGGGGCTTGAGCCAGCGTCTGCCCAGGATAATAGGCATAAACCGGGCCAAGTATCATACTTTTACGGCCAGGAATATTACCGCCCAGCAAGCCAGGGAATACGGCCTGGTCAGCGCCGTGGTGCCCCGGGATAAATTGAAAGAGGAAGTGGAATCTATTTGCCGGGCTATTCTCAAAAACAGCCGGGAGACAGTTGCCGCCTGCAAGTATATGTACAACCATGGCTGGCAGACCACCCTGGGTGAGGGATTGGAAGAGGTGGAATACAAGACGACTTTTGCTATCCATGATACCAATACCCGTTTAGCGGGCTTTATTAAATAAAAGCATTTAAAGGGTTGGATTATGCATAGAAAGAACGTAAATCGGCTTATACTGGCCCTTATGGTCATTGGTACAGTATTCGCCGGACAATACCTGCACCTGGAAAAAAGATGGATCATGCTGCTGGGGGCAGTTGCCTTATTGGCCTGGATTGCCTTTCTTTCCGTACTCCTCACGGGCAAAGGGGGACCCCGGAAATCCAGGAGGATGCCCCCCTGGAAGAAATGATGGGGCTTTCACGGCCTGAAAAAAATAATTAATTGGTTGACCGGTAGGACGGTCTTGCTCTGGTAAAGGACTGGGGATTAATAAGAAAGGGTGGACATATGAAGCACCAAAACATTTATAAGGCTTCAAGCAGTGGTTATACGGAAGCACTTGAGGGTATTTTTCGCAAGACGCTGGTATTCGGCGAGAACTCTCTACTTACCGAGTTTATTTTAAAAAAAGGAAAAATACTTCCCCGCCACCGGCATCCCCAGGAGCAGGTCGGCTACCTGGTTGCGGGGCATATCATTCTACATATCGGTGATGAACCATACGATATTTGGCCCGGCGACAGCTGGGCCATCCTGGGCGATGTGGAGCACTCGGCCGACATCCTGGAGGATTCGGTTGCGATTGAAATATTTTCGCCGGTACGGGAGGATTATTTGCCTTAAAGGTTTGGGTCATAATGCTACAACATATCCTTGAGCAGGATTCGCGACGGTTTAATAGAAGGTCTATTCTAGAGGTGATTGAATGCGCCCCTTCTTGAAGTGGCCCGGGAATAAATACAGAATAATTGAAGCAATAAAAGGGCGTCTGCCGGTGGGAAAAAGACTGGTAGAGCCTTTTGTCGGTTCCGGGGCGGTTTTCCTCAATACCGATTATGAGCGGTATTTATTAAACGATAATAATCCCGATTTAATCACTCTGTATAAAATACTGAAAAAAGAAGGGGAGCCCTTCATTCAATACTGCCAGACCTTTTTCACCCCTGAAAACAATTCTTCTGATAAATACTATGAATTACGCGCTCTGTTTAACCGGACTGACGACTCGCGTTTGAAATCAGCCCTGCTGATATACCTGAACCGACACGGCTACAATGGTTTGGTTCGCTATAATTTGCAGCATGAGTTAAACGTGCCCTTTGGTGATTATAAAAGACCCTATTTCCCGTACCAAGAACTGCTGTTTTTCTTTAAAAAGACCAGCCAGGCAGTCTTTACCTGCAATGATTTTTTGCAAACCATGGCCGAGGCCAGGCCGGGCGATGTCCTGTACTGCGATCCCCCCTATGTGCCCTTGTCCGCAACTTCGAGCTTCACGGCTTACTCTGCGGGCGGCTTTTATCTGGACCGGCAAAAAGACCTGGCTAGGATGGCTGAGGAACTGTCAGGCCGGGGCATACCGGTCCTCATATCCAACCACGATACCGAATTCACCAACCGGGCCTACCAGAATGCCGATATACAGCGTTTGCAAGTGCAGCGCTTTATCAGCTGCGATGGGGAAAACCGCAAAAAAGTGGGGGAAATCCTGGCCTTATTTGCTCCCCGGGAGAGGGCCGTAAACCCCTAAAACCTGCCTTATGCTGGCCGTGTCAGCAGCTCTGCCCCATTTAGACCCGGCACTCGTTCCCGAACGCATTTAACAGAAAATAAAAAGAGGCCTGGAACTTCTCGCTCCAGGCCCTTTTCCCGAACAGCTTAAGACATAGCTTAACCGCTGCTGGATCATAAAGGCTAAGGCAAAATAAAAAACCCTGCCCGGCGATATTAAAGGGCAAGGTTTCATCTCCACCAACTTATTTCGGAGGCTTATTGTAGCCCCGGTCGCCGTAAGGCTGCAGTTTCTCCAGCCACCGGGCTTCCATTTGCTTCAATTCCCAGCGCACATCGGCAACTTCATCGCTGGGTTTTTCCTCCAGCACCTGATAGGTAAAGGCGTCCGGGCCAAAGCGTTTCCAGTCCTCCTGCAAACCGGAATTTATATGTTTGCCCGAGTGCAAATAGCTCTGCAGAACCATCCATTTGTTCTTCAGGTTGGGATAGCTGCCTATATAAATTTTGCCGTTGGAGGTATTGCTGATCTGTATAACGCCCATATAGGTTTTGATCTGCTTGTACTGTTCCAGGAGCTTCTTGCGGTCCTTCTTATCCATTGCCCAATATCCTTTCCCAATCTGTTAAATATCAATAGCCCATCTCTTTTAGTATTCTGGAGAGGGTCTGCATACGCTCGCCAATAAGCTCACCATCTTTGCTTAAGGCCTGGCTGAATAATCTGATATCTTCATCCAGCTTCTCATTGTCGGTGCATACGGCTACGGTCATGGCGTCCCCCTGTAAGCCGATTCGATCAATGACGGGCTTCTCGGTATCATAGAGTTTCTCGTACTTGTAGGATTCTTCTTGAAAATGCAGTTTAGCCCGGCAGACCAGTATGGCCAGGTCCAGCACCCGGTGCAGCGGCAGCTCTTCGGATTGCCGGGACCATTTTTCGCCGGTATATCTCCACACCTTGGCGGAAATATCAACCTTGCCCCGGTCGTTCCACTGCGCCAATCCCAGGGAAAGGCCTTTGGCATCGGTATTATAAGCGTAGCGGCCGTCTACATTCTCGTAGTTGCCGGCAACTATAACCGGTTTGTGCTTGAGTGTGGTTGGTATTTTCATCATATTCCCTCCAGGAATCATATTAGTAATTTAGTAAATTACTAAATAATATTAACATATATGCCGCGTCGCCGGCAAGTCAATTCAGGATGAGTGAGGCTTGGCATTCATTGGCTATTGGGCAAGCGAAGCTAAGCGAAGGGTCTAACATTCATAAAAGTTGTTAAAAATAAGAGGGTTTAATTTTTAATTGGGGAAGTAAATGGCTGAGGCGCAAATGATCAATGACCACAGGGAAAGTGGCAGGCTGGGAGGGCTCGTATTGACCGGTAAATCAGGCAGTATATTTCGCAACCGCTTTATGCAGGCGGTTTTGCTGTCCGGCGTTTTTTTACAGATTGGCATCTGGGTGCGCAACTTTGCGGTTCTGCTGTTTATTATGGACAAAACCAATGCCAATCCCATTGCCGTTTCTTTAATCTATGTGGCCGAATATGTGCCTATTTTCCTATTCTCCTTTATCGGCGGCACCTTTGCCGACCGCTGGCGGCCGCGCAAGACGATGATAGCGTCTGATCTGCTGAGCGCCCTCTCCGTGTTTATCGTATTGCTGACCGTCATCTATGGAAGCTGGCAAGCGGTGTTCCTGATAACCTTTATTTCGGCCATACTATCCCAGTTTTCGCAGCCTTCGGCCATGAAGCTGTTCAAATTCTATGTGCCCGTGGAGCAATTGCAGTCGGCTATGGCCTTATTTCAAACCCTGAATTCCATATTCATGATCATCGGCCCGGTGCTGGGAACCATGATCTATCTGAAGCTGGGAATCAACTATGCCATAGCCATTATGGGCCTGGCCTTTTTATTGTCGGCGGGAATGCTAACCCTGCTGCCTTCCGACCCGATCGGGGAAGCCCCTGCCCAGGGTCATTTCTGGCATGAGATGATAGAAGGCTTTAAATATGTTCTGGGCAACAAGGTGCTGACGATCATGGGCGAGGTTTTTATGGTGGCCGGGCTGGCGGTTGGAGTGATCCAACCCCTGGGGATCTTTATCGTAACGGAGAGGCTGGGATTGCCCAAAGAGAGCCTGCAATGGCTTCTGGCGGTCAACGGAGCCGCCATGCTGGTGGGCGGCGGAGTCGTGGCTGGATGGGCCAATCGTATTGCGCCCCAGAAGCTTTTAATGGGAGGGAGCTTGATAAGCGCGATAGCTGTTTTAGGCGTGGGGTTCTCAAAGATATGGCTCCTCACTTTGGCTTTTCAGGCCCTGAGCGGTTTGGTACTGCCTTCGGTTTTCGTAGGCCTCAATACCCTGATCCTGCACAACACCGAGCAGGAATTTGTGGGAAGGGTCAATGGAGTTTTAAATCCACTGTTTATCGGGGGTATGGTGGTTACTATAAGCATTTCCGGCTGGCTTAAAACCCATATTGCTCTGCCTGGCATCTATATCATTTCGGCCCTGCTTTTAATGGGCGCTACCCTGCTCTGTCTCCCCCTCCAGCGCAAAGGAACGCCGGCGCTGCCTTCAACCGATGAGCTGTCCGGGAGTACTATGGAATAAACTATATTGAGATAATTTGCTCCGGCAAAGCCGTATAATTAAGATACGCTTACCGCGCCTGGGAAAGTATAGCCCTCGGCGCTGAACACCTTTATCCGCGCTGGAAGGTTTGGGGCCAGGATTTAAACGGAGAGAGACAAAAAAGGATTTGGCCGGATATTTTATGGCAACGGGAGGAGAGGGAAAGGTGGATGAGCAGAAAATAAAAAAGACCCTGGCCAAAATGGAACAGTGGATGATGATGACCTGTGAAGGCTGCGCCCTGCCGGAAAAGTTGAATCCCTTGATTGAAGAACTGAAGCAGCTGCTCGAAGACGGGATGAACGGAAAACCGGTTAACCCGGAAAATCCAGGTCCATGACAACAGCCTGTTTCAGGACTTTTGATACCAGGACGATTTTATCAGGGCCCAAAAAGTATATTTTATAGACCGCACCGGCGGGCCATGCCTCAGGATGGACAAAGGGCATCATTTTTTCATCGGACAGCGACCAGGCATAGAGAACATCACTTTTGGATGAGGCGCCAACCGTCCGGCCGGCAGCCAATAGATACCGTCCATCGCCGTTAAACATCACCTGGTGGATGGAGTTGACGCCGTCGTTCGCGTTGCTGCAAAATTCCGCTTCTTCAATATCCGGATCAAATAGTTTAACACTATTCTTGAGGCCCACGGCAAACCGCTTTTCACGGTGGTGAAAGGCCAGGCATTTTCCAGCCGCCTTAAACCGTTCTATCTTAGTACCGGTCTGGGAATGGTAAAGCATCGTGGCATGAGGGTGGGCGACGACCAGCATCTGACTATCCGGGGAAAAGTCCATCAAATACGGCCCGGCATCGTTTACCTGCTCATCCATAGTACTGCATATCGAATACTTTTGGGTTTCCCAGATCACCGGGCGCGCATTATTATCAAGGGCGGCCAGGTATTGGCCGTCCGGGGAAAACACCGTCTGGTTGTGGCTCAGGCCGAACATGCCTTTAAAAAAGCCCTGTTTGTTTAGCCGGCCGTCCACCACCTGCTTGAATTCTCCCGAGGGGAATGACCAGAGTCCCACTTGATTGTCATCGGTGGCCGCCGCCAGCAAGCGCCCGCCGGGCAAAAAAGCCAGGTCTTGAATGATCCCGCTGGGGGCCTTCAATTTATACGAAGGGGTGGAAAGCTCAGCCATCGAGCGGACCGTAATCTCGGCCGAACGGAAAGAGAGCAGGTGCTGCCCGTCCGGAGACAGGCGAATTCCGGCCGGTTCTTGTTCAAATGATAGGTGCGCGGTTATATTCAGGGTAATGGGGGCTGCCAATTAAACTACCTCCAGCTTTTTAATACTGCTTTGCATTTCAATACGTCATTATTCTGCCTAAAACGCTAATAAAAAATCTACCACAATGGGTGCCAAAAATGAAGCCGGTTCGTTCACTGTAATACCGCCCGGTCTGCACCGGGAAGTTCCGGAATGGGGGAGATAGCTGATCATGGCCCGTTACAACTGTCAATTTTACAAATAAGCTGACGGCGTTGTACATTAACTATAGAGATAAGGGGGATAAGATGAACCGGGATGATTGGATAAAAGCAACCGGTCAGCCTTCCCCGGATTTGAATGCTCTGGCAAAATATGAAGTAGAGAGATATGGAGGAGGAGTTCGTATGGATCTGATGCAAGCCGTCAAGGAGAGGCGCTCTTACCGAGCCTACCTGAACAAACCGGTGGAGGAGGAAAAGCTGCAGGCGGTTTTGGAAGCGGGGCGCTGGGCGCCTTCGGTGATGAACCTGCAGCCCTGGAAGTTTTTCATTCTAAAAAATCCGGATCTGAAGGCCGGCCTCAAAAGCGCCTGCTATGAAACCCTGCAGAAGATTTACCAGGCCAGCGGATGGAACTGGGTCAGTAAATTCAGCCTGGAGTTCTTAACCGAAGCCCCGCTTATCATCGTGGTGGCCGGCGATCCAAAAAAGACCGGGGCCGATCAGTTTCTGCCCGGCCGCGGAACCGGCTATGCTTTTTCCTGCTGCGCCGCAGTGCAAAACATGCATCTGGCCGCCCATTCCCTGGGCTTGGGAACCCTCTGGTTTACCCTCTATGAAACAGACCGGGTCAAGGAGCTTTTAAACCTGCCCGCCGAGCTCGACGTGGTCAGCATGATAGTCCTGGGCTATCCGGCGGAAACCGCCGCAGCGATTAAGAGAAAGCCGCTGGAGGACATGGTAAGCTACATCGACTGATCAGAGCGTCAATACGGGTGAGTCCCCGAACCCATTTTTTCTACCGGTCCGGGCCGCGGCCCATGCCCCCGCCGGGCATCATGCCGCCCGCCTGGCCGTACCGGGTGACGGCGCCGGACAGCTGAATGCTGGCTACCCGGCTTCCCGGCGTATAAATCCCGGCGCTATACAGGCCATCCTTTACGGTGCCGCTTGAACTCCCGCCCAGGTATACGGTATAGGTGCCCCCCTGCTCCAGCCGCGGTGCGGAGACGAGCAGCGAGGCGTAATCCTTGGCCGGGGAGAAGGTGATAATCTCCTCGCCCGTTTCATTTTGAATGCATAGTAAGGTCCCTGCCTTTTGGGTCCCCAGATTGAGCTGCAAACTGGCCTGGGCCGAATCGGCGCCCGGCGCTTGAGCCATTCCCGAGCTGCCGGCGGCAAGCAGCAGGCCGCCGGCAACGGTGCCGGTTCCATTGTAATCGAGGGCGCCATTCCCGTCGTTGGTGGGCCCGTTTACTATTACCGTGCCGCCGGTCATGGCAAAGTCGCCGTTGGAATCGAGGCCGTCGCCCTGGGCGTCGATATAGATGTAGCCTCCATGGATATTGAGCTGGCTGCCATCCGAAGTATCGAAATTATTCTGACCGGGCCGGCTGTTGACCGAAGAACCGTCGCTGCCGCCGGAGGTATTGAGGCCGTCGTCGCTGGCCTTCAAGCGGATGCTGCCTCCATTGATGGTAATGGCGGCGCTTTCCAGCCCTTCATAACTCTTGTCTATGGTGATGTCGCCGGCGTTTATGACCAGCGAAGCATCGGAATGGATGCCGTCATCGCCTGAACTTGCACTTAATGTGCCGCCGTTTATATTTACGCTGCCGTTGGAATGGATGGCATCATCCGCTGTATTTAAAGTAATGCTGCCATTTTCGATAGTAATATCAGCCGTGGCTTTGATGCCTTTGGCCGACTCGGTCTCACTGGTCTGAAGCTTATCCCGGCCCATGCCTGGAATTGCTTGATTGCCCTGCTTGATCCCGTTGGCGCTCCCGCCACCGGAACAGATATTGATGGCGCCTCCTTTGATGAGGACGCTGCTTTCGGCCTGAATGCCATCCGCCTGGGCGGTGATCTGCAGGCTGGAGCCTTCAATATAGACGAAGCCTTTGTTCCGGTCCTGGTCGTTGGTGGATTGCAGTCCATCCTCTCCGGCGTTTACGGTGATTTTTCCGTCCCGTACCGCGATACTATCTTTTCCCTTTATACCGTCGGCCCCGCTCGTAACGGTAATAACGCCGTTTACCAGCTTAAGGTCGTCTTTACTGGAAATGCCGGAGTTGTGGGGAGACACAACGACCAGGGAGCCCCCGCCATTTATCGTCAAGTCGTCTTTGCTGAAAAGGGCAGCGTCTGCTTCATCCGAGGAAGCACCGGACAGGTCGGACGAACAGCTGAAGGTAATGCTGTTGCTGCTGCCTTCAGCCAGGGTTATGACAGTTTTGTCGGCATTTTTGATGTATAAGGGCGAATCGCCGGATGAACTCATTTGGGCGCCATTCAAAACCAGGTGAACCAGTGCTTCATCGTCCGTATCGACAAGGATCTGACCATCATGCAGGGTCCCACTTATCGTGTACAGTCCCGCCGAATTTATGGTTACAGTACTGCCATTTACCACCGCCCCCTGCCCGTTGAGGGTAATCGCGTCCCCCTTCAGAGTAATCTGGGATGCCCCGGCCCCGTCCCAGCTGCTGTCCAGGTCCTGACGGTCAAAATCTACGGAAATGGAGCCGGCGGTACTGGCCGGGGCGCTGGTGGCGCTTATCACACCGCTTTCGTTACACCCGTACAGGGTCCCGGCCAGAAGCAGGGTTGCCAGCGTTCCGCTCCATATTTTGCCTTTTAAACGATTGATGAACATATCCATCTTCCCTTTCTTAAAGGTATATTTTATCTTCAAATTCACTGAGGGTCAGTGAGATGTCCAGATTGCCGTTCCGGCAGCGCAGTTCATCCAGGAACTCCTTCTGCGGGCAGTCCTTTTTTAAGCGGATACGGTAAACCAGTTTGAACAAGGAGCCGAAATCGCTCGTCTTGACCGTCTTCATGCTCCAGGCATCGGTGTATTTGTTGAAGATGTCATCAAACCGGGACTGGTAGTTCAGGTTTTCCGGCAAGCTTATCTTCAACAACATGTCATTGCCGCGCGGGCTGGCGTACCTGACTTTATGTAATACCAGCATTACCGAACAGAGTACGGCCGCGAACAGGGCCGCGTATTCAACATGTTTCATGCCACAGGCCAGGCCCACCGCCAGGGAAAAGAAAACATAGGCGATGTCTTTGGGGTCCCCGGGAGCGCTGCGGAAGCGGATCAGGGAGAAGGCCCCGGCCAGGCTGAAGGCCCTGGCTACGTTATCTCCGATCATCAAAATGATGATGGCTATTATAGCCGGAAGCATGATCAGGGTGACCGTGAATGACGGTGCATAGCCTTCCTCCCGGTGGGTCCAGATATAGGCGCGGCTGATCAAAAGGCCCAAAGCGAGCGCTCCGGCCAGTATCAAAAGGGTGCTGGCGATGCTCAGGGACTGGGTTGTGCCGGTTGAAGCAAGTATTGATTCCAACAAGGCTGGCGCCTCCTTTCTAATAATTACCCGGTCTTTCTCAAGCTGAAAGCGGGCTGCCGGCTTTTCAGATACCGGTTGTATTCTTCACCATATTTAGAAAAACGGGTCTTATATATCCCGTTCTCCGACAGGAGCTGGGCCAGCCAAACCGGGAAGGCCCCAGGAATTTTGACTTCCATCAGGTATCGCCCGGGCAGCAGTTCTTCACCGAAGCGGCCCTTTTCCAGGCTGAGCTGATCCCGGCGGGTGATGATGCTGCGGTCGAAGGTGATGCGGAAAGCACTGTCCTTCAGGCCGAACAGGGCCTGGCGTTTGTAGCTTATAAAAACGGCCGGACTGACTTCATGGCAGTTCATGAAGTATTCGATTTCATTTAAGACCTGGGCGTTGATGAATTCCATCCGGGCCGGCCTGGTCCGGTCGTTGAGAAATTGATAGGCTTCACCCAGCTTCAGAATCGCGCGGCGCTTGCTGACTATGCCGCCCACTTTCTTTTTCAGTTCTAAAAAGACCCGGCTGCCCGGCGAAGCTGCTACGCCATAGCTGCGCAGGCGCAGCTTTTCCTTATAATAGGGCCTGGCCAGCGAATGCCGGATTATACCGGAATCAGCCGTATCATAATAGATGTTGTGGATGGCATATTCCTGGCCGTCCGTGCAGTTGTCGTCAAAGCGCATGCCGGTCGCGAGCTCAGGAATGATGCTCTGGTACTGGGATTCATCTAAAATAAACTTTTTTTCAATGCGCTTAAAAGTGCTTATAGCCATGTCCAAACCTCCCGTCGGGCTAAACACCGTCAGTGTATAAACGAATTGTAGCGGCTGAACCTGAAATTGCTCTGAAGTGGCTTATTCAGACTATTTTCAGTTTGGCTAGATAGGCTAGTATTAAATAAGATAAACATGTACGGAAGATGTTGAAAGGAGGGTCAAGGCGGTGCGCATCCTGATCGTGGAGGATGAAATCCGGCTGGCGGAAGCCCTGGGCCAGATCATGAGGGAGAACAAATACGCGGTTGACATCGTTAACGACGGCGAGGCTGGATATGATTATGCGATGAGCGGTATCTACGATGTGATTGTCCTGGACGTGATGCTGCCCAAAATGAACGGCTTTGAAGTGGTGCGGCAGATGCGTAAAGAAAAAAACCGGACCCCGGTTATTATCCTCACCGCCAGGGATGAAACGGCCGATAAGGTAAACGGGTTGGACTGCGGCGCCGATGACTACCTCACCAAACCCTTCGCTCCGGAGGAGCTGTCAGCCCGCATCCGCGCCCTGTCGCGCAGGCAGGGGGAAGTGGTATTGAATGAAATGGGCTTTGCCGATATCAAGCTGGACTTGAGCAATTATGTGCTGCAGTGCGGGTACAAAACGGTCCGCCTGGGACTTAAAGAGTTTGAGGTGCTGCGCATGCTGCTGGCCAACCCCGCCGGGGTGGTGTCCAAGGAGGATATCCTTTTAAAGGTATGGGGCACCGAGTCGGATGCCGAGGATAACAATGTGGAAGCCTATATATCGTTTCTGCGCAAAAAGCTGGCCTATCTGGGCTCCGGGGTAAACATAAACACCATGCGCAAAATAGGGTACTATCTGGGGGAAAAGAAATGATCCGAAGGCTGAAACTCAAATTTATTTTGACCAACATGTTCCTTATAACCATGGTGCTGGTCATTATATTCGGCGCGGTCTATGCATCCACCCGGCAGCGGCTGGAAAAAGAGAGCGGCGAGATGCTGCAGCGCGCCATCATGGAAAACCAGGCGGGGGAGTTTGACAAGAGGGATCAAGGCCGTGCTCCCTCCCTGCGCCAACCTGATTTTAAGCCCATACCTACCTTTACCGTTACTCTGGATTCCAGCCATAAAATTATAGAAACCAATGGAGCCTTATTTAACCTGTCTGATACGGCAACTCTGGATCAACTGGTGGCCTTTTGCCTTAGCAGCGGCCAGGAAAGTGGAATTATTGAGAGTGAAGATCTGCGCTATTTAAAACAGGATAGCCCCTGGGGCTTGAAGATAGCCTTTGTGGACCGCAGCATGGAAATCACCACCTTGTCTTCCTTGATAAAGACTTCCATCATAGTAGGTACGGGCAGCTTGAGCATCTTTTTTCTGATCAGCCTGTTTTTGGCCAATTTAGCCCTGCGCCCGGTGCAAAGGGCCTGGGAGCAGCAAAGACAGTTTGTGGCCGATGCCTCCCACGAACTTAAAACACCTCTTACGGTGATACTGGCTAACGCCGGCATCGTACTGGCCCATAAAGACCAGACGGTAAAGGAGCAGGCCAAGTGGATCGAATACATTCAAACCGAAGCGAGCCGCATGAGCGCCCTAGTCGACAACCTGCTGTTTTTAGCCAAAACCGATGATGTAAAATCAAAGGTTATTTTAAACCCGGTAAACTTGAGTGATCTGCTGTGGAGTTCAGTCCTCCCCTTTGAACCTGTATTATATGAACAAGGCAAAACCCTGGAGAGCGTTATTGAGCCCGACTTGTATATAAACGGGGATGAAAGCCGGCTCAAACAGCTGGTGGGCATTCTTCTGGACAATGCGTGCAAATATGCCGATGATCATGGAACTATTACGGTACGGTTTTTCAAAAAGGCCGGGGAGGTAATATTATCGATAAATAACACCGGAGGCGCCATCCCGGAGGATCAGATCGAGCACATCTTCAAGCGTTTTTACCGGGTTGACAAATCCCGAACCAGACAGGCGGGCGGGTACGGATTGGGCCTGGCCATAGCCGACACCATAAGCAAAATACACCGTGCTAAAATAGTTGTTGAGAGTTCACCGGATCAAGGCACCACGTTTACGGTTGTTTTTACCCGGGCCGCTTTAAGTTGAGCAATGATGGACGGCCGGGAATTGACAGCCGGCCCGGGGCGGTGTAAAATTGTATGCAATATCATAAAGGCTATGATGAGGAGGAGTATGTATACTCCCGAAATATAGAGAGGGGATGACGGTGGAAATTCCCCAGGACGGGTATACGGAAGGTAGCCTCTGAGCAGTGAACCGAAATCCCCGGAAGGGAGAGTAGACTTCAACGGATTCCCACCGTTACAGGGGAAAGGTATCGGCGTCAGTGCCCGTACTGTTGATGAGCGTGTACACTTGTACAAATTTAGGTGGTACCACGGAGTTTAACCTTCGTCCTATGGGGACGGAGGTTTTTTATTTTTTAAAAAGGGGGAGTTATTTATGAAGTGTTCCGGGGCCGAAATCATCGTCAAGATGTTGGAAGAACAGGGAGTAGAAATTGTAACCGGTATTCCCGGAGGAGCCAATCTTCCCCTGTACAATGCCCTGTCCCAAAGCTCCATTCAGCATGTCCTGGCCAGGCACGAACAGGGGGCCGGATTTATCGCCCAGGGAATGGCCAGGTCGACCGGACGGGCGGCGGTATGCTTCGCCACCTCGGGGCCGGGCGCTACCAACCTCATTACCGCGATTGCCGACGCCAAAATGGATTCGGTGCCGCTCGTGGCCATCACCGGACAGGTGTCTTCGGACCTTATAGGATCGGACGCTTTTCAGGAAGTAGACATGTACGGCCTGACCGTACCCATCAGCAAGCACAACTACCTGGTCGGTGCAGTTGAGGACCTGCTGCATATCCTGCCGGAGGCTTTTGAGATTGCCGAATCGGGAAGGCCGGGACCGGTGGTTATCGATGTTCCCAAAGATATTCAGGTCAAAGCGATAGATATTGACGAATGGCCCGGACCCCGGGAAAAGGCAACGGCCGGCAAACCGGACGACATCAAGATTCAGGAAGCAGCCGATTTGATAAACGGTTCTCAAAGACCCCTGCTCTACATAGGGGGAGGGATAGTCAACTCGCAGGCCCATCACATTGTGGGAAAACTGGCCCGCAAAAGCTCCATTCCGGTGGTTTCAACCCTGATGGGACTGGGGTGCATTCCGGCTGACGACCCTTTGTTTTTGGGAATGCTGGGCATGCACGGCTCTCGTTATACCAATTACATTGTAAACAAGGCCGACCTTCTCATTGCCCTGGGCGTTCGCTTTGACGACCGGGCCACCGGCAGCATCAACAAGTTTTGCCCGGGCGCGTCGGTTATCCATGTCGACATAGATCCGGCCGAAATCGATAAGATCAAGCCGTCCAACGTATCGATCACCGGCGACGCCAGGGCTATCCTGGAGAGGCTGCTGCCGCGGGTTTATCCAAGGAAGCGCCCGGACTGGGAGCATTATATGGCAGGATTAAAACGGCGCTTCCCATTTCCAATGCCCGGCCCCAACGATCTATTTCATCCTATAAACATCATTCAACGGCTGGGAAATCTGGCTGATGCGGATGCCATCATAACCACCGATGTCGGACAGCACCAGATGTGGGTGGCCCAGTCCTACCCCTTCAAGGTCCCCCGGACGCTGCTTACCTCGGGCAGCCTGGGCACTATGGGATTCGGACTGCCGGCCGCCATCGGGGCCGCCCTGGTCAACCCCGGAAAAAGGGTTCTCTGTTTCAGCGGGGACGGGTCTCTGCTGATGAACCTTCAGGAGCTGGCCACCCTGGCCGATTGGCAGCTTGACATCACCATCATTCTCTTTAACAACGGGCACCTGGGTCTGGTAAGACAGCAGCAGGAATTGTTCTACGGGCAGAATTATATAGCCTCCCGATTCCGGACCAGTCCCGATTTTGCAGCTATTGCCAGGGATTTCGGCATCCGGGGCTACGACCTGCAGGACGATAAGGAGTCAATTTTCCTGCTCCGCCAGTATATATCCGAACCCGGGCCCTGCCTGGTAAACGTGCCGGTCAATTACGCAGCCAACGTCTATCCCATGGTGCCTCCCGGAAAGGCCATTTATGAAATGATCGGGGGTGAAGGGCATGAATAGCCAGGAATGCCAGATTATAAAACTTACGGTGAGAAACCATCCCGGAGTGATGTACCATATAACCGGACTCTTTTCCCGGCGGTCCTTCAACCTGGAAGGGATTTTATGCGGAAGGGTAGGGGACGGGACCAACAGTCAGATCTATTTACTGGTTAAAAGCGACACCTACCTCCAGCAGGTTGTCAAACAGTTAAACAAACTGCACGATGTGCTGGAGGTTTCCCTGATGGAAGATGGTGACCAAATTGTTTTCACCAGGATACACGAAATACTTGTAATGAAGTAAAATGAAAGTTAAGGTCTTGTCCGGCGTAATTTGAGTAAATAACTATTTATGAATTGGGGGAGAAGTTTAATGAAGAAAAAAATATGGGCTTGCTTGTTGTCGGGACTACTCCTGCTTGCTTTCCCGGGAGCGGGTTTTGCCGGATATTATTTCGGCGATGTGCAGGATCACTGGGGAGCTCCGGCTATTAATCAAGTAGCCGAATGGGGTCTGATGAAGGGCGTTGCCGAGGGTGTCTTTGCTCCGGATATGACGGTCAGCCGGGCCCAGGCGGCGACGGTGCTGGTCAATCTGTTTGACCTGGATGAGGGCGGCAAGCAGTTTGTCAAGCAGCCCCTGGCTACTGACTACTACACCGACGTCAGCGAGAGTGACTGGTTTGCGGGCTCTCTGGCAATATGCGGCATCAATGAAATCTTTGTCAACGGGCCCTTTTATCCCAACCAGCCCATCAGCCGCATCGATATGGCGTCCGCTATTCAAAAGAGCTTTGACAAAAAGGGCATAAGCGTACCCATGATCATGATGATGCCCGTGTTCCAGGATACCGGAAGCTTAACCAATGAGCAGCTGCAGGCCGTAGCCTTTGTGAATAACACCGCGATCATGAAAGGCCAGGGCCAGATGTTTCGCCCCAATGATTCCATGAGCCGGGCGGAACTGGCCCAGATTCTGTGCAATATTAAGGAGGTCCTCAAAAACCAGGGGAGTCAGCAAACCGCCAGTGATGTTGATGCCAGTTTTAACGGCAAGGAATACCAGACCGCGGCCGGCAAAACCTTTGTGCTGGCCCTGGCCAGCAACCCGACTACCGGTTATGAGTGGACCCTGACCGATACCATGGATAAGAGCGTCCTGTCCATGAGCGATCACAATTATAAGTCGGACAGCGCCCCGGCAGGAATGACCGGAGTAGGCGGAACCGATTACTGGACCTTTAAAGCCCTGAAGAACGGAACTACGGAAATCAAGCTGGTCTATGCCCGCCCCTGGGAATCGGTGCAGCCAGCCGAAACCTTCACGCTTAAGGTCACGGTCGGAGAAGGCGAGGCGGTGCAGCCGGCTATAAAGGTCACCACCAAAGAGGTCAAGGAAGAATCGGATACCATTAAGGTCGACCTGAAGATCCCGGTGTTCAGCGGTTTGGAGAATCAGGATGTACAGACCGCCTTAAACGCCATGCTGGAGAAGGAGGCCCTGGACTTCAAGGAAGAAGTAGCCGCCAGTCTTTCTGAATATCTGCAAGATGCTCAGGATAACAACTTCACTCCCAACCCCTTTGGAGTCGCCACCGATTTCGAAATTGGCACCCAGGGCCAGGAGGTGCTCAGTTTTTATGTAGACTACTACCAGTACACCGGGGGAGCCCACGGGGGAACGGCTCGAACAGCCTATAACATTGCTTTGAAAACCGGTAAGAATCTGGCCATCAAGGAAGTGTTTAAATCGGGCTACGACTACCGTACAGTGATCAACGCCGAGATTCAAAAGCAGATCAATCTTGCCCCGGACGAGTATTTTGAAGGGGACATGGGATTTACAGGCATTACCGATGAGGCATCTTATTACGTCAAAGACGGATGCCTGGTGGTTTACTTCCAGCAGTATGAAATAGCTGCCTACGCCCGGGGAATACCGGAGTTCAGCATACCCTTGAGTACTTTTGGGTCGCAACTGGCCTATAATCTCAATTAGTCGTCTTTTAAAGATAAAAGGCTCCGAAAGGGTAGTCCTGCATAAGACAGTGTAAAAACTTAAACGGTTGATGGCACTGCCAAGTAAGATGTCAATAGAGAAGTGTATCGTTCAAATGAGCGATACGCTTCTTTTTTATTTTTTCTGTCCTCATAAGAAGGGTAGTATTACACAACTAAAATAATGAAATAGACAGGCAATAGATGATTAAAAATCAGTATAAACTTGAAGGTCGTATAAAACTCGCAACATAATAAAAAAGTGAATTCATCTATGGAAATTTTTTAAAATGTGTCACACGGGCAAAATACTATTGTCTAATAGAGTGAAAGGACAAAGGAGGGAAGAAATTGGAAACGTCGAAAACAAACGAGCTGATTGACCTTGCGGCAAATGGAAATAGTGCCGCATTAGAAAAATTGCTTGCAAGCGTTCAGGATTTTGTCTTTAATCTTTCTTTGCGAATGTTGGGAACCTTGAGTGATGCAGAGGACGCAACACAAGAAATTCTAATCAAAGTAATGACGAATTTATTTACTTTCCGTAAGGAAAGTGAATTCACAACATGGGTATATCGTATTGCCGTTAATTATCTGATAAATTACAAAAAATCCATGTTCGCACAATATCCGTTGAGCTTTGAATATTACGGCAATGATATAGCGGCGGGAAATATCGAAAATATAGACGATTTGCTTATGGGCGTGGAAAAGGAAGATTTGGCGGGAGAACTTAAATTGTCCTGTACCAATGTTATGCTCCAATGCCTTGACCCGCAAAGCCGTTGCATTTTTGTTCTGGGTACAATGTTTAGAATTGATAGTCAGATTGCCGGAGAAATTTTAGATATGACACCTGAAAATTATAGGCAAAAACTATCCCGTATTAGACGAAAAATGGCGGGCTTTTTATCCTACTATTGCGGGCTGACAGAAACGGGATTTTGTTCATGCCATGAACGCATAGGCTATGCGATTCAACATGACCGCCTGAACCCTAAAAAACTGGAATACAGCAGTTTGAAAGAATATGCTAAGGAAGCCTTGACAGCCTTTACAGAAAATATGGAAGCACTTGACGAAATGGCAAGCGTCTTTTCCGATTTACCGGCCTATCAGTCCCCCGTATCGGCAAAAGAGTTTATCAGCAGATTGTTAAACTCGTCACCCATGAGGATTATACAGGACTTCTAATGATGGAGGTATTATATGAATACAAAAAATATGCTGCAATTCCTTAGGGATCTAGAAGCAAACAACTCTTTGGAATGGATGAAAGAAAACAAAAAAGAATATTTGAGCATACAAGAGATATTTATCGAGTTAGTCCATGAATTGATTTTGCGCATTTCAGAATTTGACAGCTCAATTCCTCATCTGCGAGCCGAAGATTTGATTTTCAGATTAAACCAAGACACACGGTTCGGCAAGGATAAATCGCCCTATAACCCTACTTTTCGGGCACATATATCACAGAAAGGAAAAATGCCGATACCTGTTGGCTATTATATTTCCATTGCCCCTAATAATCGCTCATTTTTAGGCGGTGGCCTGTTTACTCCCATGTTTAAGGACGCAACAACCATGATTCGGAATTATATAACCGAGCATGGCGCAGAGTTTGAAAACATCATTACATCGGCAGATTTTACAAAATACTTTACCGTAAGGAGCGAAGCGTTAAAGAATGTGCCGACCGGCTATGATGTGAATCATCCACAAGCTGAATATCTCAAAAATAAAAGCTGGTACTTGGAGTACCCCGTATCGGACCATGCGATTTCAGATACAGATCGTTTTGTTCGTGACGCGATTAAAATCTTTGCTCTTATGCAGCCTTTTAACGACTTCTTAAATTGTGCGCTCAAGGGCTTTCAAATGCCGGCAAGGAAGTATTAAGGACGGCCTAAAGGGGCCTTTTTGTTTTTGCCCAAGAAAAAAGGTGCTGTTTACCAGCACCATAGAAGGAGGAGTGTTTTAAAGTCCAAAGCCATTGCAGTGGCCGGGCTTGCCGCTAAATCCATCTCTGATGGTTACCTTTTTCCCCAGGTGTTCTGACAGCCATAGCTGCCGCCGGGAGTCTCTTTCCACAACCGAAACTTCATACCCATTGCTTATCATCATCTGAGTAAGATTGAGAATACGCTCAAGTTTATAATCAATTCTTCCTCCCCAGTTAACAATCACGTGCATCATGTGAACACCTCCCGAGTAATTATTTTTGGTTGCCAAACATCGTAAAAACATAAAGCTCCGCTATTGGGGGAGCTTCAGCTTGTCGACAAAGTCGCCAAGCTGCCAGAGCGAGCGACGGAAGCTATTCGCTTTTGTCGGCGGTCTGAAGCTTCGCCATTTGGGGAGCTTCATTGTCCCGGCCCCTGCCAGGCCTGAATGAAAAAGTCTCCGCCGCTTGGCAGAGACTTCATTGTCGCATCTTTTATCTGATTTTTATTAATTATACTCACAACAATTATGAATTGCAATTTTATTGATGCATGTATACCAGTATTCTTAAACAGTATGGATTTTCGGGTGGCGCTTTTATCGGCTTTTTACATTTCATAATAGGCCAGGTTGTCCTTTAAATCCTCGTCCAGAGACAGGTTCTTATACACGTTTTGCAGGCGCTGCCGGTTTTTATTGTGGGCAAACTCAAACTGGCTGATGATCTGGTTGAACTGGGGATGATTCATCAGATTTTCGCGCAGGGGTTTGGCAAAGGGGCAGTACTGGAACAATATGCCCCGAACCACCTTGTTGAGGCGCAGCAGGCCCTGGGATTCAAAATTGACCCAGATCTGATAGTCGTCGGCGAATATTTCGCCAATGAAATTCCGCTTGCGATCAATTTGGGTCTTTATCTTGCGCTTGGCCTCCTCCGACAGCTGCTGGTTTTTTTTGAATCCCTGGATATAGTTGGAATAATCGGCGTAAAGAGATTTTTCATAGGCCCGGTTGATGGTCCCTGAACTCATGGTTTTGGCCAGTTGCCAGCGAAACTTGGCTACGATTTCTATGATCAAATGTTCGAGGTTTTCATCGGTAAGGATGGGGCATAAAAAACGCGCCGGCGAATTTTTAGCCCGCCCGGTCAGTTCCTGCCACATGCTGCCCTTGGTGCCGAAACCGGGTACGAGGATAATATCCGGCCATACCGGCTTCATTATCAAGCTGGAAGAGATGTTCTTCTCAGTGTTATAATAGACGGTCTCGCGGTGGAATAAAGAAAAATCAACCCGGGTTATTTTGGCGAGGCACTCATTTATCCTGGAAGCCTTTACCAGCAGCCGGGATATGTCACCCGGTAAGATTTCACTGTAGAGAATGGGGAAATAGCCGCTGGTTTTTCCGTAGCAGAGCCGCTGGCCTATTTTCAGCAACCCTTCGGTTTCATGGCTCAAGCGGGCGTCGGCATCGCGCTCGTAAGCCGCTTTATCGCTTTCGGTCAATTCGCCGCGTTTTTTCTTTTCTCGGAAGATATCGAAGTAGTCCTGCTCGAATTCATTGACGGAGGGATCCTTTTCAGCTGTGCAGATCTTTTCCAGCCAGTTTTTCATGGTATGGATCGAAAAAAGCTCCTGGTCCAGGGGCGAAGCATTATACAGATCGATGATATGCTCCGGCTTCATAAGCCTTTCATCCATATAGGCGTAGTTCAAAAACATTTGATAGAGGCGGGAGGAGTTTTTTTCGGCCCATACCCTCTTGGCCACCAGGCCATAGATTTCAAAAAAGACATTGCCTACCGTTTCCTTCATTTTTAAAACCTGCGTGTTTACGGCATATTTGTCTTTCAGGCTGATAAAGGATTCAACATTGGCTCTGAATAGATCCGCCTTTTCTTTCTCAATCCCCGAGTAGGCAATAATTTTAGTCAGACTATCCTGCAATTCATCCGGTATGGCAGGTCTGACGGGTGTGGAATCATTGGTTTGTTTATTCACAGCGTTCCTCCGTTTTTGTTCATTTTATCCTTCAACTACATTATCGTGATTATATGCCATGTTTCTCCAGTTTTTTTAAAAAAACATGATATATTAAACGACTTCTGCGGATCAGGGGGTATAAAATTGAGGCTTGACAGACCATTTGATAGTACCTTAAAGTTAAGGTACTATCAAAATAAGGTAGGAGAATGCCGGTGTCATTTAAACACATCCTGCTCGGTACTCTGCTCGATTTTCCCACCCATGCCTATGACATGATCAAGAAATGCTTTCTGGACTTTACCCCGGCCAATCCCAAGTTGAATGAAGGAAGGCTTTACAGTACGCTGAAAACCCTGGACCGGGAGGGCATGGTGGTGCGCAGCCTGCGGCCCCAGCAGGATATGCCGGATCAGAAGATCGTCAGCATTACCTCCCGGGGAGCCGAGGAATTCTACCGCTGGCTGGAGTCGACGGAGGAAGAAGAGGGCCACGCCAAATTTGATTTCTTTAACCAGTATCCTTTTTTAACCAAGGTCAATTTTTTTATGTTTTTACAGGATGAAAAGATCATTGCCAAGCTGGAAGAACAACAGCGCATCTCCCAGATGCGCCTGGAGAGATTCAACCAGGCCTGGCAGGAAATGATTGAAAAAGAGGTGGATATACACCGGGTTCGCATCATCGAATACGGGATCGAGGTGGAAAAACTGCGCTGGAAGTGGCTGGCGAATTTGCTGGCAGAGAAGAGAACGGCCGGATCAACAGGGACGGAGGATGAGGCGAATGGATGATATGCAGATGATACAGGAAAAAATGCTGCAAGCCGGGTATATCTGCGACCAGCAGGCGGCCACGGTTTTGTATCTGGCCCAGGCTATGCAAAAGCCGGTTTTGGTGGAAGGACCGGCCGGAGTGGGCAAGACCGCCATCGCCCAGGCGTTCAGCCGGGTAAAGAACCTGCCTTTGATTCGCCTGCAGTGCTACGAGGGATTGGATGAAGCGAAAGCCCTCTACGAGTGGAATTACAAGCGGCAGCTGCTGCACATCCAGGCGGCCTCCAATCAGAAGCTCAGCATCCAAAAGATCGAGGAAGACATATTCTCCGATACCTTTCTCCTGACCAGGCCGCTGCTGAAGAGCATTACTTCGGACACCCCCACGGTGATGCTGATAGATGAAATCGATAAGGTGGACTTTGAATTTGAGGCCATGCTCCTGGAACTGCTGTCCGAGTTCCAAATATCCATACCGGAAATCGGCACGGTTCAGGCCAAACACCGCCCCTATGTCTTCCTGACCTCCAACGCCACCCGGGAGCTGTCCGAGGCCTTGAAGAGGCGCTGCCTCTACCTCTACCTGGACTTTCCCTCCCGGGAAATGGAGCAGGAGATATTGCTGTTAAAAATACCCGGGCTTTCCGGGCAGCTGGCGGAAAAGATCGCTCAGGTGGTCAGACGGCTGCGGGGTCTGGAATTGAAAAAGCCTCCCAGCATCGCGGAAAGCATTGATTGGGCCGCTTCCCTGCTCTGCCTGGGTAAAGACGATCTCGATGTGGAAAGCACCCTGCAGACCTTGAGCACGGTAGTCAAGTACCGGGAGGATCAGGAGAAGCTGGAACGGATCATCTACCGGAGCCGGGATCTCAATTTCCGCGTTTGAGAATGGATTTATTTCAAGGAGGTGGTCCGGCGTGCCGTTGCTTCACTATTTACAGGCCTTTTTTAGCGAACTGCGCCGGCAGGGCATTCCGGTCACCACCAGTCAGGTCCGGGATTGCTGCCAGGCTTTGCTGCTCATAGACTGGTCGCAGCGGGATTGCTTCTACGCCACTCTGTTTGCCACCCTGGTAAAGGATTATAGCTATCGAAAAGCCTTTGACGAGGTATTTCAGCGCTTTTTCCTGGAATACTTGAGCCCTGGCAATCTGGGCCATTTTGTTACCGTAGGCGCCAGGGAGCCCTTTCGCCCCAATGAAGAGACTGCGGTCAGTGATTATGATCTGGGTATGGGCACGCCTATGGGGCGTAGCGGTTCTTCCCAGGCTCCGGGAGGCTTGAAAAACCCGCTGGAACAGGATTTCGGACGGGTGACTGCGGAGGAACTGGCCCGCATAGAGGCCCTGGTTCCGCTCCTGGCCCGCCGCCTGGCGGCTAAATTTATCAAAAAACGCCGCCGCAACGACCAGAACCAGCTGGATTTTCGCCGGACCATTCGCAACAGCATGTCCAGCGGGGGGATTCCCCTGAATATCTTCACCGTACGCAGGTTTCGCGAAAAGCCGGTTATTCTCACCATCTGCGACGTTTCCGGGTCGGTAATGAATTTTAGCTGTATCGCCCTGGCCTTGATCGCTTCTCTGGAGAGGTTCTTCCAGCATATCGAATCCTATGCCTTTATCGACGAGGTGTCGGATATTACCGGACTGCTGCTGTCCGGCAATCCCTTGAATTTCCGGGGCCATGTTTTGCGCCATGCCCGGGTGGTGGGAGCGACCGGATACACTAATTACGGCCGCATGTTGGCTGAATTCAACCAGCGCTTCCGCCAGCGCGTAAACCGCAAAACCACGGTTTTGATATTCGGCGACGCCCGCAACAACTGGCAGGAAAACGAAAAAGGGGCTTTGCAAGAGATCAAAAAACAGGCCAAAAAGGTTTGCTGGTTCAACCCTGAGCCAAAGTCTTTATGGAGTTCGGGAGACAGCATTATTCATGATTACGCGCCCTATTGCGATACCGTTTTTGCCTGTCCCAACCTGCTGATGCTGGAAAAGGCATTGGGGAAAGTATAAGCCGTCCATTGAGGGTTGCTTTTATGACAGTATTCTTCTCATCCTCAGGTGGTATAATAAGGGGGTAATGTATATGTAAGGCAACTCGTCAATTTGCAGCAAAAATGCTCGTAGTGAACTCGCAAAATTGATCTGCGGAGGTTTTAGGCTATGGGTGTAAAAATTGCTACCGATACGTCCTGTGACTTGCCGGACGAGGAATTGAGGAAGTACAATATCGAGCTGGTTCCTCTAAAAATCACTTTTGACGATGGACAGACTTTTCTGGATCGCATCGAGATAAGCCCTTCTGCTTTTGTTGATAAAATGGTGAAATCAAAATGCCTGCCTAAAACCGCAGCCCCCGATCCGGATTCTTTTGCCTCCTGTTACCAAATGGGCTTGAAAGAAGCGGGGCAGGTTTTATTCGTGAGTTTGTCGTCAGGTTTGAGCAGCACCTACCAGACGGCTTTATTGGCCAGTAAGATGATCGGGAGTCAAAGCATATGTGTTTTTGACTCCCTGGCAGCGTCTTTGGGAACCGGTATTGCAGCCATTAAGGCGGCGCGAATGGCCGCCGGTGGTATGGACGTGCATGCTATCGTAGAAAAGCTTGGCCTGCTCCGAAAAAATCGACACCTGGTTTTTACCCTTGATACCCTGGAAAACGTTGTGAAAGGCGGACGGCTTAGTCCGATTCAAGGGATGGCCGGAAACATGCTCAATATTAAGCCCCTGCTGAAGGCCAACGACCGGGGTGTTCCGGAGGTTACTGAAAAGGTCAGGGGCAGAAATAAAGCCATGCGCAAATTGGTTGATATGATAGGAGAGATACCGAATCTCAGTGAAAAAATAATCGGCGTCAGCCACGTTGCCTGCCCGGATGATGCGGCCAGGTTGGCCAGGGTGATAGAAGAGCGCTATCTACCGCCAGAACCGGTGATTATCGGCGAAATGGGTGCAACCATCGGTATTTATGCCGGGGTGGGCGGCTTGATGGTCAACCTGCTATAAGCAAGGGGAGGGCCTCCAATGAAATGCGAACTGGTTTCGATTGAAACTGAGGATCAGGTTGTTCTGAACGGGGCTTTTTTTGAAGGAGACCCGCAAAAACCGGCTGTCCTGATGCTGCATGGCGCGGCTATGAATTTCTACACAGGCATAGGCCGGTTCATGCCAGAAATCCTCAGCCCTCAGGGCTTTGCCTGCTTGAGCGCCAACCACCGCGGGCATGATTTCGGGACCGCCCCGGACAGCGATAAAAAACCGGTATTGGGCTTGATGCGGGAGCGCTTTAGAGATTGCGAACATGATGTAAGGGCCTGGGTGGGATATTTAGTGCGCTGCGGGTTCAAAGAGATCGTATTAATGGGTCACAGTCAGGCTATACCTAAAATTCTGTACGCTCAAAACCGGGCTCAATTTCCAGGCATAGCAGGCCTGGTATTGATCAGCCCCCCACCCTCGGTATCCAGGATGATGCGCTTTCTGGTGAGCGACAACTATTATGAAAGAGGCCTGTTCAAGGCCCGGGAACTGGCTGAACTGGGCATGGACGACCAGCTCATCGTTTTGAAGGGGAGAGGCACTATGCCCTGGATCTTTACGCCGGGCACCTTTTTAAGTTTCTATGGGCCCGAAACACCGGCCGGCACGGTGGAATTGATCAGGCGGATATGGTGCCCGGTATTGATGGTTAGGGGCACCAGGGACTTTGAGCCGGTGAGCCGGCCGCTCCTGGACGATATGAAGCGAAATGCCGGCAGCCCGGCGGATTGCAGTATTGTTGAAATCAGAGGTGCCGATCATTTTTACTCCCGGCACGAGGGTGAACTGGGAGCCGTAGTTCTTGAATGGCTGGAGCATTTGGCCCGGAACCGGGGCGCAAGGTAGGCGAGCGGGGGGAGCCCTGGCATTGGTTCAGGAAGTATTCCAGGTTTTCGATCTCCTTTTTGATACCGTCTTCATCCAGGTTACCCCTTCCCAGCCGATCACACAGGGACAGCAGCGCTATTTCGCCCAGGGGCACTTCGGCCATCATCCTGTCAATGTCGGCAAAAGGCAGCTTTTTCACCACAAATAGAACCTGCATATGCCATCTAACCATGCGGGATACCTTTTTAATCAACGCTTCTTCAACCGGCAACTCCCTCAGAAACTCCTCGGCCAGCCGGGCGCCGTGCCGATCGTGATCATAGGCGGTTATTCTGCCTTTGCGCACTTTGGTGGTACGGGCTTTGCCAAGATCGTGCAGCAGGGCCGACCACATAAGAACCCGGGGATCGTTGCTCAAAGAGCGCATCCGGGCGGCCAGGTCCACCACCAGCAGGGTGTGCTCCCAAACGCTGCCTTCGGGGTGATGGACGGGAGACTGTTCAACGTACATCAGCTCCTCCAGGAAGGTAAAGGGATGGCTGCCCAACCATTCGCTGCCGCTTAATCCGCGAAGGTGTAGAGAAGGCTTTTCGTCCTTGAGCAGGTGGTTTTCAAAATCGGTTAATAAATCGTACCGGTTAAGCAATTGCAAGCCCCTTTGAATTTGCTTTGAAATAGGAATAGTATTCCCCGTGAGCCGCTCTTCATAGTGGGATATAATTTAAAAAAACTGGTCAAAGGAGGAAGATTTTTTGAAGCTTGCTTTTGTCATCTATGACGGGCTTACCACCCTCGATTTCGCAGGTATGTTTGACCCGCTGACCAGATTGAAGACCATGGGCTTTGTTGGGAACCTGGAGTATGATGTTTGCGCCTTAAACAGCCTGGTGCTATCTTTCGAGAATCTTCAATTGATCCCCACTAAAGTGGGCGGCTCACTGGAGGGATACGATTACATAATCATACCCGGGGGAAATGGAATTGCAGAACAGATAAAAGATGATGCCTTTTTAAGCTGGATGAAGACCGCCAACCCGGAAGCTACCATGGCAGCAGTTTGCGGCGGGGTCATCATTTTAGGGGTCCTGGGCTTGCTGGCCGGGAAAAAGGCCACCACTCACCCGGCCATGCTCGGGTACCTGAACAACTTTACCCCCTATGTGGTTGAGGATCGAATTGTCGATGAAGGCAATATAATCACAGCCCGGGGTGTGACTTCGGCTATTGACCTTGGACTCTATCTCTGCGAAAGAATAGCCGGAAAAGAAGCCAGGGAGCATATTCAAAAACAAATGGACTATTTAAATTACGATTGTAAATAGACTCTAAGGGCTGGCTTTTTTACCAGTTTCAACAACAATGCTATTGATTTACGATTGATTAAATATTGCATTATTATACAATGATGTGCAAAAATATTACTTAAGGAGCAGGAACCTCTAATGCCTATGCCGAATCTAAAAGGTGAAGGGAGCGTGAGGGGGATTGCGTAACTACGGGCTGTTTTTAGACCTGGTAAAACGCAGCGCGGGCGGCGATTCGTTTTACTACGTGGATGTCTTGTCTGATAATTATTCACCAAAGCTAAGAGCGGAGCAGGCCCGACAGCTGGTTGAAGATGGATATATAGAATTGAATCAACTAAATGCAACAGACACCAATATTATACTCAAGGGCAGGTTCACCCATAAGGGATTGGACAAAATAAGGATAGCCACGTTGCGTTCCGTTTAATAAAGTATGTTTTGGGAGTCGTTCTTTTAAAGGCGGCTTCTTTTTTTATGTTTAGTTGGTTTAAAATATCTGTTGCCAGGGACATGAATATGCTTTATTATGAAAGATGGAAAATCTATATGTGGTGGATTAGGGAGAAACCTTCAAGTGCCAGGGTGCAGGGGGGCGGCTCGACAGAAAACCAATATTGGGCGGTTACTATAATCGCATAATATTGGTTTTTTTCATCACATTATATTTCTGGGAGTGAAAAGTTATGCCAGCTGATGGAGAAGGGGCCAAAAAGGTTATAAACGTCAAAACCCGAAAAAAGCTTGATGAACGCCAGAGAAAGCAAATGCAGCACGAATTAAAGGTATACATGGAACAGTATTTTAAAAGGAAGCTGGGCAAGGGAGTAGATTACACCAAGATAGTGATCTGGGAAGACATGCTCATTGTCCGGGGAGAGCGCTTTCTAACTGAACCGGAATTATATATTGTGCAGACTCCGGCCGGGAAAGAGGTGGTCCGGGCGGCCCGCATGGAGGTGGCCCGGCAGCACTCTATCGACAATGTGCCTTATTTCGAAGAGAAACTTCACGCCAAGGCTATACATCAAACCTATGATATTGAACCGGAAAGTGACTTTTGGATGCACATTGTAATTTTTGATCGGGCTTTAACCGAATAGCTTTCGAAAAATCACAATGGTGGCTTAATGGGAAACCTGTGTACGTAATCAGGTGACTTTGAAGATAACCAATGTTTGGGCGCTAGTACTAGCCTATCGCCTGGATATTGGTTTGTTTTTTTGTGACATTTAAGGGTGGGTTTTATAACTTAATATCTGGTGGATTGCGAAGAAACTATAAAAGTGGCTTCAATAAAGACCAGTATTCTTATGTCATTTTTGACTTCAGGAATATTGGCCTTTTTGTTTTCGAGCAGATTCGAAAAGAAAGAGGTGGTGTGTACCCTAAAACCGGATTCTACGGCAAGGTCATTATTTTTGATTTAGGAAAAGGAGGAACATATGATGGCAGACACTATGAAAGCATTGGTATATCGCGGACCCGAAAAAATAGGATTGGAAGATGTTCCCGTACCCCGCATCATCGAGCCCGATGATGCAATTGTAAAAGTAACCACTTCCACTATTTGCGGTACTGACATCCATATCTGGCACGGCGGCATGCCCGAAGTAGAACCGGGAAGAATCATCGGCCATGAATTCGTGGGGGAAGTTGTGGAAGTAGGCCCGTCGGTTCGCAACAATAAAGTGGGAGACAAGGTGGCCGTATCCTGTGTAACCCAATGCGGCGAGTGCTATTACTGCGTGCGGGGGGTCTATTCCCACTGTACTACCGGAAGCTGGATATTCGGCTATATGATTGACGGCTGCCAGGCTGAATACGTGCGGGTTCCCCATGCCAACCTGGGCATGTTTACCATCCCGGAGGGACTTACGGAAGAAAACGTTCTTTTCGTGGGCGATATCCTTTCCACCGGTTATTTCGGCGCCGAACAGGCCAAGATTGAACCCGGTGACACAGTGGCAGTTATGGGCTGCGGCCCGGTGGGCATGTGCGGAATGGTTACCTCCAGACTCTGGGGCCCGGCTGAAGTCATCGCCGTTGACATCAACCAGGAGCGCCTGGATTTCGCTGTGAAGAACGGCATTGCCGATGTAGGCATTAATCCCCTGACCACACCGAATGTGGGAGATGCCATCCGAGAGAGAACTTTCGGCCGTGGTGCTGATGTCACCATCGAAGCCAACGGTTTTAAGCCCACTTTTGATATGGCTGTAGACGCGGTTAGACCGGGTGGCACGGTTTCTCTGATCGGGGTATTTGAAAAGCCCCAGGAGCTGGCTATGAATACCCTGTGGATCAAAAACATCCGCATCAGCATGGGCCTGGTAAACGCCAACCGCATCCCGGAACTCATCAAACTCATTCAAAAGGGCAAGCTCAGCACCGACTTCCTGTGCACTCACAGCGCTCCCTTGAATGATATAGTAAAAGGCTATGATATATTTGGAGGCAAGAAAGACAATTGCCTCAAGTGGCTCGTCAAACCCTACGTAAGATAAATCAATATATTCTATACTCTTATTTCTCTACTCACCCATGTTTAGGCTTCCCTGTGTATTTGCCACAGGATTCATGTTCAAACAATTTTGCTTTCACCACCCATTGTTTAGGCTGATGGGTGGTGCTTTTTATCAGCGATTATTTTGCCTTGTCTATGGATAGGGTGTAAAAAACTCCACGCAGGCTGTGCCAACGTGGAGTCTGTATTGCTTAAGACTAGCGACTGACCGTTACTGAACGGGTAAGTGCATCATAAGACACGTGATATCCAAACGCGTCGGCCACATAGAAGACCGGGCAAAAAACGCGGTTGTTCTTGATAACCGGGGGTACGTCCATGGTTCTCTGCGTGCCGTTTACATAATAGCTTACGCTGCCCAAAGTCATAACCACGGTTACACCGTTCTTCTGGAAGGTAACTGACTGGCGCGCGGAATCCCAGGTGATTTCCTTCTCGTCCATGCCCATAGCATAACCCAGATATCCCTGGGGCACATAAGTCCTGCCATCGGAGATGAACGGGGATACTTCCATGGTGCGAACGGCTCCGTCAACCGTGTATTGATTGGAACCGACCTGTAAGGCGATAGTTCTATGCGAACTGGGTTGTACTCCTTCGTTTACAGTTAAACCGGCGGATGCTGAAAGGGTGCTGCTGCCCTTGTAGATGGCATAGACGTTGCTCTGACTTTTGGCGGTTCCCCGTATTTCCCCTTTGCCCGCTACGCTTGCACTCGAGTTGTCGACACTCCAATTGCATAAGCGGGTTACGTCTTCATCGGCCCGTCCGTCTTTATGCCTTAAATAAGCTGTAAAATGAACCGAGTTGCCCGCCATCACAGTTGCGGTAGCCGGGGTAATATAAAGGCTGTCGTTGTTGTAGACGTGAAAATCAGCGGTATCTGAATAGGTCTGTCCGGAATAGTACATAGTCGCTATTATTGTGCAGTTTCCGGAATATTTGGCTTCAAACCGGCCGCTGCCCATCGAATAGGCAACGGATGAGTCATTGCTGCGCCAGTCCGCGCTATTGGTTACATCCATGGAACTTCCGTCACTGAACCTCAGGTAGGCGGTATACTGGCGTACATCCCCCGCATAGCCCGATTGCGAGGCCGGGCTGATCGACAGCGTGGCAGTAGGTTTTACCGGGGGCAATACGGTCAATTCGGCCGCGTCATAGAAATTTTGCCCGGTAATGGGATCCTGGAAGTTTACTCTGACTGTAGAGGTGCCCGGGCTGCTTGCGACAAAGGAGCCGCCGCCCGAGGAGGTGGCAATATGGTCGTCGATGCTCCAAGCGGCTGAACTGCTTACATCGCTGTATGGATCGCGGGTGCCGGAGCGGTTAAGCGCGGCCCGAAACTGTACTTGCTGGCCGATCCGCAGCGTGTACGTACTCGGAGAAATGCTCAAGGTTACATGTCCGGGGGCGGGGGTGGTTTGATACACTTGCACCATGGCCTCTCCGGTTACGGTTCCGGAGCCGGCCTCCCAGCACATCGCGGAGACTTCGGCATGGCCCGGGGAAACTCCGGTAAAACCAGGACCGTTTCCGCTGAGGACCGAAGGATCGCTGCTGGACCAGCTGCACTGGCCGGTGACATCCTGGCTGCTGCCATCGGAATAATAGGCCGTCGCCGTGAAGCTGGCCTGGCTACCCACAGCTACCGAGGTGTTTGATGGGCTGACACTTACAGAAGTTATGTGAACCCAGTGTTCTACGCCGCCGTCGCCTCCGATAAGGTCATTGGCGGCAAATCCACTGCCCGCCCAGAACAGCATGCTGAAAACCATCAATAATGTTAATAATGTTTTTTTCATTTTACCCTCCTTAGTACTGCGTTACATACGGCGGAACCGATTGGCAATTAACTGCTGAATTTAGAGCCCCCCCTTTTCGCTCGTTTTATTACTATTGCCGCGTAATAATTCGACCGTATTATAAAGTATGCAGTGAAATGCTTCTCATCCGAAAGGTCTGTTTTGATTAAAATGCCTCAATAATTCGGTTGGCGACCAGGCTGCTATTTAAGCAACTGATGGGGTAAAGGAACGTATCGGCGAAAAATGTTATATTATGGGAAACGGTTTAAAGAATAGTCCTATACCAAATATATTCGGATTTTACGGCCCGATAGTTTAAGGGTAAAGCGAAGAATATTCTTATGGCGCTATTCAAGCTGTCTTACAGTCCTTATAGCAGGATACCGGGGAGAAATATAAAATATAATACACTTAGCATGGCTTGAATATGGATGCTTATAAAGATTGCATGCGCAGCGCCTTTAAACACTAGAAGAATGTGGTGGAAGTGATGGGAAAGCCGATTTCAGGTATATATAGCGATATTGCGCCCTGCGAAGGCCGGACCGCTCTGGCCGGGTTTCAGAACCAGAACTTCTCCCAACCATTGACCTGGAGGCAGGATTGCTCTCTGGGAGGAAAGCTCCTGTGGGGGCAGCCGGGAGAACGCAGGATTGTGCTATCCGGCCGCCTTGAGGAATCCGGGGAAACAAGCCCGGCGCTTGGCTGGGCGGACTTCGAACTTTCCAGGCAGGAACCGGTCATTGATGACCTTTTTCTGGTGGCCAGCCGGCCTTTGCCGCAGGACAACATTACCTGCGTCTGCCGCCACCCTTTCGATAGAGCCTGTCTTGTAGCAGCCACGGCGGACGCTTTCCTCCTGTTGCTGGACGCCGCGCCGCAGGCCAGTCTAGCCATCATGGACCGGTCTAAAATAGATGCCGCCTTCAGTTCCCTGGTCTGCTGCGGCGGGCGCCTGCTGGGTTTGGAAAGCCCTTCGGGCAGGCGTCTGCATATCATTGACGTTTCCAGCCCGGGGTTAAAGCGAGCCGCCTTTGCCCGGAACGGCTCAATAACCCTAAACCGGCCCTTGACGGCCCTGGCGGAAAACGACGCTTATTCAGCCTGGGGATTGAGCGCGAACGGTACCATCTACCTCATAAAAGTGCCCGAAGAGCCGGTCAAGGGGGGGCAGTTCTCACCGAACTCAGGGGAAGGCCCGGCGCGGTTCGGGCGTCTGCAGCGCAGGAAACTTGGCACCTTCCGGCTGGCTGATCGGCTAAGGGGTATTTACCGTTTTATAAAGGTCAAAAAGCTGCCCCGGTTGAAGCCCGGCATAGGCAAAGGGCGTTTTGCCGGTTTGGCCTTCGACGGAGAGAGCTTTTGGACCTTTCGCCGCGCCGGGAAGCTGCTGCTGTACAACCGGGAGGGGTCGCTGCTCCGTTCTTTTGCCTCCCGCCCGGAAGTGAGCCTTTCCTGCCTGGGCTATACCCATCATTACCTGCTGGTGCTGGACCGGCAACACCAGCAGCTTCATCACTGTTACCCGGCCGATACCCTGGAGCCGGTCGCCGCCCTGAGCCTTGAGCGGGGCAGCCATCCCGGCTACCTTCCGGCCGGCACCGCCGCCAGCGGAAAGATCCACGACCTCTGTCTTCTCTATACGGGTGGGGAGGGAAGCGGCCGACTGCACCGTTATGATGTGGAAAAGCTGCTTCCCCTGGCCGGGTACCGGTCGGTTGCAGGAGAGATAAAGGACTACTTTATGGACGGCTTTTTACTGCTGGCCCAGTACTCGCCGCTGCTAAACGGGCGCAGTTTTGCCCCCGACTTGAGCGGCCCGCCCTCCCGCCGGGAGGACTGGACGGCCTTGTTTGACGAATACTTCCATCCCCGGGCCAACCTCTCCGCCCTGGAAGACTGCGCCCGGGCGGTAGCGCGCTGCCTGGGCGGGCAGCGGCCCCTGCGGGTGGTGCTGGGGGTACCCACCCCCGATCCCCGCTGCCGCGACTGGGACGGCCGCGGCTGCTCCCTGGCGGTAGAGGCGCACCGGGTGGAGGCGGTGCGCTGGGCCTTTGATGAACTGCTGCAACGCTGGGAAAAAGCCGGTTTCCGGCGCCTGATTCTGGCCGGCTTTTACTATCTGGCCGAGCAGGGAGCCTTCAATGACCCGGTTATTGCTATTTTTCCTCAATTGTGCCGGGAGCGCGGGCTCTGTTCATTTGCCATCCCCGGGATCAGCTCCTCGTATATGACCGAGTTCAAACGGGTGGGATTCGATGGTGTAGCCCTGCAGCCTTCCCATTCCTTTTGGAATCCGGCGGGGCGTCCGAGGTGCTATCTGCTGAAATGCGCCGGACATATTGCCCGGGATTTCGGCATGGGAATGGAAGTGGAGCTTCCCTATAACGTTCTGGAGGCCGAAGGGGCCGGGAAGCTCCGGGACTACCTGGAAGCGGCCCGTATTCAGGGCTGGGCGGGAGCCTTCAAAGCCTATTTCCAGAGCTACAACCTGATCAAAGCGCTGGCTGACAGCCAGGCTCCGGAATACCGGCGTCTCTATGACGAGCTGTACGAACTGAGCCGGCTGAGCCGGCAGCCGCAGGACCGTCGCCATCCATCCTACCAGGCCATCCCGGTGGAGTGGCAGGGAAAATGGTCGGGCCATAGCGAAAAGGAATACTTTCGTATTAATATGGAAGGCAATAAAGGTATCTTCAGGTTAACGGTGCTGTCGGCTGAACCATTATAAAAAGCGATGCTGAGAAACGCTGACCCGGCCAGCCCATTTGTGGGCGTCAGGGTCAGAGAACAAAATAAAGGCGGGTTTGGGGACATGAAGCGAGTGGCGATAATCGGAGGCGGACCGGCGGGCATGATGGCCGCCGGTCAGGCCGCTCTTAACGGGGCGGAGGTTTTATTACTCGAGAAAAAAGACCGGATCGGAAGAAAGCTGAGCATTACCGGCCATGGCCGCTGCAACCTTACCAGTGCGGTGGAGCCTGACCTTCTGATCAAAGGCTTCCCGGGCAACGGCCGCTTTTTATGCAGCGCTTTCAGCGAGTTTTCCAACCGGGATTTGCGGGAGTTTTTCCATGCCCGGGGCTTGGGGACCAAAGTGGAAGCTGGAACCCGGGTCTTCCCGGTTTCCGACCGGGCCGATGATGTGGTCCGGGTATTGCTGGAGAATGCTCAAAAGGCAGGTGTAAAAATCATGCTGTCTACGCCGGTGCTGGAAATACTGATCCGGGATAAACGGGTGGCGGGATTAAAAACGGCTCGGGGAGTCTTTGAAGCCCAGGCCCTGGTGGTAGCCACCGGGGGCCTGTCCTATCCGGGTACGGGCAGCACGGGCGACGGGTACGGCTGGGCCCGGGCGGCCGGCCATCGCATCATAGAACCGCGCCCCGGCCTGGTCCCGCTCCTGGTGCAGGAAGAATGGAGCAGGGCTTTGCAGGGCTTGAGCCTGGACAAGGTCAGGGCAGCCGCTTACAGCGCTACCGGCCAGCGCATCTGCGAAGATGGCGGGGAATTGCTCTTTACCCACTATGGACTGTCCGGGCCTATCGTACTGGCCATGAGCCATGCCATCGGGGCCGGGCTCTTTAAAAACGGGCCGCCGGTTAAGCTGGTACTGGACCTGGAACCGGAATATGATGATAAGCGGCTGGATGAACTTATCCAGAGGGTTCTGCAGGACCATTCCCGCAAAATGCTTAAGAACGCCCTGGGTGATTTTCTGCCCCCCAAGCTGATTCCGGTCATAATAGGGTTGAGCGGCATAGATGCTGATCAGGAATGCCATCAGGTAAAGCGCAGTGAGAGGCGGGAGCTGGTCAAGCTTCTAAAGAACTTTACCCTGACGGTGACCGGCCTGCGCCCCATTGCCGAGGCTATAGTTACCGCCGGCGGGGTGGACGTAAAACAGGTGAACCCCGGGACGATGGAATCGAAGCTGGTAAAAGGGCTCTTTTTTGCCGGCGAGGTATTGGATGTGGACGGCTTAACCGGAGGCTACAACCTGCAGGCGGCCTTTTCCACCGGCTATGTAGCCGGAAAAAACGCGGCCCTGGGTTGACGCCGATAGGGCAGTTCCTCGGATTAAACGGGAGCCTGTTCCGGCAGAAGGAACCTCTTTACGAGCTTGATAAGCTCATTGACGATCTCGGGCACCAGGGCCAATCCCAGCACCAGGCACCAGCTGGCGGGGGAGAGCATCTGCAGCTTAAACGCGCCGGCCAGTACCGGAACCGAGATCACCAGCAATTGCAGCAGCAGGCCCACTATTATGGAACCTATCAGATACGGGTTGGTAAACAGGCCGATCTGAACGATCATTTTGGTGGCGCTTCGCATGCTCAGGGAATAAAAGAGCTGTGATGCCGCCAAAACCACGAAAGCCATGGTCCTGGCGTAGCTCAAAGCGTCTTCCGGTATGTTGGAAGCGGTCAGACTATAACCGGCCTCTTTCAATCCCAGGTAGAAGGCCACCAGGGTGAGAGTTCCGATCAGCAAGCCGCCGATTACGGCTCTGATTCCGGCTCCACCGGCAAAAAAGCTTTCCTTGGGATCGCGCGGCTTCATTTTCATAACATCCGGATCGCCGGGGTCGACTCCCAGAGAAATGGCGGGCAGGGTATCGGTTATCAGGTTTATCCAGAGTATCTGGGTAGGCAAGAGGGGTATGGGCCAGGAGAAAAGCACCGAGACCAATATGGCAATGGTTTCTCCCAGGTTGCAAGACAACAGGAACACCACCGCTTTTCGAATATTGCTGTATATGTTGCGGCCTTCTTCAATGGCGTGCACGATGGTAGTAAAATTGTCATCAGCCAGGATCATGTCACTGGCGCCTTTGGATACATCGGTCCCGGCTACCCCCATAGCCACGCCAATATCAGCGTTTTTCAAGGAGGGTGCGTCATTGACCCCGTCCCCGGTCATGGATACTATATTGCCGCGGGCTTTGTAAGCCTTGACGATCTTGACCTTATGCTCGGGTGAAACCCGGGCGAACACCCGGTATCCTTGTATCCGGCGGACGAACTCCTCGTCCGCCAGCAAGTCGATCTCATCACCGCTGGCGCATTGCTCCGGAGATTGGGCAATACCCAATTCCCGGGCTATGGCAAAAGCCGTCAGCTTATGGTCGCCGGTTATCATTACCGGGGTAATTCCCGCATTTACCGCCTGTTTGATAGAATTTTCCACTTCCCCCCGCGGCGGATCGATCATACCCACTATACCGAGTAGAGTGAGGTCTTTTTCCATTTCCTCGGGCTCGATCATTGTTGCGCAGTCTTTACAGGCAGCGCCCAAAACCCGCAAGGCGTTGTCCGACATTTCTTCCGCCATCCTCAGATAGGCTTCTTTCATGGTTTCCGTCAAGGGAACCGCTTTTCCATTGACCAGGGCCTTAACAGATACGGAGAGCAGGCTGTCCAATGCGCCTTTGACATGCACCCGGTAGCCGTCGCCCTGTATATTGAGAGTGGACATCATTTTGCGTTCAGAATCGAAGGGCATTTCAGAAACCCGGGAATGCCGGGTGGCCAGATCCCTGCGGGGTATCCGGTAACGGTCGGCTAAAGCGAGCAAGGCTATCTCGGTAGGGTCTCCGGTTCCCTGATCATTATCCAGGCTGGCGTCAGAGCAAAGCACCATAGAGCTGATAAGCTGCACGGTGTCCTCACTGGGCTGGATATATTCATGATCGGGAGGCACTTCTACCAGCTGATCGAAGGTGTAGTGTTTTACGACTGTCATCCGGTTCTGAGTGAGGGTTCCGGTCTTGTCGGAGCAGATGATGTTGACCGATCCCAGGGTTTCAACCGCCGGGAGATGCTTGATGATGGCGTTTCGGCGGGACATGCGGGTAACTCCCAGGGCCAGTACAATGGCCACTATGGCCGGGAGACCTTCAGGGATTACCGCCACCGCCAGGCTTATAGCGGTCAGGAGCATTTCAAACAGATCCCGGTTTTGAAAGAGGGCTATGATGAATATCAGGGAGCAAATGGCAATGGCCATGATGCCTAATACCTTGCCCAGTTCGGCCAGTCGTTTTTGCAGGGGGGTCGTCTCTTCAATCTTTTCGTCTAACATTTCGGCGATCTTCCCCACTTCACTGGCTGAAGCGACCGCCACCACTACCCCCTCGCCCCGTCCATAGGTAACCAGAGTGGACATAAAAGCCATATTGGCTCTATCTCCGAGCGGGGTCCGGGAGTCCGGGTAGATGGAAAGCGCGTTTTTTTCCACCGCCACCGATTCACCGGTCAGGGTGGATTCTTCTATTTGCAGGTTGAAGCTCTCAATCAATCTGATGTCGGCCGGGACCAGGCGGCCCGCATCAAGAATGACGATGTCTCCCGGAACTATCTCTTCGGAAGGGATCTCTTTAATTTCGCCCTCCCTTCTGACCAAGGCATGGGGGGAGGTCATTTTATTGAGGGCTTCCAGAGCCTTTTCCGCCTTATATTCTTGAAACACCCCAATAACGGCATTAAGGACGACCACCATGAGGATGATCACCGCATCGGCATACTCGCCGATCACAACGGTTATTGTCGCTGCGCCGAGCAGGACGTATATAAGCAGGTCCTTGAGCTGGGCGATAAAAAGCGCCAGCAGTCCCGGGCGGGGTTTCCCTTCCAGTTTGTTGGGACCGTAGCGGGCCAGCCGCGCCTGCGCTTCCTCACAGCTTAAGCCGTTAACCGGATCTACCTTTAATTCATTCAGCACTTCTTGCGGTGATTTAGAAGACCACATAACAAGCTCCTTTTCTTACCAACGGCGACATATTATCATTAAAAGGCAAGCGGCCGATAAAAGCAAATAAGCTGAACCGACCTGAATCCCGGTCTGAAGCAAAAATGTATTATGCAGGTACTTTTAGAAACAAAATTTTTAGGAATGATATGTTTTGACAGCCGGCTGAGGTATAATTAAAATGAACGAACGTACGCTCGGAGGGGATCAATGTGCCGATAGCACCAGCCAAACAAAACAAACAGAGAAGGGAAAAATTGCTGGACTGCGCCCTGGATCTGTTTATTGCCAAAGGCTATTTCAACACTTCCATACGGGACATCATTGTCGCTTCAGGCTTTGGCACCGGGACTTTTTACAACTATTTCATCGATAAGGAAGATGTCTTAAAAGCGTTGCTGGAGTCCTTTGCCGCTGAGATTATCAGCAGTATCAGGGAATATTATACGGTGCAGGAAGACCTCTATGAAAGATTTATCGAGACCAAACGCTTGACCATGGCCGTTTTTGCGGAAAATGAGAGATTATCGGAGATATACAGCCGGGTGGCGGGGGCCAGCGAGCCGATCGATCAATGCATAAAGCAGTTTGAGGATAAACTGCTGGAATTTTATTGTAAGAACATCAGGTACGGCATAGAAAAAGGGGCTTTTCAGGAGGTGCCGGTTTTGCCGGTGGCCCACGCCGTTTTGGCGGTTGAAAAATACCTCCTGTTTAAGTGGATCGTCTTAAAGGCTATCAGCAAAGAAGAGATGATAGACATGGTCGTGTCTTTTCATGAGACCCTGGCTCGGGGTCTGGTGAAAGGCTCCCGGTAAGGAAAAAAGCCGGGCAGCTCATCAATGAATACATCGTGGCGTTCCTCAATGTAGGGGAGGAGGGGGATCGTTTTGCGGGAGCTGAATCAGGAGCACATTAGAAAGCTGGTAGAGATTATAAACCAGGCGCCTTATTTTAAGCTGCTTTCTATGGTGATCAAAGAATTGGGGCCCGGCCTTTGCCGGGCGGAGGTTGACCTGGAAAACAAGCATCTAAATCCCTTTGGCGGCGTACATGGAGGGGTATACTCATCATTGATCGATACCGCCGCCTATTGGGCGGTCTATTGTGATGTTGCGGAAGACGCGGGTTTGATATCACTTGACGTCGGGGTCGATATGCTGGCCCCCATAAAAGAAGGGCGCCTGCTGGTTGAAGGCAAACGAATAAAAGCGGGCCGGCAGGTTTGTATTGCCGAAGCGGCGATTTGGGACGATAAGGGTAAACTATTGGCCCACGGGACTTCTAAGCAGATGCTGATCCCGGGACTGCAGACGATTGCCCAGGCCCTTGCCAGTATGGGTTATGAAGCGTTGCCCCCCAAGTTCGCAGCCTGATTGCGCCTGCCGCCGCCAAACAGTCTGAACGGCATTCAGGGAGGGAGCATTGATGATGAAGAAAAAGGTTCTGGGTCTGGTCATTTCCAATCGCAAGCTGGGCAACAGCGAAATCCTGCTCAAGGAAATCATGAAAAGCATTCCCGAGGAATGCGACTGCGAATTGATAAGGCTGACCGAGCTCAAAATCGAGCCCTGCACCGCCTGTTATGTCTGCCTCCAGGAGGGGAAGGAATGCAAGCTTACAGACGATTTCAATTACGTCTTTAACAAAATAAAACAGGCTGACGCGCTGCTTATCGGGGTTCCCATTTACCTGCTGGGGCCGCATGGCTATTATAAAATGCTGACTGACCGTGTCCTGGGTTCGGTCAAACTGGCTGAATCTACGGCAGGCAAACCCTGCATTCTGGTAATACCGTTTGGTATAAAAGGCTGGGAAGGCTACACCAGGGCGGCAGTTCAGGTACTTCCCCGGCTTATGCAAATGAAGCTTATCGACTGCTGGCAGGTGGAAGCCACTCTCCCCGCCGAATCGCTGCTTCAGGCCGGAAACCTGGAATACGCGCAGAGCTTGGGAAAAAGCTTGTTCAAAGCGGACGCCTACCAACCCGGGATAAGAGAATGCCCCTTCTGCGGGTCGGACCTTTTCCGCTTGGGTACGGATCGGCGCATTGAATGCCCGATTTGCGGCTCAGAGGGCTTTCTCCAGGATGATAATATTCCCCTGTGGCCCGATCCTGAACAGAGCCGCTTCACGGCCGCCAATCTTGAGGAGCACTTTAATGGGTGGCTTAAGGAGATGAAACATAAATTCCATGAGGAAAAGGCCCAGTTGAAGGAAGTGCAACGGCCTTACCGGGACGATGACTGGTGGGTAAAGCCCTGAATCCTAATTGCCAAACTTCATAACTGAAATACGGTCAGAGGGTGAAGGCCCTCTTTTTTGCTTGATGGAAAATAAGCGTTTTTTCGTTTAAAGCTGATCTCTAATATTTACGAAAATATATTATCCGTAATCACGCTCGGGGAAACCGTCTCCTCTTAAAGATGGATTGATATTTACCGCATTTGTTACTAGTAAACAGGGAGGTCGAGTCCTTGAAGGATCCGGACAGGACAAAGGAGCAATTATTAGAGGAAATTTTGGAGCTACGCCTGAAACTCGAAAAGTTGGAAACCCGGCAGGTGTTTCGCGAGGCTGAAGAAGCTCTTCAAATGGCCGAAGAAAGATTCGCCAAGGCCTTTCATTACAGCGCCGATCCGCTGGTTATAACCAGCTTCACAGAAGGACGCTATATAGCGGTAAACGATGCCTGGATCGAAGTTACCGGCTGGCAGCGGGATGAGGCCGTAGGACAGACGGCCGAGGAAATCGACATCTGGGTCATTGAAGAGCAAAAACACCTGCTCCGCAAACTCATCCTGGAAAACAACGGGGTTCGCTCCATCGAGATCGATTTTCGCATGAAATCCGGGGAAATCAGATCGGCTCTGGTATCCGCCGACGTCATCGGCAAGAGCGACGATCCGCATATAATATGGGCTTTTAAGGACATAACCGATCAAAAGCGAATGGAGCAAGCCCTGCGCCTTTCGGAAGAGAAGTTTTCCAAGGCTTTCGAAAACAACCCGGATCCTATTTCCATAACAACTTTGGGCAATGTCCGTTATGTGGAGGTGAACCGTGCTTTTACCGCCTTGACGGGCTACGAACGGGAAGAAGTAATAGGCATTGAGGCGCTTCATTATGATTTATGGCCGGATCCAGAGGCCCGAGAACGGCTTATACAAAAAATCCGCACCCAAAATCACCTGATCCACGATGAAGAGTTCGTGTTCCGCATGAAATCCGGAGAACTCAGGACCTTCCTCTGTTCCACCGACATCATCCATCTGGGCAGTGAGCCCCACCTCCTTTTTGTTACCAAAGACATTACGGAGCGCAGGCGCATGGAAGTGGCCCTGCGCTCTTCGGAAGGAAAGTTTTCCCGGGCTTTTAATGCCAGCCCGGTTGCGATGTCTATATCCTCTATAACCGAAGGCCGGTTTATAGCGGCTAACGATTGCTTTTGCCGTATGCTGGGCTATGAACGTGAATCCGTACTAGGCAAAACCTCGAAGGAGTTGGGCTTCTGGATGGATTTTGAAGACCGGCTCCATATTAAATGGATGATTCTGCGCAAAAAGCCGGTACGCGATCTGGAGGTATACTTCTGCACAAAACCGGGTGAACTGCGCCTGGGCTCCTATTCCGCCGAAGAGATCGAAATCGACGGGGAACTCTGTTGGTTGACGATTTTAATTGATATAACGGACCGCAAAGCGGCGGAAGAGGAGATAAAATATCTCAGCTTCCATGATAAACTGACCGGTTTATACAACCGGGCCTATTTTGAAACCGAGTTGAAACGCCTGGATACCGAAGGGGAGCTGCCCTTGAGCCTGATCCTGGGCGATGTAAACGGCTTGAAACTCATTAATGACGTGTTGGGACACCAGGAAGGAGATCGGCTGCTGATTGAAGTAGCCAATATCATGCGCCGGACCGGCCGCGAAGACGACATTATCGCCCGCTGGGGAGGGGATGAATTTATCATGCTGCTGCCCCGCTGCGATGCAGTGACCGCTGGTAGGGTCTTTGAGCGTTTGAAGAACGCCACCCAGCATCTTAACAAGCTGCCCATTGAAACGAATCTGTCTGTGGGTCTGGCCATCAAGAATTCTCCTGACCAGGATATACGCGAAATCATTAAAGAGGCGGAGGACAAAATGTATCGCCATAAACTGCTGGAAGATAAGAGCAACCGCAGTTCCTTTCTGGTATCCCTGGAGCGAACCATGTGGACCAGAAGCCATGAAACCAGGGAGCATTGCCAGCGTATGCAAAGCATGGCCCTGCAGGTGGGAAGGGCTATCAATCTTTCCTCCAGTGAGTTGGACGATTTGAACCTGCTGGCCGCCTTGCACGATATAGGTAAAATAGCTATACCCAACAGCATTCTGGATAAACCCGGCCAGCTCACTTTCGAAGAGTGGGAAACTATCAAAAAACACCCTGAAATCGGATATCGAATTGCCCTCAGTTCGCCGGAGATGGCGCCCATTGCCGAAGGCATCCTGCACCATCATGAACGCTGGGACGGAACGGGATATCCTTTGGGTCTCAAGGGAGAGGAAATTCCACTGGCATCCAGGATCATCGCTCTGGTTGACGCCTGTGACGTAATGATGAACGGGCGGCCCTATCAAGGGGCCAATACCAGGGAAGAGGTGCGCCTGGAGATCGAGCGCCGCGCTGGAAGCCAGTTCGACCCGGGCCTGGTCTCCAGCTTCGTAGAACTCTTCTTGCTGGGCTAGGATAGTTAGGGGACGTTGCAATTGGTAGCGGCAAGAAGAGGGCCGACAGCTATGCTTATACATAGTGTCAGCCCTCTACTTTGGTGTGGTACTGCTCACTTAGCGAGTACCTCCTTTTGGATTTGAATTACCCTGATAAGTGGCTGCCAGGGCTTTCCGCCCTTTTTCAGCTCTGGCCTGCGGCCGTGAACCTACTTGAGCAACTCTTTTCTTAGGGGTGCCTCTCAATTGACCATCTACCGGGCGATAGCGTTCAATTAAGATGTTTTTGCTTGAAAACTTCGTTTCCCTTATTTTCACTACATGATCCCCAACCTCAACTCGGTTTGGTATAAACCAACCTATCGCTTTGGGCCTGATAACCGAACCTCTCCGGAATTGGTTACCACGGGGTTCATTCATGAAAATGGTTAAACAATCGTCTAAGCAGCCCCTATTTTCAGGATAACCACCAGTACTTGGCTTGCGCTTTCCCTGGTAAACATATTTTATTCATACTGCGACAAAATGGTCAATAATTGTGATAGCTTTCTTTTTCATTAAGCCCCGCATCTTTTTTGAGAACCGCCCCCTAACTCACCCGAACTCAGAGAAGAGGGCTCAACATCTATGGTTACATAGTGTTGGCCCTCTTCTTTGGTGTGGTACTGCTCACTTAGCGAGTACCTCCTTTGGGGAATTATTACCCTGAAGAGCGGTTGCTCCGGCTTTAGGCCTTCAGTTCTTAGCATTTGCCGTTGAACCTACTTGAAGCAACATCTTGGGGGGAGTGATGCTTAATTGACTGTAATCTGGCGATTTTTTCAATTAAGCTTCTGTCTTCAAAGCGCTTCTCTTACACTTCTGTTTCCCGGCCTTTTAGACCCTGACATTAAAACCCCGGAGGTTTTACTGTTCAGCGGATCCAGCGGTGAAATAAAACCGGCTTTTTAAACAGTCCCCTTTTCAGGGTAAGCACCAAGGAGCTTTTTCCTGGTAAACTAATTGTATAGGGACGGCAGATAGCGGTCAATCATTGTGATAGCTTTCTTTTTCATATATCGACAAATTGTTTATTTTATGGTCTATTGTACTAATAAATAATATGAGTAGCGGGTATTATGTGTGAAGGACTTATCGCAGCAGCCGGCAAATCACGAAGAACCGGCTCCTGCTATAAAATGGAACTGGATTTCGACGGCAAAACTCTCCTGGAAAAGTGCCTGGAGAGCATGAGGCCTTTCTGCTCGCGGGTTCTGGTCGTGGGGGGTCATAACATTGATATCCTGCGGGCCAGGCTGGCCGGATATCCGGATGTGGAAGTGATCAACAACCCCCAGTTCGAAAAAGGTATGTTTTCATCCATCCAGGCAGGCGCCAGGCATATCAGGGCCGGGCGCTTCTTCTTCATTCCGGGGGATTATCCCTGTGTTTCACCAGGTGTTTACCAGAGAATGCTGGCCTGTCATTCCGATGTTGTGGTTCCGGTATATGGGAAGCGTTCCGGGCATCCGGTTCTGCTCAACAGCAGCTTAATCCGGGAATTGTTGGAGGGCGGCTATAACAACCTGCGGGACTTTATAGCTTTAAGGAATACGATCCGGGTGGATGTCGATTGTCCCGGCATCCTGCTCGATGTCGACACCCTGGAGGATTATCGAAAAGCCCTGGACATGACCCGCAGACCACCAGGTAAAGGAGAGATTCAATGAAGGGAATCAGTGCGCCGATCAAGCGGTATGACTTTGATGAGAAAGTGGAAGGACGCGCCCGCTATTGCGCAGACCTTCATCCGGAGGGTATGCTTTACGCCCGGACCCTGCGCTCTGACCGGCCGCGGGCCAAAATTTTAGGAATTACCATCCCGCCGCTGCCGGACGGCTATTTCATAGTAGACCGAGATGACATCCCGGGTAAAAACAGCGTACCGATAGTCTATGATGACGAGCCCTTTTTAGCCCGGGAAGTTGTAAATTATGTCGGTGAGCCGATCCTGCTGGTGGTGGGGCCTGACAAACAGACTATTTTAAACCTGCTGACTGCCATCAGGGTGGACTATGAAGACCTGGAACCCATACTGACCATCGAAGATGCTTTGAACTGCCGGGAGAACTTTATTTTCCAGGACCGCCCCCATTTTGTGGAATACCAGTATACCAAAGGCGATATCAGCCGGGCCATAGCCCGGGCCGGCTGCTGTATCGAAGATGTTTTTCAAACCGGCTACCAGGAACATGTGGCCCTGGAAACCCAATCCATGCTGGCTGTATGGGAAGAGGGACGAATAAGGGTGTCAGGATCCATGCAGTGTCCCTATTACCTCAAGGATGCGCTGGTTCAGGCTCTGGACTGGCCCGAAGACCGGGTTCGGGTGGTTCAGCTGCCTACCGGAGGAGGCTTTGGCGGCAAAGAAGACTACCCTTCGATAGTCGGTGTCCATGCCGCCCTGGCTGCGGTAAAATCCGGCCGGCCGGTGCAGCTTGTTCTGGAGCGGGGAGAAGACATCCGTTGCACCACCAAACGCCATCCCGCCCATATCCACATCAAGAGTTACCTGGATCATGAAAACCATATTATAGCCCGGGATGTTGAAGTGCTTATTGACGCAGGGGCCTACGCGGGATTATCCAGCGTGGTTTTGCAGAGGTTGATTTTTTCAGTCTGCGGAGTGTACCGGGTGGATAACCTGCGGGTGCACGGCCGGGCCATGGCCACCAACAATGTGGTCAGCGGCGCCTTCAGGGGGTTTGGCGGACCGCAGGCCTTTTTCGCCATTGAGATGCATATGGAGAATATAGCGCAAAAGCTGGGGGTGGACTCCCTGGAATGGAAAAAGGCTTATTTTCTGCGCCGGGGCGATACGTCTTCGACCGGGGGGCTGTTTCAGTCGGAAATCGTGCTTCCCCGGATCATTGAGCAGATTGAGGAGATATCCGGATACAGCCAAAAGCGCAGAGAGCTCTCCGGCCGGCAGGGGTGGCGCGGCATCGGCTGCTCGGTGTTCTTCCATGGCGGTGGATTTACCGGTAAGGGAGAAAAAGACATCTTAAAGACCCGGGTTCGCTTGGTAAAGCGCTCAGCCTCGGAGATTGAAATACGGGTGGCCAATACGGAAATAGGTCAGGGAGCGGCCACCACCCTGCGCAAGATCGTGGCCCGGGCCCTGGAAATACCGGTGGAACATGTCGCCTACATTTACCCTGACACGGACCTGTGTCCCGATTCGGGGCCTACTATCGCTTCCCGGACGATCATGATCATAGGGAAACTGCTCTATGACTGCGCCCTGGAAATGAAAGAAAAGGGGCAGGAAGAAACCCTGGAGGTGACCAGGGGCTATACCTACCCGGCCGGCCTTTCCTGGGACAACGCCAGGTTCATCGGCAACGCCTATGCTGAGTATTCCTGGGGGGCCAATGTGGTTGAGGTAGAGGTGAACCCCCTCACCCTGGAAATAAACGTTCTGGGGGTGTGGGCGGTCTACGATATAGGCACGCCGATCGATGAGCGTATAGTTAAAGGCCAGATTGATGGAGGCCTGGTGCAGGGGCTGGGCTATGCGGGGATGGAGTTGCTTCAGTCCCGCCGGGGAAAGCTTCAGCAGGGAAGCCTGGCCGATTACATTATTCCCACTTTTCTGGACTTCCCGCCGATCGTCAGCCGGTTGGTGGAGAATCCTTATGAAAATGGACCCTTTGGCGCCCGGGGGCTCGGCGAAATTACCCTGGTGGGGGCGGCTCCCGCCCTGGCCCTGGCGGTTCAGAACGCCGTTGGCCAGCCGGTAAGACAACTCCCGGTTAGCCCGGAATATCTTATGGAGTTGATTTGTGATGAATAGTGTGCAATTCGTTCTCAACGACAGCGAGGTAAACCTGCCGGTCCACCCTTTGAAGAGGCTTATTGACGTCTTGCGGGATGACCTGCAGATGACCGGCGCCAAGGAAGGCTGCGGCGAGGGCGAGTGCGGGGCCTGCGCGGTGCTGGTAGACGGGCGACTGGTAAACGCCTGCCTGGTTCCGGTAGGCAGCATTGGCGGCCAGAGCGTGGTCACTATCGAAGGATTCCGGCACTCTCCCCGCTTCGCGATATTGAAGGATTCCTTTGAACAAGCCGGCAGCGTTCAGTGCGGCTTCTGCACGCCGGCCATGATCCTGGCCGCTGAAGCCTTGCTCAGCCATCATTCCAATCCCAGTGAAGAACAGATCCGTCAGGCGATGGCCGGCAACCTTTGCCGCTGCACCGGCTACACCATGATTGTCGAGGCGGTTCAGCTGGCCTCCCGGAAGGGGGAAGGATTATGGTAAAAACGTACCGGCCGAACCGTTTAAGCGAGGCTTTGCGCATCCGGGAGCAGGAAAACGTGATCGTCCTGGCCGGGGGCACCGATCTCATGGTTAGAAACCGCTCCTGGAGCGGAACCCTGCCGGCCTTCCAACAGGACGTACTGTTCATCGGGCACCTGGAAGAACTTAAAAGGATAAAAAAAGAAGGGGGACTCATTGTCCTGGGGGCATCCTGCACCCTGGCTCAGATTATGCATGATTGGCGGGTGCCGGAATATATTAAACTGCCCCTGGCGCAGATGGCCTCGCCGGCTATCCGCAATGTGGCTACCATAGGGGGTAATATCTGCAATGCCTCTCCCGCCGGAGATACCCTGCCCATGCTGTATGCCCTGAATGCCTCATTGCAGCTTAATACCGGACAGGGCTCCCGAATCGTGAACATTCAGGATTTCATAACCGGGCCGGGCCGCACCGGGCTGCAGGATGATGAGATACTGACGGAAATACGTATTCCCATCGCTGATTTCAACCGCCAGTATTACAAAAAGGCAGGCCTGCGCAAGGCCAATGCCATATCCAAGGTATCCTTTTTTGCCGTAGCCGACTGTCGCCATGACCGAATCCGCGAGGTGCGTATAGCCCTGGGCGCCGTGGCGCCCACGCCGGTGCGCAGCCGGGAAGGGGAGGCGATCCTGGCCGGAATTGAGACTAAAGCCCGGTTGGATGCATTTCCGGACCTCAAAGCCTGTTATGAAAAGCTGCTAAGTCCCATAGATGATGTACGCTCAACCAAGAAGTATCGCCATAAGACGGCCCTGTTGATCCTGGAAGATTTCCTTGGGCAGGGTTTGGAAGGTGGTTAGAATTGCAAGGCCTGGTTTCCGGAACAGGGAACGCAGGAGGAAGACGTAAAAAGGCCAGGACTACCGTGTCAAGCCCTGGCCTCGGAATGGTTGGGTAATCGTTCCGGGGTTAATAGTTATAATTGTCGGTGTTTATTTTGTAAACAAATCCATCGTAACTCAGATCGCTATAGATACCCATGCGATTCAATTGCAGGGGATGCTCGGCATTGGCTGTGCTAACCGGTCGCGGATTCACGGTAACTGCCGACCGGAAACCCCAGTCGTAAACCACCTCGCTTACCCACTTGTTGTGGGCTCCATAAGGATAGGCAAAGGTGTCTACTTTTTTACCTAAAAAGTCTTCCAAAATCGTTTTGGAATCGCCAACCTGACGCCAGGCTTCTTCCCAGCTGGCTCTGGTCAGCCAGCAGTGGTTCAGGGTGTGGCAACCGATGGTCATGCCGGCTTCATCAAGCTCTTTTATCTCGTCCCAGGTCATGAAAGTGCCTTCCGAGCCGGATTCGGCAACATAGTCGGTGACAATATAGAAAGTGGCTGTAAAACCGTATTTCTTCAATATAGGAAAGGCATAGAGATAATTGTCGCGGTACCCGTCATCCAGGGTAATTACCACCGGTTTATCGGGCAGCTTTTTGCGCTTCTCAAATTGATCCAAAACGTCGTTAATGCTCACTGTATGATAGCCGTTGTCCTTTAAATACTGCATTTGCCGCTCGAAGTCCTCAGGCCAAAGGCGATAGAGACTGCTGGCGGAATAAGGATTAACCTTGTGGTACATCAATATGGGCACGGGCACCGGATTGTCGGTATACGCTTCAGCGCCTCCGGAGGGAGTTGGCGGCTTAGGCGGGTTGGGAACTATCGGAGCTGTCGAATGATCGGAATCAACCGGTTGATCGGAAGTGGCCGGTTGATCGGGAGTAGCCGGATGATCGGAAGTAACTGGATGATCGGAAGTAGCCGGATGATCGGAAGTAGCCGCCTCCACCGGCTGAACCGCCTCAACCGCCAGCGCCTTGGACAAAACCGGAAATTGGTTGGGTGCTGAATAGACCCAGCAGAAATAAGACCCGATACAGCAAAATAAAAAAATGGCCGTGGTTAATAAATACTCTTTTCGCTTGGTCATGGAATCCTCCATATAGTTATATGTTGTACGAAACGAAGTTTGAACAAGGGTGACAGAGATGTATTAACCAACCAGGTCGGTTCTGCTGCTTAATATGCTGCTGCCAGATTGTGCCTGAAATGATCCCGGCAGCCACCTTGGCCAAGATGATTAACTAAACACCAATATTCTCCACGAATTCGCATATTCCTCCCAAAGATTTGGTAAAATATCGTGAAAATCGCGGGAGTATGTCAGTACAAAACGCTAAAGGCCGTAAATTGCGATTGCCACCTATTAATGCTAAAGTAAAAACACCGGAGCTTTTGGATAGGCAGGGTTGTACAGTGAAGGTCAGTATAGCTGAATATGAATTGAACACCGGGATTATACTCTCGATATACCGGGATGGAGCAGCAATTAACAACAACGGTCAAATAAAAAGCTATGACCTGCTAACCTTTAGGCAGGTAAACCTGTTTATGACCGGTGACGTGCTTGAGGTCCGAATCAGCACCGGGGAAGGAACCCATGAATTGGCTTTTAGCCAGCCGGTTGAAGCGGAAGAAAAGGAACGGCTGGCTTTCCTCAGCCGTTGTATCGCAGATTTCAGGTCGCTGGTAAATCAGTTCGATAAAACCCTGGAGGACCATTTGATAAAATTGTTGGATTCGCGGCTGCTTTCCTATGATGCCGACCGGGTCAAGAACCTTGGCCGGGTGGTTTTGCATGATCATGAGCGCCAATCCGATCCGGGGCACTTGTTTATCTATGAACAGCAATTGATGGCTTTTATAAGCGATTTCAACAACAGCAAAATACTCACTCCCGAGCCCAAATACTACGGGCTGGAATATGAGCCCGGGATGCCCTGGGATGTCCACACCCCGTTTCCGGGAACCCTGCTGATTGATCATGACACGGCTTTTAGTGTCTACCCCGACACTATGGATGAGATTCGCAGCTTTTACGAGCGGCACAATATCCGCCATCACCTCCAGGGTCCCCAGGGGGGGAAGGGGACCATCGTTGATGTGGATTTGATGAACGACGAGGAATTTGAGAGCTTCATCATTTCCCTGTTTTTTAAGATGGGATACAAGGCTATATCAACCAGAATGGCCGGGGAGTTTGGCGTCAACCTGATAGCCAGCAAAAACGGCAACCGCATAGGGATTCAGGCCAAATGCAACCTTTCCAATATCTCCGAGGCGGAAATCCGACTGCTGCTCGATGGACTCGACCATTATCAACTGAAGCAGGGGCTGGCTATAACCAATATGTATTTTACCGCCCAGGCGGTCAGCCTCGCTGAAGCCAGCGGGATCGTTTTGTGGAACCGGGATGTACTGAGGGATAAGATCTATGAACTGGGAGCTTAAACGCGTTTCCCATTCGCATCGCTAGAAGACTAAAAAGGAGAGCCCTGACCTTCACCGATCAGGCTCTCCTTCTTGCTCAGGCTGCAGTTCGTCCGCCCGTCCTTTCCAGCTGCTCGGACAAACCGGTTTAAAAGGGTGGGGCGATGTTTTTGCCGATAGAAAAGGCTTTGCCCAGGACTTCTCCAATACCATAGTACATGCCGTTGGCAAAAATGACCGGGTTGATCTTCTTCAGATCGGGTATGCCCTGTTTGGTTAAGAATTGGGAGCCTACTTTTACATCGAGAATCTGTCCGACGAATTGGGTGTGAAGCCCGACTTCCAGGGTATGGATCAGCTTGCATTCCAGGTTTAACGGGAATTCTTTAATATAGGGAGCATCAACCAGGTCACTCTTTAGCGGGGTTAAACCGGTCAAAGAAAACTTGTCGGTATTGCGTCCGGATACAATGCCCATAAAGTCAATTTCCTTGAGATATTGTTCCGAAGGAACGTTGACGGTAAAAGACTGGCGATCCAAAAGGCATTGGTAAGTATAGGTTTCCTGGCGGACGGACACCGCCACCGCCGGGGGATCCGAACAGCATAAGCCCGCCCAGGCGACCGTCATGGCATTGGGCTTTCCGGCCTGGTCATAAACGGCAACAATCCAGGCCGGGGTGGGATAAACAAGGGTCTTGGCCCCCAATGATTTCTTCATTTTCTACTAGCCTCCTGTTGCGTCTTCCTGAATTCTCCTAATTTGTTCCTCTTCCCGAACTATATCACAGTATATGACGAGATATCAATCCGGGACAATCGACATGGGCCTGGCAATATTGACAAGTAAAGCTTAGCGACATAGAATAAACTCAACCTTTAATAATATAAATAATAACAATTGGTAATATATGCTGTGCTTGCTTCAGGAGGGAAGGAGAAAAACATGAAATCCAATATTGCGGAGGGCTTTCAGGAAATACGCGAGCAGAACATTATGAAAGTCAAAGAGGCCAAGGAACAGGGTCAAAAGATGGTGGGGCTTTATTGCACCTATTGCCCCAAGGAGCTGGTATTGGCCGCCGGAGCTATCGCGGTAGGACTCTGCGGAACTCGTGAAGAACCCATCGCTTTTGCGGAAAAGCACCTTCCCCGCAATCTCTGCCCCCTGATCAAATCTTCCTATGGTTTTGCTGTAAGCGATACCTGCCCCTATTTTCACTTTTCCGATTTGATCATTGGTGAAACCACCTGTGATGGAAAAAAGAAAATGTTCGAATTGATGGCCGACTTGAAGGAAACGGTGGTTATGAATCTGCCGCAGAATCCGCTCCAGGAAGCTTCCCTGGAGCTCTGGGCCAGCGAACTGCGGAGGGTAAAGGAACTGCTGGAAGAAAGATTTCAAACCGAACTCAGCGATGAGAAGATAAGAGCGGCTATAAATCTGACCAACCGGGAAGCGCGGGTCATGAAGCGGCTCTATGATCTCAATAAAGCCCGCCCGGCTCTGATATCGGGACTGGATATGCTCACCGTGTCCTGGCAGGTGGGCTTCAATGTTGACCGGGAGGAAGGGATCGGGATGCTGGAGGACCTGATCACCAGAGTTCAGGAAAACGCCGCTCAGGGTGGGACGGCCGGCGCCGCGGCTACGCCGCGCATTCTTCTTACCGGCACTCCGGTAGGTCTGGGAAGCGAAAAGATCATTGCCCTGGTTGAAGAGAGCGGGGGACTGGTGGTGGTTATGGAAAACTGCGGGGGGTATAAAACCGTGGATATTCTGGCGGATGAGAGCGACCAACGCGATCCGCTCCGTGTTTTAGCTGAAAAGTATATGAAGATACCCTGTTCGGTTATGAGCCCCAACCGGGGACGCCTGGAGCTTATCGATAAAATGATTGACGAATTTCAAATAGACGGGGTGATAGATCTAACCTGGCAGGCCTGTCACACTTATAATATTGAATCCTTTTGGGTTTCGGATCTGGTTAAACAAAAAGGCCTGCCCTTTCTGCAGATTGAAACCGATTACTCGGCTTCGGACCGGGAAACACTGCGGGTCCGGATCGAAGCGTTTTTGGAGATGGTCAAATGATCGCGGCTGGAATAGACGTAGGTTCAGTGGCTACCAAAGCCGCCCTGATCTTAAATGACAGCTTCTACAGCATTATGGTGCCCACCGGCTGGAGTCCCCGGGAAGCAGGCCAGACCGCCTTGAATCAGGTGCTGGAGCAGATCGGGGCCACGGCGGAGCAGTTGCAATATGTGGTGGGCACCGGATACGGACGGGTATCGCTTCCCTTTGTCAGTCAAACGGTTACCGAGATTCGCTGTCATGCCCGCGGGGCTTCCTGGCTGCGCCCGGGATCGGAGATCGTGCTGGATGTGGGGGGGCAGGACTGCAAGGCCATCCGTACCGACCGCCAGGGAAAGGTTTTGGACTTTGTCATGAATGACAAATGCGCGGCCGGAACCGGACGGTTTTTACAGGTAATTGCCGCCGCCTTGGGGAGCGACGTAAGCGAATTGTCAGAGCAGGCCCGGGGCCATAAGGCCCAGAGCCTTAACAGTATGTGCGCGGTCTTCGCGGAGACCGAGGTGATAGGACTGCTGGCGGCCGGGGTCCCGCCCGGCGAGATCGTCGCCGGTCTTCACCAGGCCATAGCCCGTCGCCTGGCCAGCATGGTGCAAAGGCTGGGACCGGCCGAGCAGCTGGTATTTACCGGGGGGGTGGCCCGGAATGAAAGCCTGCGGGAAACTCTGGAGAGGATACTGGGAATGCCGGTGCTGGCGCCCCGCGAGGGGCAAATGGCCGGCGCTTTAGGGGCGGCCTTAATAGCCCGGGATGCGATCCTAAATTAGCATTGGCAGAGTGCCGGGTTGGGCAGAAATAAAAAACGGGGGTTATATCATATTCCAGGATATAATCCCCGTCAGTGTTTAAGCTGTTAAATGCTCAAGGAGCCAAAGATGTTGTTGGCGGTTTCCAATTCCTTGCCGTACTCATCGGTCAGCGCGGTATAGGTCAGAACATAGGCCTTTTGGTTTATTATGGCCAGCACCTGCATAAACTTCAGGTTTATTCCTTCCATACTAGCGGTATAGACGATTTTTTGCGCCTTTACATTGCCCATGGTCATAGGCGTGTTTTCGATCAGCTTAAAATCCGGGAATTCCTTTTCTATATTAGCCAGAGACAGTTTTAAATACTCGTCCAATTTAATGTTTGGATTCTTGGCGAGATCTTCGGAAACCAGGTTAACATTGGCGGTGCCGGTGGACGTAAATCCGACAATAATTCCGGATTTTTCTTGCTTGGCCCAGTTTTTGGGATACTTGATTTTCAGATTATGAGCAGCATTTTCGTAGGTCTGCCAGTCCTGGGTAGCGTCAATATTGGCCTGGGTGGGTTTAATTTCATCTTTTACGGGTGCCGGCGGCGGGGTGGTGCTGGTAGCAACAGGTTTGCTTTCATTGGTTGGCGTGCCTGAAGAACATGCCATAAGGTTGGCCAAAAGCATCAGGATGGCCACAAAAATGATAGCTTTTACGACCGGTTTTCTCATCTGTTTTTCCTCCCGCAATCAATTTCTACATTTATATCGTAAAATCGACATGAAAACTTTATAGCTAAAACCCCGTTATTAAGGGGATGGAAGCAGGATCATCCAAGGTAAATTAAAGCTTCATCGGGTAATATGAAGTATAATATTGGTGGAATTATGCCACTTGAGAGTGGGCAGGCGGGGGTAGAAATATGGGATTCTGGTCCAAGACCACCTTGATGGCAATAATATCTGTTCTATACATAGCCTGGCGCGGAGGGCAGGTTTTTGTTCAACCGCGCTATAAACGGGTCTACTGGTTCGGCTGCCTGGCCTGGCTGGCTGCTATCCTGGTCATATTAAGCGTTAAACCGGATGCCGGAATCCCCGCCACGATTTTGACCTGGCTGGCTTCCTACGCGCTGGCGGCTTTTTTCTATGCCTTTTTAATGGTTCTGCTGCTGGATATTGTCCGTCATGCCAATTCCAAATGGGGTTTCATTCCCCCTTCCCTCACGCCCCGGCCGTCGCAGGTAGTTGTTGGAGTTATGGTGATACTGGCAGGTATATTGGGATACGGAACCTGGAGTGCCTGGCATCCGGTGATACAATCCTATGAAATAAACATCCCCAAAGGAGTTGCCGCTTCCAAAGATCTGCACGTGGTTCTGGTGTCCGACCTGCACCTGGGGGTCATCGTCAACCGGGAACGACTTTCCAGCATAGTCGAGCTCATCAACCGGCAAAATCCCGACCTGGTGATTCTGGCCGGGGATGTGGTGGATAGAGAAAATCTGAAGCCTTTTGATGAACAGCGCATGGATGAAATATTGATGCGCTTAAGACCGGAATGGGGCACCTTTATGATCATGGGCAACCATGATGTTCGGACCGGAGAAGAAGATGCCCGCCTTCAGGCAGCGGGAATCACCGTATTGCGCGACCAGTACCAGCTGGTAGACAATCGCTTCTACCTGGTGGGACGTGAAAACCGGGACAACCAGCCGCCTGAAACCAAAAAAGTGCTCGGCGAGGTTATGGAGGGAATAAACCGCGAGCTGCCGATTATACTTATAGACCATAATCCTTATGATTTTTACGAGCCCCTGGTTGAAGGGGTGGATTTGCAGCTGTCCGGGCACACCCATCACGGCCAGATATTCCCCAATAATTTGATCACCGCCGGGATTTACGAAGTGGATTGGGGCTATCTGCAAAAAGGCCCGCTTCAGGTAGTGGTTTCAAGCGGTATTGGAACTACCGGACCACCCGTACGGGTCGGCACCCGGCCCGAACTGGTGGATTTGATGATTCACTTTAATTAAGCCCTTCTCCCGAGCGGGGATGCTCATGATAACAACTTATAGCTTGTACCTCTGATCGAGCTGCAGGTATTCATCCAGGCCCACCAGCCGGTTGAATTCGCTAAAACTGAGCATTATATTGCGGCAGGCGTCGGTGCTTCCGGACTGCTGCAATTCGTTTAAAACCTGACCCAGCGCCCGGGCTACCGTGTACAGGGCCGTGCAGGGCCAGAAGACTATCCTGAAGCCCAATTGCTGCAATTCCCCGGCCTTGAGAAGGGGAGTCCGGCCTCCTTCAACCATGTTGGCCACCAGCACCGTATTGGGAAAAGCCTTCCCGATGCTTTCCAGTTCATTCAGATCCTGAGGCGCTTCAATAAACAGGGCTTCAGCCCCGGCGTCCAGGTAGCGCTTGCCCCGGTCTATAGCCTCGGCCAGTCCCAGGGGAGCCCGGGCGTCGGTTCGGGCCACAATTAAAGTGTCTTTACGGCTTTTGGCCTCACAGGCCGCTCTGATCTTCTGCTCGTGTTCCCGGGCCGGTATCACTTCTTTACCCTGCATATGGCCGCAGCGTTTGGGGAAAACCTGGTCCTCAAATATTACGGCCGCCGCGCCCAGCATCTCATATTCCTGCACCGTGCGGCGCACGCTTAAGGGGTTGCCGTAGCCGGTGTCCCCGTCGGCGATCACCGGCAGGCCTACCGCATCATTGATGATCTTCAGGGACTGGGCCATTTCGCTCATGGAGAGGCAGCCTACGTCCGGTTGGGCCAGCCGGGAAGCGGCTATACTATAGCCCCCCATAATAAGCACCTTGAATCCTGCTTGTTCAATCAATTTAGCGCTGAGCGCATCGTAGGCCCCCGGAGCGATCATGATATCCCCGGTCCTCAACAACTGTCTCAACCGGGCTGCTTTCGATTCCATCCTAGAACACCTCTTTTTTTATAACATCATCTATTTTATCAGAATAAGGCGATTAAGGTTGGCCTTCACTGAAACTCTCTGCCACCAACAAGTGCACTCACCGCCCGGTAAAACTTTTTGAACACCACGCCCGCTTCAATCCCTGCTCACCCCCTGGGTATGCGTTGCTGCCAGATGATTCAGATTCCTCGTCACCGAGGACACCCCTTGCCCTTGGCTATGTGCTTGGCACTATCAACGCGCAACTAGGACTTTCACCCGTTAGACTGCGCCCGTGCCGGGCGCACAAAAGCCGTATGAGCCCATAATATGGGCTCATACAGTACCATCTTCATCTTCTCAATAAAAAACCGCCCAATCAGAGCGGTTATATCGCACTATTTCATATTCTTATCCTGCGGCAATCTCCATCTTCTGGGGATTAACAATCTCAAACTGCGAATTATCCTCCAGGGAATACATATAGTCTTCCCCGCTTTCATCAATGATGCTATACATGGTTTTAAAGGGCTGGCCAGTTTTAGTATCAATGATTTCCTGCTTGCCTATAACTTCGTAGATCTTATCTTTTAGAAAGTATCCCGGCTCATCTTCTCCCAGATACCGCACATAGAATTTTTCCATAATAATCACCTTTTCTAACTCAATAACCAAAATCAGTAATATCTTTTGACCTTGAATTCAACTTTCCCGACATTAGGGCACTCATACCAGTGTACTTCGGCTTTAAATTCAGCTTCCCCATCGGTAAGTATCGCTGTACCTCTCATCTTACACCAATCCTGCGCCTTAGTATAGTTACCGTTCTCTGATAGATAGGCCGTAATTAAACGCTTTATATCTTTAATGCCTTCTCCGGTAGCTATCGTAATAACATCAGTGACATACGAGTGCTGTTTTAAGTACATTGGTTTAATTGAACGTTCCTTAACCCTGAATATTTTACGGACATAGAATCTATTTCCTGGTGGTATTATACGCTCATCCATTGATTAAATATACTTCCTCTCCCGTGAAGGATGGATATACTCCACAATCTTATATTAACATAATTATGGGCGAATAGGCATTATCTGTATATTGCAGAGATCAGTTATTTACTGCAACGAGTACCGGGACCAGGCAAACTTTATATGAAAACATATGTTCTGGTATAATAATAGCAGGATGGGATTTGTAAAAATAAGATTTTTGCAGTGGAGACAACACGATGATGAGCGATGCCGAAAAGGGACTTCACATAATACACTGCGATCTGGATGCTTTTTTCGCATCGGTGGAGCAGTTGGATCATCCCGAGCTCCGCGGGCGGCCGGTTATTGTGGGAGGAAGCGCCCGCTCCCGGGGGGTTGTTTCAACCTGTTCGTACGAAGCCAGAAAATACGGGGTAAAGTCGGCTATGCCCATGGCCCGGGCCTTGCGGCTTTGCCCGCAGGCGGTATATCTTCCCGTCAACATGCCGCGCTATGTTGAGGTGTCAAGGCAGGTTTTTTCTATTTTGGCCGGTTACAGTCCCCTGATGGAACCGCTGTCTATCGATGAGGCTTTTCTGGACATTGGCGGAACCCGAAACCTGTTTGGCAGTCCCGGTGATATCGGAAGGCGGATCAAGGAACAGGTCAGAGACGAGGCGGGTTTGACCATATCGGTGGGAATTTCCTACAATAAGTTTTTAGCCAAACTGGCCTCGGATATGGGTAAACCCGATGGTTTAATGATCATCAGCCGGGAGCAGGCCCTGGAAGCACTGGCGCCGCTTCCGGTTTCCAGCCTGTGGGGGGTGGGGGAAAAAGGGCAGGCCCAGCTGCGCGCCTGGGGTCTTGAAACCATCGCTGACCTTCAAAAGCTTCCGGCCGGCTGGCTAGAGAAGAGGATGGGCGTAAGCGGCCGTCTTTGCTGGGAATTGGCTCAGGGCATCGACCATCGCCAGGTGGAGCCGGAACGGGAGAGAAAGTCGCTGGGACGTGAAATTACCTTTCCCCAAGATGTGGATGACATAGAATACCTCAAGCATTTACTGCAGGTCTTCGCCGCCGAGTTGTGCCCCCGCCTGCGTAAAATCAAGCGCTTAACGGCAACGATAACCATCAAGCTTCGTTTAAGCAGTTTCAAGACCATTACCCGCAGTTGCACGGTGCCAGCCTGTGACAGCGAGGGTTTGATAGCGGATATAGCTATACAACTGTTGGAACAGGTCTACCAGGGAAGGCCTCTAGTGCGCCTGATTGGACTGAGCCTGGGCAATTTGTCACCGGCGGGTGAACTTGAGCAGGGGGCGCTTTTTGATGAACAGAGACAGAAAAACCATTCGCTCGATTTGCTTATCGACAATATCCGGGAGCGTTTTGGCCCCCAGTCGATCAAACGGGCTCATCTGCTGGATACAGATGATAAAAGCAAGGAGTAACAGAGTACTTGCCTCATGGAAGTATTTCAAGCCGCCCCAGCGCGATTTATGCTGGTTATTAAACAATATTTGAGATTTGTAAGGTGATGGAAAGGAATCGCTTGTTTTATAGAGAATTATGTTGGATATGAGTTGTAATAAAAAGTATAAGTTTTAAATGATCCAAAAGTATGCCAAAAGGAGGGACTATGGTGATTGACTTTACCCGAAGTTTCTTTGGTTATCACAAAGAAGATGTGGATCAATACTTTCGGGATCGGGAAAAGGACATACAAACTCTTCTGCAAAGCAAATATGTCCAACTGGAAGACATGAAGGAAACCAATCAGCAGCACAAGACCAAGGTCAAAGAAGCTTTACAGAAGGAACAAGACCTGCTCAATAAAAGAGAGCAGATTTTTAATGCCTTTGTTCAACAGCTGGCCTTGATCGAAGATACCTTGCAACAAAATCAGGATGATATGCGCAAGGCCAAGCTGAATGATTTAAATAGACTGAAGCAAAAGGTTGAAGAGCTGGAAAATTGGAAAAAGCAACTGACCCGGTTCAATGAGGAGATCATAAAGATTCGAGACCAATTTCGTTCCCAAACTGCCTTGCAAGAACAATAAAAGGCTGGTGATGCCAAGTGTTTAAACGGTCGTTTATAGGCTACAATATCAAAAGTGTTGATGAACACAAAGAAAATTTTGAGTCCCAGATGAATGAGCAGTTGCAGCAGATAGATAGTGCGGTCAATGCTGCCCTGGCGGAACAGAACGAATTGTCCGAGCAGTTAACGAGCATCACGCAGAGAATCGATGCCAGCCTGCTGGGCACCGTTCTGATCTCCAAATATCAAGACGATTTGACGGTAGTGCTGAACGAGTTTAGAAGCGCGGCCGATGAAAGAATGGCCTCCAATCAGCGCGAGACAGAAGAATTTACCAGGGAAATAAACCAGCAGATTCGGAAGATAGAAGCCCGGATAGCTGTAGTCAAGGCCAAAATCATGTCCCTGTGTAAAGGAATAAGCGTAGCTTTGGATGGCCCTGAAAACGATCTCACTGAGATTAATGAGGAAACCGGACAGATCACGGAAAGCGTCAACCGCTTTGCCGAACGGGTTGAAGAATCGGGAGTGTCGATGGTCAATTTAAAGGCCAAAGGAAGCCCGAGTCAAACTGTCAGTGATTCCGCCCCGCCGGTTTTTAGCGCCGGCTCCACCATGAACTGGAAAAGCGTCAGGCAGACCATAGGGGACGAAGATTCATCCCCAGCGGGAGGACCTGATCAGTTTTTAGCCAAGTTGAGACAGGCGTGGAATAGTTAGACAAGAGGATGTGCCGTAAACAGCCGGCCTGAGGAACAACGGGAAAGCAGGAGGGGAGTGCTTGGCGCCAGACAGCTCGGACCGCAATAGAGAAGTATACCGGCGTTTGGCCCGCTATTACGATGCCTATGTAAGTGATTTTGTCCAGGATCTGCCTATCTACTTAGATTCGGTTTCCCAGGATACAGTGAATCGGGTCTTGGAAATCGGCTGCGGCACCGGCCGGGTCCTGCAGGCCTTATTAAACGCCGGCAGTTTGGCAACCGGCGTGGACATTTCCGAAGATATGTTGGAAATAGCCCGGCATAAGCTTCGAGCCTTCCTTGACCGAGGCCAACTTAGTCTTCAGAACCACAATTTTATCGATTCACCCCTCCCGGAGCAATTCGAACGCGTTTTTGTCACCTTCTATACCTTCAATTACCTGCTCACTACCAGCGAAGCCAAGCGTTTCCTGCAAAACCTAAACCATTCCATGAGTGAAAGAGCGGTTTTAATTATGGACCTGTTCTTTCCCGCAGCATTAGCAAATCCTCAGACAGCCGGGGAATGGAATAAGAGAAGCTTGGGCCGGGGCGAAAATACGGTTTGGCTGAGCGATCGCAGAACCATGGACGGCCGGGTGGAAAAAAGAGAACAGGTTTTCGAGAAGAATAGCCTGCGCAGTGAGATCGTTACCTACCGGCGGTTTTACAGCCGGGCTGAAATAATCGCCATGCTGAAAGAGGCGGGTTTTCATAAGATCATGGTGGCGAATGCTTATGATAAAAAGGCGTTTCAGGAAATGGATGCCAGCGAAGAGCCGAAAACCGGGTTTATGATCAAAGCGTGCCAATGACCGGCTTATACTTAATCATTCTAATACGCAGCTTTCTTCAGGCGGGCATCAAGGAAATCCAGAACCCGGCTAATATTTTCCGGGGTATTGAGGCCCTTCCCATCGTGGCCCGCTCCCTGAATGACCACGGTCTGAACCTTGCTTTTTCCCAGAACGGCCTCCAGCTTTTTAGAAAAATCAGTTGACTGCTGCACTGGCACCAGAGGATCGATGGTGCCGTGCTGTATCAAGATGGGGGGATCATCGGGAGTAATGTAGGTTTCCGGATTGGCCTTTTTCACCATTTCGGGAATCTGGGTGATCTGTTTTCCCATAAACCTGGAGGTATAGGAATCCGGGTTATTTTGAAGAGTACCGTTTATTCCGCTCTTTTTAAACTGTTCATCCATCGTTAAAAAGTTTATCGGTCCACACCAATCCACTACCGCCTGAATGCAATCTGACTGATCGGCGTTGCCCAGGCTGGGGTCCTGAAGCGCCTTAACCCCGCCGGAAGTTCCAGCCAGAGCAGAAAGCTGCCCCCCTGCCGAACTGCCCCAGCAGGCTATTTGGTTAGGATTTAGATTGTACTGGGCGGCGTTGGCCCTTAAGAAACGAATAGCGGCCTTTATATCATGAATCTGGGCTGGAAAAACCGCTTCACCACTCAGCCGGTAGTTGACCGAAACAACCGCGTAGCCTCTTTTCAATGCGGACATGGCCATTAGAAGATCGGGACCCATCTTATCTCCTCCGGAATAAGCGCCCCCGTGTATTGAAATAATGACCGGATAGGGACCGTTGCCTTCACTGGGGAGGTATATATCCAATTTTTGTGAAGGAGATACACTGGCATAAGGAATATTTACAATCGTCTTTTGATAATTGGACGACGCGCTCTGGCTGCATCCCTCCAGGATCATCGCCATCCCCGAACCAATTAATATCAAAACCAGGATCCCTGCCAATGACTGCTTCATGAATTCGCCTCCGTCACAACCTGCCTGTTTCAAGCTATGATGTTTATCGATTATAAATGAGTTTGGCTGCCGGCCGGCCGTTATCTGTGATGAAAAAGTGGTCGGCCCGTAATGGGAATGCTGCTAGACAACTCCCAAAGAAAATAATATCAATATTATAACTCGGTAGGCAATAAGCAAGCACATTAATCCTAATCGAGAAAAAATTTGCCATAAAAAAGCAATTGGTAAAGAAGAGATATTTTAAAATTGAGTTAAAAACAAGATGTCCTAAAGTGAAATGATTAGCACTGGCAAGTGTTTTTAGCAGAAATCACATCTTACGGTAAATAAGACGTCCTTCCCGAATATAACGAAAAATGGTTTCCTCCTTCACTCCGGTGGCCTCTGTCAATTCCACAAAATCACAGCCAGGATGGTCATTGATATAATCCTTAACCCGATTAAAATTGCTTTGCTCGTTCTCAAAGCAGCCCTGGCAAACGGTGCTGGCGCCCTGAAATGTAAACAGGCTGTTGCATATTGGACAGTTGCGAAGTTCGCACATAATCAGCACATCCCTTCTCTGGCTCGCAATCCCTTGCGGAAGACCTTAAAAAGAGGCTACAAGCGAGCGTTCCATAATTCAGCACATTATAATAAGATTAGCCCATTACGGTATGAATTTCCTCCTACTAAAGTCTTAAATTTTATAGGAAAAAGGTCATGATTTGATTAAAATTTGTTGCGATAAATGACCTGTCTGAATATAGGTCTGAAATCGTTTATCGCTAAAAGGCTGGCGGACCTTCGGGAGAGCAGCAATCTATAGACTGGGCTGGGACCTCATCAATCGGGTTTGATGTGCTAAATACTATGACCCGGGAGAATCCGCCCAAATGATGTGCGCGAATATACGAACATTGTACCAGGATCACAAATACAGGAAATCGGGGAATAATGCGCGAATATTACCTGAATACGTTAGCCGGTGGATAAAGCTGCCAGCCCGGCGTCAGGTGTGTACAGGGTGAAATCCGGAGGGGACAGGATGAAAGAAAAACGCGAAGTCATAGCTCTATACTTTTTTTTACTCATGATCACTGCAGCGGTGTGGACAGCGGGTAGGTATTACCCGGGTCAGACCTCGCTGGCGGTGGCTACAGTACCAGCAGGACCTCAAGAGCAGACGGCTGTACCTGAAACGAAGGCTTCGCTCAACGCATCCGGGGCGGGGGCGCCGGAGCTTAAACTGACCAGGGATATCAAGGGAATACCGATCCTGATGTATCACAATATCAGCCCCGATCCCTCGACCGGAAGTATTGGACACCGTATGGAACCGGATACCTTTGAACGGCAGATGCGCTACTTGAAGGAGCATGGCTACCACACCGTGGATCTAGGGGCGGTTTTGGATTTTTACCAAAAAGGGGCCGCTATACCGGAAAAACCGATCGTTATCACCCTGGATGACGGCTATCAGGGCAACTATCACTATGCGTTCCCGGTGTTGAAAAAATACGGGTTTACAGCCACCATTTTTGTGGTTACCAATATCGTCGGGGGCCAAAACGACTTCGATATCAAAGCCGGGTTGAAACCGCCCACCCGGATGCTGACCTGGGAGCAAATAAAGGAAATGGATGCCGCCGGGATCACCATCGGCTGCCATACCCTGGATCACGCCCATCTGAGTAAAGTGAGCCCGGCAGAAGCACGCCGGCAAATTGTTGAATCTAAAAAGGTGTTGGAACAGGTCCTGGGACGGGAAGTTCAATACTTCTGCTATCCCTATGGCGAATACAATGCCTATATCCGCCAGGTGCTGAAAGAATGCGGGTTTCGGGCCGCCGTTACCGTCAACCCCCTGCTGGTAACCGGAATAAAGGACCCGCTTCAGTTAAACCGGATCGGCATTCCCGGCTATATGGAAGATGAGGAGTTTGCCAGCCGCATTCTGGGGCCATAAGTAAATACGGATTTAAACGGAGATATTTTATAAAAGGTATAAGTCTAAACCTGACTATGATAATGGCAGACGGGCCTCAAGCGGCCTGGCTTAATAACCGGGAAAGGCGGTTGTGAAGTGGGAGAGAAGACGGAAATCCTGGTGTCTCTACTAAGTATGAGCCTTTTTGCTCGGTCTAAAAACTCCTGCTTCGCGGATGCCCTCTTGGAAGAAAGGCGGCTGCGGTGAACCGGGCCTGTCCCCAAAGGCCGTCCCGGCTGATCCTGACTGGGATGCTGCTGTTGCCCGCCGCTCTGGTGCTTAACTGGGCGGCCGGTTTTTATCCCGCCCTGGTTGAAAAGGCGTATTCAACCGGCTTAAACCGGGTAATCATCCAGCTTATAAGTGTGGCCAGCGGGCTTTCCCCTTTTTCCCTGGGAGAAATCCTGGGCCTGGCTCTATTAAGCGGCCTGTTCTTATATATATTCATTAAAATGTACCGGATAAAAAAAGGAGCAAGTCCTAAGCCACGCCTGCCGGTCCTGCTGATGAGGCTGCTGGCGCTTCTGGGCCTGGTGTATTTTCTGTTTATCTTTCTCTGGGGTTTAAACTATCAGCGGCTCTCCTTTGCAGAGCTGGCCGGGCTGAGCATCAGGCCTGCTGAACCAGCTGAGTTGCTCGAAGTCAGCCAGGGGCTGCTAAGGCGGGCCAGCCACCTGCGCAGCACTCTGCATCAGGACGCCAGGGGGGTAATGTACCTGCAGCAGGGAAAAGAAGGGGCCCTGGAGAGGGCTGAAGCCGGTTATGAAGCGGCTGCTTCAATTTATCCCCAACTGGGTGGAATATATGGAAGGCCCAAAGGAGTGCTTCTGAGTGAATATATGTCCTTCCTGGGCCTGTCAGGAGTGTACAATCCGTTTACCGGTGAAGCCAATCTAAATATGGCCTTTCCCGATGCTCTGATGCCGGCTACGGTGTGCCATGAGATGGCTCACCAGCGTGGTTTTGCCCGGGAAGACGAGGCCAACTATATCGCCTATTTGACCTGCAACTACCACCCTGACCGGGAATTCCAGTATTCGGGAACTCTCCTGGCCCTGCTCCATGTTATGACGGCCTTGCAGTCGAGCTGCCCCGAGCAATACCGGGAGTTGGAAAAACAGGTCAACCCCGAAATCAGGGCCGACCTTGCGGAATATCTGGCTTACTGGCGGCGGCACCAAGGCCCGGCGGCTGATTTCAGCAGCCGCCTAAATGACCTGTTCTTGAAGTCCAACCGGCAAAGTGACGGGATCAAAAGCTACAATCGCATGGTGGAATTGCTCCTGGCCGAGCACCGGGCGGGACGGGCGCTGCCCCCGGTAGACGACTAAATTTCGATCTCCACCTTTTTTCCTTCCCAGGTCCGCAAAATCAGGTGGTCATGGGAGGCGGCCACCACATAGCTGGGCATGAGCGGAATTTTGCCAAGGCCGCCCGGAGCGTTGACTATATAGGTGGGTACGGCTAATCCCGAAGTATAGCCGCGCAGCTGCTCCATAATGGCCAACCCTTTTTCTACGCTGGTTTTAAAGTGCATGGTGCCTTTCACGCTCTTGGCATGAAATATGTAATAAGGACGGACCCGGAGCTGCAAAAGCAGCTGGTTCAACCGTTTCATAATATCAGGGTGGTCGTTGACTCCCTTGAGAAGCACCGCTTGATTGCCCAAAACCGCTCCGGCCTCAACCAGGCGGTCACAGGCCTGTTTGGCCTCACCGGTTATTTCAAGGGGATGGTTGAACTGGGTATTGATATAAATCGGTGGATGGCGGCGCAGGATGGAGCACAGCTCAGGTGTAACCCGCTGGGGAAGAGTCACCGGTATCCGGGTCCCGATACGCTTGATTTCAACATGTTTAATGTTATCAAGGCGGGATAAAATCCAGTCCAGGATTTTTTCACCTAACAGGAGGGCGTCTCCCCCGGTTATCAGCACATCCCGCACTTCCGTATGAGCCTCTATAAAGTCTAAGGCCCGGGCGATGTCATCCGCGCAGGACGGCCGATCGCTCTCCCCTATATTACGGCGTCTTTGACAGTGGCGGCAGTACATGGCGCACTGGTTGGTTACATTGATAATCAAGCGATCCGGATACCGTCTGGTTATACACGGCGCCGGTGAGGTCATAAGCTCGTTCATGGGGTCCAGCTCACCCTCCCGGCTCAATTCACGCAGATCCGGAACTGCCTGCCGGTAGATGGGACTGTTGCGAAAATCCGCATCGATCAAGCTGAGATAATAAGGTGATATGGCCCATCGGTAGAGCCTGCTCACCCGCTCGATCTTCCGCCTCTCCAGTTCACTCAGTTCCAAAATCTCAGCCAGGACAGAACTGTCCTGGACCCGGTTCTTCAATTGCCAGCGCCAGTCCTGCCAGTTTTTTTCACTGGCTTGAAGGACTTTCATAATGCGGGCTTTTTGCTTATTTGTTGCTTCATTCTGGCTTATTCCGGTGGGAATACGGGTCGATGCCTCTTGAAACGGGCGGGCAATATTGGCAAGTTCCTGGCTTCTAAGCAGCGACTGATTACGATACTCTAGTGGGTTGGCTTCTCTCATTTGAACACTCCCTTTCAATGTGGCCGGTCTTTGTGTCACATTAGAAAAGGGCCGAGGTTTAATCAATGGTATAAAAATAAACAATCCAAAGAAACTCTGGATTGGGCAAGACTAAAATAGCATGATACCCCGGTTTCCCTTTTTACGCTGACTAGGTTAGCTGACGGGTTCGGGATTAGGGAATATCCCTACCGGAGCAACCGGATTCACCCCATAGTTTGGGTCCCCAGCTCTCCCCTGGAGGAGATTAAGCGTTATCAACAAAATAACCGAATTGATTTCATATTGTTTTTCGGCTGTTCCTTACAGGATTGGTTGCGCTTCATCTCCTTTCTGCCCATGGTATTAAAAAATTCATTAACTGATTGTTTTTATCAGCTATTATGCATTCTCCTTTAAAGACCGGCTTCTGTCAAGAAATAAAATAAATGTCTAATAATTCCAGCGGCTTAATAGTTGTTTTATACATAAATACGGTTCTAAAAATCAAAGATTGCAGTATTAAAAAAAATTTTAAATTAATTCATTAAATGTAATATAAAGGATTCGACTAAATCCTGACGTCGCTCTATAATCGCGCCGCCCGGAAGCACTAGCCCCTTGGTATATGCGGACAAGGAATATTGACAGAAAAATAGCAGGTCAGTATAATAAATGCAATATACAAAATGACGATGACAGGGAATAGTAAGCTGATCCTTGGGCTACAGAGAACCGCCGTTTGGTGCGAGGCGGTCAAAAAGGCAGGCCGAACTCATCCTGGAGTTGCCGACCGAAATCATTTCTCGAAAGTAGGCTCGGACGGAACTTCCACCGTTAAAAGGAAGGGGATATCGGATCTTAGATCCCGCATCCTGATGGAGTGAACGGCAATAGCCGTTAATTTGAGTGGTACCGCGGAGCGTTAAACCCTTCGTCTCAGAGTTCTGAGCGAGGGGTTTATATTTTTATCAAGGAGGTGGTTTCGATGGAAGACGATCTTGGCGACCTTCAATTATCTGTATTTTTATATGAGGAGGAAATTGACGATGGAAAAGCTGTACATTTTCGATACCACCCTGAGAGATGGCGAGCAGTCCCTGGGCATAACCCTGAATGTTAAAGAGAAGCTGGAGATAAGCCGGCAGCTCGTTAAACTCGGTGTGGATATCATTGAAGCCGGTTTTCCCGCCTCTTCTCCCGGCGATTTTGAGTCAGTCCAGACTATCGCCCGGGAGATAAAAGGGGCTACGATATGCGGGCTGACCCGGGCGGTTGACCGGGACATCGACGTCTGTGCCGAAGCACTGAAGCCGGCCGAGGTCGCGCGGATTCATACCGGCATAGCCACCTCTCCGGTGCACATGGCCAAGAAATTGAATATGCCGCCCCATCAGGTGCTTGAGGCAGCGGTGGCGGCCGTAAAAAGAGCCAAAAAGTATGTCAGCGATGTCGAATTTTATGCCGAAGACGCTTCCCGCAGCGAGTGGGACTTCCTGGTGCAAATACTGGAGAAGGTCATCGCAGCCGGGGCCACGGTGGTAAACATTCCCGATACGGTGGGCTATGCCACTCCCTGGGGGTATGCGGATCTCATAGCCCATATCAAAAACAACGTCAAAAACATCGACCAGGCCATCATAAGCATTCACTGCCACAACGACCTGGGCATGGCCACGGCCAATTCCCTGGCCGGCATAAGGGCCGGCGCCAGGCAGGTGGAAGGCACCATCAACGGTATTGGGGAGCGGGCCGGGAATACCTCCCTGGAAGAAGTGATCATGGCTATATACAGCCACCGCAAGAGCTACGGGATCGAACTGGGGATCAACACCCGGGAGATAGCCGCCACCAGCCGTCTGGTTTCCCGCATCAGCGGAGTGCCCACCCCCAGCCACAAAGCCATCGTCGGGGCCAATGCCTTTATGCACGCTTCCGGTATTCATCAGGACGGTGTCTTAAAGGAACGGGACACCTATGAAATCATTGACCCGGAAATCGTTGGAGTTCCCCGCAACCTGATCGTCCTTTCCGCCCGCTCCGGGCGCCATGCCCTGAAGCATCGGCTGGAGGAGCTGGGCTATACCGATATCCAGGAGTCGCTCGATGATATATATGCCCGCTTTTTAACCCTGGCTGATCAAAAAGGGGAAATCTTCGACGAAGACCTGCACGCGGTGATGGGAAACGTTGTGGAAGGCAACGGAATATCGATCAAGACCTTATCGGTTGCCAGCCATGGAGCATCAACCGCGTCTGCCTCGGTGACCCTGGAGGTCGACGGCCAGGAGGTAACCGAAGCCGCTCTGGGCAACGGACCCGTACATGCGGTCTTTAAAGCCATCGACGCCATTGTCGGTAAGAAGGTTAAACTGGAGGATTATTCCCTGAAGTCCGTCAGTCAGGGTTCTGAAGCCCTGGGTGACGCCACGGTTAAGATTCGCTATAAAGACAATTTGATTGTAGGGCGCGGCATAAGCACAGATGTCTTTGAAGCCAGCGCCAGGGCTTATGTCAACGCCCTATCCAAGGCCAGCCACCTGGCTGAATAAAATGCCTGGCTGGGGCCGGATAGGGTAGAAATTTTTGAAAAGCCCTATTATACTTATAAGGATCATACGGGGGGAGTTTAAGTATGGAAGAATTCCAAAACGTATCTGTGGCCAAAAGAGCCAATATATACTATGGCGGGAAAGTGACCAGCCGCACCATAAGCTTCAGTAATGGTGAAAAGAAAACCCTGGGGATTATGATGCCGGGTGAATATGAATTCAACACGGCTCTCAAAGAAGTGATGGAGATCACTGAAGGCCTGCTCGATGTCAAACTGCCCGGCAGCAGCGAATGGAAGACCTTTGTAAGCGGCGAGTCCTTCGAGGTGCCGGCCAATTCCAAATTTTTGCTGATGGTGAAGGATACCACCGATTACTGCTGTTCCTATATTGCCGAGTAGTTCCGGGCAGGTTGGGCTGAACTGAATAATTAAAATTGAAGCGTGGGATTTTCCTGCGCTTTTTATTTCGGACCCGGTTGCCGAAAACTGAGAAGTGACGTCGCTCAGACGTCCCTTGGGGCATTTTCAAGTTATGTTATGAGGCAATATAGCCGGTTATTCTGTACTGGGTGCAGGAACCGCTGTCGGTCTCTTTGACAAATTGGGTGCTGCTGCCCGGCTTGACATTGGTCAATTTGACCGTGCATACTCCGGTTGCCGTTTGATTGGCGTCGTAGAGGGTTATTTCCAGGGTTATATTATTGAACATTTCCTGGGTACTGCTCTTAACCGTGCCGTAAATGTTTCCATGGCCGAAGCGAAGTTCGGTTAGCTGATAGGAGTCAGCCGCAAACCGGTCGGGATCCAGGGCGGTTAAAACGGTAAGATCCGCCGGTAGAGAAGCGTCTGCTGAAGCATCGGAGGCGCTTTCTGTTTGGGGAGGCGCTTCGCTTGCCTGACTTGCAGCGGTCTGAGCAGGGGCCTGGGTTGCTTCAGTTTTGGTGTTCGCGGTATTGCCGGTCTGGGTAGTCTGAGCCGCAGTGTTGGTTGGGGGTTTGCTAACCGCAGTGCTTTGCTGGGTTGTAGTCGTGGGCACCTTGTCGCCGCCGGAAGGTCGTGTCAATACGATAACCAGGGTAGTGATCAGACCGACCACCACCAGCAGGATGATAATGGCCGCTGCTATACTGGTCCGGTCCAGTTTTCTGAGATCACTCAATATTTCACTCATGAGAAAATGCCTCCTTAAATATACCCCACTTTAATTATAGAATACTGTGCTTCAATAGCCAGTACAGTTTTCGTCTGCGACGTTGCCCCATCGTAATTGGCAGCCGCCTTCAAAAGTCCCGCATAATAATCGCCATCATGTAATCTATCGAAAAAATTTGCGCTCTTCATAAGAGTTTTAATCAATTTTGCGCCCTAATAGAATAAGCATTTTATGAGGGGTGATATTAATGGCAATTGAAACCATCCGCTATGTTAAAACAGCGGTGCGGGCAGTGGCCCTGACCTTCGACGATGGACCCCATACTGTTTATACTCCCCGGGTTTTGGATTACTTGCATAAGTACAACAGCCAGGCTGCCTGGTTTATTCTGGGAAGCCTGGCCCGGAGCCGGCAGCCTGTTTTGCAGGATATAGCGCAGGGAAACAACGATATCGGCGTGCATGCCTATGATCATGTCAGCCTCACGTCCCTGTCTTACGGGCAGATTATCAGTCAATTGGAAAGGACCAGGACCATCATAGCAGAGGCTACCGGCCGTTCCTGGCCCTATTTGCGGCCGCCCAACGGCGCTTATAATGAAACGGTTTTAAAGGCGGCTCAATCAATTGGCTTTAAATACAATGTGCTCTGGTCGGTCGATCCCAGGGATTACGAAGCTTCGGCCGCCCAGATCGCAGCCCGGGTGCTGGCTGGTTTGAATCCCGGGGCTATCATCATTTTACATGAAGTAACCGCTCCCACCGCCCAGGCCCTGCCGGTTATTTTGTCCGAAATAGCCAATCGCGGTTACCAGGCGGTAGCCTTGAGTCAGCTGCTTGAATTGGCCGGCGATTGATAGACTCGAAAAACCTATGGGCTTCGACCGGCTACTGCTTGGCCGGGACAAGGGCAATAAGCAACCCGCTTTCGGGCATTACCCGAAAGCGGGTTGAAAATACAGGAGTATTTTTAATAAGCCCTCAGCTGGTTCTTGGTGCAGGTCTGCCACTGTACTTGATCGTGGGGGTTCTCAGTGGGATAAACCAGCAGCACCCGCTGCCCCAGCAGCATGACCCCTTTGAGTGTTTCTCCCAGCCGGATCGGTGCATCGTCGGCGATAATATGCTGTCCATCCAGGCTCTTTACCAGTTCGATTCCGGTCTGGCGGCGCAGTTCCCCGGCGCTGGCCACCTCATCCCGGCCGCTGAAAGGCAGTTTACCGCGCAGCCGCCCGTCGCACCCGCTCAATCGCAGACCCGCCCCGGCCAGAGAGCCAACCACGCCGTCCCCGGTACCGCCGTGTTCAGACAGGTGTATCGCAAGTTCTTCAGCCAGAGCATAGGCCTCCGCTTTGCTCAAGACCTGCTCTTTGGCCCGGTAGCCAAAGGCAATCAGGCGTCCCGGCGCGGCCAGCTTTTCAATCTCGGTTACGCACAACCCCGGATCCGATCCGGGATCGCAATGGGCGGCCAAAAAATCGCCGGCCAGTTCTATGAGGTCCGGCAAACGGCCCGGCGTTAAATCAAAAGCAAAGCACATGGCGCTGTTATGTGAGGTATAGGGTATGGCCGGATCAACCAAAAGCTGGTGCCTGGTAATCGGTTCGGCCCGGCCCCAGCCTCTCTGTTCCAGGAAATCGATCAATTGGGCAGCCCGTTTGCCGGTGCCGGTTTTGCTCTGCAGGTTGTCGGTGTCGTCAATGGCCACCAGGATTCTCATTATTTGACCTCCGGAATAGCTTTCTTATTAATTGTATCCCGCTTTTCATTTTTCATGGTACAACATCTATGAATTTTATCATAGCCGGCGGAGCAGTATCTGCCTATGTTGCCGGGTATGACAAAATTTTTAAACGCCAACCCCGAAAAGGGAAAAGGTTCTTCCGCATATATAAATAAAAAAGGAGGAAAGATTTGTGAAAAAGAGCATTTGGGTTCTTATGACCCTGTTTTTACTTGCCACCCTCCTGCCGGCAGGAAGCGCTTGGGCCAAATCGGACAACGGCCAGGGACAGGGCAAGGGCAAGAAAGCAGAGTCAAAGCAGAGCAGCAATGTGAACAAGGGAAATAGCCAGAATGGCTACGGCAGTAACGGGCCAAAAAACAATGGTAATAGCGGAAATTATAACAGCGGATATTACAATAAAGGAAATGGACCGGGTGGGAACAGCCATAAATGGTTTTCCGACACCAAACAGCACTGGGCTGCCGGAAGCATTGCCGGCATGACCGACAGGGGCTTTTTTAGCGGGTATCCCGACGGGACCTTCAAGCCTGACCAGGCCATGACCCAGGCTGAAGCGATTATCCTGGTGATCAACCTGACCGGGAACGATGATCCTTCAGTGGAGCCGGAGGATGAAGACCTGAGTGACATTCCTTCCTGGGCGCAGGTTGCCGCCTCCCGGGCTGCCCATAAAGGTATCATCAAATTGAACCGCTTCCATTCCGCTATGCAATGTTCCCGGGCCCAGACCGCCGTAATGTTGGCCATAGCCCTCGGTTTGGAGCCGGAACCAACCGACGATATACCCTTTAAAGACTGCATTTTAATCTCTCCGGAGGATTTAGGCTACATAATGGCCCTCTATCGCGAAGGAATCATTGCCGGCGGCAGCAACGGCTGTTTCAATCCCAACAGTGCAGTGACCCGGGCGCAGATGGCCTGCATGCTGGAACAGGCATTGAAGAATAAGGAGCAGAAAAAAGAGGTTGAATCGGTTACTCTGCCGGCCACCGCCCAGGTGGAAGCGGGTAAATCAGTCACCCTGACTGCTGTCGTGAAGTACGCCGACGCCAGCACTGATGGCAAGGTGATTTGGACCAGCAGCGACACCACTCTGGCGACCGTTGAGAACGGGATAGTAACGGCTGTAGCCGGCAAGACCGGTTTAGTTGCCATTACCGCCACGGCTGTGAGTAATGCCAGTAAATCAGCCGCGTGTATTGTAAGTGTAGTTGCTGCCACTCCCTAAAGAAATATTAAGCAACAGGCCTTCCCGAATGGTTTATATACAATCCCCTAAAGCCGCATCCCTTTAAAAATGGGGATGCGGCCTTTTTACGATGCAATGTTAGGTCTGGCAATTAATCGCGGCGCAGGGCCTCGATGGGATCCAGGCGGGCGGCCCGGTTGGCGGGATACACCCCGAATATCAATCCGACCGCGGTGGAAAAGCCAAAGGCCAGGCCGATGGTTTTCCAGGATACCAGAGGCGGCCAATCGGCGATTTTGGCCACCGCAAAGGCCCCTGAATAACCGATGATAGTACCCAGCAAACCCCCTATTAAGCATAGGACGATAGCTTCCACCAGGAATTGAATCAAAATATCCCGGCGTCTGGCTCCCAGGGCCATACGTATGCCTATCTCCCGGGTGCGATCACTGACCGAGACCAGCATGATGTTCATCACTCCGATGCCCCCTACCAGGAGCGAAATCCCGGCAATACTGCTGATAATCAGGCCGATGATGTCGAGGATTTGATTGATCTGGCGCAGGTTGCCCTGCATGCTCTCGCAGGAGTAATGCTTGGGATTCTGGTGGCGCCGCTCCAGCACCTTGACCGAGGAATTCATGGCCTCGTCGACGGCGGTTTTATCGGTAGCGCTTCCGTACAGATAATAGATCATCTCTATCCCGCGCATATGGCTGGTAAAAGAAAGGGGCACGTAGGCGGTTTTGCTGCCGCCTTCATCCAGTTTTGACTCGACTTTTCTGACCACTCCCACCACCAGGGCCCCGTCGCCTTCGATGCTGACCTGCTGGCCGAGTGGATCGGCTGTGCCGAATAATTCCCGGGCGGCGTCTTCTTCGAGCACTATCACATTGCGGCTGTTGACCTGGTCGTCTTCATTGATAAAGCGCCCCGATTTCATTTCAATATTGCGGATGTCGGCCAATTCGGAAGTAGTGCCGGTTAGGCCGAGGTTTATTTCCTTGCGCGGCCCGCGTACTTTGACGGAAAGGTTATTTTGCGGGGCCAGGTATTTAACCTGGGGAACAGCCGACTTAATCACCTCGACATCGATCATCTGGAAGTCCCCGGGCCGAAGCTCCTCCCTGACATAGATAACGAATATATTGGTCCCGAATTTCTCTACTTCCGTATTGAGCGCCGAACGGCCTCCCTCCCCGATGGCCACAACGGCGATAACCGCGGCTATGCCGATCATGATGCCCAGGGTAGTCAGAAGCGAGCGCATTTTACTGCCCTTTATATTGATCAAGGCCATTTTCAGAAGTTCACGCAGGTTCATAGCACCGCCTCCCGGATATCCGCCCGGGGCATGAGAGACCGGGTTTCCGCCGCTGGCGGCTGCACCGCCTCATCGGCTATTAACAGGCCGTCGCTCAAGCGCAGGATGCGCCCCGAACACCTGGCTATATCCGGCTCATGGGTGACCAGCACAATGGTTGCTCCCTGTCGGTTTAGCTCCTGGAAAACCTCCATTATTTCTTCGCTGTTGCGGGTGTCCAGGGCTCCGGTGGGCTCGTCGGCCAAAATGAGGGCGGGCTCATTGACCAGGGCCCGGGCAATAGCCACCCGCTGGTTCTGTCCTCCCGACAGTTCACTGGGGCGGTGGCGAAAGCGATCTTCCAGCCCCAGGCGCTCCAGGGCGGCCAGGGCCTTTTCCCTCCGGGCGGCCGGTTTTACTCCGGCGTAGATCATGGGCAGCTCTACGTTTTCCAGGGCGCTCAACCGGGGCAGGAGATTGAAGGCCTGAAATACAAAACCTATTTTTTGGTTGCGTACCCGGGCCCGGCCGACCTCGTCGAGAGTTGAGGTTTCGATCCCGTCCAGGCAGTAGCTTCCCTGGCTGGGGCTGTCTAAAAGCCCCAGCAGGTTCATCAAGGTGGACTTACCGGAACCTGAGGCTCCCATGATGGACACGAATTGGCCGGTTTCAACCGTGAAGGAAACTCCCTGCAGGGCCAGAACCTGGATGCTTCCCGATATGTACTCTTTTTGCAGATGCTCTATCTTGATCATAGGGCAGCCTCCTCCGGCTGTATAAGCGCCTTTTGACCTTCACTCAGGTTGGCGGCCGGATTTTTGACCACTTCTTCACCGTCCTGCAATCCGGACAGCACCAGGTCTTTTAATTCATTGCCGCGCTGTACTTCTACATTCCGTTTCTCCAGGAGGCCGTTTTTCAACACCCACGCGGTCTTCTGGCCCTGGTCTTCAACGATGGCTTCGCAGGGAACGGTTAAAGCCTCCTTTACCACCATGGTCTTGATGCTTAAATTAACCGAATAGCCAAATTTGAGACGGCTGGAGTCGCCGGTCAGGGTGACCTGGACCGGAATTTTGGCCACGGCTGCGCTGCTGTTCTGACTCTTTTCCATTACCGCAGCGCCTCCCACCCGGGTGATAAGCCCCTCAAAACTCTCCCCGGGAAGGGCAATGCTGGTAACACTAACCGTTTGGCCTTCCTTAAGTTCTCCGGCATCCACCTCGTTGACCCGGGCGGTTACCTGCAGCTTGCTGTCTTCAGCCAGGATCAGGATCTCGGTGCCTTCCTGAACCCGGTTTCCCTCCTGGGCGCTGACCGATACCACCACCCCGTCAAACCCGGCCGTAAGGGTCCCCAAATCCAGCCGTTCCCGGGCCTGGGCGGCTTCCTGGCGGGCCAGATCGGCCTGGCTCAGCAGGGCCTGCACCTGTTTCTGAGAAGCCGCCTGCTCCATCATCACCCGGGCCCTTTCATAACTGGTCAATTTACTCTGCATATCCGCTTCGGCTTCTTCCAGCTCTTCCCGGTTGACCGCTCCGGCCTCAAAAAGGGATTTTACGCGGTCATAATGGTTTCGGGACTTGTTGTAGGCAGCTTCCGCTTCCTTGAATTGCTGAACGTCATCGCTGGCCCGGGCTTTAGCCAGGTCAGCTTCTTTGCCGGCCAGGTTGGAAAGGGCTTCCTGGTAGCGGCGTTCCAGTTCCAGGGTGTCCAGGCGGCCCAGCACATCGCCCTTTTTTACCCGGTCGCCGGCCTTGACCTTCAATTCCATGAGCGTGCTTTCCACCGGCGAAAAGAAGGTATGCTGATTCTCGGCCTCCAGGCTACCGCTGGTGAAAACCACTCTTTCCAAGTCCTGTTTTTGGACTTGGGCCGTTTTCACCATTGTTGCATTGCCGTCGCCCCCCGTCAGAGCCCAGACGCCGGTTGAGACGACCGCTATAAAGACAACGATGAGAGCGGTTTTTTTCCAACGCGGCAGGGCCTTTAATTTATTCCAAAGCCTGGCCCCGCTTTCCCGCGCTTTTTGAGTGATTTTAATCATAATCAATGCTCCTTTTAGAAACGTCTTCTAAACTAAGAACGAATTGTAAAGGAAATTCCATACAAAATATGTGAAAAAAATGTGAATAAATTATTAAGATTGGACGAAAAAGTTTGTATCTTGCCAGACTGCTGGTTTGCTCTATAATTGGGTTAAGAATCTTGTCCATCCGGATAACCGGGGAATGGCGTTAAAACGCCGGGGCTGCTTAAAAGGCAGGGGGGCTTATGGACGGCAGGGACTATGAGGAAGCATACCTGGACAATTTAAAGCGGGAGGCCTACTTCGACGTAGTCACCGGGCTTCTCAAATGGGATGAGGTCAGCCCCATTCTGGTGGGTGCCGAGGAATACCTCAGGCTGCGCCGCCAGGGCCTTGACCTTTTGAAAAAGTGGTCCCAACGCTGGCGGGGGGTGGTCGGGCTTAAAAGACGTTTGACAGGGCGGGGGATGTTGATGGTAAACGATAAGCAATTAAGTTCCGAAAAAATCAGTGAAGAGTTCGCAGCCCTTGATTATATCTGCGACGAGGAGATCGCGGAGGCGGTTTATTTCAGCCTGCTATTGAAAAAGCCGCTGCTTATAGAAGGCGAGCCGGGCGTCGGGAAAACCGAGATCGCCAAGGTGCTGGCCGCCATGCTGGGCAGTGAACTGATTCGCCTGCAGTGTTATGAAGGGCTTGATGAGAGCAAAGCCCTTTATGAATGGAATTACCAAAAACAACTGCTCTTCATCCAGGGCCAGGGGAAGGCGGTAGAAGACGTTTTCGGCGAAGAGTTTTTGATGGTCAGGCCTCTGATGAAGGCCATTCTGGCCGAGGGGACGCCTCCGGTTTTATTGATCGACGAGATTGACAAGGCGGATGAGGAATTCGAGGCCTTCCTGCTGGAAGTCCTTTCCGACTTCCAGATTTCCATACCGGAATTCGGCACGATCAAGGCCCGGACCATACCCCTGATCGTTGTCACCAACAATGACGTCCGGGAATTGACCGACGCCCTGAAACGCCGGTGTATTTATCTGTATATCGACTATCCGTCCATTGAAAAGGAGCGGGACATCCTGCTCAAGAAGGTGCCGGGGATCAAGCCGGCGGTCGCCCTGCAGATCGCCCAGGCCATGAACAACCTGCGCTCCAAACCGGATTTGCTGAAAAAGCCCAGTATTGCGGAGGGAATTGACTTTGCCCGGGCAGCCACCCTGGAAGGCATTGACGGGATAAGCGACGAGGTCGTTAAACGGTTTTTACCCACCTTATTAAAAAACAAAGACGATATAGCCATGATGCGCAAGGGAGGCCAGATCACATGGCTTGGCGGAATTTAAAGGCCTTTTTCTTCTATCGCCTTAAAAAGCGGCTGCTGGGCCTCACCTCCCAACGCCTCCAGAACCGCGCCCCTCGGAACGCCAAAGGCAAAAGGCCGGACGAGCAGAATGTAGGGAATGAGGACTACCAGACCGAGCTGACCATGGAACAGATTCGCCGCCGGCAGATGGAAGCGGGCGGGCAGATGCAGGCGGGCCTGGATGGAGGCAAAAACGACGACTGGATTCCCGAGGATATTGATCTGGGCCCCGCCTCGGAAACGGGCCGGCTGATCCGCAAACTGGTTACCAATATATCCCGGAGAAGAAAGAAAGGGCACAAACGCAAAATTATCAACGTCCGCACTACCATCCACCGCAACATGCACCATGCCGGAGCCATGCTCAAGATGTCCTGGCATATGAAAAAACCGGTCACTCCCCGGGTAGTATTGATCATGGACACCTCATCATCCATGCTGCCCAGCGCCAAGATGATGCTGCAATTTCTCTATGCCCTGAAAAAGGAATTGAGAAAAATCGAAGTGTTTATTTTCGGCAATCAGTTGAACTACGTTACTCCCTACCTGAACCAGGATTTTGAGCACCTGCTCAAAGACCTCAGCCGGCTGCCGCAGTGGAACTACGGTGGAACCGAGCTGTGGCGCCCTTTGAGCCAGCTGCGGGAAGGCTATTCCCACCTGCTCACCTCCCGCACGGTGGTCATTATTCTGACCGACTGCCAGTTCTACGAAAAGTTTTTCGCCCTGGCGCCCCTGGAGAGGCTGCGGCGCAAGGTAAAGCGCCTTTATCTATTCAATCCCCATCCCCAGACCCGGGACCTCACCGACAAATACTACCAGGAGACCATAAACACGTTTAAAACCGTGGTTGATCACATGTTCTACACCCGCACCATCCACGAGGTGGCCCTGACCCTGCGCCAGATCATGTAGTAGTACAACATTCCTATTTTTTGCGGGATACCCGGCCGGTCACGGTAGCGACCAGTTCATCTTGGCGGTCCCTTACTTCCACCCGGTACAGGCCGGTCCGTCCGGTCAGGTTTTCTTCCCGGGCGGTGGCGGTCAAAAATTCACCCTCTCGGGTGGCCTTAAGAAAAGAAATGTGTACATCGAGGGCCACGGCCATGGGACCATGGGAGTTGCTGGCCGCAGCCATGGCTATGTCAGCCAGGGTAAAGAGGGTTCCGCCGTGGGTGATTCCCACCCCGTTTAACAATTCCGGTTTCACAGTCATAGTGGTTACGGCGTAGCCGGGCCGGGCCTCGACCAGAGTAATCCCCAGGTATTTTCCCAGAGCGTCTCTCCTTACCGCCAGTTCCTGGAGGTCTTGCTTGTTATCCATTTGCGTCTCTCCTGCCCATAAGATAAGCGGATGTCGACATCCTTTTTAATGATATTAATGATATAGGATTAAACCGGAAGCGTAAAACATTTATAGGCAATAAGGGTAAAAAGGCCCGCGGATTTTCAGTCCGCGGGCCTTTTAAAAGGCGGAAACTAATTGGCGAACCACTGGGTTATGTACAGATAATTGCCGCTCTTATAAAAGCCCAGGCCCAGCCTGCCGAAAGCAGGGTTCAAGATGTTGGCCTGGTGGCCCGGCGAATTCATAAAGGCTTCCTGCGCACCCTTTACCGTGGTGTGCATGGCTATGTTCTCAGCGGCCGTACGATAGCTTATACCCAGGCTGTTCATCATAGCAAAGGGGCTGCCATAGGTGGGTGAAGTGTGACTGAAATAACCCTTGGTGGCCATATCGGCAGACTTCAGATAAGCGCCGTCGCTCAGCGCTTGGTCCAGAACCAGGGGAGATGCGTTTACTTTGGCCCGCTCGGCATTCATATACCCCAGCATCTCTTGCTGCATTGAACTGGCTGTCACTGCGGCGTCTGGAGCAGGCTGCTCCGTTGCGGGGGCGGTCGGGGAAGGAATTGTAGTCGGGCGGCTGTCCGCCTGACTGCCGGGTAAGATTATTTTGAGGACCAGGCCGGATGAATCCAGGTAGATCTGCGCGTTGTTCAACTTCATGATGCGCAGCGTTTGGCCCCCGCTGCCGGTCGATATACGGAAACCGGAAGCCGTTGCGGCCTGAGCCTGTCCTGCATAGGCAAATATAAGAAGCAGGACTAAGACAGCGGTCGAATACTTTTTCATCATGGTTTTGTACCTCCTTGTCCATAACTTACCTCATATCCGATACAGTGGCTAGATGATAATTATCCCAGTCAGGTCCCAATCGAGTGCCAGACCGCCAATAAAGGGGGCTGATGCCATCAGAGGAAAATAGGACCAGCGAAATGAAGGCTTGAAGCAGGCATAAAGCCTATAAATCGACATATTCCTATACTTTCCTTTGACGACCTTTTGCTGTAATAGCTAGAATTGTATGTAATTAGAAGAAAACCCGGATTGTTTTAGATGCTGGCTGGATGGCCAGGGAGGTTCTTTTCAAGGAGGAAACATATGAAGAAAAAGCAATTGTGGACGGCGGCCATTGCCGCCCTGACCCTTATCCTGATCTGTGGTTCGCTATATTACCAGGACAGGCTGGCGGCGCAAAATACCAACCTGGCAGCCGATGGTTCTACAGCCCGGGAACTGATTACCGAACCGTTAACGTCTTCTGACCGCCAGTATGCTTTTTTAGGAGGGACAAGCTCTGAAGACAATCAGGCGGCCGACGTTGAAAGTGTTCCAGAGCCAGATAGCGGGCAGCAACAGCAAGACCAGGCCGACAGTACATACAACCCGGGGACGGTATCCGATAAAACTGAGGTCAGCCAGCCGGTTCCCAATCCAGGACCAAGCGACCGGGTGGGCCAGGAGAATAAACAGACGGAGGGAAACACGACAGTCGTAAATAATCCATCCCGATCGAGCAGCGTCTATAACAAACTCAGTCCCAGCAAAGGAATCTATGGCCAATTCCGCTACCGTGAATTAAGCGGAGGTAGAATTGAGATAGACCCGCAGTGGGTGGCTCAGAATATAGTAAGCATCACCCTGCCCGGTTTAAACCGCACCATGCAGGTGAACCGGGCGGCTAAAGATAAGTTTATCAAGGCTTTTTCTTACATCAAGAACGGCACCGCCGTCGTCAATGGTAAAGAGGTGCCCTTGTTGAGCCTGATCAGGACTATGGATGGCACCTTTGTGCCCCGCCATGCGAACTGGAATCCCGCCAGTGGACTCAGCAACCATTCCTGGGGAACCGCTATTGACATCAATGCCTCCAATCACTTTGGATACGTGTCTCCCTCCCAGACTAATGATCCCAACCTGATTCTTTGGGAAAAGGCCTTCAAACCGGCCGGGTTTAGCTGGGGTAACAGCTATTCCGATTCCATGCATTTTGAACTGTTGAATTAAGGTATTGCGCCAAACGGCAAAAACCGGCCTAAAAGTTAAACCAATTGCCAAAATAGACTCTTGCGAGGGTCTATTTTTTGTGCGGTGAATTACGATACATTTCCTTAAGCTACTAAATTTTAATGAAGAGGAGAGAAGGAAAAAATGATTCAGTGGAATGATGACTTTACGATCGGTGTAAAAGCTATTGATGAACAACATAAGCGATTATTTGATATAGCAAATAGAGCTTATCAATTGCTTAGAAACGAACTGGTTTTGGATAAGTATGATCAAATTGTTGATATTTTTGAAGAATTGAAAGACTACACGGTTTATCATTTTACCTATGAAGAAAGGTATATGGCCGAGATTGGATATAAAAAGCTTTTATCGCATAAAGTGTACCACGATGATTTTATTGAGAAGGTTAAAGACATTGATTTTAATAAGGTAGACCAGGATCAAGAACAATATTTAACGGGTATTTTGGATTTCGTAGTTCACTGGATTAAAGATCACATTCTGGGAGTTGACAAAAAAATAGGGCAGGGTTGAGGAGCTGGTTCTTTGGCATGGCAAATCATGAAAACGAATTGGCGGACTAATTATGACCATTTTCGCAAATATTCTATGATATCATAAAAATGCAAAACAATATAGGACATTACTACCTGGAATGAGCCGGGAAATGAAAATATTACCGTTTTTTGGAGTCATGTTCAAGAGCTATAACAACGATAATAATATCACTATATTAGTGTGTTGGTGATATCATGAAACTGTTACATTCACGGGTAGGAGTAATTACAGATGCGACGGAACAGCCCATCAAGGTTAAATATCTTGATTCCTGGTATGAAGTAGTCGAGAGATTGGACCGGTGGGAGGATGCCGGCGAATGGTGGAATGGGGAGAGCGAAAAAATATTTTTTCGGGTCATACTCATTAATGGCTCGGTCATGGAGATATATAAAGATTTACCTACTGAAGAATGGTGGTCCAACCGCCTGAGTATGTAATTATTTCACCACTCTCCCTGGATTTCAGCATAACGGTGATCGGCATTAAAATCCGGTTTATCAAAATATCTGCCATTGGTCCCGAAAGTAGCGTCAAGGTTTATCCAGCGCTGCTCTTCACTGGAATAAACCTGGTTCCAGGCGTGGTCGCCCCATGAAATACCGCTGTAACCCAACCCGGTAATGAGCCGCACTTTTAAACCCACCGCCCGGCACATGGATATATAGAGGCATGAGTAGTCAAAACAGATGCCTTTACGCTGTCCGAAGGCTACCTGGGAACCCGATTGGATGCCGCGGGCGTCGCGGCTGATTGTGGCCGCCTTGTCGTAATCGTATTCAATATGGGAGCTTACCCACTGATAGATAAGGTAGGCTTTCTTTTTGCTGTTGGATTCATTTCCCACAATGGTTCGGGCCGTCTGATCGATTTGCGGATTGGATTTGATGGCCTCATCCAGGGTTACGCCGTTGAAGTATTCTATAACCCTGACGCTGCGCTGGGGGGCTGGAGAACCGTCCGGCGTTTCGCGCGGTATTACCCGGTCCAGGGCCTGAGCAAATGAATCATTGACCAAAACCGGAACCTTTTTAGCCAGATTGGAGTTCAGGGCTGGATACAGGGCCTGCCGGTAAAGGCCCTGATAGGCGGTTGATTCGTTCATCCATTTTGACAGGCTGGGCGAAGGACAATAATAGGCAAAGAAGTTGAGCAGCAGGCCGGCAATAAAAACCATAAAGGCGGCGCGCGGGACCTGGGCCAGAGCGCCTGCCGAAGAACTCAGCAAGCGCCCGCTGTTTGCAAGAGAGGCGTAAAGCCGGTCAGCCAGAGGAAGCAGGCATCTTTTGAATAGGGCCGGGGTAAGCAGGCGGATCAGTTCTATAAGAATTAACAGAAAAATAGGGACTACGATGATGTAAATCAATACATCCTGGCCGTAGAGGAATACCCGTATATTCTCCGGGATCCAGTTGTATATGCTGAGGAACACTCCGGACTCGTGATCGAAAAAAATCCGGCGGGTGAGGACTATAGCCATATACAAGGCCAGAAAAAAGCCCAATGTATCTAAAAGCGACCACAGGCGCTGGCGAATACCTCCCAGAGAAAGCGGTTCAAGCGCGCCTTGAACAAGCGGAACAGCCAGTAGAGCTACCAACCCTATGGTGATGGGATTTACATTGATATCCATTTTATCTCCCTGACTAGTGGTCTGTAACACCTAAAAATTTGGTTCCCACCGGCCAAATTTCCGCAGGGCTGCGTTGTCGTCAATCGCAATACGTCCAGTATTACTCTTTCCTCTGCCTTCCCCTGCGAAAATTTTTCTCAGAGGATAACCTAAACCTTTAGGTGTTACAGACCACTAAATCTTTTTCTCATTATACCGGTTTGCAGGAATTATGACTTTAGGCATTTAGTGGCACTTTAACTGGTATGCTAATTATTAGTGCTAAATTTAAATATGCCAGGTACAGCGTTCGGTAATTGCCAATATTGGAAGCTGATGTTATATTGTGCTTAGGGCTGGCTGGTCATGCCGGCCAACCGTGGTACCCAGTGAACCTTATAGGAGCTTATTTAAGACTTACCATCCCATCCTGCGGCGTGGGTCTTAGATTCACCCTATAATATCTCCGCTCTGATTATTAAACCGGCTGAACCCTTCTCGCAGCAATGTCCATTCCCCGACATCCGGTCTTCGTTCATGGGTTAAAAACATATACTGGCGCCCCTGGAAAAAGTCGTATGGCTCTTGAACCAAATTATTTCCCGGGTACAAAGGTATCCTAATTAGACAGTCTTGGTTTATGCCAGGAGGTGAAGACTATTGGTAATGGACAGTATAAGCACCTTGAAAATAATCCTTTTCTATCTGATGATTATCAACACGGTCTGCTATTTTATGTTTTTCTGGGACAAACGATTGGCCAAGCGGGGGCGCAGGAGAATAAGCGAGAAGAGTCTCTTCCTGACAGCGATTTTGGGCGGCTCTCTGGGCGGGCTTCTGGCCATGTATATGTTCCGTCACAAGACCCTGCACCGCAAATTCAAATTGGGAATGCCGCTGATCCTCATTGTGCAACTGGCATTGCTGGTCTATCTGCTGAGATAAACTGATTTATCGGGCGGCTGAATCCACCAGAATACTCCAATATAATTCTGTTTTAGACAAGGTGTAACGTAGCAAACTATTCAAAACGAATTTATTGGAGTGATCGATTTTGAATGAAAATGTATTGGTAAATGATCCTGTGCCTTACTGGATAGCATCCACTCCCGAAACCGACTACCCGCCGCTCCAGGAGGAGCTCGCCGTCGATGTCGCGATAGTAGGCGGCGGGATGGTGGGGATCCTCTCCGGGTATTTACTGTCCCGGGCCGGGCTGAAGGTGGCTGTGCTGGAGGCCAGCCGGATTCTTCAGGGGACCACCGGCCATACTACGGCCAAGCTCACCTCCCAGCATTCTCTAATCTATGACCGCCTGAAAAAAAGCGTTGGCGAAGAGCAGGCCAGGCAGTATGCCGACGCCAATGAAGCGGCTATCCACATGATCGATGATCTGGCCGGGGAGCACCATATCGAATGCGATTTTCTGTGGCGCCCGGCTTTTGTGTACACCCAGTCCGATAAATATATCGAAAAGCTGGAAAAAGAGGCCGAGGCGGCATCCAGCCTGGGAATCGTAGCCTCGGTTGTGGAGCGCCTGGCGCTGCCCTTTCCGATCAAAGCGGCCCTGCGCTTTGACCACCAGGCCCAGTTTCATCCCCTGAAATTTCTAAAGGCCCTGGCGGAAGAGATGGTAAAAAACGGGGGACAGATCTTTGAAAAGACCCATGCGATAGAAATCGAAGAAGGCCGCACCTGTGTGGTAAATACCAGCCAGGGCCAGCGGGTCAGGGCCGGCCAGGTGATTATTGCCACCCACTATCCCTTTTTTGATGGAGGCGGCCTGTATTTTTCACGCATTTACCAGGAAAGATCCTATTTGATCAGTATAGAGAGCGCCGATAAGCTGTCCCCGGGCATGTATATTTCAGCCGAGACTCCCACCCGTTCCCTGCGCAGCCAGCGTTACCGGGGCGGAGAAATGATCCTGATTGGCGGCGAAAACCATAAGACCGGGCAGTGCCAGAACACCAACCGCTGTTATCAGAATTTGATCCAGTTTGCCCGGGATAACTTCAAGGTGAAAGAGATTCTCTACCACTGGTCGACCCAGGATTGTATGACCCTGGACGGGATTCCCTATGTGGGAAGGTTGACTATGCGCAGCCCCGACCTTTACCTGGCTACCGGTTTCGGTAAATGGGGCATGACGGGCAGCGCCGCTTCAGCCATGATCCTGCGTGATTTGATTACCCGGGGAGAGAGCCCCTGGGCCCCGGTTTACAATCCCTCGCGGGCCACTTCGGCCAGCACCATCGTAAATTTTATCGTGCAAAACGCGGATGTGGCTAAAAACTATGTGGCGGGTAAACTGGAACCGGCTATGGATAATTTGGACCTTGATAAAGACCAGGCCCAGGTGGTGCATGTTGACGGCCAGAAAATGGGGGCCTATCGTGATGAAACGGGCAAGGTCCACATGGTGGATATAACCTGCCCCCACGTGGGCTGTGAGCTGGAATGGAACCATGCCGAGCGCAGCTGGGACTGTCCCTGCCACGGCTCCCGTTTCAGCTACGAAGGGGACATCATTGAAGGGCCTGCCCAGTACTGCCTGAGTCACATTGAACAACAGCCCAATCCGGTGGACCCCCATGTCTACCAATAGTTAGACTGAAAATTACAGATGCCTGACGAGACCCTTCGGGGTCTTTGCTTTTCCCGGGAGTGGTGGGCGTCAATACGGGTATGTCCCCATTGCTTCAAAAAATGATACAATAATCCCGGGCATAGATATTGAAGTAATGAAGTACCGGAGGAGAGGCATATGACTTCCAGACAGCGCGATGAATGGACCAGCCAGGTGTACCGGGTGGCCGGGGGCATCCGCCGGCGGGTTCTAGAGCACACTATTCGCAACAACGGCGGTTATTTAAGCCAGGCCTGCTCGGCGGCTGAAATAATAGCCACTCTATATTTAAAAGCCATGAAAATCGGACCAGCCACAGTTCCGCCGGTTCCCCCGCCTTTTGCCGGCGTGCCCGGACCGGGCAATCCCGCGTATGCAAGCGGCGCCGGCTACAACGGACCGCAAGGCCCGGAATGGGACCGATTGATTCTTTCCCCCTCGCAGTATGCCCTGGTTTTATACGCCGCCCTGGTGGAATTGGGGAGGATGGCCCCGGAAGGCCTGGCCCAGTTTAACCGGGATGGCAGCACGGTGGAAATGATCGGGGCCGAGCATTCTCCGGGCATGGAGCTGATGACCGGCTCCCTGGGGCAGGGCATCAGTCAGGCGGCCGGTCTGGCCATGGCCCGCAAGCGGCGGGGGGACCGGGGACGGGTTTTCGTTTTTATGTCGGACGGGGAGTTTCAATCGGGCCAGGTCTGGGAGGCCATCCAGGCCATGGCTTTTCACCGGCTGGACAATACCGTCATTTATGTGGATGTCAACGGCCAGCAATGCGACGGCCTGGTCAGCCAGGTCATGAATATTGAGCCCCTGGACAAACGCTTGAAGGCGTTCGGAGCCCGGGTCATAAGAATTGACGGCCATGACGTTAAAGCGCTGGCCAGGCCCGCCGGGCTTAAACCGGACGGCCGTCCGCTGGTGGTTCTGGCCGACACCGACCCCTGCCGGGGCATAGAACTGCTGGCGGGCCGAAGGCCCAAACTGCATTATACGCGTTTCGAGCGGGAAACCGAACGGGAGGCCTTCCGCTCACTGCTCGACAGCCTTTAGACGGTAAAAAAGGAGTGCGGTAATGGAAATACTCTCCAAAGTGCATTATCATAATCTGGTTAAATGGGCTCAAGACAAACCCGATGTGCTGGTTCTTTCAGCTGATTTAACCGGTTCTACGGAAATCGATCTTTTCCGGGACACCTACCCGGAGCGTTTCCTCTCTATGGGAATTGCGGAGCAGAACATGCTGAGTTTTGCCGGAGGCCTGGCCCGCGAGGGTTATTGCCCGCTGGTCCACACCTTTGCCGTTTTCATCTATCGCCGCGCTTATGACCAGATCGCCGTTTCGGTGGCCTATCCGCATCTCCCGGTCAAGATGTTCGGCTTTTTACCCGGCATCATGACCCCCGGGGGAGCCACCCATCAAGCCATTGAAGACATAAGCATAATGCGTTCCCTGCCCAACATGACGGTGCTGGAATGCGGGGACGCCACTGAAGTGGAAAGCGTTATGGATGTGGCCTATGGAGTGAGAGGCCCGGTGTATGTGAGAATGCTGCGCGGTGAAATACCCCGCCTTTTTGATCCCTCCGAACCGATGGCTCTGGGCCGGACCAGGACCTTGAGCCAGGGCCATGACCTGGTGGTGCTGTCCAGCGGCATATGCACGGAAGAGGCCCTGCGGGCCTTACGGGTCCTTCAAAAGAGGGGCCTGGCGGTCAAGCACATCCATGTCTCAACCCTCAAGCCCTTTGCTCACCCTGAAATCATCGAGTCGATCGCCGAAGCCCGCTACGGGGTGATAAGCATGGAAAACCACTCGATAATCGGCGGTCTGGGCACCATCGTAGCTGAACAGATGGCCGGGGCGGGCCTGGGCAAGAAGCTGGTCAGAATAGGGATTAAAGATACCTTTTTGCACGGGGCCAGCCGCCCCTACCTGGCCCGGGAATATGGCCTGGATGCTCAGGCCTTGATAGAGGCAATAGAAAAACTGGTAGGAGAACGGTTTAATATAGGCGAAGCCGACCTGGAGCAGATCCACCTTACTCCGGTGCACAGTTCGGCCAAAGCGGAGGCGCTGTGATGGAGCGGTTTATGGTCCGCTATCGCTTGAGCGGCGATGAAGCGGAGGCGTATGAAAAGGCCTGCGACATTTGCCTGGAACAGACCGTGGAATTTCCGGGCGAATTAATTCCACCCGGTTTTATTAAAGACCAGGTGGTGGGCCGGATAGAGGATTTTCGCCCCGCCGGGGCGGGCGGCTTTAGCGCCCTGGTCAGCTTCGCCGCTGATACCGCGGCCGCTGAATTCACCCAATTGCTCAATGTTGTTTTTGGCAATATCAGCATCAAGCCCGGTTACCGGGTGGAAGATTTGATTCTTCCGGACAGCATGCTAAAGCGTTTTAAGGGCCCCCGCTGGGGGCGGACCGGTTTGCGGGGACGGGTTAAAGTCGAGGGAAGGCCATTGCTCTTTTCCGCTCTAAAGCCCATGGGTTTATCCTCTCAAGAACTGGCCGAACTGGCTTATAAGCTGGCCCTGGGGGGAATTGATCTCATTAAAGACGACCACGGGCTTACTGATCAGAGCTACGCCCCCTACCACGAAAGGGTGCGGCTCTGTGCCCAGGCGGTGGCGCGGGCCAATCAGGAAACCGGATGGAGCTGTATTTACCTGGCCAATATCAGCGCACCCCACCATCAGGTGCTGGAGCGGGCCTATTACGCCCGTGAGCAGGGCGCCGGGGGGCTGCTCATCGCCCCCGGCCTGGTAGGGTTTGACACCATGAGAACGGTGGCCGATGATAAAAATGTCGACCTGCCGCTTATCGCCCATCCGGCCTGGCTGGGGACCTATGTAATGAGCCCGCTGCATGGAATATCCCATCGCACCCTGTTCGGGCAGCTGGTTCGCCTGGCCGGGGCCGACGGAACCGTATATCCGAATTTTGGCGGCCGCTTCTCCTTCAGCCGCGAGGAGTGCCTGAGTATCGTAGCCGGCACCGAGCAGCCGCTGGGCGGCCTCAAAGAAATATTTCCCTGTCCGGGAGGGGGGATGAGCGTCGATACCATTCCCGAAATGTCAGAATTTTACGGCTCGGAAGTGGCCTTTCTGATTGGCGGCGGCCTTTTTAAAAAAGGCCCGGACATCGTGGAGAACTGCCGCTACTTCCGCAGCCTGGTCGAATGAGGGAAGGGCCGTCTCCCTGGCTTCTCTGGCTTTCCCTTTGGCCTGGCTCTCACCTCGGCTCCCCCTTGAATGGTAGCACTCCCGATTTTGCTTGACCGCTTTTTTGTTGAATATAAATTACCTTACTGACACGAAATATTTACATTACAATAACAGAATTGTAGCACTTCCCTCTTAAACTGAACTAAGGACAGCGGCGAATTCGAGCTGGAATATTCTTTGGTTGGGTATGGGAGGTGATAATATTGCATGCACTGGTGGACTATGCCAGGTATCAGGATTTACGCGTTTTGTACGCTTTCAACAGCCGTTACCGATCACGCTGCCTGGACGTAATAATGCACGGCGCAACTCAGATGGTAGTTCCAGCCGTAATTTTGCTGTTATTATGGTTTATCTGGTCCAAAGACCCGGAACTCGGCGCCGTCTCCAGAAGCACCTCGCTAATATTAATTTCAGTCAACCTGGGGGTGATTTTGTTTAAATCCATTATCCGGCGGCCCCGGCCCTGTCATGCCCAGGACGACATCATCGCTGTGCACCCCCCCAGTACTAAATCTTCCTTCCCTTCCGGACATACCAGCAACGCCTTTAGCATAGCCTTATCCCTTGGCTACTACTATCCTCATTTTATGGTTCCCCTGCTGTTCCTGGCTTTGCTGGTTGGAGTATCCCGGATTTACCTGGGTGCTCATTATCCCAGCGATGTGCTGGGGGGACTGGCCGTGGCGGCATCGGTTTACGGGTTTATTTTGTTGATCTTATAAGGTTTACAGCATAGTAGTATCCTGAAAGGGAGATGAAGGCTTGAAAAAGACTTTTGTACTTGATGCCAGCGTTTTACTGCATTCAGCTGACAGTATATTGGCTTTCGACGACAATACCGTGGTAATACCGGAAGCGGTCATCGAAGAAATCAATAATTTCCGCAAGGATGGGAGTGATCGCGGGGCCAATGCTAGGCAGGTCGGAGCTTTGTTAGATCAATTGAGGTTGAGGGGCCATCTGCTCGAAGGGGTGCCTTTGTCAAACGGCGGAGTATTAAAGGTTGAGCTAAATCATACTTCCTGCCAGCTGCCGTCCCGCTGGGATGTCGATAAAAATGACAACCGATTACTCCAGGTATGCCTTGGACTGCATCAAGACAAAAACAGTGTTTATTTGGTTACCAAAGATGTCTTTACCAGGATTAAAGCCGACATTATTGGCATACCGGTTCAGGACTTTCACCATGATCAGGCTCCTGAACTACATTATCAGTATCAAGGGAGGAGCGAGGTATTTACCCGGTCTTCACATATAGAAGCGTTCTATGAAACGGGTTTTATACACTTAAAAGACCTCTTTATCAGGCATAAAGAGGATTGGCTGGAAGCTCCCTTAATTCATAATCAATTCGTTACTATTACTGCCTTTGACAATTATAACCAAAAAGCCATTGGCATTGCCAAAAACGATAAAGTGGCCCTTCTTAAGTATATCCGCCAAAAACCCTTTGGCGTAATACCTAGAAACACCGGCCAGAAATTTTACCAGGAAGCTTTAATGAGCCCGCCCGAGGAAATTCCTCTGGTTATATGCAAAGGCCCGGCGGGAACGGCCAAAACTTTTTACGCCCTGGCTGTGGGATTACATAAGATCATGAATTCCAAAGACTATAGAAAAATACTGGTTTGCCGGCCTTATATCGGGATGGATGAGTCGATTGGTTTTCTACCCGGTACGGAAGCTGAGAAGTTGGGACCCTTGATGAGAGGTATCAATGACAATCTGGAAATTCTTATAGATAATGACGAAAAGCTCCGTTATGATTCCGAGAAAAAGTTGAAGGATAAAGTGGAAGAATTCTATTCCCGCAAGATAATAAACGTGGAAGCGGTTGCTTATCTGCGGGGAAGGTCTATTGCAAAACACTGGATTATCATTGACGAAGCCCAGAACCTCACTCCTAATCAGATTAAGGGTATTATAACCCGGGCCGGTCCCTCCACGAAAATCGTCATTATAGGCGATCCTACCCAAATTGACCATCCTTATTTAGACGCCCGCAGCAACGGATTGAGTTATGCCTCCGAAAAAATGAAAGGAAGCCCGTTATGTTGTCAGATTTCCTTATTGGAAAACGAATGTGAACGATCACTTTTAGCGCAGGAAGCCGCGCAAAGGCTGTGAATTGTTTTAAGTAAGCGTAACACGCAAAATTTTGTCTGAAGTAAATGTAAATTTATTGATTTCAAAATAAAATTTAACAGGTCCTAGGCCTAAGGACATAATTTTCATACGATTTTACCCTATTATTACATTTGATTAATTTTAAATTAAAACACCCCAAGTATACTATCAGTAAAATAATCTGGCATTTTTATCCTATGGGGTGTTTTTTTATGAATCGGCGGTCTATTAGAAGAAGCGTAAACATGAACCTGGCTTTTATACTCATTGTCTTTATGACCGTACTGACCATTGCTTCACTGACTCTGGGGAAACGGCAGATTCTCAATATGGCTGACAGCCAGCTACTGGATTCAGCCAGGAGTGTAGTTGAAAAAATGGCCCTTCTTCAGGCAACTGAGGACAGCCGTAAATTTGACGCCAAATTGGATTATTATCTAACCTCGCAACGCTCTGACTTTCTTAACGAGCGGGGCTACCGTTTGGGGCAGGTCTTCATCAGGGATGATGGAACGCTGAGCAAGGTTTATGGCGCTCCAGAGGGGATGTCCCTGAATGCCCAAGACTTGAATGACATGCTTCAAAACAAGCAGGGAACCAGAACCATAGAGATTAATGGGGGAGCCTATCACCTTGCCTACAGTTATTTTTCCGAACGAAAAACCCTGGTAGTTTTACTTATAAAAGAGCATGAACTTCTTAAACCGGTTTATCAACTGGCCGGAATCATTGGCTTTTTAGCCATTATCTCACTATTGCTGGCCTACTTTATGCTTCAGCACCGCTTATCGGCAGTGATCAACCCCATCATCGATATGGCCGCTCGGGCCGAACGTATTCATCATGGAGACTGGGAAGAATCCTTTGTGAGCCATTCCGGATTTTCAGAGCTCGATAGTTTAAACGACAGCCTGCAGGATATGCTGAAATCGCTGAAAGAATTCGTGGCCGAAATTGCTCAATCGGCTGTTGAACTGAGGTCTTTTAGCTATTCGTTGAGCAGCAAAACCGGCGAAATAGACAAGGCCGCCCGGGGCATTGCCGATCAATTTGTCAATATTACGGTCTTTCTGGATAAGCAAATTCAATCACTGGAAAATATGCATCATATGCAGAACGAGCTGGGCTCCCGGGTGGACAAGATCAGGGATAGAAGCGCAGCCGGTAAGAAGCTCAGTGCCGCCATGCTGGGCCTGGCTGATCAGAACCAGCAGGCCCGAGAAGAATTATTGGCCCATCTGCACGGGATCGAATCATCAGTTGGTGAAACCCGCGCCTCGCTGGCCAAGTTGAGTCAAAACTTGCTTGAGATTGATAGAATAAACAGCACAACCGGGGAAATTGCCGGAAAGACTAATTTATTGGCCTTGAACGCCAGCATTGAAGCGGCCCGGGCGGGAGAGGCCGGCAGAGGATTCTCGATTGTGGCTGATGAAATAAAAAGGCTGGCCCAAGAAGCGGCGCATTCCTCCAGTCGCGCCGGCAGCCTGGTCGCCGAAGTTGCTGAAAGCTATAGAGATCTCGAAAGCCGGATGGAAGAGATGTTCGAGGCCTTAAGACCAGGGATAGCCCAGATCCATGAAATGGGGCAGGGACTCCAAAACATAAACGCGGCCATCGAAGGCAATGAACGTTCTATCGATGAGATGTACCAGGCAGGAATGGAAATAAACAGCGTCGGAAAGCGTTTATTGCAGGAATTTAACAACATCAGGGAGATGAGCGAAGCCATCCGCGAACTGGTAGGCTACATGAAGAACCTGGCCATCTCCCAAACCGAACATACCCGTACAACTTTCGACCAGGCCCGCCAACTGGCCAGAATGGCGGAGGGTCTGGATGAAACGGCCAGCAGCAAATAGCCGCAACAACTGCTGCAGACCACTAATTTCAAGGAAGAAAGATGACTTCAAGGATATTCTTTTGAGGGTTTGAGGTGATAGTGAATGCTGAACATGCTGAAGAAAATCATCCAATCATTGGCGAACGGCTCCGGCCTCCATAGTAATATATCCATTATGGATAGAAGCAGCGGTCTGCCGATTTGGGTTTCGGTCCTTCCTCAAGTGGAAGAGGCTCTGGAGAGAACTTTAGTGGCCATGCTGTACGTGGATTTGGAAGGCTTTAAGGATGTGGAGGCTCTGTTCGGCCGGGAGGCCTGCCAGAAAATACTTTTAAATACCGGGAAAGCCTTGCAGGAGGCGGATATTCCCTTCTATGGACACCGTCCTCAAATAGCCACCTGCTGCCTGGGCGGCGATGATTTTCTTATTTTTATCGAAGCCCCCCCGGAAACACCTGATTTTGAACATAACTATACTGCCCTGCGCAAGCATCTGGAGACCTTAATAAACCAGAACAACCCGGAAATAGCTTCCAAGAGCAAACTGAAAATACACCTCGGCTATTCTGACCTGCTTCCTTCGGCACCGGTGCCCATCGAATCCAGTATATATGAGGCGATCAAGGAGGCCATATTTGTCGCCAAAAGCTTTTCTGACGCCCGGGAACACCGGCAGTGGCACAGCATGAAACAGATCTTGCGGCGGGAATTGATAAAAACCGTTTATCAGCCTATCGTGTCGCTCAAGAGCGGAAGTGTTTTGGGACATGAAGCCCTGAGCAGAGGCCCGGAAGGAAGCGAGTTGGCTTCACCGGCGCTCCTCTTCAATTTGGCCGAACGCTATAAATGCCTTTCCGCCCTGGAACTCCTCTGCCATAAGACCGCCTTAAAGGGAGCCGCGCAGGATTTGGGCGATGCTTTATTGTTTATTAATGTCTCCCCCTCAATCCTGGCCTCGGGTGATTACCAGAATGTCCTGAGCGATTTATTGTCAGCCAACGGAATCAACCCCAAGCGGGTGGTGTTGGAATTGACCGAACGCGATCCCATCGAAGATTACGCTCAGTTCCGCGAGGCTCTGGATTCCTTCCGGGTGGCGGGTTATCGAATTGCCATTGATGATGCCGGAGCTGGTTATTCCAGCCTGCAGGCCATAGCCGAATTGCAGGTGGAGTTTGTGAAAATAGATTGTTCCTTGATCCGCGATATTGACCAGAACCCAACCAAACGGGCGCTTCTGGAAACCCTGGTTGATTTCTGCGCCAAAGTGGGCTCCCGGATTATTTGCGAAGGCATTGAATCAGTAGAGGAACTCAAGGTTCTTATTGATCTGGGCTGTAATTACGGCCAGGGCTACCTGTTAGCCAGACCCGGTGCTCTGAACGCGGCTATCAATCCCATGGCGGCAAGAATTATTAAGTCATATACCAAACCATATAGCAATCAGCATGATACCACGGCGCGAATCGGGGATTTTGTGATCTATTTAAACTCTATAAGCCCGGAGACTTCCGTGCTTAGTATCATTGAAACGTTCAATCGCAAAAAGACGATTACCGGTCTCGCGGTTTGCCAGGATGATAAGCCCCGGGGATTGATAATGCGCGATCGGCTTTTCAATACTCTGGGCACTCGCTACGGGTATGAAATCCTTACCAGGAAGCAAGCCCGGGATATCATGGACCAGGAACCGTTGATCCTTTCCAGTCAAACCCCCTTGGAGGCATCCGCGAAATTGATTGCCGAACGGATTGACCAGGGTCTAAACGATTCCTTAATAGTGACGGAGCATGAAAAATATATAGGCATTGTATCCATCTCCCAAATTCTCAACTCCATGGCCCAGATTCAGATCGAGCAGGCCAAAGACGCCAATCCCCTGACCGGTTTGCCGGGAAACCGCTTGATTACACGCCGGATCAGCGATGCCCTGTTTTTGAAACACGAATTTGCCGTGCTTTATATTGACCTGGACAATTTTAAGGCCTTTAATGACTACTTCGGCTTTGAGCATGGCGACCGGGCTTTATTGTTCCTGTCCAATATCCTGAGAGAAGTGGTTGAACGCCTGGGGATTGACCATGATCTTTTGGGACACATCGGCGGTGACGATTTTATTATTATTACGGATTTATCCCGGGCTGAGCGTATGGCGCAAGAGATTTTAAGAAAATTTGAACTGCGGGTTAAAGAATTATACGACCCGGAAACCCTGAGTCAGGGGTTTATCCTGACTACCGATCGCAGGGGAAAGCTGGTGCAGGTTCCGATTATGACCTTATCCATTGCCGGGGTGGCCAATTACTCCAGCAGCCCTTTCCCCAACCACCTGTCGCTTGCGGAAGCAGCCGGTGAGGTGAAACAGGCGGCTAAAGCCGCTCCGGGAAGCCATTATTTTTTCGATCGTAGGAAGACTTGGGACGAGCTGCCTCACCTGAGTACCGGTTTGTTTTAACAGCTATTGATCACTGCCAGGAGGTCAGCTTTGAGCTATATAGGTAAGGGGATATTCCCCTCTATACAAGTCTTGAGCACTGGCCTCGCTAGTCTTGGCTTGACTGCTGGTATTAAGCCCGACTCCTGTATATTGCATATGGGCGGCAAACAGATCCGGGCTTAAACAATTCCTCCCGTCAACAACTACATTCCCCCGCATCAGTTTTTTTACGGCAAGCGGATCAAGCCTTTGGTATAGAGGCCATTCGGTTAATATGGCCAGCGCATCGGCTCCTTGCAAGGCATCTTCCAGCTCGGAACAACATACAACATTTTGAGGCAGAAGGCCGCGAGCTTTATCCAAGGCAATTGGATCGTGCACGCGGACATAGGCCCCGGAATCAACGAGAATCTGAATGATCGGGAGACTGGGAGCTTCCCGCAGATCATCGGTTTCCGGCTTGAAGGTTAAGCCCAATAGGCAGATCGATTTATCTTCAAGACCGCCCAGCGCTTGATCCAATTTAGTCACCAGGCGGTAAGGCTGCTGGTTGTTGACGTGAATTACCGCCGAAAGCAGGGTCACGTCGTATCCGCGCACATCCGCCAGGTACTTTAAGGCCTGAGTGTCTTTAGGAAAACATGACCCGCCATAGCCAATCCCGGCATTCAAAAAGAGCCGTCCTATGCGCGGGTCGGCTCCGATTACGTCAGCTACCCGGGTAATGTCAGCGCCGACCAGCTCCGCTATATTAGCCATCTCATTGATAAAGCTGATCTTCATGGCCAGAAAGGCGTTGGCTGCATATTTGGAAAGCTCAGCGGTGCGAATGTCAACTTGAAAAACCTCTATCTTCTTAAAATTGGCGGGAGGTCTGATATAGTCAGGAGCCAGATGCGGTTCATTTAAAAGGGGTCGGTAAATTTGCAATAGTGTATGGCGCGCCGAGTTGTCCCCGCCCAGCACCAGGCGGGAAGGGAAAAAATTATCAACCAGGGCCGAGCCCTGACGCAAGAATTCGGGATTGCTGCCTATCTCGATGCGCTGTCCGAAGCCTCTGAAATGAAGCCGCTTTTTTAACTTGTCGCCGGTTCCCACCGGGACGGTGCTTTTATTTACCAAAAGCAAAGCGGCCCAAGCCGGGTCCATGCAGTCCATAATCATGTCCACGGCTTTCCAATATTGGCTCAGATCCGGAGAACCGTTTGCGTTTTGCGGAGTTCCAACGGCTAAAAAAACCGCTCTGGCATCGGCCAGGGCCGGCCGATAATCAGCGGTAAAGCGCATGCTGCCAGCAGTTTCCGCCAGCAGTTCATCCAAACCCGGTTCATAAAAGGGAGCTTCCCCCCTGACCAGCCGGTCTATTTTGGCCAGGTCAGTGTCCATACAGGTTACTTGATGTCCCAGATAAGCAAGGGTAACAGCACTGGTAAGGCCGACGTAACCCGCTCCGATTACCGTTATTTTCATAACTCACCTTCCTTTCTACACCATCCGCTCTACTTGTTTTTATGAGGCAGACAACATTCCAATAGGGTCAGATGACGGTTTTTCGAGCATCTGTTGATAGGTTTCAAATACCTGGCAGAATTCGTTTTGCCAGGTGCGCGACTGAGCGTGCTGGTAAGCGTTGCGACCTGTCTGTAATCTGAGGTTTTCATCATCCATCAGCTTTATAATGGCCTGGGCCATATCTGCCGCCTGGTGAGGAGTAAAATAAAGGCCGTTGTAGCCGTCAATGATATTTTCCTGCACCCCCCCGGCCTGGGGTCCGACTACCGGGAGTCCGGAGGCCATCGCCTCAAGAATGACGTTGCCATAGGTCTCGGTACTGGAGGGAAAGGCAAAAATATCAGCCGAGGCATAAAGGCGGCGCAGCTCTTCATCGGTTTTGTAGCCGGTAAATAATATTTTCTCATCCCTTCGCTTTTCCAATTCAGAGCGTAACGGCCCGTCGCCCACCATCATTAAACGGAAGGGACGGTCCCCCAGGTATTGGGTCGCCTCCAGCAGAACATCCAGTTCCTTCTCGACGGCCAGGCGCCCAACGTATAACAACACCAGACATTCCCCGGGTATGTCCCAGGCCCGCCGGATCTCCTCACTGCGCATAAGCGGCGAAAACCCCTCCTCATCTATTCCTCTTCCCATAACCTGCAGGTTGCCCATGCCTCTTTGGCTTAAGAGCTGTGCCGTAGCATCACTCGGACACATATTGATGTGCATGTAAGAATGAAACCAGAGCAAGTACTTCCAGGCGATTCCCTCCAGGGTAGGCATATTGTAATAGCCGAGATATTCCGGAATATTGGTATGATAGGAAGCGCTTAAAAGACACCCTCTGCTCAAGGCGTATTTTAATCCGATCAGCCCCACCGTATATTCAGTAGCCAGATGAATAATATCGGGTTTAAATTCGTCCATGATGCGCCGGGTATAGAAATAACGGGGTAAAGCCAGAGATAGTTCGGGATACATAAAGAACTTAAGTCCCGGTAAGGTCAGAATTCCTTCTTCTCCTTCCGGAGCGGTAGGAGTTACGAAAAGGCTCTCAATCCCGGCCTGGTTCATATAGCGGTGCATCAGATGGAGGGTTTTGCTTACTCCATTCACCTGGGGAAGATAGGTGTCGCTAAAAACGGCAATACGCATATCATCTTTCCTTTCCTGGGAAGCTTCCCAAACCTGACCAAGCCCGCATCCGATACCAACTCAGGCCACCCGCAACAGGTTTTGCGGTTTAGGCTTAAGCAGGGTTAAAGCTACATTTAAAACCATCTCCACCGCATAAGCGATGTCCGTATCAGGTCCGGGCGGGCTGTTTAGATAGCATGAATGTTTATACTCAAGGTATTGGTGGACATCGCTGATCTCGTCTCTTTCGTTCTGAAGATAGGATGCCGCCAGCTTTTGAATCTTCTTACCATTCGCTTTGCCCAGCATTTTAGTCTCGTATATAGCATGGGGAACGAATTCTATCAATTCCGGGTCGTTATGGGCGCGGCAAAAGTAATCGCTGATGAAGTGGCTCAACATTCCTATATGAACAGAAAAATCCCACCCGCTATTGAAGGTGGGAGCTTGAGCCTGGGCAAGGAGAGTGCTGAACAGCCAGTAGGAATCCTTTACCGTGTGCGGTATCTGGTTGTAAGGGTTAGCAATATCGGGCAGTACGCATCCCCAACTGAAAGCTCGGGGGTTGATGCTTCCGGGTTCATCGTTATAGGCAATGCGAGCCACGGTTTCTCCAATCAACCAGTGGGTTTGAAAAAACATCCGCCCATCTCCTTATGCTATTATCTTTTTCTTATTGTAAAAGGCAGTTGCTAAGGAGAGCTTAAGCTGAAGTAAATAATACCGACCCGGTTTGCAAAAAATCAGTATCGGTTTTCGTTGGAACGACAATGTAAACCCGCTTAATAAAGTCTTTACCTTGATTGAATAAGCCGTAAACATTTACCCTTCACAATGAAAGAAACTCTTTACAGGGGGTAAATGGTGATTGGCAGCCGGGTATTCTCCCTTTCAAACTGCATTTGATTTCTTCCGTTTTTGCTGCGGACGAGTGCCGGGGCAGCTCGTAATACAGCTCAGCGACCGCTGCAATGCCGCCTGCCCGCAGTGCGATATGAACCGCAGCAATCCCATGGCTCGCCGCCGCCTGGGGCAAATAGAGATGGAAGGACTGATCCGCCTGGCAGCGGCCCGGGGCTTTCGTTCCCTGTCCTTTACCGGTGGCGAACCATTTTTATACTATAAAGACCTCCTGCGCTTGATTCGCTACGCGCATAAACACAAAATTCCGATGATTCGCACCGGCACCAACGCTTTTTTTATGCGGGCCTGGAATCAAGCCGGATACGAAAGCCGGATCAAACGCATGGCCCACGAGCTTTCAGCATCGGGATTGCGGAACCTGTGGATAAGTATTGACTCCCAAGACCCTCAAACCCATGAGGAAATCCGGGGCCTGCCGGGAGTAATCAGCGGTGTAAGAAAATCATTGCCCTGGTTTCATTCCGAAGGACTCTATCCGGCTGCCAATTTAGGGATAAACCGGCTGGTGGGAGGGGCTGACCGGAGGGCCGACGATATGGACGAAAAGGGTCTTTATCAATATATGAAAGAATCCCTGGCCGGTTTTTTTGATTTTGTCATCGAGCTCGGTTTTACCATGGCCAATGTTTGCTACCCGATGAGCTCCGCATCTCTCGAAGAGGCTCCAACCCTGCTGCCCGTTTATGGCGCCTATTCGCCCCATGCCATGGTTCAATTCCAGCCGCGGGAAAAAGCGGTAATCTTTCGCGCTTTGCGGGAGATAATCCCCGTTTATCGCCCAAGGATTAGAATCTTCTCCCCTTTAAGTTCACTCTACGCGTTGGAAAAACAAATTACGGAAGAGGCTGATTTCGCCTTTCCCTGCCGCGGAGGATTGGATTTCTTTTTCATAAGCGCCCGCGACGGGAATCTCTACCCCTGCGGGTACCGTGGGCAAGAATCCCTCGGATCATTTTCGGATTGGAAGCGTAAACCGCAAAGTCCTTGCCGTTTATGCGAATGGGAATGCTTCCGGGACCCGTCTGAATTGCTGGGCCCTTTTTATACCGGATTAGGGCAGCCAGGGCGTCTTCTCAAGCGTTTCAGAGAGGATAAGATTTATAGCCGGCTGTGGTGGTCCGATCTGAGATATTATAAAAGCTGCCGGTTTTTTGACGGCCGCTTGGCTCTGGAGTCGACCCGCCTATCGCGCGGAGGGTGGGAAAGCTCCATATCGGATTCCGCTGAGTGATCCCCTGTCCGTAAAATAGAGATGAACTTGAAGAAGAATAGTTGCACGAAAGCCTATATATAGCGTTTTGAGCTAACATCTAAATCAATTAAGAGCACCGAACCGTTCGGTGCTCTTTCTATCCCATGTACGCCCAGCATGGGCGTCATTCTTTAGCCCCTAAAACCATTGAACGGTTTAAGGAGCGCATTCGGCGAATCACATCCCGTAGTAGAGCGCTGGCCATGGAGGAACGAATTAGGCAACTAAATCGCTACTTAATGGGATGGATTGGCTACTTCCAAATAGCGTCTGCAAAGCAGCATTGCATGAAGCTTGATAAGTGGATACGACGCCGTTTGCGAATGTGCCTCTGGAAGCAATGGAAAAGGGTTAAGACCAGATTGCGAAACCTACGGGTATGACCAGCGGGGTAATGAAAACGGTGCGAAACAGGTTGCGGCCTCGGATTTTCCGGTTCAATAATAAAGCCGCTGCCAGGGAAAAGAAAATATTCAACGGCACGCAGATTACGGTAAATTTAGCGGTGTTGTAGAGGGCCAATAAAAAACTTGGGTTCTTTAACAAGGCGGTGTAATTATATAATCCAACCAAAGTACGGTTAATGGGACTGTCCACCAGGGAATAGTAAAAGCCGGTGACAAAGGGGAGCAAATAAAAAAGAGAAAAACCCAGCAGGCTGGGCCCGAGGAAAAGCCAGGCCAGGCAGTTGCTATTCGTTTTTAATTTTCCAGTTCTCATCTTTACCGTCCTATTTGTCCATGCACAGGAATTAGCAACAGCTGTTTCACGTCAAGTGATCTTTTGGATTGCTTTTCAACCCCGATATATTCAGAGGTTGTTTAATAATTTCTGTTACGAAAGTTAGTACGAAAATAATTAGCACTTTTCTTTGAAAACCCAATATGCCCGTAAAATTTTTG
>DHRK01000020.1 GCA_002410325.1 Syntrophomonas sp. UBA5314
AACTTCTACAAAGACCAGGTCATTCAAATATACAGTGCCAAGTGGTGCTTTGACAACCTTATCGGTCAAAGTCCAAATTTTTTGACCACTAAAAATATGGCCTGGCAGCTTTCTCAGACCGTATCCACCATACTTATCACCGGTGAAAGCGGCACCGGCAAAGAACTATTCGCCCAGGCCATTCACAACAGCAGTGCACGCTGCGCCGGGCCCTTTGTGAGGATTAACTGCGCCGCTCTGCCTGATAACCTGCTGGAATCAGAGCTTTTTGGCTACGAAGAAGGCGCCTTTACCGGTGCCCGTAAAGGGGGCAAACCGGGTAAATTCGACCTCGCCAAAGGAGGAACTATTTTCCTCGACGAAATAGGCGACATGCCTCTAACCATGCAAACCAAACTCTTGACCGTTTTACAGGAACGGGTTGTGGAGAGAATAGGGGGCACCAATCCCATTCCGATTGATGTCAGGGTTATTGCCGCCACCAACCGCGATTTGGAGAAAATGGTTGCCGAGCAGACCTTCCGGGAAGATCTGTATTATCGTCTAAACGTGGTAAGGCTGACCATTCCACCGCTTCGCGAGCGTGTGGGAGACATATCTTTGCTGGTCGATGATCTTATAAAGCGCTTAAACGCTCACCTTCGAACCAATATCCAGGGTATAAATCCCCCGGCCCTGGATCTCTTGCAGTCCTACCGCTGGCCCGGTAATGTCCGGGAATTGGAGAACCTTTTGGAGCGAGCCATGAATCTTTGCCATATGAATCAGCAGAGCCTTTTAAAGGTAGAGCATTTTCCTTCGCTGGGCAACAGCAAGTTTTCCAAAATCGAAATCCTCGACAATGGCCAAACCGCTCTTCCCGACCTTTTGGACGGCATCGAAGAACAACTGCTCCTGAAAGCCCTTCACGAAGCGGACGGTAATAAGGCCAAAACTGCCAAGATCCTGGGTATTCACAGTTCTGCCCTATATAGAAAGCTAAAAAAGTACGGTTTAGAATAATCATAACGCCTTCTTCTTTTTTCTTTTTTGAAAAAAATATCACCTACTTTAGGAGATATTTTTACCCTTTTTAAAACCACCTTTATTAGAAAAGCCCTATTTTCCCGCCCTCTAATTTTTTTACCTGCGAATATTTTGGTTGGCACAGCTTTTGCATATTAATTCGGCATAGAGATGCGTCGCTTTATTCTGGAGAACATTGACGTGCCATCAGACTTAGAAAAAGAAAGATAGGGAATGCTTTTATTTTCGCTTTTAGGGGGCGTGTATCATGAAGAAAAGTGACATCATTGACAACTGGGTAGATATCTATGCCAAGGATTGGGTCAAGCTAGGTAATCCGGTAATAAGCATATCGCCCTTGAGCACCCAGGAGTTTAATCAAGAACTGAGCGCTATGATTTCCAGAATGCAGGAACGAACCGAATGGATGGAGATATACCAGTCCACTTACCATGAGTGGGGCTATCCCGTTATCGAAGTCGCTCCGCTGACCACCGAAGGCTTTAATAGAGAATTACAGAGAATGATCTTCCATAAGCCGGAGGCCGAAGTAAAGGTTCTCATTCCAGCTATTCCCACCAAAAAGGTATTGTCAAAGGTAAGTTAAGGCGTGTGTCAACTGTAATCCAGGATGAAGCGTAAGCCTATCCGGTCCCGACCAGGACCGGTTTTTTCTTGTTTTTCAATATTGAGCGATCCCGGAATTTCTTTTTCAAAAATAATAAAGCCGGACATGAAAAAACAGGCCCCTTTACGAGACCTGCTTTTTTCGTTCCTATTTTTTCAACGATATTACTACTTTGCGGTTCGGCTCATCACCCATTGAATAAGTTGTTATATTGGGATCAGACTGCAGGGTTGTATGGACTATCCTTCTCTCTTGTGAAGTCATGGGCCTCATAACCACGTTTTTTCTGGTCTTTTTTACCTTATCGGATAAGCGCAAAGCCAGGGCTTCCAGCGAGTCTTCGCGTTTTTTCCTGTAGTCTTCTACATCAAGCATCACCCGGATTTTTTCTTCCCGGTTTCTATTGACGATTAAACCTACGATAAATTGCACCGCGTTTAGCGTTTCTCCTTTGCGGCCGATCAACAAGCCCATATCTTTGCCGATTATGTTGATCCTTACTCTGCCTTCCTGGTACTCTATCCCGTTTATCTGGTAGTCTATTTTCATCCGGGAGAGTATTTCATCAACCACGCCTCGCACCATATCTTCGGGTTTGTCACGCCTGGTTACCCTGACCACGGCCGGTTTCTTGCCGATACCCAGCAGACCCTTGCTCGGTTCCTCGATCACTTCAACATTTACATCTTCCATCTCGCAGCCCAGTTCATCGAGGGCGGCTTTTATGGCCTCATCAATGTTTTTTCCTTTTTTTTCTACGGTTTGGAGCTCCATCTTGAATCTTTCCTCCTTTGTCCCTCCTTGCTTCCTTTTCTTCAGGAGCTTCGGAATCCGCCTCATCAGAATCTCCCAAGTCCAATACCTGTTTTCCGACTACCATTCCGATTCCAGCATCCACAGCTTTGGTCTTGTCCATGGTGAAATTCACATAAAGCTGCTGGGCAATACTCAAGAAATTGAATGTGACCCAGTACAAGGATAGACCTGCCGCCATTTTCCAGGAAACGAAGCCAATAAAGAGCGGCATCATGTACAACATGGATTTCTGGGTCGGATCGTTATTATCTGCCATAGATATTTTTTGCTGCAAATATGTAGTAGCGGCAACCAATACCGGCAAGATGAATAATTGGTCAGGATTACCAATATTGTCAATCCATAAGAATTTTGCATAAGGACTTTGGAGCAAGGTTTCCGACAGGTTAAACAAAGCCCTGTAAAATGCAAAAAGGATGGGCATCTGGATCAGCAGCGGCAGACAGCCGCTAAAGGGGTTTACTCCGTGTTCTTTATACAGCTCTCCAAGCTTCTTTTGCATCGTCTGGGGATCGTCTTTGTAGCGCTCCTGGAGTTCTTTCATACGGGGTTGTAAAACTTGCATTTCCCGCATGGATTTCATCTGCTTATGGGTCAATGGATAAATCACTATCTTTATGGCAAGCGACATGAAAATAATTGCCAGTCCATAGTTAGGAATACCGAGACTCTGGGTTAGACCAAACATGAATTGAATTACCTGAGTGAACCAGGAAACAAAGGTCGTCCACAAATCAATCCCTGCCTATCGATGTGAGCGGCGATAGCAGGTCTCACCTCCTTTACGCGAAATGCTTCGGTTCATGGAACCGGGTCGTACCCACCCTCATGAAAAGGATGGCACCTGCTCAATCTTTTGAGCGTGAACCATCCACCCTTCAATAGTCCATATTTTTCTATGGCTTCTATCGAATAATGAGAACAGGTGGGATAGAAACGACAGGTCGGACGTTTAAAAAAGGATACGCGCTGATATATTTTTATTAACCAAATCGATATTCTTTTAATCATAACTTGGCTTTCTTCATTATTTTCAAAAAATCCTTCTCCAGCTCCTGGGAGTTCACACCGTAAATATGGTGCCTGGCAATCACAATGAAATCGTTGTTTCCGGGTATTTCATTCCGGCTATGCTCGATTATGGCTCTGATCTGCCTTTTTACACGGTTTCGTTTGACGGCTTTCCCTACTTTTTTGCTGGTAACAACACCAAACCGGTTGCCGCCTGCCTCCTTCTTCATAATATACACCAACAGGTAGCGGCCACCGAATTTTTTTCCATATTTATATATATTATTGTATTGTTTTCCAGTCCTTATTCTATATTGCCGTTTTAGCATAGGATTTTTATGAGTAAAATAAAAGGCCGCCCTTTCCACGACCTATGCACAGATGGTTTTTCTTCCCTTTTTCCTTCTATTGGCCAAGACCTTGCGTCCACCCGCACTTGCCATTCTCTTTCTAAAACCGTGCACCTTTTTTCTCTGGCGGTTTTTGGGCTGGTATGTCCTTTTCATTTGTTTATCTTCCTCTCTACATATTTACAACACCTTATAATTATATTGATTCACGCCCGGGACTGTCAAGAAAGTAGGGTTCCTTAAGCCTTCTATTTTTATTTTGTATCTGCTAAAATTATACTATATCTCAACTAGAAATGACTGTGGCAAGTCGGCTGAGTTAATATGCACTATATCCACAGCGTTTTTTTTTGACTTTTTCACTTTTCCACAAGTTAATGGGAGGATTCGTCATGGTAATGGAGAACAATTATGCCGCACTATGGAGCAAAGTACTGCAATCTATAAAGGAAGATATTGATCCCGGCAGTTTTGATATATGGTTCTCCATGCTAACCTATTACTCTTTTCACAACGACACTATCTTTATTAAAGTTCCCAATTCCCTGACCAAGGAATGGATTGAGTCACGCTACTTCGATATCATTCAGGGCAAACTGCAGCGCTTCGGGGGCAGCAACCTGAATATTTCATTGATTACTGAAAGCCCGGCCGATAAAGAAGCCTCTTTCTTCCCCTTAAATCCCAAATACACCTTTGATACCTTTGTGGTCGGCAACAGCAATCGCTTTGCTCATGCGGCCTGCTTTGCGGTCGGTGAATCACCTTCCCGGGCTTACAACCCTCTTTTTATATATGGCGGAGTGGGGCTGGGGAAAACTCATCTGATGCAGGCCATTGGCCATCATATCCTTTTAAAGAACAAAAACTTTTCCGTGGTCTATGTATCATCCGAGCAGTTTACCAATGAGCTTATAAGCTCGATCAAAGATGACAACACCTCTGGTTTTCGCAACAAATACCGCAATATCGATGTGCTCTTAATCGACGATATTCAATTTCTGGCCGGCAAAGAGCGCACCCAGGAAGAATTTTTCCACACTTTCAACACCCTTTATGAAGCCAATAAACAGGTAGTCATTTCCAGCGACCGACCGCCGCGCAACATTCCCACCCTGGAGGATCGTCTGCGCTCTCGTTTTGAATGGGGCTTGATAACCGATATTCAACCACCTGATCTGGAGACCCGTATCGCTATTTTACGCAAGAAAGCCCAGTCGGAAAATCTCAACATACCCTACGATGTACTGGATTATATTTCTAATTATATAGATTCCAATATCCGAGAGCTGGAAGGAGCACTGGTTCGCCTGGTGGCCTACGTGACCCTGACCCACAAAACCCTCAACCTGGCAACTGCCAGTGAGGCTTTGAAAGACATTCTTCCTCCAGCCCGGCCTCGCAAAATAACGATTGAGACTATTCAAAAAGCAGTGGCCAAACAATATGACCTGGAAGTATCTGAACTTCTATCCAAAAAGCGCAATAAACAGATGGTTTTCCCCCGCCACATAGCTATGTATCTTTGCCGTAAACTTACCGACGCTTCATACCCCCAGATCGGGGATCAATTTGGCGGCCGGGATCATACTACGGTTATTCACGCCATTGATAAGATGGAAAGACAGATGTTGGAGGACCGAGAACTATCTTCATCGGTAGAAAAACTTGTCAAAAAAATTGATCCTAATTACACCGGTTAGCAATAGCTTATCAACAGGTTTATTAAAGGTCGTATCTCGCATTGCGTATGGCTTGAAGTGCTTTTTCCCCGGAATTCACACTACTACGGCTATTACTCCTAAATAGTTAATAAATAATAAGATCAGACAAACCAAGTCAAGGTTGGAGGTATTAAGATGATATTTTTTATTGAAAAGCGAGATCTATCGACTATAACCGCCCAGGTCTACCGGGCCGCCTCTAATAAGAACACGATTCCGGTTCTTTCAGGCGTACTGCTTCAGGTGAACGGCGAAAAAGGACTGACCATGACCGCTACCGATATGGAAATAGGAATCCGGGCCAGCACAGCTCAGGTCGATGTGGTCGAGGAAGGACAGGTCCTGGTCAATGCTCATTACTTTGCCGATTTTATCAAGGTGCTCCCGGATACCCGTATAAAAATAGAAATCGATCAGGCGAAAGCCAAACTAAAGATAAGTTACGGGAAGTCATCAGGTTATCTCAACATTTACCTTGATCAGGAATATCCTGAACTTCCATTACAAAAGATGGAGCATAGAATAGCTCTTCCGCAAAAGGTTATCAGGGAGGCTCTGCGAAAAACTTCTTTTGCTTCCGCCCAGAGTCATTTTCGACAGGTATTTACCGGAGTTCTTTTTGATTTTCTCCCCGAAAACCAGTTAAAAGTGGTCGCCTCTGACACCCATCGCCTCTCCTATTATGCATTCCAGGGAGAGGGTCCCGGGCCTGAAGAGGGAAGTTTTATTGTTCCAACCAGGACGGTCAACGAACTGCTGCGTTGGCTGGACGACAGTGAAGATTTAGTCGATATTGCTCTCAGTCAGAACAACGTGGTTTTCTCCCGGGATAATTTTCTCCTGTTGTCACGCCTTATCGAAGGACAGTATCCCAATTATGAACAGGTGATTCCCGGTACTTCCAATACCGAAATGATCATTTCCTCAGCGATGCTTTTAAATATACTGGAAAGGGCCAAAGTAATGCCCAGTGACGACAAACTCAAGATTCCCAATGTAGTGCTCCATGTAAAAGATGGTGAAGCAGTCATAAACTGCTATTCGGAAATGATGGGAGAAATAGAGGAAGTAATAGAAGAATTGAAGATAAGCGGGGACGTCGATTTTAAAATATCGTTTAACACCAATTACTTCTTGGATGTTGTAAAATTGCTGGCGGGAGAGAGCCCCGAGATAATGATAAAATTGTCCGGGTCGCTGGGTCCGGCTTTAATTAAAAACCTCGATCAGGACAATTACCTTTACGTTCTGGTTCCTTTGAGGACCAACAACTAAGGGAGTGGTAAGCGGCTTTGTTTTTGCAGGCGGTTCAAATAAAGAATTTTCGTAATATTGAAAACGTCTATTATGAACCTTTCGACCAACTAAATATCTTTATAGGCGAGAACGGCCAGGGTAAAACCAATCTGCTTGAGGCAATATACGTGCTGGCGCAGGGAAGTTCCTTTCGTTCGGTTAATGATGCCGATCTTCTGCGCTATGACACGGATCAATACGAAATACAGGGACGTTATTTAAAAGAAAATAAAAAAATGGATACTGCGCTCTCTTTTCGAAGCAACGGTTCCAAGATGTTTAAGATTAATGGTAAGAAAACTGCTTTTAATAGCACAGAGCGGCTGCGAGTAGTGGTGTTTACCCCGGACGACCTGTACCTGGTCAAGGGGCCGCCTTCCCTGCGCCGCTCCTTTTTAGATTTTGGATTAAAACAAATTTCGGCTGACTACCATCGGCATTGGGATGATTTTTACCGGCTGCTGCGCAAAAGAAACACCGCCTTCAAAAGACAAGCGGGCAACGTCAAAGGCCTGGAAATAGTGGATGAAATGTTCTGCGACAAGGCCGCCCATATAATCCTGGCCAGGCTCAACTACGTCAATGTAATCAATTCCCGGGCCCGGGATATTTACAGGGCTTTAAACCCTGCCGGCGGCGAGCTCATGATACGTTACGCTCTTTCTTTTGCCCTCGGTAATGGTAAAATTAATGTGGATTGCATAAAGGAGGCCCTGGCTGAGGAAATACAAGGAAAGAGAGCCCTGGAGGCCCAGAGGGGCACTTCTATGTTCGGCCCCCACCGGGATGATGTCTATATTTACTTGGAAGGAAGGCTGGCCCGCCATTTCGCATCCCAGGGACAACAGCGCAACCTGGTGGTCAGTATAAAGCTGGCTGAACTTGAAGCTTTCCGAGAAGTTAAAGGATATTATCCGATATTTCTATTAGATGAAGTTCTGGCCGAATTGGATGAAGAGAAAAAGCGGCTTTTAATTGAGTTCCTGGGTAAGGCAGAGTTCCAAAGTTTTTTAAGCTCAGTCAACCTGGATGTGTTGGAAAAGACGACCCGGGCCAGGATCAGCCTGGTGCAGGCCGGGAGCTTATTGAGAAGGGAGTAGTAGCATGTATATTCACCTGGGAAACAACTACATTATTTCCGCGCAGGATATAGTGGCCATCTTAAACATGAACACCAATTTGTCTGAGGATTTGATGGATATAATGGAACTGGCCAGGTTGGATAAAAAACTGATCAACATCAGCGAGAAAGGCAAGGAAAAATCGCTGGTGGTCTGCAAAGACAGAGTCTATCTTTCACCAATATCCTCGGTTACTTTATATAAAAGGGGAGCGGCGCTTTAAGGAGGTATAGCTTGTGAAACCTGTGGAAAACGAATATAACGCATCAGACATTCAAGTTCTGGAAGGCCTGGAGGCGGTCCGCAAAAGACCGGGTATGTACATCGGATCGACCGGTCCCAAAGGATTGCATCACCTGGTCTTTGAAATAGTCGACAACAGCATCGATGAGGCCGTAGCAGGTTATTGCACCGAAATTGAGGTATGCATCCACCCGGACAACAGCGTGAGTGTCAAAGACAACGGCCGGGGCATACCGGTAGATATCCACCCGCAGATGGGTATTCCGGCCCTTGAAGTCATTATGACCACCCTTCATTCGGGAGGCAAGTTCGGCGGCAGCGGCTATACCATATCCGGCGGACTGCACGGCGTCGGCCTTTCGGTAGTCAACGCGCTCTCCTCCGAATTGGAAGTCAACGTCCACCGGGATGGAAAGGTCTACTGCCAATATTATAAACAAGGCCATCCGGCCAGCGAACTGGAGGTTATCGGGGAAACCGACCAAACCGGTACGATTACGCACTTCCTGCCCGATCCGGAGATCTTTGAAGAATTGATCTTCGACCGGGAAATCATCGTAACCAGACTGCGGGAGCTCTCTTTCCTCAATCAGGGACTGCAGATCGTCTTTTCCGATTTACGAGAAGAAGAGCCCGTGCGAAAAGATTTCAATTCCACCGGACTAACCGATTTTGTAGCCTATATAAACAAGAACAAAGATGTTATTAACGACAAACCTATATATCTAAAGGCCAAAAAGGAAGACGTGGTGGTGAGCACCGCGATTCAATACAACTCGGGCTACAGCGAGAACCTCTATTCTTTTGCCAACAATATAAGAACCCAGGAGGGCGGAACCCACGAGATCGGTTTTAAAAATGCGATCACCCGGGTTATCAACGACTATGCCAAAAAGAACAATTTTATCAAGGAAAATGATGCCAACCTGAGCGGGGAAGACATCCGTGAAGGGATGGCCGCCATCCTGTCCGTACTGGTGAAAGAACCCCAGTTCGAAGGGCAGACCAAGACCAAGCTCGGCAACACCTATGTCCGGGGAATTGTGGAGAGCGTGGTTTACGAGAATATTGAAGATTTTTTAAATGAAAATCCGGGCTCGGCTAAAAAGATCATTGAAAAAGCCATTGCCGCCCGCCGGGCCCGGGAAGCCGCCCGCAAGGCCCGGGAACTGACCCGCCGCAAGAACGCCCTGGAGTCTACTTCGCTGCCCGGCAAACTGGCCGATTGCAGCAACCGGGATCCGGCCTTCTCCGAGCTGTTCATCGTGGAGGGGGATTCAGCCGGCGGATCGGCTAAACAGGGCCGGGACCGGACCTACCAGGCCATACTCCCCCTGCGCGGCAAAATACTCAATGTGGAAAAATCCCGCTTGGATAGAGTGCTGTCCAGCGAAGAGATCCGCAATCTGATTACGGCTCTGGGAACCGGCATCGGGGAAGATTTTGATATTAAAAAAGCCCGTTATCATAAGATCCTGATCATGACGGATGCCGACGTTGACGGATCCCATATTCGCATACTGCTGCTCACCTTTTTCTATCGCTACATGCGCCAGCTGATCGAAGAAGGCTATGTCTACATAGCCCAGCCGCCCCTCTACGGCTTGAAAAGGGGCAAAGAAATAAAATACTTCTATAATGACCACGAGCTCAACCTCTTTATGAGTGAAACCGAGCAGAAGTGGGCCATTCAGAGATATAAAGGTCTGGGGGAAATGGATCCCGAGCAGCTGTGGCAAACCACTATGAATATGGAACAGCGCACTATATTGAGGGTCAATATCGAAGAAGCCTATGAAGCCGAAAAAGCCTTCTCCGATTTGATGGGAGACAATGTTGAACCGCGCAAGGAATTCATTCAGGCCAATGCCCGGTACGTGAGCAATCTGGATATATAATCTTTTGAGCTATGGCAGCAAAGGACGGACGGCCTGAATTGGGCCGCCTGTTCAAGCTGCTTACAACAACGGCCTGATGATGGTTTGATGGTTCCTGAATCTCTCCCGCTTAGCGGTGCCCGCGAAAATAAAAGCTTCATTCATCCGCAAATAAACGGCCTTTTCCTGTTCTCCGCTATGCCGGTCGGCTCGTCGTTGTGATAAAATAGAAATGTTATAGACCTGTTAACCTAAAACGGTCCCGGCTGTTGAAAGGCCGGCCGGTTTTGCCGGTCTATGGCAACTATTAATAGGAGGTTGAAACTTCAAGAAGTTAGTGGGAGGTAATATAGTTGTCACAGGACAGGTTGTTTGAAACTATCATCCCTATTGACATAGAAAAAGAGGTTAAAAAATCGTTTCTGGAATACTCCATGAGCGTTATCGTTTCCAGGGCCCTGCCGGACGTCCGGGATGGATTGAAACCGGTCCACCGGCGCATTCTCTATGCCCTCTACGATCAGGGCATGACCCATGATAAGCCGCATAAAAAATCCGCCAACATTGTCGGGGAAGTAATGGGAAAGTACCATCCTCACGGTGATGCTGCCATATATCAGACCATGGTGAAAATGGCTCAGAATTTCGCCATGCGTTATCCTTTAATCGACGGACATGGAAACTTCGGATCGATAGACGGCGATTCGGCCGCGGCCATGCGTTACACTGAGTCGCGCATGTCCCGGATAGCCGGAGAACTGCTCAAAGATATTGACAAAGAAACGGTTGATTGGCGCCCCAATTACGATGATACCCGATTGGAGCCGGCGGTCCTGCCGGCCCGGATTCCCAGCCTGCTTTTAAACGGTTCGGCGGGAATAGCAGTGGGAATGGCCACCAATATCCCTCCCCACAACTTGAGGGAAGTGCTAGAAGCGACCCGCATGTACATCGACAATCCCGAGGTGACCATTGAAGAGCTGATGAAGGTGATTCCCGGCCCGGATTTCCCCACGGCCGGAATCCTGGAGAGCAAAGGGATAAGACAGGCCTATGAAACCGGGCGGGGCAGCATAAAAATGAAGGCCCGCTACAGCATCGAGGAGAAAAAAGGCGGCCGTCAGTCCATAGTGGTCCATGAGATACCCTACCAGGTCAATAAAGCCCGCCTGGTGGAGAAGATAGCTGAATTGGCCAGAGACCATAAAATAGAGGGCATAAGCGACCTCCGGGACGAGTCAGACCGGCAGGGCATCCGCATAGTCATCGATGTCCGCAAGGATGTCAATCTCAACGTTTTGATCAATAAATTGTTCAAACACACCCAGCTGCAAGAATCCTTTGGAGTGAATATGCTGAGCCTGGTGGATGGCCAGCCCCGCACCTTGAACCTCAAAGAAATGATTCATTACTATGTTGAGCACCGCCAGGATGTAATACGGCGGCGGACGACCTACGAACTGAACCTGGCCCGCAACCGCCAGCATATTTTAGAAGGCTTGAAGATCGCCCTGGATAATTTAGATGCCATAATCGCCTTGATAAGGGGATCGCGTGACCGGGAATCAGCCCGCAACGGTCTGATGGAGCAGTTCGCGCTTTCCGAGATTCAGGCCAATGCCATCCTGGACATGCGCTTTGTGCAGTTGACCAACCTGGAGCGCACCAAAATTGAGGATGAATATCAAGAAATACTGATAAAGATAGCTGACTATGAGGACATTCTGGCCCGGCCGGAAAGGGTCCTGGAGATTATCAAAGACGACCTGGATGAAATAAAAAACCGCTACGGCGATGCGCGGCGCACCGAGATAAGCCATGAAGAGACCGATTTTGATGAAGAAGACTTTATCGATGACCGGGAAGTGGTCGTTTTCCTCAGCAACCGGGGCTACATCAAGCGCATGCCGCTGGAAACCTACCGGGCCCAGCGCAGGGGAGGCAAGGGAATCACTTCGATAACCACCCGTACCGAGGACTTTGCCAACGACATCCTGGTTACTTCGGTTTTGGCCCATGTTCTGTTATTTACCAACCAGGGGCGCGTTTTCTCCATGCGCGCCTACCATATACCGGAAGCCTCCCGGCAGGCCAAGGGAACGCCCTTGGTCAATTTCCTGGAACTGCGCTCCGGGGAGCGGGTTACCACCATCGTTGCCACCCGGCAATTCGATGAGCGGCGGCAGCTCTTGATGGTGACCAGGAAGGGCATCATAAAAAAGGTGGATATGGGCGCTTTCGCCAACATAAGGCGCTCGGGGCTTATAGCCGTAAACCTGCTGGCTGATGACGAACTGGTGGGGGTCATCCGGGTGGATAAGAAAGACCTGGTTATGATCGCCACCTCCAAGGGCTTCACCATCGTTTTTGAGCAGGAACAGGTCCGGGCCATGGGCCGCACCGCCACCGGAGTAAAGGCCATCAAATTAGGCAAAGACGACTATGTAGTGGGTATGGATAAATTCCGGGACAACGCCATGGTCTTGCTGGTAACCGAAAACGGCTTCGGCAAACGCACCCCCCTGACCGAATTTAACATTCAAAACCGGGGCGGCAAGGGGCTGAAATCCATGGAAGTTACCGACAAGAATGGGCGCCTGGTCGATTTTCGCATCGTCAGTGAAGATGATGAACTGATGATGCTTACCAGCGAAGGGACCCTGATCCGCCTGGAGGCCGAAGACATTTCGGTTCAAAAGCGCTATTCGCGAGGGGTCATGCTGATGAGGCTGGCCGATGAAGACCGGATAGTGGGCATAGCCCGATTTAAAGTTGAAAACGAGCCATAATGTAGACGTAAGTCGGTAAAAGGGAGCACTTTAATATTTGGAGGGAAATACCAGTGGAAGAAAAAGGGACCTTTAATGTCAAAGCCGGTTTGGCTCAGATGCTAAAAGGCGGGGTGATCATGGACGTGACCACTCCGGAACAGGCCAAAATAGCGGAAACTGCGGGAGCGTGCGCGGTAATGGCCCTGGAAAGAGTCCCGGCCGATATACGCGCGGCGGGTGGTATTGCCCGCATGGCCGATCCGGGTATCATACTGGAAATACTCGATGCGGTTACCATTCCGGTCATGGCCAAGTGCCGGATCGGTCATTTTGTTGAAGCGCAGATACTGGAATCGCTGGGCATCGACTATATCGACGAAAGTGAAGTTCTGACCCCGGCCGATGACAAATATCATGTGGACAAGCGCCGGTTCAAGGTACCCTTTGTCTGCGGAGCCCGCAATCTGGGAGAAGCCCTGCGCCGCATCGGTGAAGGAGCGGCCATGATCAGGACCAAAGGAGAGCCGGGAACCGGCAATGTAATTGAAGCGGTCCGTCATATCCGCCAGGTCAATGACGAGATTCGCTGGGTGGTCAACCTTCCGCCCGAGGAACTGATGAGCGCTGCCAAAGAGATGCAGGCGCCCTATGAACTGGTTTTAGAGGTAGTCAAACAGAAGCGTCTGCCGGTGGTCAATTTTGCCGCCGGGGGTATAGCCACGCCGGCGGATGCGGCATTGATGATGCAGCTTGGCTGTGATGGGATCTTTGTCGGTTCAGGCATATTTAAATCCGGGGATCCCCTGAAAAGAGCCCGGGCTATTGTAGCCGCCACCACTTATTATCAAGATGCCAGCGTACTGGCTGAAGTGTCCCGGGATCTGGGCGAAGCCATGGTGGGAATAGACATCGCCACGATTAGGCCGGAAGAAAGGATGCAGGATCGTGGCTGGTAAACGAGTAGGCATTCTGGCCCTTCAAGGTGCTTTTGTAGAGCACCAGGCCAGTTTGAAAAAATGCGGGGCCAAGTCCCTGCTGGTAAAGAGTCTGGAGGACCTAAAACAGGCGGAAGCCTTGATCATCCCCGGAGGGGAAAGCACGACCATTGGCAAACTGCTCCGGGAATACCATCTGGAGCAGGCGGTATTGCAAAAGGCGGCGGAAGGCATGCCGGTCTGGGGAACCTGTGCCGGAATGATCCTTCTGGCCAAAGATATCGCCGATTCCGATCAGCCCCGTTTGGGATTGATGGATATGCGAGTCAAGCGCAATGCCTATGGCCGGCAGGTAGACAGCTTTGAAACCGATCTGCAGGTTGAAGGACTGGGCACCACCCGGGGTGTGTTTATCCGCGCCCCTTATGTGGAGAAGACCTGGGGAGACGCCCGGGCCCTGTGCTGGTATCGGGAAAAAATGGTCATGGTGCAGGAAGGCAGATTCCTGGCTACCGCTTTCCATCCGGAACTTACCGATCAGGTGGATATACACGCGTACTTTCTGACTTTTTAACCGAAGTGTGCAACTTGCAAACCCGGGGAAGGTATTATATAATAAACTTCAAATTTCATAACATTACGACATGGATGGGGAATAGTAAGAAAACGGCTGGACTAGAGAGCTGGTGTACGGTGCAAACCAGAGCAGACCGCTTCTGAATCCACCCCGGAGAAGGCTGTGAAAGCAGTACCGGCGGTTCCGTTACAACCATTTAAGTGGGTGTGCAAGCACCAATAAGGGTGGCAACGCGGGAAATACCTCTCGTCCCTGAAGTGGACGGGAGGTTGTTATTTTTTATTTTTAAAAGGGGGGCAAAAACCCATGATAGGGGAGCAGTATTTACTCCTTCCGGGGCCCACACCGGTTCCAGATCGCGTGGTAAGGGCCATGAGCCGGCCTCTGGTCAACCACCGGGGTCCTGAATTCAAGGAAATCATAACCGGAGTAACTGCGGGAATAAAAAAGGTCTATCGGACCGAGCATCATGTATTGATTTACCCGGCTTCCGGCACGGGAGGGCTGGAAGCGGCCGTGGTTAACTTTATATCTCCCGGCGATAAGGTTTTAGCCATATCCATTGGCGTATTTGGCGATCGGTTTGCCGAAATAGCGGACAGGTTTGGCGCCCGGGTAGAGAAAATCGATTTTGCCTGGGGAACTTCGGCCGACCCCCAGAAAATAAGAGATATTCTGCAAAAAGACCAAAGCCACCAGATCAAAGCGATCCTGATTACCCAGAATGAAACCTCTACGGGAGTATTCAATGATATAAAATCCATCAGTGAAGCACGAGGCAGTCATCCGGCTTTGCTGATGATCGACTCGGTAAGCGGCCTGGCCGTGGTTGATCTAAAAATGGATGACTGGAATCTGGACGTGGTTATAAGCGGCTCCCAAAAGGCTTTTATGATACCGCCGGGACTGTCTTTCATGGCTTTTAACGAAAAGGCTCTTGAAGTACATAGGACCTGTAGCAATTCCAGATTCTATTGGGATCTGGATCTGGGAATGAAATACCTGGAGAAAGGGCAAAATCCAGTTACACCGCCAATCTCTCTCTATTATGGTTTGGCCGAAGCCCTGACTATGATGTTTGAAGAAGGCCTGGATCAGGTCCTGGCAAGACACCTTAATTACCGCAACATGATCCGGTCGGCCATGCGGGCCATGGGGTTGGAACTGCTGGCCGAGGAACACTGCGCGTCGACTGCCCTTACCTCCGTTATTGCCCCGGGTAGGAGCGGAGCCAACCAGTTGCGAAAGATACTGTTGGAGGAGTTCAATATCGCTATGGCCGGTGGACAGCTAAGTCTGGACGATGTGATCTTCCGCATCGGACATTTGGGTTATATTAGAGAACTCGACCTGCTTTCAGTAATAGCGGCCCTGGAGATCGTGTTGAAAAAGAACGGCTACGACCTCGAAGTAGGGGCCGGGATCAATGAGGCCCAACGATTCTTATATCAAATGCACAGCAAGTAAAGGCCAGAAAGGAGAATATACAGTGGAGAAAAAGAAGGTAATTGTTACCGAAAGGATTGCGGATGAAGGCATTGAGCTTTTAAAAACCGAATTGGATGTAGACTACCGGGATGGTATTTCCCGTGCAGAGTTACTTAAAATAATTGGCGGATACGATGCCCTCATAGTCCGGAGCGTGACCAAAGTGGACGAGGAACTGGTCAAGGCGGGGCTGCCCCGCTTAAAAATAGTGGGCCGGGCCGGCAACGGGGTAGACAACATTGATGTTGACGCCTGCACCCGGGTGGGAGTTATTGTAGCCAATACTCCGGACAGCAACACCATATCGGCCGCCGAACAGACTATCAGCCTGCTTTTGTCTTCTTCCCGCAAAACCGCCTGGGCCAATTACTATCTCAAAGGCGGAACCTGGGACCGCAAACCCTTCCGGGGAGTGGAGCTATACGGAAAAACAGTGGGCATTGTAGGGCTGGGGCGCATCGGGTCCATGGTGGCCACTCGCCTGAAGGCCTTTAACATGCGGGTAATCGCCTACGATCCGTACATCGCCGATGAAAGATTTGAGAGATTTGGAGCCGAAAAGATGAACACCCTGGAGGATCTGGTGAAACAGGCTGATTTTATCACGGTTCACACTCCGAGAAATGAAGAAACCATGCACATGCTCGATGAAAAGATCCTGGCCCTGGCCAAACAAGGAGTGCGGGTAGTCAACTGCGCCCGCGGGGGCATTATCAAAGAAGCCGCCCTGGTTAAAGGATTGGAAGAAGGCGTAATCCACAGCGCCGGGCTGGATGTTTTTGAAAAGGAACCGGCCACGGAGAACCCGCTGTTTGCCTTTGACAATGTAGTGGTCACCCCCCACCTGGGAGCCGACACCTTTGAAGCTCAAAAGCGGGTGGGAGAAAACATCGCCGAACAGGTCATAATAGCCTTACGTGGCGATATAGTGCCCAATGTAGTCAATCTTCCGACCATGCTGAGTGAAGAACTGGAGTACCTGCGTCCCTACATTACCCTGGCCGAAAAGATGGGCAAGATATATTTTCAGCTGGAAAAGGCTCCGGTCAGCCAGGTGGAACTGACATACAGCGGTCCTATTTCGACCAATGAAACGGAGATGTTGACCATAGCCTTTTTAAAGGGCATGCTGGAACCGATCATGTGGGAAAAGGTTAACTACGTCAATGCCCGTTTGATGGCCCAGGATCGCGGCATAAAGGTGTTCGAAAGAAAAGAAGCGCAGAGCAGCCGCCGCTATAAAAACGTTATCTCCGCCCGGGTATTCAATCACGACCACAGCATAGAAGTGGCGGGAACCCTGTCCCGGGCCAGAAATCCGCTTCTGGTCGAAATCAAAGGATACGAGATAGAAACCGAACTGGAAGGCTATGTACTCGTTGTGGAAATAGAAGATCGCCCCCGGGTAATAGGCCCCTTTGCCACCGCTCTGGGAGACTTCAAGGTTAACATCGCGGGGATGAAAGTGGCCCGCCACGTTAAAGGGGAAACGTCTATCATGGTGCTCAATGTCGACAACAAAGTCGAAGAAGCAATCCTGGAAAAGCTGGCCGATCTGGATGGGATTATCAGCAAACCCAAGCTGTTAAACTTCTAAAGGGCGGTCAAAGCCAGACGCTAAAGGCGCTGGAAAACTACTTGATGGGAGGATGGCCTATGCTGGATATTAAGTACATAAGGTCCCATCCCGAGCAGGTTGAAGAAGCATTAAAAAAGAGAAACCTGGTTGGGGCCTTAGATCAATTCCTGGACCTGGATCGCCAGTGGCGTAAGATCCTGGTTCAAGTAGAAGACCTGAAGAAATTTCGCAACAGCGCCTCCCAGGAAGTTGGGAAGCTGAAAAAGGCCGGTCAGGACGCAGGCGAACTGCAGGACAAGGTTCGCCAGGTGGGGCAGGAAATCAAAGCCTTGGACGATCAGGTAAAAGAACTGGAAACGAGCATGGACGCCATTTTATTAAACGTTCCCAACCTGCCCCATGAATCCGTTCCCGTGGGTCCTGATGAGGAAAGCAACCTTGAAATGCGCCGCTGGGGCGAGCCCCCTAAATTTGATTTTGAACCTCAGGCCCACTGGGATTTAGGGCCGGGGCTCGATATATTGGACTTTGAAAGGGCTTCCCGCCTTTCCGGAGCTCGTTTTACCGTATACAAAGGGGCGGGAGCCCGCCTGGAGAGAGCGGTTATCAATTTCTACCTGGATGTTCATACCTCCAAGCACGGCTACCGCGAAATATGGACCCCTTTTATGGTAAACGCCGACTGCATGATGGGAACCGGGCAGCTGCCCAAGTTTGCCGAAGATATGTTTAAAATAGAGGGCCGGGAAATGTACCTGGTGCCCACTGCGGAAGTTCCTCTGACCAACCTGCACCGGGAGGAAATCCTGGACGGCGCCGATTTGCCCTTATACTTTACGGCGTATACGCCTTGCTTCCGGGCCGAGGCAGGAGCGGCCGGCAGGGATACCCGGGGCATAATACGCCAGCACCAGTTTAATAAAGTTGAGCTGGTTAAGCTGACCCGGCCTGAGAACTCCTATGAGGAACTTGAAAAACTGACCGCTGACGCGGAAGAGGTGCTGCAGCTGCTGGGGCTGCCCTACCGGGTGGTGCTGCTTTCCACCGGGGATATGGGCTTTTCTTCGGCAAAAACCTATGACCTGGAAGTTTGGATGCCCAGCTACAATACCTACAAGGAGATATCGTCCTGTTCCAACTGTGAAGACTTCCAGGCCCGCCGGGCCAATATCCGCTACCGGCCCGAGCCCAAAGCCCGGCCGCAGTACGTTCATACCCTGAACGGTTCAGGGGTGGCGGTGGGCAGGACCGTAGCGGCGATCCTGGAAAACTACCAGCAGGCCGACGGGTCAATCGTCGTTCCGGAAGTCCTGCGTCCCTATATGGGCGGACTGGATAAGATTACAAGGGAAGGCCGTTAGAATTATTGACAAGGGTCCGACCCCTGTGATATACTTTCCCTTGCATTGGGCATAGAAAAGAAGCCTTTATTCGGAGGGGTGTCCGAGCGGTTGAAGGAGGCGGTCTTGAAAACCGTTGAACCTTTGCGGGTTCCGTGGGTTCGAATCCCACCTCCTCCGCCAGATCATTCCTTTAAGGTATGACACGGAGAGATGGCCGAGTAGGCTGAAGGCGCTCGCCTGCTAAGCGAGTATAGGGTTTGTAGCTCTATCGCGGGTTCGAATCCCGCTCTCTCCGCCATTAAAAAATAGGACTTCGTAAGAAGTTTTTGAGAAGTGGGTGAGAACCCGCGACAGGGTTCCGACGGCCACTGACGGCCTAGTGCCGCGGTGCCAAGGATGGCAAGGAGCGGCCGACGGCCAGACGGCCTAGTATCGCGGGCGCCGTGATGGCGCAGGAGCGATGGAATCCCGCTCTCTCCGCCACTTGATTATCATCACTTCAGTGATAGAAATAAATACAACAAGCGCCCGTAGCTCAGCCGGATAGAGTAACAGACTACGAATCTGGAGGTCGCAGGTTCGAATCCTGCCGGGCGCGCCATTTATTTTAATATATCCCTTAGCGCAGATCATGCGCCCGTAGCTCAGTCGGATAGAGCAACGGTTTCCTAAACCGTGGGCCGGGGGTTCGAGTCCCTTCGGGCGCACCATTATGGCGGTGAAATACCATGCGGGATGCAGACTACATGCGCATGGCCTTGGACATAGCCCGTGAAGCAGCCGCTCGGGGGGAAATACCGGTAGGGGCGGTTGTGGTTCAAAACGGTCAGGTAATCGCCCGGGCCGGAAATGAAAAAGAACGCCAGGAGGATGCCACCGCTCACGCGGAAATCCTCGCCCTGCAAAGAGCCGCCCGGCAAACAGGCGGCTGGCGTATGCAGGAGGCAACCCTGTACTGCACTCTGGAGCCCTGTTCCATGTGTGCTGGCGCTATGGTCAATGTACGACTGGGCAGACTGGTTTACGGGACCAGAGATCCCAAAGCAGGAGCAGCCGGGACGATTCTGGACATAGTACGCTGTCCGGCTTTGAACCACCAGGTCAAGGTGGAGGCAGGGGTGCTAAAAGAAGAGTGTGCAGAACTGCTCTCAGCATTTTTTGCTGATTTGAGGAGAGATGGCCGAGAGGTCGAAGGCGCTCGACTCGAAATGTAGTGCGTAATGTGGAAGACATGTAGCCGAAAACCTTGTATTTATGCGGTTTTTCCTGCCTTCGGAGTTCAAATAAACATTGATTTTTGAGCTGTTCTATCCAAGTTCTATCCCAGGCAGTTTTACAAGTTAATAATATCTGGAGGAGTACCCAAGTGGTGAAGGGGTCGCACTCGAAATGCGATAGGTCGGCAACGGCGCGTGGGTTCAACCCCCACCTCCTCCGCCATCATGGGGCTGCTGATCTTAACGATTAGCGGTCCCTGCCAATTTAAGCGGCAAACATTCCTGCATGACTTCCGCTGTTTCTATCTTGGATTGGTATTCCAGATGACCATAGAGGTTAATTGTTGTACGAATGTCGCTATGGCCGACCCAATCCCTGATACGTTCCATCGGGACGCCTTTGGCCAGCAATAAACCTACGCACGAATGCCGAAGGTCATGAAATCTGACATGGGGCAACCCGGCTTTTTTTAGTAAATTAGCGTGCCTGTTGGTGATATATCCCGGGTCGATGATTTCTCCCAAAGGATGGACGCAGATATACCCCAGCCATTCCTTACTGTATGAGTTGCCGCAAAGTTCCCTCAGTTCCTTGTTTTCCCTTATCTTTTCTTTAACTCTTTCCTCGATATAAGGAATCAGGGGATAAGTACGGTTGCTCAAATCGGTTTTGGGTTTGTCGGATGGGATATAGATTTTTTGCTTACCAATCACTGCTTTGGTTACGGTATGACTGGAGCGATAGAATTTAAAATTAAAGTCAAACTGGAATTCTCTCGCGCCAAGGCATTCACTGCGTCGCATGCCATAAAAGCCGCCTAAGAGTATCGGGATTTCAATAACATCTCCTCGAATAAAGTCCAGGTAATGCAACATCTGTTCGGAATTGAGTATAGCTGCGTTGTATTTCTCGATTTTGTGCAGGGTGATGGCACTGTTCGGATTCACGCTGATAAGCTTTTTGCTGACGGCATAATTCAATGTCTGGTTGATAATGGTATAATCCTTTACAACCGTAGACTTCTTCTTGCCGGATTTCAGCCGGTAAGCATAATGTCCTTTGAGCAGATCGGGTGTAATCTCTCGGACCGTGCAGCCGTGAGCCTGGAAGGTCGGATATAGATTGCGTTCAATGTTTTCCGCATATCCGGCCCAGGTATTGAGCTTGATTGTCTTATCAAAATTAAAATCTTCGCCCACAACAATGTTGTCCGGGTGTCTGAAGGCAAGCCACTCTTTTAACAAATCCGCAAACAGGGGATTGGCTGAATGGTTTGCATCGGAATCATCCTGAACGCTGTTTCCCTCATCAGGTTCTTCATGCCCAGGCATCTTATCAGCCACACCGTTTTTCAGGTCAATGGAATATTGGATTCTAGCCGACAAGCACATGCTTTCGGCTTCTGCTTCGTTTTCCTCAACCGCAGGAAGCCCAGTTGAAATCCAAAGGGGTTTGCGCTTTCCGTTCTGATCCTTTCGGTTGAGAACGGTGTAATAATAGCCCTTTTTGCTTGTGGTGAATCCTCCAATAAATTCATCCTCGGTCAGGCCGACCATTTTCAGCATTTTGGTGAGTTCCATATGTTCCTCATTTCCTCCTTTCAAGTTACTCGCTCACCTCACCTGCCGTTGACAGGATGAGTGTAACATAATAAAAAAGGCTCGTAAAATGTGCAAACATCATTTTATTGGCTGTCGCTGTTCGCTCCGATTCCCAAATAACTTAATAAAAAAGGCTTGGGGATTCGATATGCCCGCCCAACCTTGAGACACTCGATCTTATTTTCCTGTATGAGACCGTAGCCTGTCTTAAGGCTAATGCCAAGAATTTCACACATTTGCTTGATGTCAAGCACGTCGGGGTATTCTTTCAGCATGATCCGGTAGGCTTTTTCCTGTGACAATTTTGCATTAGCCATAGTTCAGCCTCCTCAGTTACATTCGTGCAGCAAAAGGATGCGCCTTGAATTGGGGGCTCACATACACGTTCACCCAAATGGGCACACCCTTAACCTGCACTTCTGTTTCAGTTTTTATCGTTATGGGCTTATCCGACGGACGGCGGCCGACCGTCCTCATAGGAATTTCACCTCCCCCCATACTGACGGGCCATCCCCATTGCCTGCGACGCTTTTAACGCTCGGACTGTGGCTGGACGGAAGTATCATTATACCGGTCTATGCGTCTTCGCCCCACAAGCTGCCATGCTCATTTTGCGGCCTGGGTGATGATCGCTCGTTCCCTTGAGGAAGTCGTGGCGCACCCGCCGTCCGGCTCGACATGGACCGAAAGTATCCGATTTGCCCTATACTGCACATGATTAGTGCGCTTTCTTTGTCAAAGAACAAGGGGTTGTCAACCTGTAAAAGCGCATTGGCAACCAATGGGCTTTTATAGACCGGCAACACATGAAAAGCCCGCATCGGGAAGGTGGAAAGGGGACACATTCCCGTACGGGCAAGGATTACGCTACCTTGAATTTAAGAATTTTGGCAATGAGCTTGGTTTCCAGTCTGCGGCGCAATTCAGGGTCTACACACAGATGGGGATTACCGTTTTCGTCGTAAAGTTGCCTGGTGGACAACGTGGCAATATACCCTTCGTAGTGTTTCAGCACGGCATTGATCGCGTCGGTGTTGCCTGCCGACGCTGCCGCAATGACGGGAAAAGGCAGCAGATTTTTATGGCTCGGACTTGTTTTCATCATCGGCTTTTCCCTCCATATACTTTTTGATTTGTTGCAGTGAGCTTGTCCTATGAC
>DHRK01000019.1 GCA_002410325.1 Syntrophomonas sp. UBA5314
GACTGCATCTCTTTGTGTAGGGATTTGAAACGATTTTTTCTTTGTTGTTATCAAGGTCCTTATACATATTAATTTTCTGAAAAGACAAAAGCGTTAGGTGAACGTCCGTGTCGACTGTCCAATCATTTTTGCGGGCGATTTTTTGAACTTGTCGTAAATATTGGGCAATATCCTCTTCATCAAAATCGGGCAAAGTAATTCCAAAATCATTTTCGAATTTGAATACCAAGCTAGGATTGACTACGATTTCGTCTTCATGGAGTTGTAGAACATATGGGTCAGATATTGACTCAATTGTAAGAGTAACTGGGACAAGAACAAGCGGGGACGAGATGATTATGTCTGAAATTTCGCTTTCTCGCCATCGAATCATTCCAAAAGTTAAAAACAATGAGTTGATACCTTGCTCTTCCATTGAAGTTTTGGCTCGTGCACGTAATGCCTTTAAATTCTTTTGCTGCTCATTTAATGTTTTGTCTGTTTCGATATCCCCTTGTTCAACGTTTGTATTGATTTCGTCGCCGTTTTCATCAAACGTTGTTTTTTTAGGGAACGGGAATGTAAGCTTTTCCTCGTTCAGCACAAGCCTATGAAACAATTCGCTATAATCTGGTGAAAGAATGGCAAGATTGGTGCGTTTAGTCTCCTTAAAACTGATTAGCTTATTTCTTTTGCCCAAGTCTAACAGACGTTTTTTCCAGTTCTCAATACGAACATCGATTTCTGCCATAAATTTGCTCCATTTATATTGCATTTTGTTGATTTTAAATACATTTCAAATTATTACTTCAAAATTCCCCCTTAATTATACCTCCATAGAAGCCAGTCAGTATACAATTTATACCATATATATGATTCTATCGGCTTTTTCATATATTTACCGATATTAAAAAGCACCCGCCTCCCAGCAGATGCCCTTAAATCAATATTTGATTGGATTTATTCTTTCTCTACTACTCTGGCAACATCGCTTCCACAAATGCTGCATTTACCACTCATTATTAAACCCAAATCATGAGTTTCAATTTGATAATCAGTAACCGATACAACATCCCTACAATTCGAACACCAAACATTGCTCAATATCATTTGTTTAATGTTATCCGGTATCAGTTTCCATTGCATATTTACAACTGTCATAGGAATCGCATCCTTGTATCATTCTTCGTACTTTCTGCCACTCCAGTATCATCGTTCGCGAAGGCAGGCTCTGGAAATCAAAAGAGATCACTATGAGAACCTGTGCGGGTGAGAACCAGGATCAGGTCATCGCCCTCAATACGATAGATAAGCAACCAGTCAGGCTGAACGTGACATTCCCTATGCCCCGCCCACTTTCCGGCAAGGTCGTGGTCGCGGAATTGAGGTGCCAGCTCTGTACGGGCTGCAAGCATGCGGATGCAGTCGTCAAGCAGGGACATGTCCAAGTTACGTTTCATAGCCAATTTATAGTCCCTTTTGAATTGTGATGTCCAGACAATATCCCGGCTCATGACTTAAGTTCCCGCAACGCTTCCTCAACATCGGAATAGCGCTTGACAGAAGGATCGCGCCCAATCTGCTCTGCTTCGAGCATGGCGGCTATTGTTCCGGCATTTGGCGTGTTGACGGTGATGCTGAATGGGATGGCACCTTCGCGCACGGCTTGCCGCAGGAAGATATTAAATGCTGTAGTCATATTGAGTCCAAGTTCGGCAAAGAGTCTGTCAGCTTGATTCTTTACGTCAGTGTCAATACGGAAGCTGACGTTTGTGGTTTTACTACTCATTGGATTCACTCCTTTCGTAGTTGATTCTATTTTAGCATAGAAATCACCCATTTACGAGCTGATAAAGCGCAATTAGCTTTTCGTTAGCTTTGCAATATAGCATATGCACAACATCATATTAGATACAATACTATACTAATTTTCATATTCCCCCACACAACCCTCGCCCCATTTTCCATGTGCGGAAACATAATTTCCAGTATCATAAATGTACTGTTCCCCGTCCCTTATCTACGATATAGCACTACTACCGTCTCCACGTGCCTTGTGCGTTCATTTCGGATGTACTTTATTGGTGGTTCATGCATCTTCTCTGTTTAAGTCAACAATGCAACACAACTATGGATTTTATGTGCCTTGAGTGTACAGAAAAATGCCGTATCGATCTAGTGTTCCCTTGGCGAAAAGTTGTTTTTATGTCAATAGTCTTTCATAAACTTTTTTATTATCAACCATTATACGCTCAAACCGTTTCTGCTCTGCTTCTTTTTCTTCCTCTGTACGATTATCCTCATATCCAAGCTCTGTACATACCTCATCCCAAGAAACATATTTTGCCGCTCCGTTTTTAATTTCCTCGTGTCGTTCCTTTAATATCTCAGCTTCTTTTTTAATATTTGCTTCAACATCGGAGATGTCATGGCCGAAAAAAGTCAGTTCATATAATGAATGTGCCACAAAAGCTGCCGCACCATATGTTTCAACACATTTTTCTACAACTATTAAGGCTAGCCATTCTTTCCATGGTGATAATTCAAATGCGTAATGTTCCTTATCTTTAGGCTTAATTCCAAATACGTTATAAATAAATTGGCCGGGTTCGAACGCATCTTCAACCTTCACGACAGCCAAACGAAACCCATCATGATTTGGCTCCGGAGTCAATGCTTGTAATTGGCTGAAAACTTTCAGATAAACCTCAAAAGCTCCGTCCTTCAGAGGATATTCTTTATTCAATTCTGCCCAGACATCAACGAACGCAACAGTTTCTAATAATTCTTTAAAGGTCATTGAATTACCTTCTTCCTTTTTTAAAGGCGTCAGATTCGATACCTTTAAAATATTATTCATCACCCTTAATTTCATTAATTAATTTATCAAAATCAGATTGAAATAGCCTGTCTTGGATAATGCGATATTTCTCAAACTCGCTTTCAGCATGAGCTTTGGCAATTTCCGCCGTCACCTTTCCTGCATCCTGTAAAACATCATGGTTGGCTACCTGTATGAAACGGTTCAAGCGTGTTTCCCAATCTTGCATAGTCATAGGTATATGTCGAAGCGCCATATCTTCAGCAATGTCCAAATAGGCAGAAACCAGCCGCTGTAGCTGTCCCATTTCAAATTCGCTCAAATAGTTTTTTGCTACCGATACATCAAATTTCTGAATTTTTCCATTAGGCGCATCTTTCCAGGTGGTCAGTCCCATATGTTTCTTTCCTGCGTCTGCACGAGTATAGATAACTTCTGAAGCAGTCTGTCCATGAATTGCCCAATGAAGCTTGTTCTGGACAGTTGCAAAAAAACGTTTTGTAGCATTTGCATTTACATCATAATCGATGGCGGTCGCATAAATATCGGTAATTTTTTGATAAAACTTCCGCTCACTCAGACGGATTTCACGTATACGCTGGAGCTGCTCTTCAAAATATTGCTCTGTCAGAATAGAACCGCCACTTTTCAGGCGTTCATCGTCCATAGCAAATCCTTTGATCGTGTAGTCCTTCACAATCTGATTCGCCCATTTGCGGAATTGGACAGCACGTTCATTGTTTACTTTAAAACCCACGGCAATTATCATTTGCAGATTATAATGTTTAATATCGCGTGTAACTTGGCGTGATCCTTCTGTTTGAACTATTCGGAAATTCCGAATAGTTGCTTCCTGTATAAGCTCGCTATCGGTATAAATCTTAGAAATATGCTCGTTTATAGTATGAACCTCTACATTGTATAGCGTTGCCAGCATCTTCTGCGTAAGCCAGATATTTTCGTCTTCATAGCGCATTTCAAAGCTTTGAGGATTATCGCCTGTTGCTGCGACATATGTCAGGTATTCAGCTGCACTTGAACGAATTGTGATCCCGTTATTCTTTTTCTTTGCCATAGGTCTATGTCCTCCGCCATTTGATGATTACCCACCACTCATTTTTAACTGCCTACAATTTGTAAGCAGTTGAACACTTTTCATTGAAATGTCTGGAAATTCACACCAGTTGCTTGAAATTTTCGAATAACCTTATCAGCAGTCATTTAATTAAGGCGAATTCGCCGGAAAGTAATTGTCCCCTAAAATAATCTTCCATGCTTCGATTGCAACATTAATATCTTGGGAATTACTTGCCAAACTAGCGCCTTTAGCCCATAATTTTACTAATTCGTAAAAAGAGTTCCAGGTATTTAAGCTCCATTCGCTTGGTGTAAAAAGAATTCTATCATTGCACGGAGTGTTGATTTGCGTTTGATACCAGTCATTGGCACTCCATTTAATCAAATGGTTAAGTAGCTTAGTTATGTATTCTGCTGGATTGCCTAAAAATAGATTATCAGGCAAAGCATATAAAAGACTTTCAATATGGAATGATATTGCATCAATATTAAACTCAGAACGTAGATGTTTAAATACTTTGATTGCAGGTTTAAAATTACCATTTGTTTTTTCAGCACTATTTTTCCATGTAAGTAATGCTTGATGATATCGCGCATATCCATCTTCCCACAGCTTTTTTTCAGGTCGATACAAGCGAAAAGGTTCGTTGTTAAAATTATAGTTACCCTGCTTATATACCACAGGAAGGATTTCAATCTTTATCCCTAGATCAACTTTTATGCACATGCTACCGCTATTGTAGCGCACCTTATCCTTATATCTTCCATCTGCTTTAAGCGGCGATGCAATAATATCGAATATTTCATCCCTGCTAAATGAACGTCCGCCATTCCCTCCTGAAACTGATCCGGGCTTCCATAGCTCGCACATGACAACAATATCGACGTCGTTAATAGTATCTATCGCCGTATCTTGTTTGTAAGAACCTTGCAAAAAACATTTAGGGGATAATATACTAGCTGGACCATTTGGGTTTTCTATCAGAGCACGTATGCTTTCATGTTCTCTTGCTGCTTGTTGTACAAAAGTTGGACTTGGATTCAACCGCTTAAAAAAATAGTTAAAGTTAGCTGTCAAAGAATGACTGCCATTATTCCTCCTCCCCCGTATTAAAGCATATAAAATTACCCGCTTTACTCAATATTTATAATGTATTCCTTGCTTTTTCCTACGCATTGCCCATTTTTTATAATAAAGCACTGCACATAATGACTTCCTGTATAAGCGGTTGCTTCATGCCTTGTCATATATCCAACATCACTGTTTTCAAAGCCGCCCCTTAAGCAGTTGTTATTACGTGCCTCATACCCTGTATTTACTATTTGCCAATATACTTTAAACGGTCTTTTTACACCTGTGACTGCAGTAAAGTATATAGATGCACCCTTTTTAAGCGGCTCACCATCATTTTTATAAAAATATTCCCTTCCATCAACGTCCTTGATAGTTGTCTTTATCATGGCATTATACCCTATTGGTAATTTCCATTGTGGTTTTTGGCGATGGGGTACAGAAAGTAATGAGGTAATTCTTTGCGGTACTAAACCATTATTCTCATTAAGCATGCTTGACATTTTGCTTGCTATTTCTTTATCAAACGCAGCTAAGGATTTGTTAACGATCCCTTCCCCTAAAGAGAATTTTAAAACATTACCAATTTCAGGTATGGAGGTAAAAGCCATGGGATTATCTAAGATATCTTCTTTCGCTTTATTAATCCAATCTACGAAGGCTTTGGCACGTTCTGGATGTTCTTGCCATTTATCTGCAAAGTTTTCTGGATGCGTTCCAGTGTAGCTGGGGTTTAATATACTGTATTTACCATCCACCTTATAATCCTCAATGTATTTCTCTGCATTTTCCAATATGGCTTTTAAAGTATCGTATACATTATCCTCGTTATTATATAGGTTGGCTGCAATCGTAGTGATAATTATAGAAATAGGCCTAGTATTGTCTGCATTATTGGCAAAATTAATATCCCTATGCCGTTTTAGCATTTGAATAGCCCTCTGCAAAGGCGTCTTAACCTTATAATCAGGAACATCGTCAATTTGAGCCCTAAATTCCTTCAATACAAATTGCTCTTTCAGAATTTTAAGCCTTACTTTCATTCTTTCCTTAAACCACGCTATATAGCCCGCTGGATTGCTACCTATGTAATCATAGCTTTCCTGTGCCTCATCCTTGTCCGTGATTAATATGTATGTACCATTTGCTTTTGCAGGAATAATGTCCATATGAAATTGTGGTGAATCTTTATAAATTACCTGCCAACAACGTCTCTTTTCTTCCGGTTCACCACAGTCACCATATTCTTGTAATAAGGGTTTAATAATATCCACTTTTAATTCTTTGGCATCTGTATTATTGCCGTTCTTAAATTCACAAACCAAATCTAAATCATATTCTTCATTATCGTTTAATGGTTTAATTACCGTCCCCAAAGCAAATGATCCTTGAGGATAGATATCTATTTTATATTCCGGTGTTTTCTTATCAAGCCATACTCCCATATCTTGATATTTTTCTTTTGCCTTTTCAAATAATTCATCGGAAATATCCAGTTGCTGTCCAATTTTTTCGTATATATCATTTAATTGACTTTTAGTACTCATTTCATCTCTCCTATGGTAATTGCTTTTATAAATTTTCCAACTTCATTATTTTGGTCATATATGATCCATGGCATATCTGCTTTCGGCATTCTTGCTCTTCCCATTTCAATCGAACACGATACAGCCATTGCAGGGAATATCGATAGGGGAGTATTAAATCCATGTTTTTCTTTTATTCGTATCATCAGCTTCCTTACAATAGTTCTCATCATTGATAATTGCACTTGTGCTCTAATTATGTCATTTCCAATAAATTCATTAGGCACGGTTAATTCCCAGATTGATACTTTCTCATCTAAAATCTTGTATATCCTGTCATGCGTAATTCTTTCAGTAAATGAAATGACAAGTACTGGAGGAGCTTCAAATGTATCAGGCTCGTTGATGATAAACTCAAATCCTTCAGGAAAGTCTTGCCACGTCCACGTTTTTGGCTCTCTGATTAATTGATATATGTCTACATCTATTTTATCTGTAAATAGAGTTCCAAGCTGAATTAGTAGTGGCATTGGAGCTAAAGCAAAAAGTGAAAAATGCGCGGGATTTTGTTCTCTAATCCTTGGCTCAATATCTTTTGAAAACGCAGTAATTAGGTGATTCGACTCTGTTTGCCAAAATTCTGGAGTTTTATCCTGATGGCTACAAAACATCGATAGTAAGATAGGTCGTTCCTCTGCTGGATAACGCTTCGGAAACATAGCACTAATTGCATCATCTTTTTGTATGGGTGAGCTTTGAACGCCAATATTACTGCCATAAAATACGACATGGCTTTTTTTATCTGAAGAAATACCAGATACTACAACTATTCTATGTTCATGCTCACTTTTCCATTGTTGCAACAGCGAAGCAGAATATTTTACTCCAGTTTTGTCCTGATCAATTAGCTTATGGCAATCATGACATATAAGCATCAGGTTTTCTATCTTATTTAAGTCCTTTAGGTTCTTTTGGAATGGTCCTCGCCCTCGAGGTCCAGCTTCTGAAAAAGAATATATATGTGCTTTCTCAGAAATATTAACATTTTCCTGCGTTACTGGCGATTTATACAGTAATCGATTGCATCCATTAAACTCGCACCGGCCGGCTGATCTCGCCCATAATTCACGTTCTACCCCGTCTGCTATATCTCTAGTAAGAACTTCTTTGGCCATCCTAAACACCTCACTTTTTGCCCCAGTAATCTTATAGTAGGCTTAAATCCGTTATCTAAAGCAACTATGACCCAACCATAGGCCAGAGTTATTAGAATGTTTACAATTCAACGCACGCCTCCAGAACAAATGTTCGCACACTTGTATTATATCAAAAAAAATCAAAATAACAAGAAATCTTTGCTAATTTTCCGAATTATTGAAAGTTGAATTAAACTTTTAGATTTGAATTAAACAAAAATGACCTTTTTGCAGGTCATCTTGTCCGAATTTAGATATCAAAAATAACGTGAATGTTCACTCACACGGTATGTTGTTAACTGCAATACATGCCCTAGTAATTTCGTCGGTCAATATAGCGTATTCTTGACCCTGCTTTACGCCACGATCATCCCACTCATCGGTAAGCTCCTTACGCACTTGAATCGCCTGTAATCGCTGGTTAATCCACTCACGAGTATATCCTTTTTTAGGTATGTAGCGAGAGCGCGGTCAATAGTGAGTTCTGGGTCAATGGTTTCCTCTATCCGCTCACGTTCAACCTGAGCAAGCCACATTTTGAATGATTCAGCTTTTGGCGACGGAATAGACTGTATAATACGCAAAAGTTCCCCAGTATTCGCCACATTCGTATTGTAACGTTTTCCATCTGCAGCTTTCAATTTCAGTTGCTTACAATTTGTAAGCAACTGAAATCCTATATATTCGAAAAAGCGAACACCATTACATAATAGCTTTTCAAAGTCAGGTAACTTCTCGTCAACAGATCCAGACTTTTGATATATCCATTCTTTTGGTGTGTCAGGCGTTATAGTATTTATCAAAACTTTCGGCGATTCATTATCTTCGCCTTTATCCAGATAATCAAAAAAGCAACTGTAGCCTCCGTTCTCCGAAGGAACATGTACCAGTTGCTTTTCGTACCATCCGGTATTTATTCTTGCATATACCTCTGATTTAAAATAATTGCCTGTCGTTTTATCATAAACACGAACCTTCAAACTGAATTCTCCTCTCCGTTCAGTCCTCTCCGCCTTATTAATCTTCTTGCATATTTGCGGGTTTCATCGTATGAATCATATTGACACTCAAGAAGAATTTTATCTGTTAAAACGCAATTTTTACCCATAGCAGTTACAATCTGCGACCGGCAGAAAGAACATTCACCATTTCTGTAAGCATGTAGAAGAATCTCCCCACAGGAAGATGATCTATGTTTATTATAAATATCTCGTAAATCCATTTGGATAGAATGTGGAACGCGTTGCGATTTTAAAACTAATCTCCGAATCAAGGAATCATCAGACTTTTTCCAGTTCTTTTTAAGAAGAGTTAGTCCTTCTGTGTAACCTGCTTCTAGAAGTTCAATTGCCAAGTCATGTATCAGTTCTTCTTTGAAACGCCCTAATGTGTCTATAGCTGCTTCACGGAGTTCGAGATTATTTGAGTGTGCCAAGTTAATTAAATATTCTTTATTTAATGGATAATCAGCCCTTCGAAAAACCCTAAGCAATTGCGTTTTAATAAAATCATTGTCCTCTGTCTCAATGTAATTTGCCAAATCGGCGAGTTCTTCTTTACTTGCTTCCCGAGCAAATCTCATAACATGTCCGATTATACCGTACGGTCTTTGATTTATTGAATGTTTTCGAATTTCCTCAATTAAAAATTCTAATGTTACAGGTGGGCGATCATTTTGATGATTTTTGCGAGTGAGTTCTACTTTTTGATACTCACTTACAACCGAATGCGCATTTTGCGATACAATGCTTGCTTCGTCTAAATATTTCCATACCTTGCTCTTTCCAAATTGGATTGCAGCACTATCGAGAAACCAATCATAATATGAGCATTGGTCATCTTTACGAGCTTGAATAATGGCACCGGCATCATCAACACATTGCTTGAAAGAACTCCACTTGCCTATATTAATGGAGGCAATCATAAGTTCTTCAAATTGTTCTCGTTCACAGTAGCGATATGGAAAGACCTTCTGCTTAGTTAGCCTTTCTTTAAGCTGATCATATTTATTTCTAAAAACAGCTGCTGCTTTTGTTGAGCCGCCCTGTATATATGAAATCAATATAGCGGTGAGCTGCTGCATCAATCTATAAGGTAATCGTTCCATATAGGCTTTTGCTATAACTTCAAGGAATTCATCTTCACAGCCCAACGCAGAAATCGCAGTATAAAGATAATAGCCCTTGGTGCCCTCAACTTGAGTATCATATCCAATATCTTTAAGGCAACAACGAAAGACTATCTCTTTATATTTTTCTCGATTATCATTTTGTCTTAGCTCAACAATTGCACTCCCGATTCCGCGGCACAGTTGATGCAAGAATTCCTTCTCTGTCATTGATAAATCTCCCTATTGATTCACCGGCTCACTTTCTTAAAATTGCTGGCATTATGATATTAAGTAACATTACATCTTTTCTGTTCGTAATTACTGCGAATTATACTAACCAAAAAGACATTGTATAGCATAAAACAAGCCTCTCAGCTTGTTTCTTCTACGTTGGTTTTTACCCCCTATTTGTCTTTTCCGGAGAATTTACCTCCATTATCATTTACAAATATTAGCATATCACAGGTTTAGTCGTTCCGGAACAACCTTTTTTTCCTTTGACCCATTTTTACGGATAATTATAATAAACGCATCAAAGATTTGAACTTTATCAACCTCATTTCTGATTATGCCTTCATCATAAGCTCCGTTCTGGCAAATAGCCACTTCCAGAGAAGCGTGCACCCATCCTTCATCCAGAGTAGGGGAGTTTGCGCACGCCTCTTTCCCTTTTTCAATCCTTGTAGCACAGCGCCAAACTACCTTACCGCGTTCAGTTCTTCTCCTATAAGGCGCTCCACATGCACCGCACACAAGCAAATTGCCCAGAAGATATTTACCATTATATTTCCTTGCTTTGGCCTCTACTGCGCCATTGTCTTTATGTACTAACCTCGCTCTCTGCGCCATTTCTTCCTGCACCTTATCAAATAGTTCAACTGAAACAATTGCTGGATGGCTATCTTTGACATAATACCGGTTGCGTTGCCCAATATTTTTACTTTTTTTGCCGGTCATAAAATCCTCGATAAAAGTTTTTTGCAGCATTGTGTCTCCCTTGTATTTCTCGTTCTTGAGCATTTCCCGAATCGTTTTCGCATTCCAATCATCCTTGCCCGTTACTGTTTTAATCCCTTGGGATTCCAGATAAGACTTTATTTGTCCCAGTGACAGCCCCTGCAAATATAAGCCAAATATATTTCTGACTACCGCTGCCTGTTCCTGTACAATAACAATCTCACCGTCAACGCAAGTATATCCCATGAAATTCTTATACTTCGTAAAAATCTCGCCTCTTTCAAACCTGCGCTGAATTCCCCATTTAATGTTCTCGCTGATGTTTCGGCTTTCGTCCTGCGCCAGCATACCCCGCAGCGTAATCTCAAATTCTTTATCCACTGCGATTGAATCCAGTTCTTCATTTTCAAAATGCATATTGATCCCTCGCTCTCTTAAAAATCTTATAATCTTCAGAACCTCCAGAGTATCTCTTGACACCCTGCTGATTGACTTGGTGATGATGTAATCAATTTTACCTTTCGCTGCTTTCCTGAGCAGTTTGTCCAGACTTTTTCTGCCGCTTCTTCGAAGTCCGCTTTCAATATCATAGAAAACACCGGCAAAAACCCAGTTGGGATGACCTTTTATCATCTTCGTGTATGCACTTATCTGAATCTCAAGGCTGCGCACCTGCTCCGGTCCGGATGTGCTGACTCGACAATAGGCAGCGACTCTGAGCTTTTTATTCTCTTTAGGTTTAGGCGGTATGATTCTAACATTTTTCATCTCATCATTTTTATTTGTATAAACATAAACGGGTTAAGTCATAAGCACATTTTATATTTTACAAAGAAAAGACGTGAAAGATAGCCTCCACGTCAAAACATAATTTCATATCCAACCTTGCAAACCCTTGATAAATCAGTGTTATAAGCGTTGCAACAGGATTATTACCTCCACATGATATGTCTGGGGGAACATGTCAAGCGGCCGGACTGTTTTTATGCGGTAACCGGCCTGCTGAAAGCGGGCTATATCGCGGGCCAGGGTGGAGGGATCACAGGATACGTATACCACCCGGGGAATCTTCATTCTCTCCACCGCCTTAATCACCTGCGGATGGCAGCCGCTACGGGGCGGGTCCAAAATAACCGCGTCAAATTTTTGGCTGAGGGTGGGCAGGACCTGAGCGGTGTCCCCGGCTAGGAAACGGCAATTGTTCAGGCCATTGAGGCGGGCGTTCTTTCTGGCGTCTTCTACGGCGGCGGGATAAGACTCAACTCCCACCACCCGCTTGGCCCGGCCGGCCTGGCTCAAGGCCAGGGTTCCAACCCCGCAATAGGCGTCAAGCAACTGCTCCCCTCCCTGCAAATCTAAAGCTTCCCCGACCAGGCCCACCAGTTTGGCCGCCTGCTCTGAGTTTACTTGAAAGAAGGATAATGGTGACAATCCGAATCTTATCTCGCCGATTCTCTCTTCAAATCTCCCGCCTTCTTTCAGGCACTCGATTCCCCGGGTGCTGAGCCAATAGAAAGAATCAAGCAGCCCGTCGGCACGGGAGAGTATTTTTAATGCCGCTTCTTTATCTATACCGGCTACAATAGCCATAAGCGCTTCATTGTAATTGGACTGGCGGACAGTTGCTTCCGCCGGTGCTCCAGGCTTCAATTCTTTCAGGACGCCGCTGATTTCCAGGCCCGCCGTTTGCATAGCCTCTGAAACCAGCAGACAGTTATCGATGTTTATGATGTCGTTTGACTCACCGCGATAATAGCCAAATGTCCACTCTCCATCGGCCATCGTTCCATGCCAGGCAACCTTGTTTCTATACCGCCACGGTTTTAAGGCGGGAATACAAGGCGAAACATCAGTATCGATACTGCCTATTCGCTGAAGGGTTTGCTCCACTACCCGCGTTTTTAGAGTCACTTGCATTTCATAGCTGGCATGCTGGTAGTGGCAGCCGCCACACCGGCCAAAAAATGGGCAGGGCGGGTCAATCCTGGCAGGGGAAGGCTCAACTATCGAGTTCAATCGTCCCCGCAGGTAATTTCTCTTTTCTTCGATTATGGACAGTTCTACGGTTTCTCCGGGAAGGGCGTCGGGAACAAAAACAACTTTGCCGTCAATGCGCCCCACTCCTTGCCCGTCGTGGCTGATCCCCTGAATCTGGCAGTACATTTAATACCTCATCCTTGCACAGGTTTTCTTGTCTATTATACCCGAATTTATTCCTGGACCCATGCCAGTTATCGTAAGCAATAAGCGTAATAAGGGGCCGGTGAGTGTAACCCCGGAACCGCCCCCGGTTACGGGGTAAGGTTGTATTCCAATTCCCGGGTATTTATTACTCCGCCATAAACAAAGTCGCCTTCCGGCAGGTGCCAGATCGCTTCTCCATAGATGATCAGCATGCCAAAGTCGCCTTGCTTAGATTTCTTTATCAGCAAAAAATTATATGCTCTCGCGGCGTTACGATTCAGGCTCGCTAAAAACCGCAGAAAATATCAAAAGCTCCTCTTCGCACACGGTAAATTATTTAAACAGGATCAAGGGGAGAGATATATGATCGAAAGGAAAGCTTAGCATATTTACATTGAAGGGGGCAGCTATCGGGTCTAAAAAAATCCAGGACAGATGTTCCTTAAGGCAGGCGTCCATTTGCAAAACTGGCCTGCTCAGATTCCTAAAAAGTAATTTCGTTCCGTAGAGCAACTGCCGCCGCCTATAACGAATTGGCCGACAACCGTCTTTCCATCGGAGGCGTATAGAGGAATAACGCGAAAACGAGTGACAGAGCGCAGTTTTTGCCCGGCCAGGGCCTCTTCTATAGTTTTCGGCAGCTTCCCATTGAGGTCTTCAGCCAGCACATACCCCAGGGTTCCGTCTACCCCCCCGGCCGCGATTAAATCAGGTTCAAACTCCGGTGATGGGGCAAGCGGCGCCAGGCCATAGGTTTGACCGTTTTCGTTAACCGGATATATACTTGCCTTTTGAATGACCGGTTTCCTGGAAGTATCTTCAATATGCCGCGCCGTACATCCGCCCACCACAACTGAGATTAGCACTGTATATAAGATCAAATGCCGGAGACTGCTCATGCTTATGCCCAGAACCTTTCCGGTAAAGTTTATAGAGACGAATTGGCGATTTCCCCCGGAGCATTGGCTCAAGCCAAAACTCCGGAGGTCTTTATCTCAACATCCTCCCATAAATCAACCAATAATGGCAGCAAGCTATCAATTACATTTTATAGCGGATATTCATGGTTCACAATGCCTTTGACTCCAAATGCCTGATTTGGAACATGAAATGCATATATTTAGACACGAAATTATACATAGTTGGATTAGAATATAGATTAAGAGTCTGCAGGGCCAACCACACAATAATTTACAGTCGCCCAGATTACATTTACCGCGCTGAAATCTTAATCTTCCTCATATATTTTGCTTGCAATTGACAACTATTGCCATTGACGTATAATGCATTAAGAGACAGATGCTTTTTAAGGATGTTAATCCATTCGGGTTTCATTATCGCCCGTCAGGAGGTTATTATGAGCGGATATAAAATTACCTGCTGCTCAACTGCCGATATGCCCTATGAATACTTTAAAGAAAAGGGCATTCCTTATGCCTGCTTTCACTATAGAATCGGCGAGCAGGAATACGTTGACGATTTGGGGCAAAGCGTAACTTTTGAAGAATTCTATGCCCAAGTAGCCGCCGGCGCATCGCCAATTACTTCACAGGTAAATGTGGAAGAATTCGTACAATTATTTGAACCAATATTAATGGCGGGAGAGGACGTTCTGCACATATCATTGTCTTCCGGGATCTCCGGCGCCTATAATTCGGCTTTGATCGCCCGCGATGAGCTCGCCCGCCAGTATCCCGGGAGGCGCATAAAAGTCGTCGATTCTCTGGGAGCATCGTCGGGCTACGGGATGCTGGTGGACACCGCCTGGGATATGCAGGCCGGGGGCGCTTCTATTGATGAACTGTACGAATGGCTTGAAACGAACAAATTGAAATTGCATCACTGGTTTTTCTCCACCGATCTGACCCACTACAAAAGGGGCGGCCGCATTTCCGCAGCTTCATTCGCAGTCGGTTCGCTGCTCAATATCTGCCCGTTGATGAATATGGACCATCGCGGGATGCTGATACCACGGAAAAAGATTAGAGGTAAAAAACACGTCATTGAGGAAATAGTGAAAATGATGGAGGCGCATGCCCGGGGCGGCTTGACCTATTCCGGCAAATGCTTTATCTCCAACTCCGCCTGCCGGGATGACGCCCAGGCGGTGGCCTGGTTGGTGGAACAGAGGTTTAAAAATCTCCATGGGAAGGTTCTTATAAACAGCGTGGGTACGGTGATCGGTTCCCATACCGGTCCGGGAACGGTGGCCCTGTTCTTCTGGGGCGATGAACGGGTAGACTGATCGGGAAAATTTATGTTGCCCTGCAAGGAATACCTATTGAAGGCGTATTATTGGGCAGGACAGCCTATCGGGCGGTACTGGCGGGCTGTCGCCGAAAATGAGATTTTGAGAGGAGTATTCCAGTCATGCCATATAGTTTTCCGAGACTATCGCACAGATCGTCAGTATCAACCAGGGCAGCCCGGATAATATCCATAACTCTGGCTGCCGTAATACTTCTGCTGGCAGCAAGCGCCGTACCGGCGTCGGCAGCCGGCAGCGATATAAGCGTATATTTCAACGGCGAGCGGCAACAGTATGACCCGCCCCCCCGGATCGTAAACAGCCGGGTACTGGTGCCCATGACCGATATATTTGAGGCATTGGGGGCTCAGATGAGCTGGGATTCCTCCTCCCGCACCGCCATCGCATTCAAAGACGGCAAATATGTCGCGGTTCAGGTGGGCAGCAAGGTTGGCATCATGGCTGATGCAAGCGTTGCCAACGGCAGGTATCAGTTATCCAACTCGCAGAATGTAAGCTTGGATGCTGCTCCTATCATAGTGGACAGCCGCACCATGGTGCCCTTGAGTTTTGTCAGCCAGACCCTGGGGGCCCAGGTCAGCTGGCTGGGCAACACCCGCCAGGTATTCATCAGCAATGACGGTTCATCCCCTCCCCCATCCAACAATATCAATGAATTGCGCGGGGCCTGGATGTCCTTCAATGACCTGGAAAACTTCGACCGGAGCAAGATCGACGCCATGCTTGATAAAGCCGCGGCCATGAAGCTCAACACGGTTTTTGTCCATGCCCGTGCCTTCAGCGACGCCTTCTACAAGTCGGAGCTGTTCCCCTGGTCTCATAAATTGACCGGCATACAGGGACAGGCTCCAACGGTCGATCCCTTGGAATATGTGGTTAAGGCAGGGCACCAGCGGGGGCTGCGGGTCGAGGCCTGGATAAACCCCTACCGGATATCAAATACAACCGAACTGACCCATTCCCTGGCCTTAAACAACCCGGCGGTTAAATGGCTGGGCGATCCGGATAAAGTCATTCACTATGAGGCCAATAATGAGGAATGCCTGATATACAATCCGGCTTCCCCGGAGGTGCGCAACCTGATAACGGACGGAATTTTGGAAATAGTAAATAATTATGACGTGGACGGCATCCATTTTGATGATTATTTCTATGTAGGCAGCACCGGTCAAAACCTGGACGAGGCTTACAAGAAAAACCAGGTAAACGCGCTGGTCAGACAGGTTTATTCGGCGGTTAAGGCAGCTAATCCGGCTCTGACTTTTGGCATCAGCCCGGCCGGAAACATCAGCAACTGCCTGGCGGCCGGGGCCGATGTTGAAACATGGCTTTCCTCGGACGGATACGTTGACTATGTCTGCCCCCAGATATACTGGACCCATCAAAATCGGTTGGCCAGCGCCCAATTTGACAACTGCTTGAACAACTGGCTGGCCATGAAGCAAAATCCCCGGGTCAAGATGTATGTGGGGCTGGCCCTGTACCGTACCAGCCTTTCCATTAGCGGCGACCCGGGCTGGGAGAACCGCAGCGACAACCTTATGACCCAACTGCAGAGTATGCGCGCCACCGGCCAGTGTTCAGGGTTCATTCTGTTCGATATATCCAATCTATTGGATGAAGAATGCCAGCCCGAGATAAACAATCTCAAAACTCTGCTTTAGGTCCGAAATCCTTGCTGGGCAGCACAAAGCCGTTCCCCTTCTGAACCGGGGAACGGCTTTATTTACGCGGCTATTTTAAGCAGTTGTGTCAAAAAGGGTAACCGTCCCGGGCAGCCGGTTGGTCTTCCCTGAAGAATCATAGAGCTGGTTCTTTACAACTTCATTCCTGACATCCTGTTGCTCCTGGATTTCCCGGTCCTGCTGCTGGGTGTTCTGTGATGCAGCCGGGTGAGCATTAAAAGTGGTTTCCGGTTGCGGGGCACCAGGCCTCACACTTTGATTGACGCTGCTATTGGCCAGGGTATGCACCTGGGGTTGGTTTTCGATACGCATAGGCATAGCCTCTTTTCTTTTGCTTCTCGTCCGCTTAATGACGACAAGACCGCTTTCACCCGGGACCTCTGGCCCTGCTAAAGTGACAACATTTCCGCCTTAATCGCCCGCCGCAGCCGCTGTTCCCTTTTAGTATCCAGCGCCGCGGAAGTCGGAGATTCCGCGCTCTTTGGCTTGCCGGGCCTCCAATCAAGGCTCTCCAAAAGTTCGACGTTGCTCATACAACAGGCCGGCAGTATTTCGGCTTTCGCAGAACCTTTTGGGCTGTAATTGGAATTCGGCCTGTTAACGCATTGAAATGTACTCATTGACATCGCCTCTTTCCATGGCAACTTTGAACCCTTTATCCAGTCCTAAATTTATTATATATACAATATTATTAAGGCTACAAGTCCTATATTTGCCAGGCTACACTCCAAGTATCAAGTAAGCTCCCATTAGTACGCTTTTTGCTACGTACTTTTGAAAAGATTACTTGCAAATATTAACTGCTTAAACGCATTATAATATATATTATGTTTTGTTACCCGGTATCCGGGTGTGTATAGATTGTATTGGATGGAAGGAGCGATTTTAATGGAATTTTTTGAGGTTATAAAGAAACGCCGGGCGGTACGCATGTATAAACCCGATCCGGTCAGCCGCGAGGATATCCTGACCATACTTGAGGCAGCCCACGCCGCACCCTCGGGACGCAATCTGCAGTCGTGGGAGTTTTTAGTCATCAGTGGAGAAAAGAAGCAGACTATGGGAGAAAGCTACGGCAAAATCGCAGAAGGCTACACCCGGGACTGGGAAGACCCCCAGGCCAGGGAGTCTTTTATCAACTACTCCCGCACCTATGGCGGGGCTCCGCTAATAATCATGGTACTGGCCGCCACCGATCCAATTCCGGGTGTTAACAAGATGCACCTGGAGACCGGTTGCGCCGCTATGGAGAATATAATGCTGACCGCCACCGCCCTGGGGCTGGGAACCTGCTGGATGACCGGGCCGCTGCAGGATGAGGCCAACTTGCGCAAACTTCTGGATATTCCGGACGACCGGCAAATAGTCGCGGTTACGCCGCTGGGACACCCGGCTGCCTGGCCCGCTCCGCCCGAATTCCCGGTTCCTGATTTTAAGCAGAAAATACGCTGGATTGAGTAGCTCTCCAAAGCACAGAGCCCGGGCAATGCCCGGGCTCAGACCGTCGACAAAAGCTAATAGCTGCGTCGTTCGCTCTGGCAGCTTGTTATCGTATTATTCTTTGCCGTTCCAGCAGTAGGTGCAGATTCTATCTTTCCCTATCCCGATCGCCTCCAGCATATCGGGCAGGTTTTGATATTTTAAGGTTGAAAAATTCAAGCGTTGGCAGATGCAGTCCACCATACGGTGGTATTTTTCATTGGCCGGATCGCAGTATGCGTCAAACGATTCCGGCTCTTTGCCTTCCATCTCAATGATAGCCTGCCGGGCTGCCAGGTCCATTTCGGAGCGCGAGGTCGAAAAGTTCAGGTATTTACAGCCGAATACCAGCGGCGGGCAGGCCGGGCGGATATGAACCTCCCGCGCGTTGCATTGATACAGAAGGTCGACGGTTTCCCTGAGCTGGGTGCCGCGTACAATTGAATCGTCGCAAAAGAGCAGGCGCTTGCCAGCGACCAGTTCCGGAACCGGCATCAGTTTCATCTTGGCCACCAGGTTTCTGATATCCTGCTCCTGGGGCATAAAGCTCCTCGACCAGGTGGGAGTGTACTTGATAAAAGGCCGCCCAAAAGGCACTTTGGACTGGTTGGAGTAGCCGATCGCATGCCCTACTCCCGAGTCCGGTATGCCGGCTACCATGTCGATTTCCACACAGTCGTTTCTGGCCAGTGAGGCGCCGTTTCTATAACGCATGACCTCCACGTTCATCCCTTCGTAGGTCGAGGACGGATAGCCGTAGTAGACCCATAGAAAGGCGCAGATCTTCATTTTATCCCGGGGGGGAGCTATTTTTTCAATCCCATCCGTACTGAGCAGTATGATCTCTCCCGGGCCCAGTTCATATTCAAAGGTATAGCCCAGGTTGGGAAAAGCGCTCGATTCAAAGGATATGCAATAAGAGCCTTCCTTTTTACCTACAATCACAGGCGTTCGGCCCAGCCTGTCCCTCGATGCATAGATGCCCCCGGGGGTCAAAAGCAGGATTGAACAGGAGCCGTCAACAAGCTCCTGGACCTTTAGCAACCCGTCTTTGAAGGTATCTTCCTGATCAATGATGATAGACACCAGCTCGGTGGGGTTGATAGCGCCCTTGCTCGTCTCCAGGAAGTGTATATTGCGGCTGTTAAACGCGTTGGCGGCTATATCGTATAGATTGTTGATTCTTCCAACCGTACTGATTGCGTACTGCCCGAGGTGGGAACGCACGGTCAAGGGCTGCGGCTCAATGTCGCTTATGCAGCCTATACCCATATTGCCTTTAAGTTCCGGAAGGTCGGCTTCAAATTTGGCTCTAAACTGCGTATTTTCGATGTTGTGGATTTTGCTGTTAAAACCGTTTCCGCTCCAAACACTTATGCCACCCCGGCTAGTTCCCAGGTGTGAGTGGTAATCCGTGCCAAAAAATACATCCGTGACGCAATCTTCGTTTGAAACCACACCAAAAAATCCGCTCAAAGCTACTACACCCCTAATAAATATTTTACGATGATAGGTTTTCCGTATTAAGAATTGCACTTTTAACCGAATATTGCAACATCATTTTAGCCGCCGGCGGGATGTATACTTTGAACAATCGTGCCGTAGCTATCCGTTCTCTATTTATCCGCTTCTTGATCAAAGAGCGCTACAATTCTTCTGAACTATTTCAAATTGGAGCGGGCGGCAAAATAAAATAAAAGCAGCTTCCCCGGCCCGGTTGGCTCTCAGCCCATATTTTGCCTCCATGTTTCTCAATGATATCCCGGCAAATGTAAAGGCCCAAACCCATACCTGATTTGTTTTCTCCGGTTAACGATTTGACTCTGTAAAACCTGTCAAACACCCGCTCCAATAAATCCGGCTGGATGCCCACACCGCTGTCTTCGATGGAAACCAGGACCTGACCGTCCGAATTCTGCACCTCAAGTTTAATAAAACCCTTCCCGGTAAATTTGACCGCATTGGAAAGCATGTTGATTACCGCCTGCGTCAACATATCCCGGTTGCCGCGTATCTTGGGCAAATCCTTTGCCATATTTACGCCGATGTCCAGCCCTGACTTCTCGATCAGCGGCTCGGTGATCGAGAGGGCCCGCTGAACTATTTCATCCAGTTCCAGGTCTTCACTTTCCCAATCAATTTGGCCGGACTCGATCTTCGATATATTGAGAAGATTGTCTACCAGGGTTGACAGGCGTTCTTCTTCCGATACGATTATGTTTAAATCCCTGCTAACCGTTTGAGCCGCTTTTTGAACTTTGGGGTCTGACGAATCAATACTGGGTAATATGACCTGTTCTATCTTCCCGGCAATCAGCTCGGTGAAACCCATGATGGCGCTTAAAGGCGTCCTGATTTCGTGGGAAACCATTGATAAAAAGCCGCTCTTGGCTGCGTCAGCCTGACGCAGCCGTTCATTGGCCTGGTTCAATTCCCGGGTTCTTTCGGCCACCTGGAGTTCCAGTTCCAGGCTTCTCGCTTTTATAGAGCGGGTCCTCAATCTTATTAAAACTATAATTAGGCCGGCAACCGATATGGCGGCCAGGATCGTAAACCAGCCGGTCTCCCAAAACGGAGGGGTTATAGAGAGTCTAATCCAGGTCCCTTCTTCATTCCAAAAACCGTCATTGTTGGCGGCTTTTACCCTCAGCAAGTAATCTCCCGCATCCAGGTTGGTATAGCTGGCATAATTTCTGGTACCGCTGTAGTGCCAATCCTGATCAAAGCCCTCCAATTTATAGGCATATTGATTTTTCATGGGATTGGCATAATCAAGGGCGGCAAACTCGAAAGAAATGAAATTGTCCCGGTAGCTCAATGAAACCTGACTATTGCCGCTTATAGCCTTTGATTTATCAAATACTTTAACGTCGCTTATCATTACCGGAGGCTTGTGGGTATTGTCTCTGATTTTATCCGGATAAAAGCAGTTAAAGCCATTGGTCCCGCCAAAGTAGATCTCTCCGTCCCCGCTTATAGAGCATGCCCCGGCAATATACTGATTTACCTTCAGGCCGCCGCCAAATTCATATTTAGTAAATTTATTATTTTCCGGGTTATACCGCAGCAGCCCGTTGGTGGTGCTAAGCCATAAGTTGCCGCAGCCGTCCTTCAGCAGACCATAAATGAGGGTATTGGCATTTTGCTGGTCAGTGATTAAAACAAACTTCCCGCTGGCTTTGTCAAACTGATATAGATTTCTATCCGTGGCCAGCCATAATATTGCGCCGTCGTTTACTATGGCTTTAACGCAGTAATTAAGGCTCCTTGCACCAGAGGCATCTTCTCCAAGGTTATAATGGGTGAATTGATGGGTTGAAGGTTTAAAGCTGTTAAGTCCGCCATCTCCGGTTCCAATCCACAGGGTACCCGTGTCGTCCTCGGCAATCGACAACACATGATTACTGCTGATGCTGTCAGGCGATTGGGGATCATTGATGTACTGGAGATATTGCCCGGTATTGCGGTCAAGCCCCACTAAACCACCGTTGGCGGCACATGCCCATAGTATGCCGTTGCTGCCTTCATGCAGTTTCATGATACCGTTGTCATTACCGCGGCTGTTCCCAATCATGTTCACATGGTAGCGAACGAAATTTCCCGAGGCCGGCTCCAGTTTATTGATGGTTCCGTCGACAGTACCAAACCACAGGCTTCCCCGGCTGTCCTCGAAAATAGCGGTGACAGCATTGCTACTGATACTGTACTTGTTCCCCGGATCGTTCTTATAATAGGCAACCTGCCTGGTTTCCCGGTCAAATCTATTTATCCCCCCATTGGCGGTTCCCAACCATATAACTCCCGCTCTATCCTTGTGGACTGACAATATAACGTCATCATTAAATCCCGGGCCGCCGAAGGCATTTTTCTGGTAAGATGAAAATTTCAGATAGGTATTGATTTTTTCTATTCCGCTGGCTTCCGTCCCAATCCAGAGGTTGCCGGAACTGTCGGGATAAAGGGATAATACCCGGTAATTGCGGGAAGGATCATGGGAGGTAAAGTCGCTGTCGCGGGCTGAGTATTTTCCACTTTCCCGGTCCAATATACCTACGCCGTTTTCGTAGGTGCCAATCCACAAAGCGCCGGTCATATCTTCGGCAACGGTAGTAACCCTAACATCCCTCAGGTCCGTATATTTGTCTAGAAGCCTATCAGCCGCCGTATCAAACCGGTTTAGACTTCCCTCCTCGCTCACAATCCATAAAACATCCATCTTATCAAGATACAGCGCAGAAATATTATCCACTAAACGGCCCGGGCTGTCGTCCGGAATGCTTACCCCCCTAAACTGGCCGGTTTGTGGTTCAAATCGATTGAGTCCTCCGCCCAGGGTTCCTATCCACAGAGTACCGGACTTATCCTGGCAAATCGAACTCACCGTATTGGAAGTGATAGTGCCGGCAGAACTCTCGTAATGGGTAAAAAGTCCGGTAAGAGGGTCCAAACAATCCAATCCCTTGTTCTGCAGACCAATCCACAGTTTACCCGACGGCTCCTTGTATATTGCCCTGATCGCGTTATCATTCAAGCCGCCCGGGTTGTCGGGGTTGTGATAGAAATTGGCGTATTCGCCCGTCTGCAGGTCAAGCTTGAACAGTCCGCCGGCCAGGGTTCCTATCCATAAATTGCCGGCATTATCTTCGGCCATTGACGTGATAAAGTCGGATACCAATTGATCGGAATCGTCTGAATGGAAAGTGAAAGGTTTTAAGCTGTAGCCATTGTACCGGTATAAACCGTTCTGGGTTCCAAACCATAGAAATCCACGGCTATCCTGAAGAATGCAGTTTACAACCATTCCCGCCAGTCCTGGTTGAAGGGCATCACCGTTGTGGACCGGCAGAGCCGGCTCGCCATTGGAGGGGCTGGGCAGAATCATAGCGCCTGAAATTAACAGTACCGGCATCAAAAAACAAGCTAACCGTGTAAAGCATTTTCTGATGAATGTTGTCACAATTTCCCCTCCCCTCACTAAAGATAGCTTATAATAAATGAGATATAAAGTATTTGGAAGGGATTAATATGCTGCGAACTGTACTGGTTGACGATGAGCCTTTATCGTTAGAAGCACTGGGTTTTCTGCTTGATAAATACGACAATATCAAACTTATCGGGAAGTATACCGACCCGGTTGAAGCATTGGAAAACATAAAGGAAGCGAAGCCCGAGCTGGTTTTTTTGGATGTAGAAATGCCGGAGCTTGACGGGATTTCCACCGCTCAGGAGATTATAAATATGGGTTTAAATACCAGCATCGTATTTGCCACCGTCTATGAACAATATGCGGTGCAGGCTTTTGAAATGGATGCGCTTGATTATATCGTCAAACCCTTTTCGGAAAACCGGCTCAGGTTAACCGTAAACCGCGTCGCCCAAAAGCTTCAGAACACCGGGCCTAAAAGGAATTCATTGAATGCTGTTGTTAAACAAAAATTCTCCCACCGAATCAATAAAATTGCGGTGTGGAGCGAGAACAGTATTCTGCTTCTGACTCCTGATGAAATCCAATATTTTACAATGGAAGATAAAAGAGTATTTGCTTACATCGCCGACGGCGCTTATGAATGCAATAGTTCACTGGCGGAATTGGAAAACAAGCTGGAAGACAAAGGCTTTTTCCGGTGTCATAAAAGCTTTTTAATCAATACGGAATATATTGATAAGATCATACCCTGGGTGCACTCCACCTACATGATAAAGCTAAAACAAACCGCTCGGCAAATACCGGTAAGCAGGAATTACGCCAAAAAACTTAAAAGCATGCTGGGCATATGAAAAAGATACTGATTGTAGATGACGAGCCTCATAATCGAATACTCTTGCAGGAGATCCTGGAGGATCTCGAAGACGACAGCTTGCAGCTCTTTTATGCCGCCGACGGTGCCGAAGCATGGAGTGTTGTACAAGCGGAAAAACCGGGCCTGGTGTTTATGGACGTCATGCTGCCCGATATGGATGGATTGGAGATTTGCGGCCGGATCAAAGCCCGGCCCGGTTTCGAAGATACATTTATCGTTATGCTCACTGCCCAGAGTCAGAGCAGTGACATAACCAAGGCCTATGGCGTGTCCGATGGGTATATTACCAAGCCTTTTAAAACTCAGGTGATCAAAGATGTAGTCTACCGGGTGTTTGGCTGCGCCTGAACATCCCGACAGGATTAGCTATGACTAAGGATGCAAAGGATTTATTCGCCAACCAGGTATTCCAGCATTTTTTATTCAATTCCCTGAATTCCGTCGCTTCCCTGTGCCGTACAGACCCGGAGGCGGCCGCCGAACTGGTGATCGAAATCAGCGCGTTTCTGCAAAAAAGCCTGGAAAAAAAGCCTTCCTTAATTACCCTGGAAGAGGAATTGGAGCACGTTACCTCATATATCAATATACAAAAAACCAGATTCTCCAATAGATTGGAAATAGAACTCCATATCGAAGAACCTGTTGACTGCCTGCTGCCTCCATGTACCTTACAACCGCTCATTGATAATGCCGTCATTCATGGGGTGCTGAAAAAGAGAGCCGGCGGTATGGTCCTTTTATCTGTACAAAGCACGCCTTATGGCATCCAATTCAGGGTCACCGACAATGGCATAGGCATGAATGCCGGTCAGCTTGCTCTATTGCTAGACAGCTGTAATAATATCCACTCGCTGTTTCAAATAGATTGCAAGCTTAAAGCAAACGGCTTCAAAGGCTTGACCATCAGCTCTATAAAAGGCCAGGGAACCGAAGTCTCCTTTACCATCCCTTCACCGGTCTACCCCACCTAATATCTTTAAACATAAAAACTTTCGTATTTGCATCTTGGATGGCAAATTTGTCATCTTGTCCGTATTTCCTTATTTTCCCCCCAAGCCCACCGATACTTTTATTAGATATCTAAGCCATCAACCAGGGCCAGGATGGCAAAGAACTGCCAGGGACGGCAGGTCAATTTTTCAAATATAAATATTGTGTCAGGAGGAAGCCTGATGATAATCAATCATAATCTTTCCTCGCTCTATGCTTATAACAAGTTCAAAAATAATACGACAAGCGTTTCGACTTCGATGAAGAAGCTGTCGTCCGGTCTGCGTATCACCCAGGCTTCCGACGATGCAGCCGGTCTTTCCATCAGCGAAAAGATGCGCGCCCAGATTCGGGGTCTGGACCAGGCGGCACGCAACTCCCAGGACGCTATCTCCATGATCAATACCGCCGAAGGCTCGCTGATTGAGACGCAAAGCATACTGCAGCGCATGCGCGAACTGGCCGTAAATGCTGCCAACGATACCTATACTACCGAAGATCGCGATGAAATTCAGAAAGAAATCAACCAGTTAACCTCTGAAATTAATCGCATCGGCAATACCACCGAGTTCAACACCCAAAAATTACTGACCGGCGGTGTGAGTGATAGCAATTACAATTCTTTTGCTATGTCCACCATAGCCCAGGGTGCAAACCAGGGTTCGATCTCAGGTCTGTCGGCAGTCAACGGCAATTTTAATATTACTGAAGTGACGGCCAGCTTTGCTGGAACAGCTCCGAGTTGGTTTTCGGATGTTCAGGGAGCGCCCTTTGGGGCAGGCAGTTCCTCGATCACCTTTCAGGGGGTAACCGTAAATATAATTTTTGACGGCGCAAGCCCTGTTCTTGGTACCCTTAGCGGCGTTACCGACAATTCGGCAACCCTGAGTATAAGTACCGGCGCAACCAACATCCAGGCAGCCTCTGCGATCGGCGACGCGTTTGAATCTATTAAGGCCTTTGGCGGAGCCAGTTCTCCCATCGCCGACTTCAATTTCTGGAATGGGGCCAACCGCCTCTATATCGGCTCTATTGCAAAAACCGACGCTTATAATGGCGATGGAATCAGCTATTCTTCAGGTACATCTTCTTTTTGGATGAACTCCGGCACGACTCCTGCAACAGCCGGCGTCGATGAAGTGCGGGGGCAATATGAGTTTACTATTGATCAGGCAATTGAAGCGGTGGGAGCCACTGTTACAATTGGCGGGCAGGTGTTTACCGCGGTTGCTTCCGGCGCCGCCGGCAGCCAGTTCAATATTGGAAATGATGCGATGGCCCAGGCCGGCAGTTTGGCCGCTGCCATTAACGCCAACGCGGCTCTGAACGGCCATTATCTGGCAACCACTAACGGCTCCAAGATAATACTTACGGAAAAAATCAATCAGGCCGACGGGGTAGGTATCGGCGCCACCGGAGCTCTGGCCGGCAATAACCTTACAGCGGGCCAGTATTCGTTTACCCTGGATTCTCCCTTGCCAACCGACGGCGGCGGCCAATTCACGATTGACGGAATTGCCCTGAGGGTCACTGACAACGCCAATGACGCAGAGCTGGCTGATGGGACGGCCGTACTTTATAGTTCGAGCATTAGCAGCCAGGCTGCTAATTTAGCCCAGGCTATTGCCGCCCATGCGACTCTGGGGGCCAGGTATACCGCCGCTTCATTAAATGAAACCATTACCTTAACCCAAAAAGCCGGCTATGAAAGCTTTATAGCTCCCACCGCGGAGAGTGATAACACCTCCATAGGGTTCGAGGCCAATTTCCAGGTTGGAGCCAATACCGGCCAGAGTATTTCTATCCAGATCAACGATATGCGTTCCCGGGCTTTAAACGTATCGGGAAGCATTGCCGGCCAAAACATTTCCGCCTCTGATGGCGCCCTGGCGCAATTCAAAGCAGTGAAAGAAGTATCGAACGGTACAAATAATACAGGTGTTGAATACGCCCTCGACATCTCAACCCACGTCAAAGCGGCCGCTGCCATCAGCGTTTTCGACGATGCCATCAAAAGCGTTTCATCCGAGCGCTCCAAGCTGGGTGCTTACACCAATCGCCTTGAACACACCATTACCAATCTCGAATTGACCGCAGAGAATACCCAGGCAGCCGAATCCCGCATCCGCGACCTGGACATGGCCCGTGAGGTCATGCTCTATCAAAAGGATAATATTCTTTGCCAGGCCGCTCAGGCCATGCTGGCCCAGGCCAACCAGCAGCCGCAAAGAGTGCTCCAGCTGCTTCAATAAAGGAACAACCGCCTATCCCGACAGAATAGGCGGTTAAATTAAACTTTAAAAACCGGTTATGCATCTTCCCCCTAGGTCTGAATATTGAACCACCCGGTAGTTGCGTATATACCGGTCCCCTGGCCGTTTATCTGCACCTGGTAGGACCCCGGAACGATGCCGGAGGGAATTTTCCATGAATAGCTGCCGGCATTGGCCGGTATGCCGACGGCAATTGCAATTCCGGGCTGCAGGCTGATCAGATATATATCCACCTTGTCCAGTCCGGTGGCGGTCCAGTTGATGGGCAGGTCGCCTCCTATGGGGAATCCGGCCCCGGCCGCGGGATTGGAAATAGTGATGGCTGGTCCTGACGGGGCCTCTATTGCGAACCAATCGCTGACAGCGTATACACCCGTCCCCGATCCGTTTATCTGAATTTTGTACAAACCCGGTTCTGTCCCGGCGGGTATTGACCAGTTGTAGGCGCCGGCGCTGGCTGATAGGCCGGCAGCGACAGCAAGGCCGGGTTTCAGACTGATCAGGTAAATATCCACCTTCTCCAACCCGGTCGCGGTCCAGCTGATGGGCAGGTTTTGCCCCGCTGCGATCCTGGTGCTGCCGAGCGGCGCAGTTACGCCAATAGCCGGTCCTGAAACGGCTTGAATAGTGAACCAGTCACTGAGCCCGTAAGTGCCGGTTCCCGATCCGTTTATCTGAATCTTGTAGGAGCCCGGCTCTATACCGGCCGGGATAGTCCAGGAGTAGGCTCCGGCGCTGGCGGGGACGCCAGCAGCAACGCTGACTCCCGGTTTTAAGCCGATCAGGTAGATATCGACTTTTTCCAATCCGGTCGCGCTCCAGCTGATGGGCAGGTTCTGCCCCACCGCGATGTTGGCCCCGGCCGGCGGCCCGGTAACGTTTACGGCGGCTGAAGAAGCGGCGCTTATGTTGAACCATTCACTAACTGCCGTGGAACCAGTTCCCACACCGTTTATCTGGATCTTGTAGGCCCCCGGCTCCAGGTTGCCCGGGATGGTCCAGGAATAGCTCCCGCTGCTGGCCGTCACACCGGCAGCTACCTTTACCCCGGGTTTTAAACTGATAAGATAGATATCTACCTTATCTATGCCGCTGGCCGTCCATTTTATAGGCACCGTTTGCCCGGCTGTATAAGCGGCTCCAGCCACTGGTGAAGATATATTCAGCCCGGTTGGTGATGCTGATTCATAGAGCACCACCGCTCCTTTGCCGTATTTCTGCAGATACTGGTAGCTGATCCACCCATAGCCGCTCTGTCCCCAGCCTTTTCCCCAGGAATTGATGAATTTAAAGGCGCCGCTTCCATCGGCGGTAGCGCGGTTGTCATCGTAACCGACCAGGCAGATGCCGTGCCCGCCGGCAGCCGACATGCCGGAAGAAACCTGTGACAAAGAAATTTCTCCGCTGCTCTGCCAGCCGGAAGTCCAGTACACGGTTAAACCCGACCAGACCGGCCCCGAAGCCAGGGCGCTCTTGATAGCCGTAGTATTGTTGTCCAGGTACTCCCAATCAGCGATTTGGTAATTGGCCGCATTGGCCCGCTGGGCCGCGTTCGGCTGGGTCTTGTAATCGCTGTCGTTATAAGGCATGGCCGCCAGCGTGGCGCAACCCTGGCTTTCCAGAAGCCGGGCCGCATCGTAGGGTGATGAGCCCTGATCCGCTCCGCCGTTGATCTGGTTGTATATGTAGGCCGGACTGAACTGGTGGTCCGCGGTTTTAACCCCCCAGCTGGTTTTCACCTGGTAGAGGTAGGTCCTTAAAGCGTAGCCCATGCTCCAGGCCACACAGCTCCCCTGACTGCCCTGGTCCCCTACCGGAGGCATGTTCAGCGTCCAATCAGCTGAAGCGGGAACAGCGGCGGCGCTGAAACTCTCGCGAGCCAGTTTTGGCTGGTGCGCGGCCATAAGGCTCTCGATATCATCCGACCACTTCAATCCCAGGGGATGCTGGGTGCCTCCCTCGTCCAAGGCAGCAACCGGCGGGGATGCCAGCAGTATCAATAGAACTAGGCTGATAAATAGAGTCAGTATTCTACCTGGCAAACTTCCACTTTTCAAATTCTGTGCCTCCTTTTGCTCCTTAACATGCACGCAATTGCTTATCCTGCGCTTACCAGCTTCACACAGCCCTTCGGGCTTTCTGGTTTTTCCTTTTAACCTCCTGCCATATTATTCCTAAGTTAATTTCAATTAACTTTAATGGAATAAATTCTTGAAAATATTGTCGTTCATTTTGTCGCATTAGGCCATGGTAATTCCATACAATACAATTTGATCCATTCCCTGGTTTTTAGAGGGTTGGAGCTTAAATAGGCAGAAGGACCGTGAGACGATGCCCCACAGTCCTTCTTAAAACAAAACCTATTTTATTTTTCGGTGAGGGTTTCAGAACCCGATCTCTTGGATAATATTTTATTGCGAATTAAAACGGTACCCGGTCCCCCACAAGGTCTCGATGTATTGGGGGTTGCCCGGGTCGTTTTCTATTTTCTTGCGTATTTTCTGGATATGTACGGTAACCGTTGCCGTCTCTCCGCAGTAGTCCTCACCCCACAACACATCATAAAGGTGCTCCTTACTGAAAACGATATTGGGGTTGGAGGCCAGAAAGAGCAGCAGATCGTATTCCCGGGCGGTCAGCTTGATTTCTCCGCCATTCACATAGACCTTGCGGGATGCGGTGTCTATCTCCAAACCGCCGCAGTTGATGGTTTCCTGATTTATTTTTATGCCCCGCAGGCGCTCATAGCGGGTTATATGCGACTTTACCCGGGCGGCCAGTTCCGCCAGGCTGAAAGGTTTGGTCAGGTAATCGTCCGCCCCAAAACCCAAACCTCTTATTTTATCGATGTCTTCGCTCCGGGCTGACACTATTATCAACGGTATCTCCCGCTTTTCCCGGATTCCCTGGATAATCTGGTAGCCGTCCCGGCCGGGCAGCATCAAATCCACTATCACCAGGTCGTAAGAACCGGCCAGCGCCCTCTGCAGGCCCTGTTCCCCATCCTCAACCAGATCGACTTTGTAGCCGCTCATCTGCAGATAGTCGCGCTGCAGCTCGGCAATATTCAGATCATCTTCAATCACCAGGATTTTTTTCATAGACTGCTTTGCTCCTCCCTGTTTACAGGCAGGTAAATGGTAAAACATGAACCCTGACCCACCTGGCTGGCCGCTTCGATCCTACCCCGGTGGGCTTCAATGAGTTCCCGGGCTATGGCCAGGCCCAGACCGGTGCTCATCAAATCCTTGGTCCGCTCCCTATCGATGCGGTAGAAGCGCTCAAAGATATGTTCCAGTTTATCTTCCGGGATTCCGGGGCCGTTGTCGGAGATCGCCAGGCATAAAAATTCGCCCTGCCGGTTTAATTCCAGCTTGAGGGTCAGGCCGCTTTCGGGGCCGTATTTTACGGCATTCCCCACAATGTTGCGCAGGGCCTGATAAAACCTTTTGCCATCAATGGACACGGAATAATTGTGATTCAGATCAACCCGGTATTCCAGCCGGGCGCCCCGTTCATTGAGCTCAAAACGCAGCTCTTCGATAAGATCATTCATATAGACTTCAAATTCAAGAGTCTCAAATTTAAAGTCCAGCTTCTTTATATCCAGTTGTGAAAACAGCAATAAGTCGTCAATCAAACGGTTCACATAAGCGGTATTGTTATCAATAACTTGCAGGTATTTTTCCAGCTTATCCTGGGAATCGGCGGCTCCGGCCAGGATGGCTTCAATATAGCCTTGAATGGCGGCGATGGGGGTCTTTAAATCGTGCGATATGCTGGCTATCAGGTTCTTGCGATTCTCTTCGTAATCCTGGTGCAATTTTTCGCCGGCCGCCAGCTTGCGCGCCATTTCATTGAAAGAGTCGATGAGCAGGCCGATTTCATTTTCCACATCGCTCGCAATGCTCACGTTGTAGTTCCCTTTGGCTATTTCCTGAACTCCGGCATTCAGTTTTACGATGGGCTCAAATATCCGTTTGTCCAAACGCCATAGGAAATAAAGCTGGCTGATTTCTTTAATGCTTATCAATACGGCCAGGATGATGCCGATCGCTTTATAGCCCGCCCAGCTAAAGAGCAGGTAGATCATCAGCAAATAAAAAATGAATACCAGCGGCCGGGAGATTCTCACCACCTTATGATAGCGATGGAATTCCTTATGATGGCGGGGATGCCGGCCGCGCCCGGCGTCCCAACCATGACCCCGGCGGGTCATGGCCCGCGCCCGGAGATGTTTATGATATTGGTTGGTCCACTTTAGGTTATCAGGCATTGGTTTTTCTCCCCAATGTATTAAAGAGAGGGCTCGGTTATTATCGCTTCCTGCAGTTATTTTTCAGCATTATGGCTGCTTTAGTCCAGGCGGTTTCTGCAGTGATTTTTGTCGGGGCAGTAATTGCAGCAGGTATTGATCTCCTTTTTAACCAGCCAGCAATACGCCCTATAAGCCATAAAAGAGGCCGCGCTTGCCAAGACCAGGCCGACAATCATTGAATCCATAAGCTTCCACCTCGCATCCCGGCGGCATCACCGGCCCCTGCTCCAGCGACGCCGCAGTTCGCTTCACCTTCCCCTGCCGATAGATTACCAGGAAAACCTTATTTCTGCCTGGCAGGATACCTCATGGGTTTCATCACTCTCGCCCAATATTTTTCCGTTCATTTTGAGGGCCAGCGTTTCCACTTCATTCTTGGGATTGACTCTGCATGCCAGGGTTCCATTTTCGATGGAGTGGAGTTCTTTGAGGCCCAGGTTCGGGCCATGCTGCCTATGTCCGAACCTCTCCTTGATATTGCTCTGCAGTTCCTCCGGAATGTCGGTTAAATCCAGGGACAACAGCAGGCTCTTGTCCGCTTGTTCGTCCACTTTCAGGTTGTTGAGGGCGTTTAACACCGCCAGCAGCCAGTCCAGCCGTCCTTTCAGCCCCGGGCCGTGCCGGCCGGCGGCTTCTCTATTAAAATGTCCGTGTCTCAGGCGCCCGTGAAAATGCCCGCAATGTCCAAAAGCCCCCCTGCGGTTTTCGTCTTTTTGGCTGAACTCGGTGGTGCTCTCATGTTTGAGCTGTCTTCCATGGTGATCAACTACGCTGGTAATCCTGGCCCGGGTCGATCCGCCGGCTAAATCCTTGCTGAACTCATTGGTGAATTGAGCCACTTGCACTTCGTCTTTACTCACCGCCGCCTCGATTACCCCATTATAGGCTTCCTTATCTCGCATTACCTTAACAACATCATACAGCACTTTAATTTTGTTCATAACCATGACCTCCTTTTTCTATTTACAAGGTCATTCTATTGAACAGAATTAAAGGGGTTATAAAGCAAATATAAAATCTTTATAAACAGGGCCACTGTTAAGCACTCCATCGATGCATCCGGTCACATGGTTGAGCATACCTTAAATTAATTGCTATTATTATGCTTCCGGGAGGAATTGTGGTTTGCGGTTTACTGATTCCGTCTTCGGTTCGGTCTGGGTTGTTTATTGCGGTAAATACTCCAGCTGCAGACTTAAAATGTGCTTGACGTAGCGGGGTGCGCTTTGCTCGATTTCTTCATCACTGGCTGCTTTGGCGCCGTGAAAGATAAACGGGCTCAAGTATTTAAGCCCGGTGAGGCTGGCCAGGTTCTGGAAAGGCCTCAGAAGCTCACTCATGGTAAAGTTATTATAGCCCTCGCCCCGGTAGGCCGTTTCCGCTCCCCCGGTGGACACAGCCAGAACCAGCTCTTTGCCGTGCAGTTTGGCGCCGCCCGGTCCATAGGCCCAGCCAAAGGCCAATACCTCTTCCTCCCATTTCTGCAGCAGGTAGGGGCCGCTGTACCAGTAGAAGGGGAATTGAAATACAACTCGATCGTGTTCCAGAAGCAGGCGCTGCTCTCTTCTGATATCGATCTTTTCATCGGGATACTCTTGAAAGAGCAAATTGACCGTGATCTGATCGGGATACTTTTGGAGTTCCTCCACCCAGCGCCTGTTGATGCGCGATTTTTCCATATTAGGATGGATGACAATAACCAGCGTCTTCACTAAACATTCCTCCCATCTGACTTCTAACCAAAACCGTCAGTTCCTATATGAGGGCCATATTGCTGCCATACCTGCGAATAATCAATCCTGTTAACTATTTACCTTATTTTGCTATATAATTAATGAAAATGCCAGCCTGCCGGGAAAGGCCAATTAGAAATTTAATCAGAATAAGCTTTATTGTCGTTTTAGGTAATATTTTTCATTGTTAGACATAATTTTCAGATTATGTGGAGTATACTGGAAGGGTGTTTAGACTTAAAGGATATGAACCAACCAGGGTCGGTGATAGCCCTGGTTTTTCATTTCGACAAGACATATTTTTCATGATTGGGAGGAAGAGCAGGTTGGCTGAAAATAAGAACCGGCGAAAAACGTACGCAATAATCAGTGTGGTCCTGTTGGCGGCAGTACTGGTGGTTCTATTCTTTCCGCTAGTACCTTTTAGAACGGCAAGAGTTAACGGAAATGCCGGTATAGCTGCGAACCGCCTACCTGCCGATTACAACCGGGGAAGGCTGGAGCAGCTGCCCGTTTATGACGAGAATAACAAACGCAACAGCTTCCAGGTGGATGTAAGGAGCACCGATCTTTCCGGATTGGATCTGTCGGGCCGGCTCAAGGACCTTTCCTACGCCAATTTTGACAGCAAGACGGTCTGGCCGGCTTCCCTGCCGGTCGAGTTCAATCCCCGGCTGCTTATGGACCTGGGTAAAAATCCGGGGCTGAACATCAGGAAGCTCCATCAAGACGGAGTGACCGGAAAGGGAGTCAGCATAGCCATCCTGGATCAGATGCTCCTGGTCGATCATAAAGAATACCGGGATAATTTGAAGTTCTATGAAGAAATCCACGCGGCTGACGAAGGCTCCGCCTCAATGCACGGTTCCGCGGTAAGTTCCATCGCACTGGGCAAGAGCGTGGGGGTTGCCCCGGAAGCCAATCTATACTATATTGCCGAAGCCAACGGTACCTTCACTATTTTTGGCATGCTTACCGGCAACCGGTGGGCCTTTGATTTTACGTATTTAGCAGAATCGGTAAACCGGATTGTTGAGCTGAACCAGACCCTGCCCCCGGATCAAAAAATCCGGGTCATTTCTATGTCCGTAGGCTGGGCGCCCCATCAAAAAGGCTACCAAGCTATAGATGAGGCTGTAAAACGAGCCCAAGCTGAAGGCATCCTTATTCTTTCCACGGTAAACGAAAAATATTACGGCATAAGCCTCCTGGGCCTGGAAAGAAGCCCTTTCCAGGATGCTGACGACCTGAACAGCTATGAACCTGGTTTATTTCTACAAGACTGGTTTTATGGCGAGCCGGATGATTTCAACCCCCAAAAGACCATCTGGGTCCCGATGGACAGCCGGTGCACCGCCAGCCCTACCGGGAACGAAGACTATGCCTTCTACAGAAGCGGGGGCCTGAGCTGGGCAGTCCCCTACCTGGCCGGTTTATACGCCCTGTGCTGCCAGGTCCAGCCCGCTATCACCCCGGAGCAGTTTTTAGCCGAACTTATCGCCACCGGCGACACCATCACGATTGTAAAGGACAGCCAAACCCGTCAACTGGGGACCATTCCCAATCCTGCAAGACTGATCGAAAAACTGCGCCCGGCCCAGCCTGCAAAGGTCATAGAACTGGGCCACAACGTAAGTTAGGGTACGAATCACGCCGCTCGAAAAACAAGCCAGCCCCCGGGCTGATAAGGTTCGGGGGCTTTGTATTGATGTGCAAATTCAAAACCTACTACGGCATTTATTAAGTTTTATTGTCATTAATGATTGCCTTATTACATTGCACTTTTGCCCCTCCTTTATTAAAAGACAACAGCTCCTTTGGAAAATTCGGTTGTCGGGTCCCAATAGTATCATTTAGGGATTTATGGGGTCTTTTTTGTTTTCTACTTGCCAAAAGCCAGGTAACATTATATCTTAAGGTTGTGTTACTTTATATATATTTTAGTTGCTTTATATAAGCTAATCGAGTTAATTTTAATCATGTTTTGTAATGTTTTGTCTTGTTATAGGTGAGTTAATCTTGATTATATTTTGCGCAAAAATAAGAGGTTCACTAACTCGGGAAGAAACACTTTTTCTTGATTAATACTATTTCTTCAAGCCGAAATAACCTAAAAAGTGCTCCATGGTATTTTGGGTGATAAGCCCTCGGGTATATCCGGAAACAGATATGTCTTCCATGGGAAAAGGGGGCTTAGCCGATCAGATATAGGGTTAGAGATGGCCCCACTTTTTGGGTGGAGCCATTTATTATTTTTAGGGAGGTGTGAATAATTAGTCACTGAGTTATTCGAAAGACTTAATACTTGAGAGATTGTATTATAACTTGCGTTTAATATTGTTTAGGATTTTTACCCAATCGGCAAACACAAGGGATCCCTGGATAATATTGAAGGAGACCCAAAATTGAGAATTAGCAGTAATGATCACTTTAAAGCTAAAATAGTTGGCCTGGTTTGCTTAACGATAGCTCTGTTTTTTGTGTCATTTTTGGTTGGAAGGTTTTCAATATCTCCGGCAACTGTTTTTCATATCATATTGGCGAAATTTTATGCGATACCACAAAATTGGGATACCACCCTGAACACCGTTGTCTTGCAGGTACGTCTTCCCAGGATTGTGCTGGGGATTATATCCGGAGGAGCTCTTTCGGTAGCCGGGGCGTCCTATCAGACCCTGTTCAAAAATCCGATGGCATCACCTGATATTTTGGGGGTTTCGGCAGGCGCTGCGTTTGGCGCGGCCCTGGCAATGATCAACAATGCTTCCTGGTGGCAGATTCAGGGTACGGCTTTTGTTTTTGGAATCGTTGCGGTAGCGGCTGCCTATATCATTGCCTTTGTATTCAGCAGTAACACGATTACCGTACTTATATTGGCAGGAATCGTCGTTTCGAGCCTGTTTCAGTCGCTGCTCACCATCATAAAAACACTGGCCGATACGAATAATGCACTGCCGACCATTACCTATTGGCTGATGGGAAGTTTGGGCAAGGCCAAAAACGAGGATGTTTTAATCATGTTGCCAGCATTGGCTATCTCCCTGTTGATGATATTTATTTTTCGCAGTCAGATCAACGTTTTGGCGGCGGGAGAAGACGAGGCGCGTACGATGGGGGTAAACGTTACTTTAGTCAAGCTAGTCGTCGTTGCCAGTTCAACGCTGATGACCGTTTCGACGGTCAGCATCTGCGGGATTATCGGCTGGGTGGGCATGGTCGTGCCGCATATGGCCCGCATGCTTACCGGCGCGAGCTTCTCGAAACTCGCCGTTACTTCATTTTTTATCGGCGGAGCCTTTTTGCTAACTATCGACAATGTTATTCGTGGGATCGAAGGAGTTGAGTTGCCACTGGGCGTACTGACCGCTTTGGTTGGGACTCCTGTATTCGTGTTATTACTGTCAAGGGTTAAAAAGGGGTGGTCGTAATGTTAACTGTTCAAGGACTAAAATTTTATTATCACCCGGACATAACGATTTTAAAGGATATTTCCCTTGAGCTGGCTGGCCATGATATTTTATGCCTGCTTGGCCCGAATGGAACGGGCAAGACAACATTACTCCGCTGCCTTCTGGCGCTTAATAAAATAAAGAGCGGAAGCATTAAAATTGACGGATGTGATTTAACCAAAATATCCGCCAAAAATAGAGCGAAAATGATGGCCTATGTTCCACAGGCTACAAGCATGGCCTTTCCGTATGAAGCAAGAGAGGTGGTGCTGATGGGGCGGGTGGCTCATCTGCCCACCGGAGGCCGCCCGACCCATAAGGACCAGGAGCTTGCCGACGAAGCAATGGAACGGTTGGGAATCCTGCATCTGCACCGGTCTCAGTTCAATGAAATAAGCGGCGGCGAAAAGCAGATGGTATTAGTGGCCAGAGCCCTGGCTCAACAGGCCAGAATTATGATTATGGACGAACCGACCGCTAATCTTGATTACAGCAACCAGGTAAGAATGCTTAAGGTGATTAAGTCATTAGCCGAACAGGGCTACTCCATTTTAATGACCACGCATTTACCGGATCATGCATTTTTGGCCTGCAATAAGGTGGCGCTTATGCGCGATGGCTTGTTAATGGCACAGGGGTTGCCCGATGAAGTCTTAACCAGCGAAAACCTGTCCAAACTCTACGCAGCACCTGTTTGCGTGACGAAGGCAGATCTGCATCCGTGGGAGGGGGAAGCCAAAGTCAGTATTCCTATCATGAATTAATCGTAAGGAAAAGGAGTAATAATGATGAAATCAAGCAAAAGAGCCTTGGCACTGCTCGTAATAACCGCACTGGTGATGATATGCTTAACGGGCTGCCAAAAAAGCACACCAACCGCAACCCAGATAACAGGTGAACGCACCGTAACGGACATGGCGGGAAGGACGGTAAAGCTCCCCGCCGAGATCAAAACCATTGCGACTTTTGGATCAATTGGCGTGCTTAACGCCTTTGTGGAGACGATGGGTGAAGGCAGCAAAATCTGCAATGAAATGTCGCCTTCATTCACAAAAAAAGATACCTGGAAATACCAGTACGTATTTGCTCCTCAGATAAAAAACGGCCCCGTATTTGAGGATGCCAGCCGTGCGATTCAGATGGAAAAGGTTTTGCAGGCGAAGCCCGATCTCTGCCTTTCTATGGATAAGGCAACGGTTGATCTGCTGGCAGCGCAGGGATTGAATGTCATCTACATTTCCTGGGATAAACCGGAAGATGTAAAAACTTGTATTACACTATTAGGCGATGCGCTCAATAAGAAGGATGTTGCTGCAGACTATCTTGCTTGGTTTGACAAAACGGTTGCCAGGGCACAGGATCTGACCAAAAACCTTAAGGAGCAAGACAAGAAAAAGGTTGTCTATGGCAGCGTAAGCACATTAACCCAACCTCATCTTATTGCCGAGTGGTGGATTCCCGCGGCTGGTGGAATCAGTGTTACCGACAACGGACGAACTGCCCAATCCTTGACCTATACTATGGAAGATCTGCTGCAATGGAATCCTGATGTTATGATCCTTTCCGACAAAGCAATCGAAAAGGATGTTTTTGCCGAAGCGCGTTTAGCCAATATTTCTGCAATGAAGAATCAACAGGTCTTTATCGTTCCGTGTGTAGCACATGTTTGGGGCAACCGTACGCCTGAGCAGCCTTTGACCATTTTGTGGACGATCAATAAGCTGTACCCGCAACTTGAAACGACGGAAGCCCTTAAGCAGGATATTTCTTATTTCTATAGTCATTTCTTCAAAATTAATCTAACTGATGATCAACTCCAAGAAATTATCGGTTAATAGTGATTGGAAAACTCACTTAGAGAAGGGGTGCGCCGCACCCCTTCTCACCCATAAATAAAAGGCGTAACAACGGCCAAGTGATTTTGCAGATATGAGAGGTAAGGAATTATGAACTTAATAAACATGCATCAGGGATCTATCCTACGGGAAACTCAGGAACGTATTCAATCGGAATTAGGTGATGATATAAACGCCATAACTTTGGAACGATTGGTCATCGGCCTGTTTTTTACGGGGGTTAAGCTTAGCAATGGAGTAGGCGGCATCTGTTTTACACCTATAAAAACGATCCCCGAAGCGGTTTGCTGTCCAAGTTCCGCTAAAGCCATGCCCAACTCCGGGAAAATCAAAGGAACCCCAGTATTAAACCTGCTTGAGGCAATGTACAAAGGGAATCCTCTGCGCAAAGCAATCGGCATCGCCGTTTTAAATGCCCTTTCCGAAACCTGTTGGCAAAAGTCAGACTCGAGAGACTATGAAGTAGAGAGAGGCGTTGATGCGCTGGATGTTGTGGTAATTGCTGAAGAAGCATATGTCGTAGTGGTCGGTGCACTGGTACCTTTTTTAAAAAAGTTGAAAAGCCGCGGAAAGCCTTTCACTATTCTGGAGATGGATCCCTCGACCCTAAAATATGACGAAATGCCCTTTTATGTTCACGGCAGTCAAGCTGCGGAAGTCATACCGAACGCCGATGTGTTGGTAATAACCGGCACAACTTTGATCAATGACACTTTGGATGAATTACTGCGTTTGACGAAACCGGAAGCGCAGATTGTCGTTGTAGGACCGACCGCCAGTCTAATGCCGGACGCTTTTTTTAAGCGGGGAGTCGATATCATAGGCGGGGTGTCCGTGACCCACCCGGACGAATTATTAGATTTGTTGGCCGAAGCCGGCTCAGGGTATCATTACTTCGGCAAATTTGCAGACCGAACGGTAATAAGACAACGCTAAACGGGAAAGCCGTCCGGGCATATATCCCCCAAAATGAGATGGTTTTTGTAAATAAATGAACAGAAGGGATTTATATATGAAAGACTTTAATCACCCCTGGACATCTCGGGAAGATACATTGAGGCTTTTACTTGAACGTTCCCAGTTTCAGCCTCGAATAGAGACAATACCTGTACGGGATTCCCTGGGAAGAATCACCGCCCGGGAAGCAATTGCCCGGAACACGCTGCCCAACAGCCCCGCCAGTATGCTGGACGGAATTGCTATAAAATCAGCTAATTTGAGTGACGAATTAGCTGTCAAAATCGCTGATCTGAGTGCCGGAATTCCCGGTACGGAAAGCTGGCAGGAAGGAAAAGACTATGTTTTTTGCAATACCGGGGTGGGAATACCAGACGAATTTAATACGGTTGTTCGGATTGAAGACGTGGAAATTGACGATGACGGTAGACTGAGAATAATGAGCAAACCCCAGCCGGGGCAAAACGTCAGGCCAGAGGGCAGTATGATGCAGTCAGGGAAAGTTCTGGTCCCGGCTTATTTTCAGCTTGGTCCGGGACAACTGGGTCTTTTGACGGCAGGCGGTATTACTGAGGTAGCCGTCCTGGAAAAGCCCAGAGTTGCTATCATCCCCACCGGGAATGAACTGGTGCCGGCCGGATACAAGCCGCCGCGCGGGATGAATGTGGAATTCAACGGCACCATGATCGAAGCCCAGGTAAAAACCATGGGAGCGGAAGCGCGGTTGTATCCCATTACGCATGACGACCCCCAGGATATAAGAAACGTACTAAACGACGCTTTGGACTGGGCCGACATCGTTATCTTGAATGGAGGTTCTTCCAAGGGTACGGACGACAAGGCCATGGAAGTATTGGCAAGCATCGGCGAAATACTGGTCTACGAAGTGGATTACGGGCCAGGCAAACATACTACTGTGACCATGGTTGGAACCAAACCAATCGTAGGTACTGTAGGCCCGACCATCGGCGCCGAATATGCAGTTGAATGGTATGTGCTGCCGCTTATCAATAAATATCTTTCTTTACCTACCATTGCTCCCCGGCGCCTACAGGTAAAATTACTCGATGAAATTCCGGCCCCGACGCCTTTTGATTTTTATGCCCGGCTGATGGTCAATCGGGTTAACGGAACCTATGTCGCCAAACCAACCGGTTCACGCAACGCTTCCCTGGTCAGCCAGATGATGTCAAATGCCGTACTTCATATTCCCAAAGCAAGTCAAGGATTTACCGCGGGGGAAATCGTAGATGTTGAATTGCGCTATCCGCTGGAATGGATAAACACTATCGATGAATGAAGATGACGTTTATTAATCCACTATCCTGAGTACTATATTGAAAGGTGGCCGGACTATGAATCTTGATTATGTTTTGGACAAATCATCGGAAACTTCACCATCTCAGGAAGAAGCGCTCTTTCTTTTTCGAAAAAGTAGGGATGTGAATGAAGCAAGCAAGATTTTTGCAACTGCTGCACAAGTTCGCGATCGGGAATTGGGCCGAATATTTAAATTAGATGGAGAAATTGCACCGGTAACTTCTTGTCAAATCAAACCCATGTGCAGGTATTGTACTTTTTCTCAGGAAACTTTAACTCCTGAAGAAGTCCTGGAGGGGCTTAAACTTGCTGAAAAAGCTGGTATCGGGGACATACGCCTGAGCGGGGGATCGGATCTTTCCAGTGACGGTGATGAAGTAATCGAACTGGTCCGAATGGTAATGGCCAATACTAATCTTCGAGTACATGTCAACATAGGCCCCGTATATTCGCAATATAATCTTGAAACGCTCAAGCTTTTGGGGGTTATCGAGGTAGGCAGTTCTCTGGAAACCATCAACCCGTCCGTATTCAAACAGACCAAGCCGGGCGATAGTCTGGTATTTCGCATTGAAACCGCACAGGCTATAAACCGCACCGGGCTAAAGCTGCAGAGTATTATTATGGTGGGCCTGGGAAGTTCAGACGAAGATTATATTGAACATCTTTTTTTCCTCCAGCAACTAAAAAACCTGACCCACTTACCAATATCCCGGTTCAATCCATTTAAGGGCACACCAATGGAATCCCGCCGCCGCGCATCTCCATGGGAGGCAGCCCGCTTGTGTGCGGTGGCCCGTTTAGTCCTGCGTACCCCTGATATACGTATCGCCGCTGGTGGAGGTCCAGACGATATTCCTCTCTGGCTTATGGCGGGCGGGAACCGGATTACTTCACTTTTCATACATCATAATAAATGTGAACCGGAAAGATTTTCTGGAGAAAATCCGTTACATATAGAAAGAACCTTTACGAACAAGCTTGAGGTCGTAGACCGCTCCTCAATCTGTCGATATTTTGCTGAAGACGCAGGCTTTTCGGTAAACCCTTCCAATAGAGCGGACCAATAAGAAATTAGTGAAAGGAAAGGCGGCTGGCCGCCTCACTATGCAGTTCTATCGTTCTGTCGCATACCCCCGATACCGACTCGTAATGGGTAACAATCCCGTTTCTGCTTCCGGCTCTTTTTCGCAAAAGGAACGTATCCCTATGCTTTCCACCGTATGGTAATATTTAACGAAAACCGGCTATTAACCGGGATTTAGGCCATTTCTGAGGGGGGGAACTCCGGCTGAACCTGTTTTGCACTCAAAATGCTGCAAACTAATGATAAAATGATGCGTAGCAGTATGTAGTTGTAGAACTTTTCATGGAAAGGAGTCATGTCATGAAAAAAATACTTATTTTTCCCCTTACGGTCCTGTTGCTATTGTTATTCAGCCTTCCGGTCCTGGCAGATGCCCAACTGACGATGAACGGGAGGGACTATAAGACCGGCAGCAGCCTCATTCTTCAGGACGGTCTCAGTTTTGCCGCCAGCGACGTTGTGGCCGGCGCACTGGGCTGTGATATTGCTGTTCAGGGCGATGCTGTCACTTTGCAGGAGAATGATACTGCTCTGACTTTCACAGCGGGAAGCAAAACCGCTTTGGTGAACGGGCAGGAAAAGCAAATGCCGGCGGCTCCCTTTTTAAAGGGAAACCAGGTGTTTCTCCCCCTTCGTTTTGTATGTGAAAGCCTGGGGGCCGAAGTGTCCTGGAACGACCCGGATAAAAAGGTGCTGATCAGCTATATTGAAACCCGCGACAGTTTGACTGCGGAAGAATTGATACTTAAAACTTCAGAGAAAATGGTGGAAGCCAACTCCTATAAAATGAAATTCGATATGGATATGAATATGGACGTGGCGGCTCCAGATCAGGGCGCGGCTGGCGAGGGCATGAAAATAGCCACATCCAGCCATGGCGAAGCCTGGGTGCAGTATGACCCGCTGCTCATGTACATGGTGCAAAATGCAAGCATTCCCGAAAGTCAGGGAGTGCCGGCTACTGAGATAAAAAGTGAAATGGTGTTGAAGGACAATAGCATGTACATGACCATGCCGGAAGTTGGCTGGGTTAAAATGGACCTGGCCGGGCTCGATATTCAGCAGCTCATGAGCAAATCCATGGACCCGGCGGCTACCATGAAAGTGTTGAAGGAAGCGGGCGTTTCCACCGCTTTGGCCAATGACCGGGAAGTCAACGGGCAGAGTTATTGGGTCATCAATATGGCCATGGGAAAAGAAATGCTGGAAAGCGATTACTTCCAACAGATGGTCCAGTCCCTGTCTTCGGCAGCGGCTAATGGAATGGATATGACCAGTTTATTGGACAGTCTCGATTTTGATTTTAACGTCTCCACCTGGGTCAATCAGGATACGCTTTTAACGGATTATATGGATATGAAAGGAACCATGGCCTTGAATCTGGATCTGCCCGAACAGGAGCCGGCGGCCAAGGTGACCATGAACATGGAAATGGACGGCAAGTACTCCATTTCCGATTACGGCACTGCTTTTGAAATCCCGGATGTCAGCGGCGCCGTCGATTTTAATACTGTGGTTTCGCAGCAGGTGACTGCCGTACAAGAATAATTTGATGTTGGGGGGCTGGTGCCGCTTATGCCGGTGCCAGCCTCTTTAGCATCTCCCCACCCACAAGATGATGATGCTCTTCGGGGAAACGACGAAGATAGTTTGAGCCATACTGATTGATTGTTAATTTCTAAATATCCTACTGCTAATGCTGTTTCAGTACATTTGAAAGAAACTTTTAATTATTAAAAAACATTTGATTATAAAAATAATAGCGTTGGGGAGCAGATATCCAAAAATAATACTTAATATCCAAAAGATAACACAATATGAAATAGGCTTTTTACTTTTTTTATACCAAAAATAGAATAGACTGAGTACTATTAAAAAATATATTATCCCACCATACAGCAAAAAATTTTTACTATATAAAACATATACAGATGTACTCTGATTCATAATACCTAATATAAGAAAAAATCCAAATATAATACCTGTCAGCCAATATATTGTCCAATATGATCTAGGCTTATCAAGCCTTTTATACACTAACCTGAATATAACAAATAAGATAATAAGATATGCTATGGCCATTATTGCTGCTTTCACGACCCAAAATTCATCTAATATACCCAATAGTTCTCGCTCCTCACCTATTTTCATTATAAAATAAATACAATCAGTATCTTTCTCACAAAAATAAAATCTCCCTTAATTGCCCTATCTGTATATTATTTCGTGGCATATGTTCCCTTTTCCTCCACAATTATTCCAACTGCCCGGTTTGGTGTATGCACTGTTAGGCATGCGACATGAACGGTCATAATAACAAATAAAAGTTGAGGATTGACGAATGTAGTAGCCCTTCCATCAAGAAATGTGTGACCTGATCGGTACGCCTTGATAAAGGCGCTTTTTTCACGAAAAAGAAACCTAAAATGCAAAAAAGCCACCAGGCTGTTATTCCCGGTGGCCGCCTATCAGTCTATTCCGCTTTACCTATTTGAATAATGGCTTTGAAGAGATCCCCGTCTATCTCTATGTCGAGACTGCCCTGCTGGATTTCGAGCAGGCTCCGGGCGATGGACAGTCCAAGACCGCTGCCCTGGCTGCTTCGGGATTCGTCTCCCCGGGTGAAGCGCTCCATCAGTTCCCCGGCGGATATGTTGAGTTCATAGGCGGAGATATTTTTGATAAGCACCTGTACCGACTGCCCGAAGTCAATGACGTCGATGTAGACCCGGGAGCCCTCCAGGGCGTATTTCAGGATATTGGAGAACAGGTTCTCAATGGCCCTCCACAGCAGTTTGCCGTCGGCTTTGACGTACAATTTATCCTGGCCGGGGTTGAGCTTGAATTCCAGCCTGCGCTCCCGGATTTTATCATCCATTTCACCCAGGCCCTGTTTGAGCAGGGATACAATTTCGATCGTCTCAAAGCATACCGGGATGCTGCCGCTCGTAGCCTTGGCCGCTTCAAACAGGTCGTCGGTCAGCAGCTTCAAACGCTGCGCCTTCTGGTCGATTACGCCGATGTATTCCTCGACTTTGGCCGGGTCCTTTTCGTTTTTCAACAGATCGATATAGGTGATGATCGAGGTCAGCGGGGTTCGGATATCATGCGATACGTTGCTGATCAGCTCGCTCTTCAAGCGCTCGCTTTTTATCCCGGTTTCAACCGCTTTGCCCAGCCCGTCGGTTATGCTGTTTATGTCGGAAGCCAGCCGGGCCAACTCCCCGTCTCCCGGAATGTCTATGATATGTCCGGTATCCCCTTCTTTAACCTTTTTCACACCCTCCTTGATGGCGTTAAACTCTTTTGCCCGCTTTAAGGCGATCCAGGCCGCCAAACCCAGCGTGACCGGAAACATAAAGAAGGTCAGAGCCGCCAATACGGGATAACCTATGACTATTAAAACAATTTTCACCGCCAGGCTGCCGTTTTGGTAGACTTCCCGGACGAAGATAAAAAGCTTGTGAAACACCGTATAGATAGCGGTATGCTTCAGAAAAGTCTTGTTTTTGATATGCCTGACCATGGATAAAAGCAGGGTTAAACCGAGAGCGGCGAATAGCAGGGAGGCTGTACATACCACCCAGTTGTTCTTGTAAAGGCCTTCTTCGCTCACAGTTATGACCCATAAAAACATTAGTAGAAAACACAAAGCTAAATTTACATCGCTGTAGATTTTATCTATAAAATTCAGATGAACCTCAGGTTTGTCATCCGGTTTTCTCCCGGTTGACCGCAGCAGGGAGATGAACGCCAAAATCATTATCAAAGACAGGCCGGCCATCTCATAGAGGCTGTTGACAACAAAGGCCTGGTTCTTTTTCCAATGCGCCATGCGAAGATTCAGATAGTCATCGCTGAAGGCCAGGCAGATCGAATCCTGGAGACCCAGCTCATGGAGGTTGGCCATGGCCATGATCCGGTGACCGTTATTGCTGTCCTGGAGTTCCGGGGGATATATGCTCTGTTCAGTGGCGTCGAGCACCATATAGGCGGGAAATGATTTGAAATATTCATTGGTCGGGTTGAGGCTGTTGGAAATCTGGCTGTCGCCGATCCTGGCGGAATAGACAACGCCGGGATACTTTTCGAGATTGCGCAATAGCGCCCGGTAGTTCAGAAGATCTTTCTTTATCAAATCAGCTCTTATCCTGGATATCTCATCGGCATAGACCGTTTTGAAAATCGCGTAGTTCTCTTCTTCCGTCAAATTGGGATTATAGCTCTTTGAGTTAAACTGAAATTCCCTGAATAAACTTTTTTCTTCAGATGCTATTTCGGCCTGCTGAATGGTTCCTCCACTCAAAATATACGGTTCGTTCTTGTATTGTCCGGTTGCCTGCCTCAGACATCCCAGTATGTTGATGCAGTCTTGCCCAAACCCCTGGCCCAAAAAATAACTATTCTCGAAAGCCATACTCAAATAGAGCTTGTGAACCCCTACGGTATTGTACAATATCCCAATAATACCGGTGAAGCATACCACAACCATTATAAAAGCCACGCTTTTGGCTGCCAGCGAATGACTATATCTTTTCAACTTTATATCCAATTCCCCACACCACCTTCAGGTATTTAGGCTCTTTGGGATTTAGTTCAATCTTCTCCCGGATTCTTCTTATATGGACGGCCACGGTGTTTTCCGAGTTGAGGGCCGCTTCGTTCCAGACATTTTCATAGATCTGATCTATGGAATACACCCGGCCGGCATTGGCAATGAGGAGTTTCAATATTTTGTACTGCACCGGAGTGAGCTTTACTTCTTCCCCATCCACGCTCACCTGCTTGGTTTCATCATCCACCACCAGTCCGCCTGACTGGTAGACACTGTTTTTCACCTCCAGGCTGCCCAGGGCCGTGTAGCGCCGGAGCTGCGATTTTACCCGGGCGATCAGCTCCAGCGGATTGAAGGGCTTGGTCATGTAATCGTCGGCGCCCATATTCAGGCCGATTATTTTGTCGGTATCCTCTGCCTTGGCGGAAAGCATAATAACCGGTATGTTTTTGCCCTCACGGATTTTAAGGGTGGCCCGTATTCCATCCATCTGCGGCATCATAATGTCCATAATTACCAGGTGTATGTCCTGCTCCTCAAGAAGCTTCAAGGCCTCCAGGCCGTTAAAGGCCTTCAACACCTGGTATCCCTCGTTTTCCAGGTATATCTTTATGGCTTCGGCTATCTCTTTGTCGTCATCGCAGACCAGGATATTCAAGTCGTATCACTCCTGTCAATGGAATCGTTCAAATTATATCACACCCTTCATTTTTACATTTAAGGTGATGATAACAAGTAAATATATCTATCAAGCAGCTATATTTATTAAGAACTTCTTAAGGCTGCACGATTTTATGCAAGTACGGGTTGGAGATTTGGTAGTATTAATTGAAGAGGGGGATGGGCTATTTGATTTTACGGGGTTTTAAAATTAAGAAATTTGGATTGAGGACACTGCTCACCACGGGTTTGTCTATGCTTCTTGCCACCGGCATATGCTCGGGCGCCGGTTTTCAGCAAAAATGCCTGGCCGCCGAGGAGGCGGCGCCTGTAATTAATGCGGGAGCGAGTACTGGCGAAAAAGACTTGGAGATCAATGGTTCCGCTCTTCAGGGCAAGGCCGATTTAGCTTTTATTCATGACGGGCTTTTATATATTTTAGACGGGCGAACCGGCCAGGTCATTAAAGTCAGCGGCTCAGGCCAGGCGATAAAGCCGGTGTGGTCGTTCGATGGACAGTGGTTGGCCTATATCCGGCTAACCGCTACCGAAGCGGATAGCGGTGCTTTATGGCTGGTCAAAAGAGACGGCACCCAGAACCATCAGGTGGAGGAATTGCCAGGACCGGTAGAGCCTGATGATTACGCCTGGTCGCCTCATGCTAATAAACTGGCTCTAAACTGCCAGGGAATATGGCTGGCGGACCCCCAGGGCCAACCGGAGCAGCTTGTACAAAAAGAATCTGCTTACGGCTTTGCCTGGTCTCCGGACGGGAGATGCCTTGCTTATAGTCTCACCCTGCCCCAGGCGAAGAACGAATCTCCGGAATCGAGGAGTGATGCGCTCTATATCCTGGACCTATCCAATGGTAAGACGGCCCAACACCTGGTAGCGCCGGAATCCGGTATTAAGGTGGTCTCCTGGTGGCCCGATGGCCAGGGAATCCTCTACTGGACCATTCCGCTGCATTCCGCTTCTCTAACTGCGGACGGTGCTGATTTATTTAGTTATAAACTCTTCGACCCGGAAGCGAAACTTATCGCCACAGGTTTGGCTTACCGTGAATGGTTGTCACTGTCACCCGAAGAAAGGCTAATTTATATATCCGGCTCAGGCAGAACGGCCTGGACGGAAAAGTGCCTGGAATTTTGTAATACGCGAACCGGTTCTCTGAAGAAAATAAATCCATTACCGGCATCGGTGGTTCTCGATCCTTCGTTTTCTTCAGATGGCAGCAAAATGGCCTTTGTAACAGCCAAGGATTGGGGCGCTAAGGTGTGGGGATTTAAAAACATCGAAGATTTGGATTCCTGGATTAGCACCCGTACCTTATGGACGGCAGATTCTGACGGGACCGGAGCGAAGCCCTTGACCAAAGCGGGGCAGGGTATCTTCCGGCCCGAATGGTCCAACGACGGAAAATCGCTTATGTATGTATCGGAAGATAGCGTATGGCTTATTGACGATCAGGGCCATAAGCGGCAGAGAGTAGTCGGACCGCTCTCCCTCCCCGGCTCCAGCAACGACTTCCACTTTGGCTTTTACGGCCACGCATCATACGGGGATTTGATGGACTGGTTTAAATATTAAATCCTTTACTCATTAAGCAAAAATCGGGAGAGGCCCTTGCGAAATCGCAAGGGCCTCTGACATTTACGGATAAATGCTTTTACGTCGCAGGATTTAAACCTGCTGAGAAGCTCAAAAGAGGTATGGTAGTTTTTTATATTCTCCGCTTTTCAAATTAAACTCATAGCAAACCGGGGGTTCGCTGACATATAGGATTTTCATCACACCGTTTTTGGTATGGCAAACCTTTAACGGATTCTGTTCGCCTACTGGTTCGGGCAATGAGCCGATAGCATATACCTTGGCGTTCTCCAAGTCTACTCCATAAACTTTATCTGCCTGGCATACGTAGGCGGTCTTCTCAACCGTTGAGAGTATCCAGGCAGAATCGAGCAGCTTGCCGTATTGCTGTGTGCCTTCATCAATACAGGCCATCTCATCCCGGCCACCTTCCGAGTAGGGCTTCCAGCTGGATGAAACCAGGAACAGCTTATTGTCTACATAATCAGCAAATTGATAATCAAGGTTGCGTTTCCCGTCATGAATCTTATTTTTCAATCCGGTTTTGTGGTTAACCGACCAAATGCTGGTTTCATATTCAAGCGGAACGCCATTCTTCCTATCCAATTCCGTTTGCAACAAATAGGTCTTTTCAGAGTAATAGCTGTAAAATTCACTGGCATAAAGGAGCTGCTGCCTGTCACCGGCGGATGGCGATGCGGTCTTCTTTAACTGCGGCTCCTTCCCGTCCACTTTATACACGGCTTCCTCGTTACCCAAAAGCCACATATTATTGGCGCCATATATCGTAAAATCGCGGCTGATATTGTGAACCCATCCATCTGAGGAAGGAGGACCATAAGCGTATGAGTTCCGGCAGGGCCTGGCATCGAAATTTACGGTCGCATCGATCCTGCCGTTATTAAACCGGTTCTTTACTTTAACGGAATTCAATTGGTATTCGTCCACCGCTGCCGGGGTCCCGTTGCACACCAGGTTCTCTAACAGGTATTTGGCAAAACTTTGCGGAGCCCCGCCATAGTCGGACATTACCGGAACTTGTCTTCCAAGTGCGTAGGGGTATGAGGCACGGGCCACATCCCCGTCTATCCCGTCCGCCTGAACGAGTAAATCATCAGTTCTGCACCCCGAATAAAGCGGTATGTAATAATAGCACATCGGTTCATCTTAATAAAGCTTCCAATTTGTAAATCCAAATGACTATTAGGTACATTTTTCTTTTGGACAAAATTAATCTAAAATGGGTATAGTAGATTTTTTATTAACCAGGGCCGGTTGCGGTCCTGGTTTTTTTATAACGATTAACCGTATTAGGGTGACGGTGCATGAATAAAGTGATAATTAAACGGGTCGTAGCCGCGATATTTATCCTGGCCGCATTTCTGACTGTCAGGTACAGCTCTGACCTGCTCGTCAATCATCATTTGCATCTGGACAGTGACGACATTGACCGGATCAGTATTGCTTCGTCCCACTTTGGGAGTTTGGACATCGAGGATAAACAGCAAATTGTCAACGTTGTGGATTGTCTTGTTTCCTTTAAACCGACTGAAAGCAAATTAAATCCCTATTATTATGTTGGCGGCGCACATACCCTTATACTGAGGTTTAAAAATAAATTCCCGATAAGACGAAAATGAGTGGAAGAACCGTCCCCAAACTCATTATACCAGTTTCGATATCGCGTCCAGTTCCTGCGCCAGAGCCAGTATTTCCTGTACGCTGGCGGTCAGTTGTTCAGTGGCGGCGGCTTGCTCCTCACCCGAATTCATGGAGGCGGCGGACAGGGTTGATGTTTTAGTAAGCTTTTCGGCGATCGAATTGATTAATTCACGTATTTTACCTACGGTCTGCCGGGATTCATCGGACAGTTTCCTTATCTCCTCAGCCACCACTCCGAATCCACGGCCGCTTTCTCCGGCCCGGGCCGCTTCGATAGCCGCGTTCAACCCCAGCATTTTTGTTTCATCGGCGATCTGTTTGATGAATCCAATAACTTCGTTGATATTTTCCGACAGGGTAAAAACCGCCGTGACATTGGCGTCAACCTGCTGGTAATTGGCCGCCACGTTTCCCGCCGCAATGGCTATGTCCTGCACTACTTTGGCGATCTCCTCCAGTGCTTTAGTCAAGGTGTCTGCTATCTCGCGCAGCTTGGCGGAGCTGGTTTTGGGCAGGGCCAGCCCGAAGGTGCCGGTGATTTGCGGTACGCCGTCTTTGTCTTTTTCAGTGAGGGGATAGGCCATTACCAGGGCGGGAACTCCGTAGTGCGAAGCTTTTAGCTCGCGTGAAATCGGTTTCTTATATTTTAGAACCTCCGCTGATACAGTGCCTTCTTGAATGGGCACTTCAACCTGCACATCGGGAATCTCAAACTTGCTGGAGGCCTGGCGGTGGCTCACTCGATGGCGGCCGGTCATATAGATGAAAGCTCCTTCAGGAAACATCTCCGCCAGCATCGGGGCCAGCTCGGGAAAAGCCCGGGCAACCACCGGTTCCGACGGGTATACAATGCCCAGGGTTCCAACGATCAGATCGCTGCTGATTGAATCATACAGCGGGTGAACCCGGGCCTGCAGCCGGATGCCGTACTTGGAACGGACATGTTCTACCGTTACCGGAGCCCTTTTCTTAAGGCAGGTGTCAGCCATCCCGTTTTTCTCAATGGGGCCGCCCACTCTCCATGCCGCCACATCAAATTTTTCAGAAGTGTATTTGTAGGTAATTTTCTCTAAATCGGTGACCAAAAAAATAGCCCCCTGTTCGTAGGTCGGCATCAGAACCGGCGCCAAGACGCCCAGGGAATAGATGAAATCGGCAGTCAGTTTGACCAAGGCTTCTTCTCCTTTCAATATAATTATAGCGGGAGGTGCATAGCACACCTCCCTGCTTATCTTTAGTAGAAGAGTACCGCCATGAGCAGGGCCACTATCAAAGCGACCACGCCGCCGACCATACCTATCCAGAATATGTGTTTATAACACTGCTTGTGGTTTAAGCCGGTTATGGTCATGAGAGCAAAGACCACCCCGCAGTGCGGCATACAGGACAGACCGCCCGCTGCTATGGCAACCACCCGGTGGATTACCGCAGGATTAACCCCGGTGGCCAGCCAGGCCTTGCCGAAAAGCGGAATTACAATCCCCAGGGCTCCGGTTGAAGACCCGGTTACCGCAGCCAGGAATCCGGTAATGACTGACATCTGTACCAGGGCGCCCCCGGGCAGCTTGGCGAACACGTCGAGAATGGTCTGAAATCCGGGAGCGGCGGCGGCCACAATTCCAACGCCTACTGCCGCGGCTGTGAATACGGTGGGCCCCATGGCGTTTAAAGCACCGGCGTTAAGAGTTCCCATCTGGTTGGGAATGTGTTTGTTTAGAACTACAGCGGCCACTATAACCGAAACCAGAAGGGCCGGAACAATGATGTTGGAGATCTTCATGGCGCTGCCCACCAGGATTATAGCGATCAGGACTACCATGGGAGTCAGTGAGGCAATCAGGGAAGGAATATTTTCGTCATTACCGCCGGCCACACCATCGGCCGCCGTAATTTCGTATTGTTCTCCCTTGTCCAGCGCCACCTTGAGCTGCCACTTGATATACATCAAACCAAAGGCCAGAACCGCTATGGAGGTGACTATGCCCATTAGAGAGGCGGCGGTCAGGGTTGTGCCCAGCGCAGTCGGAATAACATTCTGAATGGAAGGGGAACCGGGGAACATGGTCATGGTAAAGGTTGCGCAACCCAATACCAGAGGCGCCAGCAAAAGGTGCCAGGGTATGTTCATTTCCCGGAACAAGGGGCGGGAAAGGGCTACGATAGTAAATATAACGATGAATATATTTACACCGCCAAAGGTCAGCAGAGCGCCAATAATGACCACCGCCACCATCACCGCGAAGGGATTAGAGCGCCCGGTCAGTTTGAGAACGCTGTTGGCAATAGAGACTGTCGCCTTGCTGTCCTCCAGGTATTTACCCAGAATCGCTCCTAAAATAAAGATTACAAAGTAGCTCATAACAAAGTTGCCCACGCCGGCCATATACGATTTGGGGCCGGTGAAGAGCGACGGCATCAGGTCCATGCGGTTGGTCACTATGATCAAAAGGGCGGTTACCGGCCCGATTATCAAAATGCTAACACCCCTGTACGCCAGGAAGATCAGTAAGGCAATACCTAGTAGAATTCCTACCGAAGCCAACCAATTCATTTTCATCCCTCCGATTAATACCAGTAATTCATGCTTTACTGCCTTTTAAACTTGGTTCTCTTTCTAGTACTATTGTGCTTTTTTTCACTAACCCCCTTATACTTCGAGCCAGGTTAAAACGATCTAGTTCAGGTGCGTTTGCCACCTGATGACTTAATCCCGCTCCGCTTCCGGTTCATGTTCGACAAATGGTAACAGATTGTAATGCGTTAACCTTGCAATATTCCTATGAACTGGACTTCAACCGTTCCATGAATCTTTAACGATTCAATCTTGCTCAGAGCCTTGGATCATGCTAAATATGGGAGTTACTTAACCGGGTTTAGTGAATTAAACCGAAATAAATCCTGTCTTGGCGCGTTATCACCTCCGCTTGCATTATTCCCGACCCTCTACTCTCACTCATTAAGTTGCAAGAATTGTGCCAAAATTTAGAAGCAATGAATTATGTTTGCCAATCGCGGGGATCTCGTCTTTAACAGCCCCATCAAATCCCCGGTTTAAAAGGGTGGCGCTTCCGTACCCGGGCTGACCTATGGGGGGCTTGCCTCCATCCGGTCAGTCATTTTGGTTATCAAATTGCCACCCTTAAGATTACATTTTGTTTAACAGGCGGTTGGGGGATGCCCATAATCGTTTTGGGAACCTCGGGGTGAGCGGTAATCGTCAATTATAAACAGGCTATAACAGGGTGCAAGATGACAGGCAAGCGATGCTCCCAATCAGGCTCCGCGAACACACCCGATGATGGTAACGTTTTGTAAATCACGGTGCATGCTGACAGGCTCCCAAAGGGCGGGCTTTTTCACAAAAAAAAGCGGGGGCCATTCTCACATTGTTTACTATCCATGCAGGCCCCGGCTATTAAATGCTGCCAGGCTATCAAAAGAGAGCCAGCTTATCCTGATGCTCTTTAAATCCTTACATTTCCTTAATTGAATATTGATGGTACTTGTTCTAAAATAGGAAAGATAGAGATTTAGGAGGGTTGCGGCAATGTACAATGATTCATGGTTAAAAAGCTTTTTTAACAGTGGTTTTTACGAAAAATACTGGGGCTGGGAGCTTGAAAAAGAGGATCCCGCCCAGATCGCTGAGAGTGTTTTAAAGCTGCTCGACGCCGAATCCGGGCATATATTGGACTGGTGCGGCGGTTGGGGCCGCATATCCCTCCATTTCGCCAAGCGAGGGTTTAAGGTGAGCATTCTTGATTTTACTCCCGAATATTTATACCGGGCCAGGGAAAGTTTCAAACAAAACGGCCTGGCACTCGATACGATTTTTGCCGACTGCCGGGAAACGCCCCCTCATATTCAAGCCGACTACGCGGTCTGCCTCTTTAACTCGCTGGGGTTTATGGATGATAAAGAGCAGGTTAAAGCCCTGGTCAGCCTCAATCAGGCCTTAAAACCGGGAGCCAGGGTGGTCATGGATGTGATGAACCTGCTTTTCCTGGCCCCTGATATCAAACGGCCCTTTGAGGCCAAAAGACCGGATGGCTGCATTTCGCGGCAGACCAATAGTTTCGATTTTATTACCAACACTATGCACTCCTATTTTGAGATCATCGATGATTGGGGCAATGTAAGGGATAGGAAAGAATTTTACCAGCGCCTGTACACCCCGGCGGATTTAAAGGCGCTGCTTGAGGCGGCGGGCTTTAAGGTTGACAACATCTTCGGGGGGTTTAATAAAGAAAAAATTACCTTCGACACCCCCAAGCTGGTAATCGTCGCCCGGAAATAGTGAGTCATAAAATATTATGAGGACGTCAGGGGCTTCGTCCCGGTTAATTAGTTCCCCATGAAAAGCTCCCACTGAACGCAGCTGCATGCATAAATATACGAGCGGACGTTAGCGAAGCATGGAGCAACACCCTGCGAAGTCGAAGGAGTTTAAGGGGGCGAGCGGCACGGACGCCGCGAGAAACGCCTTTGAACATGGATGTGAATAGGCGTTGTACCCCTGGAACTGCGAGATGAGCAGTTGGTATTGCCCATGCGCAGTGTGGGGAGCGGTATATTTATGCATGCAGCATCAGCTAGTCCGGCTTTTTCATGGGGAACTAATAAGCTAGACAGCTCCTTAAATAAACACCAGGTCGTTTTCCGGGTGGTCGCGGTCGGCCCGGTCCATCAAGGTGTTCAGGATCATTTCCAGTATCCGCAGCGTTCCCCGGTACCCGACAACCGGCCAAAGCGAATGTACATGCCGGTCCATCACGGGGAACCCTATTCTGACCAGGGGTATGTCTTCAGCCCGGGCCAGGAGTTTGCCATGGGTATTGCCTATGAGCAGATCAACCGGTTCCTTTTTCAGCCACTGCTGCAAGTCGAAAAGATCGGCCGGGGCTTTAGCCGTTCCGTCCATCCGGTATTTAGCGTAAATCTGCTCCATCCGCTCCTCAAAGCAGGCTCCCGGCGTCCCGCTGACCGCGTAGCGGGGGATGATTCCGAGCCCGCCCAGGAATTCGGCCAGGGCTATAATAATATCGGGATCGCCGAACAGGGCCGCCGTTTTATTGTATAAATAGGGATAGGCGTCCAATATCACATCGATTACCTGTTCTCTTTCCTCCTCCAGTTCGGCAGGCACATCCCAGCCGCTCAGGCCTTTTAACTGCATAATAAATCGATCCACCGCCTCTATGCCGATCGGCAAGTCCATCAACTCAAAGGGCACTCCACATTTACCGTAAAGCTTCCGGGCGGCGGCTTCCGAGGAATATTGGCCAAAAGCCAGGGTCTTTCGGCAGTTGCCCAGATCGATAATATCGGCTGCCCTGGTGCCGCCGGCCGGGTACTGGTTTATTTTTTCCACGCCCCGTTGGCCGAACACCCCGCAGGTATCGGGAAACATGATGTAATCGCATCCCATCAGGCCGCTTATCCGTTTGATTTCCCGCATATCGCCCGGGTTGACAAAGCCGGGCAGGATGGCGGTTTTGTGGTTGGGGAGGCTTTTTACGGCCAGGTACTCTATCGCCGAACTGGTCATATTGGAAAATCCGGTAACATGTGAACCGGTATAGCTGGGGGTATTGGCATGGATCAAATACTTGCCTGCCGCCAGCGGGTAGTCATGGAGGCAGGCCTTTATGTCATCCCCGATGGTTTCACTGAGGCAGGTGGTATGCACCGCTATGATCTCCGGGTCATAAAGCTCAAAAATATTTTTTATGGCAGTCGCCAGGTTCCCTTCACCGCCGAATATGGCCGCTGATTCTTTTAGAACACTGCTGGTCACCTTACCGGACTGGCGAAAGTGCCTTTGCAGCATGGTCCTCTGGTAGCGGCTGCACCCTGATGAGCCGTGACTGTGGGGCATACAGGCATGCATCCCCAGGGATGCGTAGATGGCGCCCAGGGGCTGGCAGCCGGCCAGCGGGTTTATGCGTAAAACCTGCCTGTGTACCATTTCTTTGGGTGTCAAATCAAGCATTGGTCTCCTCCCCGGCCAGCTTCCAGGGTGCGCTATTATTTAGCCAGCCGCTCATGTCCATGGTCATTAGCAGGTCATGGGCAAAACGGACCGCACCGTCAAACCCGCCATAATCAAAACGATAATCATCCGCTTTAAAGAAGCAGGCGTCATCGCCTATTCCGGCAAAGTTCTCCTTAATCCCCGGAAAGTAGATATCCGCCTGAATGATATCAAGCAGACGTTCCACATCATTCCGGCTGAGCCCGGAAATGAGCAAACTCCCGTAAGCTGTTTCCGATGGTTCGCCTTTTTCGCCCCCTACCTCGGCACGAGTCTTTATTCTTTCGTACAGGTTTAATGGCAAACTCATGTGGTAGTGCTCAAAATCCGTTCCATAGTGTACCTCATGATCTACCTGCCCGGCACCGCCCCCGCTTTCCAGGTTGGAGAGGAAACCCATTTCATTCCGGCCGGACCGGCATATCAGGTCATGGCCTATGGCAACCGGATTGACCTCCAGGTCGTAGAACAAAGCCTGGTAGTGGCGGGACACGAATTCATCCTCAAATAAAACCGCCACTTTATTTTTCAGCCGCTTTTGGCAGTCATCCAGGCGCTCCTTAATCTTGCCGGTTTCTTCGGCGATTAAGGTTTCGGTCCGCTCCCGGAGTTCGGGAGCAGCAAAGAATTCAGCCATGTTTTTCAGTGAGTTCACTATATTGTCCATCCCGATAAAGTTAAACCCCATCCAGGCGGTGCCAAAGCGGTCCTGCATGACCTCGATCAGATCAGCCACCGCCTTGTCGCTGGTAAACAGGTTCAAACGGGCCTTATGGGCATTCCTCAGATCTTCTATATTTCCGTCGCCCATCAAAACGGCGACGATGTCGTATCCTATGCGCTCAAATATCCGGGCGATTTCTCGGGCCCGGGGGCCGTTGTATAACTCCCCGATCACATTGACCGGGTATTGGCCCACGGATTTTTTCCCACTGCCCATAACCCGCTCCATGATGCCCCGGGTGGCCAGCCGGTAGCCGGGGACGCTCCTGAAACCTTCGCAGGCAAAAGGCAGAACCTGAACCCCATATTGGTCTTCAGCTTCCCGGGCGATGCTTTCCACATCATCTCCGATGAGCCCGATCGGGCAGGTGGAGCAGATGGCGATAACCGGGGGGTTAAAGATCTCAACCGCTTCTTTGATGGCCTGTTTAAGGCGGGCTTCCCCTCCGAATATGACATCGCTTTCATTCATATTGGTAGAAACGCTGTAGCCGTAATAATCAGGCTGCTCGGTTTCCGGCCGGTAACGCAGGCGGTTGCCTCCCCAGGAATAATACGAACACCCCACCGGGCCATGGGTTATTATCAAGATACCGCTTATAGGCGTCAACACCAAACCCCGGCAGGCCATATAGGAGCAGCCATGCTTGCACAAGATCCCGGGCACATCCATAATCAAACTGTCCACGGTTCGCTCACCGGTTACTACCCGGCGTCCGGCCAATGGACCCGCCTTTCCCACAGTCATCGTTCTATCCCCCCCACTGTCCGGCCAAGTCTTCCAACTCCTCCAGCTCCATAGGCCGGGGTATAATAAATTCCCGGTTGGCGTCTATGCTGGCGGCCAGCTCCTGATACACCCGGGCCTGAGCTGAATCGGGCGCATATTGGACTACGGTCTGTCTATTTATTTCCGCCTGGTGGACCACCCCGTCCCAGGGAATAAACTGAATCATCCGGCTGCCCAAGCTTTCGGCAAAAGCCCCGATCAAGCCCTCTTCCTTGCCGACCCGCCGGGCATTGCCAATAATGCCGCCCAGGCGGGCGCCTCCGCTGGTGGCAAACTTTTTTATGCCCTTGCAGATGTTGTTGGCGGCATACATGGACATCATCTCACCCGAAGTGACAATGTAGATTTCCCGGGCCTTTCCTTCCCGGATGGGCATGGCAAAACCGCCGCATACCACGTCGCCTAAAACGTCGTAAAATATGTAGTCGAGGTCATCCGTATAAGCTCCCAGGCTTTCCAGCAGATCGATGGAAGTGATGATACCCCGGCCGGCACAGCCCACCCCGGGCTCAGGCCCACCCGACTCGACACAGCGGATGCCGCCAAAACCGGTTTTTACCACCTCGGCCAGTTTTACTTCCCCGGATTCGCGCAGGGCATCCAGGACGGTTCGCTGCCTTTGCCCGCCGATCAGCATGCGGGTGGAATCCGCCTTGGGATCACAGCCTATCTGCATGATCGCTTTGTCCATACTTGCCAGGGCCGCCGCCAGATTCTGAGTGGTGGTGGATTTACCGATCCCGCCTTTACCATAGATGGCCACTTGCCGGCATTTTTTATTTTCTTTACCCATGCCTTCTCCTCAAACCCGAACCGTTCCGGGCGGTTTTTTCATCATGACCCAGATTCCCCGTTCGTCATCTATAATCTCCGCCTCGATCCCGAGCTCATCCAAAAATTCAGCGTAGTCCGGGGCCTTAAACTTGTTGCTGGCATCCTTCACGTTTTGCGGCCACTCCGGATGCAGGACCTTCATTTTAGCCACAATTTCTTTGGTCAACTCGGCATTGCCAAAACCTTTGCCGATATAGGTAATGCCGCCCGGCGCCAGCACCCGGTAAATTTCCGAGAAGGCCTGCTTCATCTCCCACCTTTCTCCCCAAAATCCTATCGACCCCCGGCTCACGATCAGGTCAAAATGATTGTCCGGCCAGTTTATATGGCGGACATCTCCAACCATCAATGAGGCCCGGTCCTCCAGCCCCCAATCCTTTATGCGCTGGCTGGCGATTTTCAGAGCATCCTCCTCCAGGTCAAGCAGCGTAACCTGCATTTGACTGGCCCGGGCCACGCTCAAGCCCAGGTGCCCGCCTCCGCAGCCGACATCAAGACAAGCCCCGTCGGTCTTTCCCGACATCTTCAAGGCATCTTTGGCAATTACTTCGTAGCTCGGGAAAAATATTTCCCGGGCGATTTTGTCAAATTCTTCTCGCTTATTCAAAAGATTCACTCCGTCCTATCATCAGTTGGCCAGGGGTACGCAGCTTTTTACATCCATTCCGTGATTATCCGCCAGACTGGTTATTCGTACATTTATCCCGTAGGTTTCTTTCATATTGTCTTCGGTAATGATGTCATCCGCGCTGCCCATCTCAAAACCGTGCTGGTTCAGCAAAGCCACCTGGGAGGAGCACAGGAAGGCGTGATCGGGGAAATGGGAGGTCATTACCACCCCGATGCCATCCTCTGCGGACAGCCTTTTGATCTGCAGCAAAACCCGGACCTGGTTGCCGTAATCCAGGTTGGAGGTGGGCTCATCGAGTATAAGCAGCTGCGGCTGTTGGGTCAGGGCGCGGGCGATGAGCACCATCTGCCGTTCCCCGCCGCTTATCTCGGAATAGGTCCGGTCCTTCAAAAAGGAGATGCCGAGCCTTTCCAACGATTCTTCGGCAATCCTGACATCATTCCGGGAGGGGGATGAGAAGTTGCCCAGATGAGCGATCCGCCCCATCAGGACCACATCCAGCACGGTAAAGGGAAAGGGCGGCGTATGGGCCTGGGGCACATACCCGATCACCTTGGCCAGGCAGGGCTTAGACCACTTTCTTATGTTCTTTCCGTCCAGATTTATCTCCCCGCTTTTCAGGCTGATAAAGCCCAGTATGGATTTAAACAGAGTCGTCTTCCCGACCCCGTTGGGGCCGAGCAGGCACAGCATATCCCCATCGTCTACGGTAAAGGAAATATTATTGAGGATGGTCCTCTGCCGATAGCCAATCGACGCCTCCTTGATCTCCAGCATCATACCCACGAATCCCTCCCTTTAAATAACAGGTAAATAAAGAACGGCGCACCGATGATGGCTGTCAATATCGACAGCGGTATCTCGACCATGAAAAGGGTGCGCGAAAGGTCGTCGATCAACAATAAATAGGCCCCTCCCAGCATGACGGAGGCGGGCAGCATATACTTGTAGTTGGGACCCACCAGCATCCTGGCCAGGTGGGGAATCACCAGTCCCACCCACCCGATCATGCCGCCGGTGGCCACTGACGAGGCGGTAAGCAGGGTAGCTGAAAAAATATAGATAAAGCGCATCTTTTTGGTGTCCACGCCCAGGGCCTGTGCTTCCTCGTCTCCGAACGAAAGGGCGTTGAGCTTGTAGCGATATAGGAACATGGGAATAATCCCGATGATAAAAGGAATCAGAATCAACTTGATATTTTTGGCGGTAATCGAAGCCAGTCCCCCCAGCAGCCAGAAGGTTATTTCCGGCAGCTTGTTATTGGGATCGGCCGTATATTTGGCCAGGGAAATGAAGGCGCTGAACAGGCTGGTGACTACCATACCGGTCAGAACCAGGACCAGAACGGAGTTATGGCCCTTGGAAATAAGCCGGCTGACGAAATACGTCGTCATAACCGCCAGTATCCCACAGATAAACGCCACCAGTTGAATGGTGATACTCCCGGCGGAATACAGGATGGCCATAGCCGCTCCGAAACCCGCTCCCGCTGCTGCTCCCAGGATATCCGGTGATACCATGGGATTCCGGAACAGACCCTGATAGGCCGCACCCGAGGCGGACAGCGCGGCGCCAATAATCAAAGCCACGATGATCCGCGGTATCCGGATATTGAACAGCACCGTTTCGAGGGTGCTGGACCAGGTGGCCGAAAGGCCGAACAGCTTCCGGAAAAACACCGTGAGCAGATCGGGCAGCGGGACCGCGTAGCGGCCGACCGTAAACGACCAGAGAAAAACCGCCACCAGCATGACCAACAATACCACCAATACCAATTGAGGCCTGGCCGGCTTAATTTTTCCGGCTGCTTCATCGGTCATATTTTGAACCCTGGGGTTGGCAGTATCAGGAGGCCGCATCTACTTTACTCCACTCGTTATTATCAACTGCTACGTTCTGAAGCTTATAGCCGGTATCGTTGTCCAATTTCATGAGCTGCTGCAGCGTTAAATCCACAACTGTTCTCCTCCCTAAAAGCCAATGAGTTGAAGAACCGTCCCCAAACTCATTTCTGTTATTGGGGAACCGCGTTTTTAAGCAACTCCTTGACCTGCTCGTCGGTGAGATTCAAATTGTAATAAAGAGCGAAGAAGTCTTTAACTTCCTGATTCAGATCAATCTTCACATATTCCGGGTACAAAACGCTTGCCAGCCACTGCACGCCCATAATTCTGGTGACATTGGGGGGACGGTCAAACCAGCCGAAGGGGAGCAGCGGAGTCATATAGACCTTCCCGTTCTTGACTGCGTTTATCTGGCTCCAGGATGGTTCGGACAAGATGGTCTGATAGTTTTGCTCCCCACCGGTCGAAGAACTGACCAGCACCACTGCCGGGTTCCAGGAAAGCACCTGTTCCATGGAGACGGCTGCCATGCCTGTGCCGCCTCGGGCCGGTATATCGGCAACGTTTAGGCCTTTGACGAAATCCAACACCTGGGTATGATCGGAGCCGGACGGATCGGTGGCCAGCCCGCCGGTGCCCTCCGCGTAGTACACCCGCACCCGTTTGTCTTCGGGAACTTTGGAAACCATTTCAGTGATCCCGTTCATTTTCTGCTCGCAGTAGCCGGCCAGTTTTTCGCCCCGCTCCTGGACCCCCAGAATATCCCCCATCAAGCGGTACATCTTGACTGTTTCGCTCAGAGCGGAGTCCATAATAACCACCGGCCGCTGAGTTTGCGCCGTAATACTGTCCGCGATCTGATCGGGGTTGTTGTTTACCCCGGCGGTGGTCATGAAAACGATTAGGTCGGGGGCCAGCTTGGTGATTTCTTCCAGATTGGCAGTGCACTTTTCGCCCATCCAGCCGCCCATTACCGGAAGGGACTTGGCCCGATCGCTCAGGTATTTCTTCACATCGTCCGAAGGCGCGTTTACCCAGGCCGCCATCTTTTCCGGCGCCAGGGTATAGACCATGGCCTCGGCGGTGGGTACCGCGCAATAGACGGTATTGATCTGTACGGGAATGGTCACCTTCCGGCCAGCCATATCGGTAACTACCCGGGTATTCTGGTCCGCCGGGGCAGAAGTGGTAGCCGTTTGGCTGGCACAGCCGCTCAAAGCCGATATCGCCAGCCAGAAGCAAAGCAACAACGAAATTCCCTTTGTTAAAGTCTTCCTGGACTGCATACTTGCCATATGTAATTCCTCCTCTTGCTTCCTGTGCTTGATCGCCTTAATGAGTTAGGGGGCGGTTCTTCAACTCATCTCAGTAATCTATTTGGGGATCGCGTTTTTAAGCAGTTCCTTGACCTGCTCGTCGGTGAGATTCTGGTTGTAATAGAGAGCAAAGAACTCCTTGACTTCCTGGTTTAAATCGAGCTTCACATATTCCGGGTACAATACATTTCCCAGCCACTGCATCCCGATAATTCTCATTATATTGGGGGGGCGATCAAACCAGCCGAAGGGGTTCAACGGGGTCATATAGACCTTGCCATTCTTAACCGCGTTCACCTGACTCCAGGAAGGGTCGGTTAAAATAGTTTGGTAGTTCTTATCCCCGCCGGTTGAGGAGCTGACCAGAATCACTTCCGGGTTCCAGGAAAGCACCTGCTCCATGGAGACGGATGACATGCCCTGACCGCTTTTGGCCTGGACATTGGCCACGTTTACGCCTCTGACCAGATCCAACAGCTCCGTATGGGTGGAACCGGACGGATCGGTAGCCAGCCCCCCGGTGCCTTCCGCGTAATATACCCGCACCCGTTTGTCTTCCGGGATCTTAGCAACCATCTCGTTGACGGCATTGATTTTCTTTTCATAATAGCCGGCCAGCTTTTCGGCCCGTTCCTGAACCCCTAAAATGTCCCCCATCAAGCGATACATCCTGGCCGTTTCAGGAAGCTTGGAATCCATAACCACCACCGGCCGTTTGGTTTGGGCGGTAATGCTTTCCGCATTCTGTTTGGCGGAATCATCAACCGGAGACATGAAAACGATCAGGTCGGGAGCCAGCCTGGTGATTTCCTCCAGATTGGCAGTGCATTTCTCACCCATCCAACCGCCCATAACCGGCAAGGCCTTGGCCCGGTCGCCCAAATACTTCATGGCGTCTTCGGAAGGAGCGTTTACCCAGGCCGCCATTTTTTCAGGAGCCAGGGTGTAAACCATGGCTTCAGCGGTAGGCACCGCGCAATAGACGGTATTGACTTTTACGGGTATGGCAACCTGTCTGCCCGCCATATCCGTTATAACCCGGGTATTGGGATCGGCTGGAGTCGATGTGGTAGACGTTTTGCTTGCACAGCCTCCCAGCGTCGCCATCGCCAGCCAAAGGCACAGCAAAAGCGACACTCCCTTTGTGATCTTCTTCCTGGAACTGCTTTTGAACATATCGATTCCTCCCGTAGCTGCTGTAATTGCTCGCCGGCTTTTGCTGGCGCCGTTTCATTTAGCATTAATTATACAATACCATTGTTGTGTTTTGTATGTTTTTGTTTGGTTATGTATTATCTAGTGCACTTTTTCACTTTGTTTTGTTAAGTTATATTTGGTATGACATCGAGGTAAGCCTTGTATCTCAGGGAAGGGTTTAAACAGGTGGGCGAAGTTCAGGCATCGTGGACCATGAAGCTGGAATTATAAAAACCTGGGGTCTTATGAAAAACCCCAGGTTATAAACCGGACTATATTGTATTTTTGACTTAGGCGCTCCAGGCTGCCTGCATAGACTCTAAAAACCGCTCTGCCCATACCGCCTCGTCAAATTCCTCAGTATGCTGGTCGGATTCCCGGCACAGCCTGCGCCAATTTTCATGCAGGCCCTCCAGGAATTTGCCAACCTGGTCATCTTCTATTATCTCATCCATCTGAATTTCCTGTACGGAGTAATCACTCAGCCAGGCCGACCGCATATTCTCAAGGAACCTCCCGGCGCGTTCCTGGTCGCCGGGTTCGTCTCCCTTCAAGTAGGGCTCCAGGGCGGCAAATTGCCTTTCAACCTGCAGTTTGGAGATAAGCTCCTGATCCTCTATATATCCGGCCGCCTCATTCACTGTTTCCGGCTCCATCGCTTCCACCGGTTTGAACAGGTTCTGAAGAATAAAGTAGGTTTTCTGCCTGGTGATATTGATTTGATGATCCAGGTATTCCAACTGCAGACCGAGTTCCTGGAGGTGCTTGATCTTTTCCCGGGCCGTGGCCTGGAATTCCTCTAACGACTGGTACCATTCCTGGGCGGCCGCTTCTAAAGTCAGGCTGCCCGACCGGGTGCCAAAATCCAATTCAGTTTGAAATACAACACTGCTCTCGTCAAACGCTCCACCAAACAAGTTAATCCCCCGCTTTTTTGTTTTATTGCGGATAATCCTTATATACTATGGAGCAGAACAGCCTGTTTTAGGGCGTCCAATGCATTATCCGCCCTTATATTATATCCATTTATTCCCATTTAATGCCAGTCAAAAATATCTCTTTTTTCTCTTAGCTTTCGCTGCATTCACCTACTCTTCTCACCGGTCGCGCTTCGATATACCCCCGCTCTCCCATCGGGGCCAGTTGAAACCGGGGTCCGTCCCGGTCGGCCCACTGAAATCCATACAGTTCGGGGTTGTAGGTCTTCATGAGCTGCCACAAATCCGTAATGGCTTCTTCAAAATTTTCATCCTTGAACGGAGGTCCCTGGAAAACCATCACCATACAGGGAGGAAGTTCGATTATCTCGTAACCTTCCGGCGTTTCAGCGGCATAATCGAGAGGCACTTCCACCCCCTGGGCATACTCCGCGGTTCCCGGTTTGCGCAGATTTTCCGGCAGCCACATCCCGATCGGTTCATAGAGCGCCTGTTTGATACTGCATAATTCGCCCCATATATCACAGCCCACTTCGCCGCAATAGTCAAAATAATTGTCTGCTTTGACTCCTCTTTTCAAGATCAGTTTCCGGGCCGGCCGGTCCACTACCTGCACGAAAACGGTATGGGGATTTGCCTTCTCTTTCATTTTTATCGCCCCTTTCATCATATAGAGGTAACGGGTTCGGATACTATTAGGCATAAACAGCGGTATCATAGGCGTTTTCTGGCGGTAAAGCCGGGGCGTCATCCCGAACTGGTCAGAAAAAGCCCGGGTAAAACCCTCATGGGAGTTGAAGGCAAAATCCAGGGCCACGTCTATCACGCGCTTTTTTTCATCCCACAGCTCTACCGCGGCCCGGGATAGGCGCAGCAAGCGGATATATTCCAGGGGAGTCTTGCCGGTGTACTCCTTGAACATCCGCGACGTATGCCACGGCGAATAACCGGCTGCCCTGGACAGCATATAAAGGGTTATGGGATCGCCCATATGCTCGGCAATATAGTCCTGAACCCTCTGCACCGCGTCAATGTTCTCCCAGTTTTCCAATCCCGCACCTCCTAAAGGAAGGATAGCCGATAAAAAGCATTGTCTTCTTGACCTGTTTTGCTATAATGATACCATTTCTAATACAGCCACCTGCCTGAACTCATGCGCATTAATCCCGGCTCCGCAATTTTTCTCCTGCAAGCCCGAACAGAATGCGGAAAAGGAACCATAAGGCATCATTCGGGACTATATAGGATGATAGCTAAAATAACCCTATTTAATCCTGCCTCAATGGTTCTAAGCTTATGAGAACCCTAAATATCCAATTTGCTTCCACTTTATAAGTAAGGGGATAATTAATAGAGTAGCCATAGGCAAGAATGTTGTGGATGGCAGGCCGAGGTTTCGTTGAGAAACGCGGGGGAACCAATAATGGGGCGAATTTTGCGGAAGCAGGAACCGACACGTGTATCCTGCACCGGAATAGGGCTGACCCGAGTCCGAGCCCGACAGCTAACCCCGTAGGCGTCACGGGCTAATATGGACATATTTATTCTTCAGTCTATCTTGTGTTTTTATTTAAAGTTAGACTGCTACTGCTAGTATTTTGATGACACCTGTGTTTATCATGTTTACTCGCATGCTGTTGCTTTGTCCCTTAAGAAGCCCTTCGAATTCCCGGCTGCCGGTGAGGAGGGTTTTTTTATGTTTAAACAGTCTGACGGAATGCCTGGTTCGCGTTTAGGGAAACCGGGGCTGGTACTGGTGCTCTTGCTGTTACTCATACTGGCCTTATCCGGGTGCGGAGTAAAAAATTCATCCGCCCAGCAAGACAAGCCCGTATTGGTTCTCGCTGACGCCAGCTGGGACAGCATCAAAGTACATAACCGCATCATGGGGTTTATTATTAAGAACGGTTATGGTTATCCAGCCCCCGATTATCGATTCGGAGACACCCTGCCGCTGCTGCAAGGCCTTTCCAAGGGAGATATAGACATCTATTCGGAAATTTGGGCAGACAACATTAAGGAAGCGTGGGATGCGGCGCTGGCTGACGGTTCGGTTAAAGACCTGGGGGCTAATTTTCCGGATGCTCCCCAGGGCTGGTATGTTCCTACTTATATGATCAAGGGCGATGCAGAGAGAGGAATTAAAGCAGTCGCCCCCGATCTCCAATCTGTTTCCGACCTGCCAAAATACTGGAAACTGTTCAAAGACCCTGAGGTTCCTAGCAAAGGGCGTTTTCACAACAGCCCTCCCGGGTGGATATGCTCTGCTATTAACGAAACGAAAATAAAGACGTATGGATTGGATAGTACCTATAACGTATTCAGCACCGGATCAGATGCGGCCCTGGTTGCTTCGATGGTGGCCGCCTATGAAAAGGGTGTGCCATGGTTGGGATATTACTGGGAGCCTACCTGGGTTATGGGTAAGATGGATATGACCTTGTTAGAGGAACCAGCCTATGACGAGGCCAAATGGAACAATGAAAAGGATCGGGGATGTGCTTATCCGGCCGCTAAGGTACCGATAGGGATAAACAGCGAACTGGAAACGACCGCGCCGGAATTGGTGGAGTTCCTGAGCAAGTACTCCACGACCCTGGCCCAGAACAACGCTTTCCTGGCTTACATGAACGCCCACGATAACGATGTGGATAAAGCAGCTATTTATTTTCTGAAACAATACCCGGATACCTGGAAAGCATGGATTCCGGTAGAAGTGGCCCAGAAAGTGGATGCCTCCTTGAAAGAGGTGCAATGATCATGTCAGATAATTCCCACCCTATTGTGGAGGTGGAACACCTGTGGAAAGTGTTCCCGTCCGATCCCAAACGTTATTGTTTTAATGCCGAACTGATAGACCAGCACCTGGCCGATGGTTGCGTGGCAGCCGTCCGCGACGTTTCTTTTCAAATTAAAACCGGTGAAGTGTTCATTATCATGGGCCTTTCCGGAAGTGGGAAGTCAACCTTGATCCGTTGCCTTTCGCGTCTGATCGAACCAACTGCCGGCCAGGTAAGAATCAACCACCAGGATGTTACGGCCATGGATAGCAAGCAGTTAACGGAATTTCGCCGGACTGAAGCCGCCATGGTCTTTCAGCATTATGGGCTGCTTCCCCATCGCAACGTGCTGGACAATGTTTCCTTTGGTCTAAAACTGAGAGGAATGGAACGCCCGGAACGGGATGAAAGGGCGCGGGAAGCAATAGAAAAGGTAGGCTTGGGGGGCTGGGAAACCTACTATCCGGAGCAGCTTTCCGGGGGCATGCAGCAGAGAATCGGCATTGCCCGGGCCCTGGTGCAGGATACTAAAATCCTGTTGATGGATGAACCCTTCAGCGGGCTTGACCCGCTCATCCGCCGGGAGATGCAGGATGAACTGCTGCGCTTGCAAGGTGAACTGCATAAAACCATCGTATTTGTCACCCACGATGTTTCAGAAGCAATACGCCTGGGAGATCGTATGGCAGTGATGAAAAACGGGGTTTTTGTTCAGACCGGAACCCCCCGGGAAATAATAACGAACCCGGTTGATGACTATGTTCAAAGGTTTGTACAGGACGAGCAGAAAATATCCCATATTGCGGAAGATCGCCATAAACAGAGCAAAGTTCTCAGCCTGGAAGCACGAAGCAATGAAAAGTCCGGGCATAAGAAAGCCCAATCGGGGAGGTGAGGGACTTGTTTCCACCGTCATTGGAACATCACATTGCCCCTTATATAAGCGATCTGGTAAAGTGGTTGCTGCAGAAGTTAACCCCCTTTTTTGATGCATTTAATGACACCGTGTTAAGCATTCTGCTGCAAATTGAACATGTTCTCATCACCATACCCTGGTGGATATGGATTACACTGGCAGTTGCAATTTGCTGGTTCCTGACCCGGCATATAGGCAAAACCCTGCTTCCCGCATTCCTGCTCTTGACGGTAGGCGTTTTCGGCCTCTGGGAGGTGATGATGGAGACCATGGCAGTTATTATCGTAGCAGTGCTGCTCGCCTTATTGGGGGGAATTCCCATGGGCATTGCCATGGCGGTTTCGGATCGGGTCAACGCCATTTTTACTCCTATACTGGATGCCATGCAGACCATGCCCAGTTTCGTGTACTTGATTCCAGCCTTGATGTTTTTCGGTCTGGGCAAAGTACCGTCCGTCTTGGCAACTTTCATTTACGCCGTACCTCCCGTGCAGCGTCTTACCAACCTGGGGATCCGCCAGGTATCAGCTCAGGTACAGGAAGCCGCCCTGGCCTTTGGGGCCACCCCCTGGCAGTTAATGCGTGAAGTGCGCCTGCCTCTGGCCATGCCCTCCATCCTGGCCGGAATCAACCAGACAACTATGATGGCTCTGGCTATGGTGGTAATCTGTGCCATGATCGGCGGCGGAGGAGTGGGTGAAGTGGTACTGGTATCGGTTAATCGTATGGATGTGGGCCGGGGCTTTGAAGCAGGATGGGCCATAGTGGTCATGGCCATCGTTATTGACCGTATTTCCCAGAGCCTGATCAAACGGTAAGAACCAAGGCTGATGAAGCCATTCCCGTGACTAGTATATTCGTGCCTATCATTTGGGCTGCATCAAGCTATCCCCTACCGTTCTTCTCCACAAGGTGCTTCCAGTAGCGCTCGGGCATGCACTGTTTTTGCAGCCGGGGGTTTTTGCGGGTGGAGATGGCGATGCTGTCGTAATACTGCCTCCAGAGCCTCTGGTAGTATTGTTCATCCTGTTCCAGCTCCAGTTTCTGCTTCAGGGTAAAGCCGGTCGAAACCCATTCTTTGCGGTTAAAAACCACCGCCAGGTCGCGGCGCAGGTCGTGGATGATCCAGTTTTGATCGGAAAGCCGGCTGGCAAAATGGGGGGCCAGAAGTTCAAGCACATTATGGTCGGGTTCCAGGGCGGCGTAATAAATATCGCCCTGATAGAGTTGAAACCGCACCAGACCCAGCAGCCGGTGTTGTTCTGTTTTTACTTTCCCGGCTAACTTGTGAACCCGGTGGACCCTTTCATCGGCGAGACGCAGGTCAACCCCGGGCCCCAGCTTCCAGCCCAATCGGAGGTATTCATATATCCACATTCCAGCCCGGGGATGTTCGCTGAGGTAGGCGCAATAGGCGTTGCCCAGGGCCCCCGAACTGATTTTGGAATCGATCGCGTCATATACCCGGGCCGCCTTGTCTTCATCGCAGGCGATGTGCTCCCGGCGCACGAAAAGCTGCCTGTTGAAGGAGCCGGCCGGGACGATTTCCTGGGGTTGCTGCCGCCGGTAGTATATTTCGTATATGGTGGTAAGCAGCCCGTCAAAGCTGCCGTCATAGGTGTAGCAAAGCATCACAATTCTCCTGTTATAAGAGATAGAGGGGTTTCGCCGGAAACCGGCTCCAGCCAGGATGAAAACAGGGTGGGCTGCTCATACTGGCCTTTTTTTACGGCTGATGGAGACTTATTTAAAGACAGGCGGGGGCGCAGCAGGTGTTCCTCCATGGCCGCCGACCCGTTGTATTTGCCCCGGCAGGTAATGAAATACTGGGCCCGTTTCATCACCACCCCGATGCGTTTCAGGTCGTCAAAGCCGAGCCAGGCCGCCCTCCTCGCGACCAGAATCCGCCGGGCTGATTTGACGCCTATGCCGGGAACCCGCAGTAGCTTTTCATAGTCGGCCCGGTTGATTTCCACCGGAAAATAATGCAGGTTGCGCAGAGCCCAATCGGTCTTCGGGTCGTAGTCTTCGGCGAAATTGGGATTTTGCTCGTCCAACAATTCCCCGGCATGAAACCCGTAGAAGCGCAGCAGCCAGTCGGCCTGGTAGATACGGTGTTCGCGAAGCAAGGGCGGTTTGACCAGGTCGGGAAGATTGGGATGCCGGGCCACCGGTATATAGGCCGAATAATAGACTCTCTTTAAATGGAACTTGTGGTAGATGGACTCGGAAAGCCTCAATATCTGCAGGTCGGGGTCGGGGGTGGCTCCCACGATCAACTGGGTGGTCTGCCCGGCAGGCACAAACAGGGGCGCCTTCCGGGATTTTTTTCGTTCCTCCTGGGCGGCCGTTATATGCGAGTTCAGGAACGACATGGGCTTTATGATGGCTTCCTTTTTCTTCTGGGGAGCCAGAAGCTTCAGCCCTTGCTGGGAAGGCAGCTCGATATTGACGCTCATGCGGTCCGCATAACGCCCCGCTTCTTCAATCAGACGGGTGTCGGCTCCGGGAATGGTCTTCAGGTGAATGTAGCCGTTGAAGCGGTGTTCCTCCCTGAGCTTCTTAACCGTCCGCAGCAGCATTTCCATGGTGTGGTCGGGAAGGGTAAACACCGCCGTGCTCAAGAACAACCCTTCTATATAGTTGCGGCGGTAGAAGTTCATGGTCAGGTCGCATATTTCTTCAGGGCTCAGAGTGGCCCGGGGAATGTCGTTGGAAACCCGGTTGACGCAATAGGAGCAGTTGTAGACGCAGTTATTGCTCTGCAGGATTTTGAGCAGGGAAATGCAGCGCCCGTCATCCGACCAGCTATGGCAGATGCCCATAGCGGCGCTGTTCCCTACTCCCCCGGGCTGATTGGTGCGCTTGCTGCCGCTGGACGAACAGGATACGTCGTATTTGGCGGCATCAGCCAGGATCTTCAACTTTTCAATGGTATCCATGCCGCATCGCTCCGAACATATATTCTGCAATTCATTGTAACACAAAATCCCGCAAAAAGAACAAGCGTTCTATAGACATGCTATATTTTTCCCCTGGAATAATTTATATTAAAATATAACGGGGTGAATGGATGTGAAAGGTGAAACCAGGGATTTTGATCGGGACGCCGCCACCTGGGACGAAAATGCCGGGCGGGTCAAGATGGCTGCCCATATAGCCAATTCCATAAAGGATGCAGTGGCTCTACATAGCGGTATGGACGTGCTGGACTTTGGCTGTGGAACCGGGCTCCTGACCCTGCAGCTGCAGCCATTGGTCAAAAGCGTTAGCGGCTATGACAGTTCCCGAGGTATGTTGAAGGTGCTGGAGGATAAAATTGCCAAACGGAATATAGGCAATGTAAGCACCGCGTATATTGATATTGAACAAGGCGGTGTTTTAGAAGGTTCTTATGACCTGGTGGTGTGCAGCATGACCCTGCACCACGTGCGGGAGCCCCAACTGCTTATCAATCAGTTCAAAAACGTTTTAAAAAGCGAAGCTTGCCTGTGCATTGCCGACCTGGACAGCGACGGAGGACTGTTTCACGGGGCCCACCGCGAAGGCGTCTTTCACAACGGATTTGATCGGAACATGCTGCGAGGGACCTTGAGAGAAGCGGGTTTTTACAATATTCAGTTTAGCACCGCAGCCGAAGTAGTGCGCTTCATTCCCGGCGGGCTGCGCCCCTTTACCATTTTTTTGGCCACCGCCCGGAAGAGCTCCTAAATCATTATCATGCGAATGAATAATGTATACCTGACCCTGATGTATTGAATATCGCTTACCGGAGGTATATACTAACCCATATAATATGATTATTGGCAAGGGAGCCTCCGATAACTTTTCGGGGGCTGATTCTTTTCCTACAGGTTCATAAGTTTAAAGGCAACGAAGCCTTAAATCCTCCAGGATTTAAGGCTTTTGATATGTTGAGTAAAGGCGCTTGAACGGACTTATCGTCCTGGAGGCGCCTTTTTCATTTTGGGGTGCTGAACAATGCTCATAAACAGTCAGCAATGGCGCTTTGGCTCAGGAGAGGATGCAAGGCGCCGTCAATATTTTTAGGAGGGATGAACATGAGACAGATCGCTATTTACGGTAAAGGTGGGATTGGCAAGTCAACCACCACCCAGAATTTGACCGCTGGTTTAGGCGAAATGGGGCACCAGGTTATGATCGTGGGCTGCGACCCCAAGGCTGATTCGACCAGACTGGTTTTGGGCGGCCTGGCCCAAAAGAGCGTGCTCGATACCCTGCGCGAAGAAGGCGAAGAGATCGAGCTGGAAAGCATCATGAAATCAGGGGTTTTTGGAATAAGATGCGTAGAGTCGGGCGGCCCCGAACCGGGGGTGGGCTGCGCCGGCCGGGGCATCATCACCTCTATAAACATGCTGGAAAGCCTGGGGGCCTATACCGACGATTTGGATTACGTTTTCTACGATGTTCTGGGCGACGTGGTCTGCGGAGGTTTTGCCATGCCCATACGGGAAGGCAAAGCCCAGGAAATCTATATTGTGGCCAGCGGTGAGCTGATGGCCCTTTACGCAGCCAACAATATATCCAAGGGTATTCTCAAGTTCGCCAGCACGGGCGGCTGCCGCCTGGGGGGCATTATCTGCAACAGCCGCAAGGTGGATGGAGAACGCGACCTTTTAGAAGCCTTTGCCAAGGAACTCGGCAGCCAGATGATCTATTTCGTCCCCCGCGACAACCTGGTGCAAAGAGCGGAAATAAACAAAAAGACGGTAATCGACTTCGCTCCCGCCGAAGCTCAGGCCGACGCCTATCGCGGCCTGGCCAAAGCCATCGCCGAAAACGACATGTTTGTAGTTCCCCAGCCCATGGAACAGGACCGTCTGGAAGACTTGATGATGAAACACGGTTTTCTGGGACTCTAAATTGGTGAGGAGGAATTGTCTATGTTGATGATCAGAGCCATAATCCGACCGGAAAAAGTGGGTCAGGTTTTATCCGAACTGAGCGATGCAGGTTTTCCGGCGGTTACCAAGATCGATGTTATGGGCCGGGGCAAACAAAAGGGGGTCAAAGTCGGCGACGTTTTCTATGATGAAATCCCCAAAGAGATGCTGATGATGGTAGTCAACGATGAGGATAAAGACGACGTGATCAAGCTCGTTATGAAAAATGCCAAAACCGGGCAAAAAGCTGCCTTTGGAGACGGCAAGATTTTCGTCAGCCCGGTATTGGAGGCCTACACCATAAGCTCCGGGAACAACGAGCTTTAAGGGAGGTTTGGCTTATGAAAGAAGTAATAGCCATTATCCGGATGGACATGATCAATAAAACCAAAGAAGCCCTTTTAAAAGCCGGCTTTCCCGCCCTCACTGCCACCAAGGTCCTGGGGAGGGGCAAGAAAAAAGTCAACTTTACCTTGATCGAGGACCTGATTGCTGAAAGCGACTACAGTTCGCCGGCCCTGGCTGAATCGATATCCGAAGGGCACCGGCTTATTCCCAAAAGGCTTTTATCTATTGTGGTCAAGGATAATGAAGTGGGTCATCTGGTTGAAACCATTATCGCGGTTAATCAAAAAGGCAGTCCCGGTGACGGAAAAATATTCGTACTCCCGGTTACCGACAGTGTAAGGGTAAGGACCGGTGAGAACGGCGAGATTGCCATATAGTTGGAGGTGCTGTTCATGAAAGACCAAGTGAGTAAAATCGTTGAAAATTATCCGGCCAGTGTATTTAAAAACCGAAAGAATCATATTGTCATCGTTGACCATGACAGCGAGAGTCCCCAAACCATTACCGCCAACACCAGGACGATTCCCGGCATCATCACCAGCCGGGGCTGCTGCTACGCCGGGTGCAAGGGCGTGGTAATCGGCCCTATAAAAGATGCGGTAACCATAACCCACGGCCCCATCGGGTGTGGCTACTATAGCTGGGGGACCCGGCGCAACAAAGCCCGGTTGGACGAAGGCGAGGAAGATAACTTTTTGAATTATTGTTTCTCCACCGATTTGCAGGAAGGCGACATCGTTTTTGGCGGCGAGAAAAAACTAAAACAGGCCATTACCGAAGCAGTTTCCATCTTCGCGCCTAAAAACATCATGATCTGTTCCACCTGTCCGGTGGGGCTGATCGGCGATGATATCAAGGCGGTGGCCGCCTGGGCCCAAAAAGAATACGACATCCAGGTTCTGGCCTTCAGCTGCGAGGGCTATAAAGGGGTAACCCAGTCAGCCGGCCATCATATAGCCAACAATGAATTGATAAAACATGTAGTGGGAACCGGAGAGGGGGCGGTGGGTAAATACTCTATCAATCTGCTGGGCGAATATAATATTGGCGGTGATTCCTGGGAGATAGAGCGCGTCCTCACCAAAATCGGGTATGAAATCGTCTCCGTGATGACCGGCAACGGTTCGGTAGAAAAGATCAAAAACGCCCATAAAGCAGACCTCAACCTGGTGCAGTGCTACCGTTCCATCAACTACATTGCCGACATGGTACAGGCCAAATACGGTACTGATTGGCTTAAAGTAAACTTCATCGGGGTGCAGAGCTGTATTGAATCCCTGCGTGATTTGGCCGCCTACTTTGATGATCCCGCGCTCACCGCCCGCACCGAAGCAGTGATCGCCGAGGAAGTAGCCACGATAGCACCCCTTATCGAGCGGTATAAGCCTCTTTGCCAGGGCAAGACCGCGGCTCTCTACGTGGGCGGCTCCAGAGCCCTGCATTACCAGTATTTATTTGAAGATCTCGGTATGGAAACAGTATTGGCGGGGTTTGAATTCGCCCACCGGGATGACTACGAAGGACGCGAAGTTTTGCCCTTTATCAAAGAAGACGCGGACAGTAAAAACATTGAAACTCTGAATTTGGAGCCTGACCAGCAGCACTACCGCCTGGTTCTGTCCCGGGAAAAATTTGACCAGTTAAAAGCCCGGATACCGTTAAACTACTTTGGCGGCATGATCAAGGTCATGAAAAATAACAGCGTGGTCATAGACGATATCAATCACTATGAAATCGACCAGTTTATCAAATTGTTAAAGCCGGATATATTCTGTGCTGGCATCAAAGAAAAATACCAGATTCACAAAATGGGCATGTTCTCCAAGCAGCTCCATTCCTATGATTATACCGGGCCCTACGCCGGTTTCAAGGGTGCGGCCGCCTTTGCCCGGGACATCGCCATGGGGCTCGGGGCACCGGTGTGGGACCTGGTGCAGCCGCCCTGGAAGACCCAGCCCATGCTGGAAGGCCGCTATATCAAGGAGGTGAGTTAAATGCTGGACCGCACTCCTTATGAATACGTAAACAGGAATAGCCTGGTAATAAACCCGGCGAAAACCTGCCAGCCGATCGGGGCTATGTACGCGGCCCTGGGCATCCATAGATGCCTGCCGCACAGCCACGGCTCCCAGGGCTGCTGCTCTTACCACCGGATGCACCTGTCCCGGCATTTTCGCGATCCGATCGCTGCTTCCACCAGTTCCTTTACTGAAGGAGCAGCGGTATTCGGCGGGGGGTCGAATTTAAAAACCGCTATCAAGAACATTTTCGCCATTTATGATCCGGATATCATCGCGGTTCATACTACCTGTTTATCGGAGACGATTGGTGACGATATACCGGTCTATATCAATCAGGCCCAGGTTCCGGAGGGCAAGGCAGTAATTCATGCCAACACCCCCAGTTATGTCGGTTCGCATATCACCGGTTTTTCCAATATGGTAAAGGGCATGATCAAATACTTGAGCGTCAACAGCAACCGGCCCAATGAGAAGCTAAATATCATCCCCGGCTTTGTCAACCCGGGCGACATGCGGGAAATAAAGCGGATGCTCCAAACCATGTCCGTAAAGCATATTATGTTCCCTGATACCAGCGGGGTTCTGGACGCTCCGTTAACCGGCCAATATAATATGTATCCCCCCGGCGGCACTAAAATCAAAGAAATTATAGACGCCGGCAATTCTGAGGCTACCCTGGCCCTGGGCAGTTTTGCCTCCGGCGGCGCAGCCGATGAACTGAGGAAGAAAGCCAAAGTCCGGTCCATTATCCTGCCGGCCCCGATTGGCATCCGGGCGACGGATGAATTTCTGATGGCCGTGTCAAGAGTAAGCGGGCGGGAGATATCAGCCGCCCTGGAGGAAGAAAGAGGCCAAATCATTGACATTATGGTGGATCTGCACGACCAGTACCAGGGCAGGCAGGTGGCTATTTTTGGCGACCCCGATATAGTTATGAGTCTGACTGCTTTTACCCTGGAGCTGGGCATGATCCCCCGGTATGTACTTACCGGCACCCCGGGAGACGCCTTTGAAAGAGAAGTCGGCCAGATGCTGAATCAGGCCGGGATAGATGCCAGGGTCAAGGCCGGAGGAGATCTGTTCACCCTGCACCAGTGGATCAAGCAGGAAAGCGTTGATCTGCTTATAGGAACCACCTATGGCAAATACATCGCCCGGGCCGAGGACATTCCGCTGGTAAGAGTGGGTTTCCCGATTCTGGACCGGGGAGTTCATTCCTATCTTCCCATCGTCGGTTATAAGGGGGCTATGCGTTTACTGGAGTTGATCAGCAACACCCTGCTGGATAGGCAGGACCGCGACGCGCTCGATGAAGATCTGGAATTAATTATGTAAGCAATATTTTTGAACACAAGATTTGGGTAAAGGCGCCTTTTCAGCTAAAGGGCTTTTTTTATTGGAACCCTATAGGTTTTCAGGAAGAGGGTGATGTATATGGCGATCAATAAAGCAGATTTTTCCTTGATTAAGGAACGGCGGAATTCTATTCACAGCAAGGGGAAAAACCCGCTGCCCATCAACTGCCAGACCGACAGCGTAGCGGGTTGCGTGAGCCAACGGGCCTGCGTATACTGCGGCGCCCGGGTGGTCTTAAACCCCATCACCGATGCGGTCCACCTGGTTCACGGCCCCATCGGTTGCGCCAGCTACACCTGGGACATCCGGGGCAGCCTCAGCAGCGGCGCCGATTTATTTCGCCACAGTTTCTCTACCGATCTCCGGGAAGAGGATATCATCTTTGGCGGAGAAGCGAAATTGATCCGCTGCATCGATGAGTTGTTCAAACTCTACCGTCCCCCGGTGATGCTGATATACTCCACGTGTATCGTGGGGGTTATCGGAGATGACCTGGAAGCGGTTTGCCGGAATGCTTCCGAGCGCCATGGCATTCCGATTATTCCGGTCCAGTCTTCAGGTTTTGCCGGCAACAAATCGGACGGCTACCGGGCCGCCTGTGAGGTGTTGCTTCGTATTATCGGCGGGAGCGAGCCTTACTCCCATAAACCGTATCATTTAAACTACCTGGGCGACTATAACCTGGCCGGAGAGGCCTGGATTATCCGCAACTACCTGGAAGAGATAGGGATCAAAGTAAATGTGTCATTTACCGGCGATTCACGTTATGACACCCTGCTTACCGCGCCCACGGCATCGCTTAATATAGTGCAGTGCGCCGGCTCGATGGGCTATCTGGCCAAACGGATGGCCGAAATCTACGGTATTCCCTTTCTCAATATTTCATTTTTAGGTCTGGCCGATACCAAAGAATCCCTGCGGCGCATCGCTTATTTTTATAACAACCCCCTTTTTAACGAGCGGTGTGAAAAGCTGATCCACCGCGAAATGGCCCGGCACGCCCCGGTAGTTTATCAATTCAGGCGTCATCTGGCGGGAAAGAAAGCCGCCGTTTTCGTGGGCGGAGGTTTTAAAGCCATATCCCTCATTAAACAATTTCGCGAGCTGGGTATGGAAGTAGTAATGGTAGGAACCCAAACCGGACGTCAGGAGGAATATGAAACCATCAACGAACTGGTGGCCGAAGGCACCGTGGTGCTGGATGACGCCAATCCTTCCGAACTGGAGCGCTTTATGCTGGAACAGGGAGCCGATCTCCTGGTGGGAGGGGTTAAGGAGCGGCCCCTGGCCTATAAATTGGGATTGGCTTTCATCGATCACAACCATGAGCGCAAGCATCCTTTAAGCGGTTTTGTGGGAGCGGCCAATTTCGCCTGTGAGGTCTACCAAACCGTTTGCTCCCCGGTTTGGAATTATGTGGACAAATAGCCGCCGGCCCGGTATACACAGGTCCGGGCCAATCTCTCTTAACAGGAGGTGGTCGTTATGAATGCAGATACAAAAACCGCGCGCAGCGTAAGTGAAAATCCCTGCCGGATGTGCATGCCTATGGGAGGCATCCTGCCCTTTAAGGGCATAGAGAACGCCATGCTGATCATACACGGTTCGCAGGGCTGTGCCACGTACATGCGCCGCCATATGGCTGAACATTTCAACGAGCCGATCGATGTGGCTTCCAGTTCTATTACTGAGCAGGGAACTATCTACGGGGGTGAAGTCAATCTAAAGCAAGGCCTGAAAAACCTTATCAAATTATATGAGCCTGAAGTGGTGGGAATCTTGAGCACTTGTCTGGCGGAAACCATCGGTGAGGATATCGCCCGGATCACGTCGGCATTCGTCAAGGAACAGACCGGAAGCTCCCTGCCCAGGCTGATCCCGGTTTCCAGTCCGGGCTACGGGGGTTCGCTTACCGAAGGCTATTTTCAAGCCCTGTACAGCATTGTGGAAAACGTGAGCCAGGAGTCCCCGCCGCACCACGGAATAAATGTGATCGTGCCCCATATCAGCCCGGCCGATACGAGAGAGATAAAACGTATTCTGGATGTAATGGGGGCGCCTTATACCCTGTTGCCCGACCTATCCGACACCCTTGACAGCCCGTATTCCAAGGTATACAAGAGAATCCCCCCGGGAGGCACGCCCCTGGCTTCCATTGAAGCTATGGCCGGAGCCCAGGCTACCATTGAGTTCGGGGAAACGCTTCCTGACGGGCTTTCCCCGGGGAAATACCTGCGGGACCAATTTGGAGTTTCTTTATACAGGCTTCCCCTGCCTATGGGAATCGCAGCCTGTGATAAGTTCTTAGAACTTTTGAAAACCCTGACCGGGAATCCGGTTCCCGAGGCTTTAAAGAAAGAACGGGGAAGGCTGCAGGATGCCATGATCGACTCCCATAAATACAACCGGGAAGGAAAAGCGGCCGTATTCGGCGAACCGGAAACGGTTTACGGCATCAGCCGGGTTTTGCTGGAAAACGGCGTGACTCCGGCCATCATCGCCACCGGGAGCAGCAACCCTTCTCTAAAAGGCCTGGTGGAAGGCCTGAGCCATAGTGATGAAGCGGAGCCATTCATTTTGCTGGACACTGATTTTGCAGAACTTCGCCGCTATTGTGCCGCAAAAGAGGTCAACCTGGCTATCGGCAATTCCGACGGGCGCTTTCTCACCGAAAAGGAAGGCCTACCCCTGGTGCGAGTGGGCTATCCCATCCATGACCGGATAGGCGGCCAGCGCATTCTATCCGTCGGCTATACCGGCACGGTCATGCTGCTGGATCAGATTACCAATACCTTGTTAGCGAACAAGTTAAACCATTACCGGAACGACCTGTATCAGGAGTTTTACCGATCCGCCGGCGCGGGTCAGTTTGAATAGCCGGGAGGAATTTATCATGAAGAATTATCTAGATATCAACCGGAATCATCCCTGTTTTTCCCCTGGAGCAGCCCCTAAGCAGGCCCGGATTCATCTGCCGGTAGCCAAACGCTGCAATATCAGCTGCAACTACTGCAACCGTAAATATGATTGCTTAAACGAAAGCCGTCCCGGAGTGGCCAGCGAAATCATAAGCCCGCGGGAAGGCCTGGAGCGCTTCCAGCATTACCGGAAACATCTTCCCCATCTAAGTGTGGTAGGCATTGCCGGTCCCGGCGACGCCCTGGCTGATTGGGAGGAAAGCCGGCAGACCATGAGCTTGATCCGCCAGTATGATCCCCGGGTCATCTTGTGTCTATCCACCAACGGGCTCAAGCTTCCCAAGCTGGCGGCCGGAATTTTAGCGCTGGAGGTCAGCCATGTTACGGTAACGGTTAATACCCTTAATCCGGAAACCGGGGCTAAAATATATCGTTACGTAAATTATGAGGGGAAGAGATATTATGATCGGGAAGGAGCCAGGATCCTGCTTGAAAACCAATTGTCCGGCATCCGCTTTCTAACCCAAAATGGAGTAATAGTCAAAATAAACACGGTTATGATCCCCGGCATCAATGATCAGGAAATCCCCGACCTGGTTCGCCAAATGAAGGAATTGGGGGTTTACATCAGCAATATCATGCCCCTGATTCCCGTGCCAGGAAGTCTATTTGAAAATATGAACCCGACCGATCCACGCGAATTGTCAATGATGCGCCACAGTTGCCAAAACGATCTACGCCAGATGTTTCACTGCCAGCAATGCCGGGCTGACGCGGTAGGGCTGTTGAACAGCCGCCCGGGCTGCGCCAAAGCCGGCCAACAGGCGGGTTAGAAGGGGGTTGGGACCATGGAAATAGCTGTATTGGTGGGTCCCCAGGGGGAAACCGCACCCATTCAAACGCCTGGCGAAATTCAGGTTTATCAATACACCTGCAACAGCTGGGAGATATGCCGCAGCATGCCTTTTGCCCTTGAGCCGGCCGGGGGGTTGCCTGGTATGAGGGCCTACCTGCAAACGGTCATCGAATTTCTGGGAGAATGCCGTATTTTTGTAGGGTGCTCGGTCACCGGCGTGCCCTTTTTCGAGCTGGAAAAAGCGGGATTTACCACCTGGGAAATTATCGGCCATCCTCTTGATTTCCTGGACGGCATACTTAAAGCACAAGATGCAGCAGCAAGTACCGCCCCGGTCCAGGCTTCGGCCAGCCTCCCCGAACTAAAGGAGACAGCCCCGGGCTGCTATTCAATATCCCTGAAAGAAATTCAAAACTGCAGCGGGTTCATTTCATCCAAGCAGGTTTTGCTGCCGATTTTGTCCAGGCACCAATTCCATACCCTGGAGGTTATCTGCTCACATGTTCCGCCCTGGCTGGAGGTAAAAATTTTGAGCGGCGAAATTGACGCCGTCATTGAGAAAATCTCCCCCCAGGAGGCGAAAATAATCATAAAGCATTAGTTTTTCAGGAATCCCGTGTACCATCGACATTAAGTTTAAAAAAGCTTCTTCCCCCAGAACACTATTTTAAAAGATATTTTTTAATATACTTATGGCCCTCTTTGTAAGGGGGATATTTCAAGTTCATATCAAAGCCAAAGCCTTTTTCTAAAACGGCTTTTTGGTATGAAAAAGCCTCAAAGCTGTGCCGACCGTGATAACTGCCTATGCCACTGGCGCCCCTTCCGCCAAAAGGCAGGTGATGGTTGACCGCATGACTCAAAGTATCGTTGATGCAGCCCCCGCCAAAAGGAATCTTTCTGATCAGATGCCGGACTGTTTGCCTGTCCGTGGAAAACAAATAAAAGGCCAGGGGATTCGGGTTCAGGGCGATGATGCTTTCTATGTCCTCCAGGCTGGAATATTCAACAACCGGCAGTATGGGGCCAAAGATTTCCTCCTGCAGCAAAGGCATATTCATATCCGAAACCTCTATGATGGTAGGCTCAATATAAAGGTCATTCTCACTGAAGTTGCCGCCAACAATAGTTCGGCCTGCATTCAGATAACCGATGAGCCGGTTGAAATGGGCTCTGTTTATGATTCTCCCCAAATCGGGACTCTCTTGCGGGTTTTCGGTAAAAAACGCTTTCAGCCAAATCTTAAAAGCGGCATACAGCCTCTCTTTGATTTCCTTATGAACAATCAAATAATCCGGAGCTATACAGGTTTGTCCCGCATTGGTAAACTTGCCCCATAGAATCCTTTTGGCGGTAACGTCGATGTTTACATCCTTATCCACAATGCAGGGACTTTTCCCACCCAGCTCCAAGGTCACAGAGCTTAGATTCCGGGCCGCTTTTTCCATAACGATTTTGCCCACCCGGGGGCTGCCGGTAAAGAATATCTTGTCAAAGTTCTGTTCCAACAGATATTTGCCGGTCTCTTCATCTCCCTCAATTACAGCAATATAACTGCTGTCGAAGGTATGGCCGATGAGGTTTTTCACAATATTCTCCGATGCTTTGGCGTATTCGGACGGTTTGACGACGCAGCAATTTCCCGCCGCGATAGCGCCAATCAGAGGGATCAACGTTAATTGAATAGGATAATTCCATGGACTGATAATCAAAGACACCCCGTAAGGTTCTGCAATAATATAGCTTCGGGCGGGAAAAACCAGCCAGGGAGATTTGGTTTTTTGAGGTTTTACCCACTTCTTTAAATTTTTCATGGCAAAATTGATTTCATTGATGGCCATACCAAGCTCTGCTGTATAGGACTCCAGGAGAGGCTTCCGGAGATCATTTTGTAAAGCGTTGATGATCTCCTCTTCGCTGGCTATCAGAGCGGTTTTGAGCTTTATTAACGCTTCCCGCCGAAAATTTATGTCCAAAGTTTTTCCCGTGGCAAAAAACTCTCTTTGACTGTTTAAAATTTTCTTAATCTCCTCTTCAAACATAGCTCACCCCGCCTTTTCCTTTGATATGGCGATGAAACCCCTCGCCGATGCCACCGGGCAAAATCATTGCTACCATCATCATCTTACTGTGCTGGTATCTTTTTGTAAAATAATAATAACCAAATCTATTCTTTACGATGGGCAGTCTTATTATTGTAAGGGTTACTAACCGGTTAGCCTTATACTTCGATTAGGGAGGCAGCGTATGGTTCCTGCAGACATGGATAAGGTTAAAAAGGCATGCCAAGGCGGCCATGAAGCCTTTTCCGATCTTATCCAGGAAAGAAAGGCTGATATTTATAAAATTGCCTATACCTACATGAAGAGTCAGGATGATGCCCTGGACGTGGTGCATGAGGTCGTATACAAGGCGCTCATTTCGGTAGCCAAGCTGAAAATTCCGGAGTCTTTTAACACCTGGCTGATCAGAATTACGGTCAACTGCTGTATTGACAGCTTGAAAAGGAGCCGAAAGCTGGCCAGGTTTGAAGAAGCCTGCAACTACCCGGAAGAAGCGGAGCAAGCAGACGCCTTTGACGACCATGCCAGTTTAATTTCCGGCATCGATCTGTTCAATGCCATCGATAAGCTCAATTCGGACCAGAGGACCATTGTGGTCCTGAAGTACTACCAGGACCTGACTCTGGCCCAGATCGCCGAGATACTGGCTTGCCCGCTGGGAACGGTCAAGACCCGCTTGAACAAGGCATTGAGCTTGTTAAGAACCGATCTGAAGGAGGGCTACAATGAGAGCGTATAAGGACGATTTTGATAATATTACCGTACCCGAGGCAGAACTGGAAGCGGTGGTCAACCGGGCCATCAGCCAGGGCAAGAGGCAGCTAAAGATCAGGAAAGGCTTCAGGATGGGGGCATCCGCCGCTATGATCGGCCTGTGCATCCTGGGCAGCGGGTTCGTATCGACTTCCATGGCCAAAGTGCTGGTCAACATTCCCTTTGTGGGCTCGGTATTTGAAAGCTTCGCCGATAAAGATTTGGCCAACCTCAAGGCCAGCGACCTGACCAGCCTGGAAGATATGCAGATCACCGCCAACGGCATCACGGTGGCTATCAAGGAAGTATACTATGACCGGTCCAACATCAGCATCGGCTACCTGGTAAGCGGTGCGGATTATACGGATGAAAAACATTTCGACGCGGTGTTCAGCTGCAACGGTATGCCGATCGGGGGCGGGGGCGGCGCCCGCTTCAATCAAATAGCCGATAAACTATACTCCGGGCTGGTGATGCATTATCCGGGTATAACTTCCGAACTACCCGATAAGTTCAATCTGGAAGTGATTTTGACCGACAATATGGAAAAAGCCCAGGAAAGTCCCTATCGTTTTAGCATCCCGGTTTCGCGCAGCCAGGCTGATGAAAAAACTCGGTCATTTCTGGTTATGCAGTCCGCCCGGTCCAGCTCCGGGGAGCGAACTCTCCTGATAAAAAAGATAGTATTTACCCCGGTCTCCACTATGGTTGAATATGATTATATTCATCCCGACGAGCCGGGCGAGCCGTGGCCGGGCGAACACGGGGTTGAACTTACGCTTCCCGACCTGGTAAAGAGCGGAGTCAAGAAAGTCTTAGGCGGCGGTGAGATTTTAGGCCTTCAGGGGAATCACCGCATCAAGCTTATTTACGGAACAGGAGCGGAATTGGGCAGCGGCAGCAGCAGCTGGCATGTAGACAGGGAAAACGACGTATATACCAATAGATGCCGGGCCTACTTTGATGCCAGCAATCAAATGACCGGCAATTGGACCCTGGAACTGGCGCCTCAAAAAGCTGAAACAATAAAAGTCGACTTTACCCTTTAGCAAAGAATGCCCCCATAAAGGAGGAGGCCACAGAGCCTCCTCTTTTATGGGAGGTCAAATGATAGAAACTCTTCAGAAAGTCTCACTCGCCCCTCCAAAGAATGTTTACTTTTTCAAGGCCGGCAGGTAGATGCTGATTTTGGTCCCCTGCCCCACCCGGCTTTGCACCCAGATGTCGCCCCGGTGCTGGTCTATGATCCATTTGGCGATGGAAAGCCCCAGCCCGGCCCCACCGCTCTCCCGGGTCCGGGATTTATCGGCCTTGTAAAAACGGTCGAATATCAGGGGCAGATCCGCCTCGGCGATCCCCTGGCCGGTGTCTTCGATGATGATCAAGGCCCGGCCGCTCTTTAAGGAACCGTTGATGCTGATGGTTCCGCCGGCCGGGGTGTATTTTACGCTGTTGTCCACAAAAATTCTCAGGGCCTGTTTGATCAGGGCCCGGTCCCCGTCCACCATCAGAGTATCCCTGGCTTCGCCCTCTATCCTATGCTCTGCATCTATAAGCCCGGTTTCTTTGATTACTTCTTCGACCAGCAGGTTCAAGGCAAATGGCTCGGTCTGCAGGGCCTGTTTCTTTTTATCGGCGCTGGCCAGGAAGAGCAGCTTTTCCACCAGTTCCTTCATGTAATCGGATTCGCTCTTTATGGCGTCAATCGATTCCTGCAGAACCTCCCGGTCTTCCTTGCCCCAGCGCTGCAACAGGTTGGCATAGCCCTGAATGACTGATATCGGGGTTCTCAATTCGTGGGAGGCGTCAGATACGAATACTTCCTGTTTTTCAAAGCTTGTTTGAATGCGGTCCAGCATCTCGTTGAAGGTTACGGCCAGTTCCTTTAATTCATCGTGGGAATCAACCACATCCAGGCGGGTGTCAAGATCCCCTACCGATATGGAGCGGGCGGTCCGGGTCATGGTATTTATGGGACTGAGCATCCTGCGGCTGGTCCTGGCGCCCACTCTGATCATGATTAAAACAGCCAGGGTGAAAGCGATGGCTATGGATGCCATCAGGTACTGAAGGTATAATAACTCATCCGTTAAGGGCTTCATCGTCTCGATTTTGCGCACCCCATTGTCGGGGAAGACGGTCGTTTGGTAATAAAGATGCCCCAAACCGCTGTCGATGTAGGCGCCACCATACAAATTGATCCGGCCGGCGCTGGATGCACCGGTCTTTTCTTCGTCCGTACCGTAGATGGCCTGGCCGTTCTGATCGTACAGGGTGATGACCAGCTTTTCCACATCAGCCAGGTGTTTGATCGTCTCCCGGGGTATATCCCCGCCATCCCCCATTAAGCGGACCACCACCAGGTTGTTTTTTTCCAGGGCCTGACCGGAACTGTATAGGAGGAAAGTTGCAAATGCCCCGGTCAGCAGGGTGCCCAGGGTAATCAGTATGGTAATAAAAAGCAGGGTATAGGTCAGGGTGGTTTTAAAGGTCAGGGAGAATCGCAGGCGGTTGCTTATTCTCCCGGACAGCTCTCCCAACAACCGGGGAATGAGGGGCAAAACCTGTTTTAATAACCGGGCCAGGATGGACGCCGTCGTCTTGATTATGTAAGCAAATACCCGGGCGGCTGTTTTAATGCGGCTCATGTTTAAATACGTAACCCACCCCGCGCACGGTGTGGATGAGTTTGGTTTTATACCGGTCGTCTATTTTACTGCGCAGGTATCTGATATAGACGTCCACGACATTGGTGTCTCCGAAATAGCTGTAACCCCAGACCCGTTCCAGGATTCTTTCCCGGCTCAAGACCAGATTTTCGTTTTCCATCAGGTATTGAAGCAGATCGTACTCTTTCTTGGTAAGCTCCAGGGCGTCGCCGGCATAGCTCACCGAATGCTGGCCCGGATCTATTTTGAGCGGGCCGGAAACGATGACCTCTTTTACTTGAACCCGCCCTTTCTGTCTTTTCATGAGCACCCGTATCCGGGCCAGCAGTTCCTCAATGGCAAAGGGCTTGGTCATGTAGTCGTCGGCCCCGATATCCAGCCCCATCACCTTGTCGGTTACCGCGTCCCGGGCGGTGAGCATTATTACCGGCGTCTCCGCCGTTTGACGAAGACGCCGCAATACTTCCATTCCATTTAACGAAGGCAGCATGACATCGAGGATGATCAGATCGAAGTGGCTCCCCGCGGCCATATCCAATCCCCGGCGGCCGTCATGGGCCTGTTCCACCCGGTATCCTTCATGAATAAGCTCCAACTCCAAAAAGCGGGCTATTTTCACTTCATCTTCGATGATCAAGATTTTCTCGCCGGCCATGCAACACGCTCTTTCAACAGAAATGCTGCCCGGGCTTCCCCGGGCAGGTCTTTTTTATAATGTTGGCATAATCAGCCTTAATAGGCAAATCTGCTGCTTTTGAATCCGGTAAAGCTTAGTACAACATTCGGTATATTCGTGCCCATAATTTGGGCAGCTTTTTCAGAATTACTGCGTTGTCGTCAATCGCAATACGTCCAGT
>DHRK01000062.1 GCA_002410325.1 Syntrophomonas sp. UBA5314
GGGATTTGGTTGGCAAGCCCTAATTGCTCAAAGGCATACTGCCGGATAACTTTACCAGTCGTTCAAAGTGGCTTACATAGCAGGAAGAAGGGATGGTTTGATGAAGTTTTCTACCAAGGGAAGGTATGGCCTGAGGGCAATGTTGGATATAGCTTTGCGACAGGAGCATGGGCCGGTGGCCATCAATGCTATTTCGGAGCGGGAAAACATCTCGGGGCGATACCTTGAGCAATTGCTTATCCCTTTGAAACAAGCCGGTCTGGTTCAAAGCATTAGAGGAGCCCAGGGCGGATATATCCTCGCCAAAAGCGCTTCTGATATTACCGTTGGAGATATTATACGCGTACTGGAAGGACCCATTGCTCCGGTACACTGTGTCAGCGAAATAGAGCCCGAAAATTGCGATCGAGCCGGATATTGTGTAACAAGGCCGGTCTGGTCGCGTTTGAGAGACTCGATCAGCGCAGTGTTGGATTCATTCACTCTGGAAGATTTGGTTAAAGAATCGCTGGAGGAAAAGAAAACTGTGGCCATATCATCTAAAAGGGTTGATAAACCATAAAAAACATAAGAGGTGAAGAGGTATGAAAGAGATCTATATGGACCATAGCGCTACCACCCCGGTAGACCGGGAGGTATTTGAAGCCATGATACCCTACTATACCCATGAATATGGTAATCCTTCCAGCGTGCATGCCAAAGGAAGAACTGCCAAAAAAGCACTGGAAAAGGCCCGGGAGCAGCTTGCTTCCTTGATAAACGCCACTCCCCGTGAAGTATTCTTCACCAGCGGGGGAACGGAAGCTGACAATCAGGCCATTGTATCCTATATGCTGACTAATGCGCATAGAGGCCGGCATCTGATAACATCGGCCATAGAACATCACGCGGTTCTGGATACCTGTGAGCATCTACATAAAAACGGCTTCGATCTGACTGTTTTGCCGGTCAATTCTCTGGGATTAGTGGAGCCCGAAGCCTTACGCAAAGCATTGCGGCCGGATACTATCCTGGTTACTATCATGCACGCCAATAATGAGATTGGGACGATTCAGCCCATTGCAGAACTGGCGTCCATTGCCCACCAGGGCGGGGCGGCTTTTCATACCGATGCCGTTCAGACCGTGGGCAAGCTGCCCATTGACGTAAAAGCTATGGGAATTGATATGCTGTCCGCCTCCAGCCATAAATTATACGGCCCCAAAGGAGTCGGAGCCCTTTATATCAAAAAGGGCACCAGAATTAAAAACATACTCTACGGAGGGCCCCAGGAAAATAAAATGCGGGCCGGCACTGAAAATATTCCGGGTATTGTAGGTTTCGGACAGGCAGCCGAACTGGCGCAAAGCAGAATGAGCGATTTAGCCGAGTATCTGAACGGCCTGGGGAAAAGGCTGCGCGACGGCATCCTGGAGAGTATTCCCCACACTATTCCGACCGGCGATCCGGAGAACCGGGTACCGGGCATTGTCAGCGTTTGTTTTAGATTTGTGGAAGGGGAGTCCATCCTGCTCATGTTAGACAGCTACGGCATTATGGCTTCCAGCGGCTCCGCCTGCACCTCGGGCTCGTTGGATCCGTCCCATGTACTGCTGGCTATAGGTCTGCCGCATGAAATAGCTCACGGCTCGCTTCGTTTAACGCTGGGTAAAGATAACAGCGAAGACGATGTGAATGATGTCCTTGAGGTCTTGCCCAAAATTATTGGCAATTTGCGTAAAATGTCACCATTGTATAACGGAGGAGGGAGTAGCTAATGTATTCGCAAAAAGTAATGGATCATTTCATGAATCCCCGCAACGTTGGAGATCTGGATATAGCAGACGGGGTGGGGGAGGTAGGCAATCCGGTCTGTGGAGATATCATGCATATCGAAATACAGGTTCAGGATAATATCATCCAGGACATCAAGTTCAAGACTTTTGGCTGTGCGGCAGCCATTGCCACCAGCAGCATGGTCACTGAAATGGTTAAGGGCAAGACGCTTGAAGAAGCCGAGCGCATAACCAACCGTACGGTTGCCGACGCCTTGGACGGGCTGCCGCCGATCAAAATGCACTGTTCCAACCTGGCCGCCGACGCCCTGCACCAGGCGATAAAGGACTATATAGCCCGCCGGAACCAGGCTTAAAACCAGGCCATTCCGGATGTGGAGGAGAAAAACGTCATTATGCCGATCCGGTTTTGATCAGAAAAGCCTTATTCTGAGGAAGAACCGATCCGTTGGGTTAACCTTCCGCCCGGGGAAAGACGGCAGCCAAGAAAACATCGATTGATGGCAGGCGATTTTATCTGGATACCCCGGGCTTTTAATTTTTTGCGCCTGGCCCAATTCACCCTTATGAGCATTCGCCCGCATTAATCGGCGGTATATGAAAATTTTTTTATTTAACTTGAAACTCTAGCCAAAAGCTAGTATTATAATAATAGTATACATATTGGTTTTATTGGTTTTACCCATTAAATTTGAGGAGGAATAGCGCAGTGAGTGAGAGACAGTACAAATTTGACACGTTACAGGTTCATGCCGGGCAAAAACCGGACCCGGCGACAAATTCCCGCGCCGTGCCCATTTATCAGACAACCTCGTACGTATTTAACGACGCCGACCATGGCGCCCGGCTTTTTGCTTTGCAGGAGCCAGGCAATATCTACACCCGGATCATGAATCCCACCACCGATGTCTTCGAACAGCGAATAGCAGCTCTGGAAGGAGGGGTAGCCGGTCTGGGTGTGGCCTCAGGTTCGGCGGCCGTTACTTATTCTATCATGAATATTGCCGGCGCCGGGGATGAGATCGTTGCCGCCAGCACCCTCTACGGCGGAACCTACAACCTGTTTCTCTATACATTGCCTAAATACGGAATTAATACGATCTTTGTCGATCCCGACGATCCGGAGAACTTTAGAAAGGCCATAAACGATAAAACCAAAGCGGTCTTTATCGAGAGCATCGGCAACCCGGGGATAAACATTATCGACATAGAAGCAGTGGCGAAAATTGCTCATGAGAACGGTTTGCCGCTGATCATTGACAATACATTCACCACGCCTTACCTGCTGCGTCCTATTGAATACGGCGCCGACATCGTGGTACACTCGGCCACCAAATTTATCGGCGGCCATGGCACCTCCATCGGCGGGGCCATCGTGGACAGCGGTAAATTTGATTGGATCGGCAGCGGAAGGTTTCCCGGCCTCACTGAACCGGATCCCAGCTATCACGGGGTAAGATTTGCGATTGATGTGGGCGCGCCGGCTTATGTGGCCAAGACCAGGGTGCAGTTGCTCCGGGATACGGGAGCCGCACTCAGCCCGTTCAATTCTTTCCTCTTCCTGCAGGGTTTAGAAAGCCTGTCGCTAAGAGTGGAGCGGCACGTGAGCAACGCGCGTAAAGTAGCGGAATGGCTGAACGATCACCCCCTGGTCTCCTGGGTGAATTACCCCAGCCTGCCCGGCAACAAGTACTATGATCTGGCCCAAAAATACCTGCCCAAGGGGGCCGGTTCCATCTTCACCTTTGGCGTCAAGGGCGATATCGACACCGCCAAGAGATTTATAAACAGCCTCGAACTGTTTTCCAATCTGGCCAACGTGGCAGACGCCAAATCACTGGTGATCCACCCGGCTACCACCACCCATTCTCAATTGAGTGAGGAGGATCAGAAGCTGGCGGGAGTGACCCCGGATCAAATTCGCTTGTCGATCGGGGTGGAAGATGTAGAAGATCTGATCTTCGATCTGGATAACGCCCTCCAAAAAGCGGTAGCCGAATAGGGAAGGGTTTAAACTAAATAAAAACACGGCAGAAAGAGGCTTCGTTTAGGTTTTTTGAACCCGAAGCCTCTTTACAAGCTTTATTACGCCGTTGCGCCGCCACAGCTGGAACCGGCTCCCGCGGTACAGGCGTAGCAATGATTCCCGAATACGATCTTGCGCGTCGTTATCGGATGATCTATCAAATCCTTAATTTGATTTATCCCGTTAATGGTGAGCCCCAATGCTTGATTGAAATCACAATCATATAGTAACCCATCCCAGCCCACGGATAACTGGCTGCGGCACATCATATTCTCAACCGTCGCCGGATTATAGGAAGCCGCCAGTCGATTCAGGTAGCTGTTCATATTTCCGCTCCGTTGGAGAAAATCGCCGAACCTTCCGATCGGGTTATTGGTAATGGTGTACAGCCAATTGAACGAGATGCCATATAAATCGGCCAGTTTATTTCTGTAATCCATGGTCAAAGCCGCTTGATTGGGTGGCAGAAATGCTCCACCCGGGTTGTAAACCAGATTGAGCACCAGTTCCGGGGATGTTCCGTAGCCTAAACGATTCAATTTTTGCAGCATCGCTAGGCAAGACGAAAAAACGCCTTGGCCCCGCTGTCTATCCGTGTCTTTTTCCGAATAGTAGGGCAATGAGGCTACAATCTCCACTCCCGTTTCGGCAAACCTTGCCGGAAGATGACGGTATTCCTCTTTCTCTAAAATTACCAGGTTGGTACGGAGGATGGTGTGGATTTGGCGCTGCGCGGCTTGTTCGACAAACCACTCAAAATGGGGATTCATCTCGGGCGCTCCGCCGGTAATATCCAGGGTAGTGAAATCATTCTTTGCAAAAACCTGCAGGCAGGCTTCCATCACTTCCCGGCTCATCATTTCCGGCCGGTCAAGACCGGCCTCAATATGGCAATGCTTGCAGGACAGATTACATTTTTTCCCCATATTAACCTGCATTACATCCAGAGTCTCATGGGTCATGCAGTATTTCCGGCATTCTTCCCGGCCGGCAAAAGCAGGAACCCCTTGCAATCGTGCCAACTGTGTTTTTGCTTCCATAGCCTTACCTAAAACTCAAGACTTTTGATTACATTTTTTGCCTGCATGCCATGGGCCAGAGTCGCTCCGCCCCGAATCGCCGCCGCTACATGAACAGCTTCGATCATCTGCTCCTGGTTTACGCCCATTTCCAAAAGCGTTTTGGCATAAGCATCAATACAATAGGGGCATTGAACCGCATGGGCAACTCCCAAAGCAATTAAAGCCTTCTCCTTGGCAGTCAATGCGCCGTCCGCAAAGACCTGACTGTAATAGGCCATAAACTTGTCCCATAACTGGGGGGCATCCTCACCCATATTTCCAAATTGCTCCAAATCTTCGGGATTGTAATAGGTTTTCACTTTATCACTCCTAATTCAAAAGTTTTTTTATGAAATACATAATAATATTATATATTTAGCTTTCAGGTTTTCAATGATTACGCCCAATTTGCCTTCTTAAAAAATTATCCGGCTTTGCCTGTTAAACGTCGCAAACTCCCACATATCACGCCCGAGCACCTTTTAAAATAATAATTATTTATTATACATATAAGTAGTTTATTTTATTAACTATTAATTAACTAGGGTTGTTATGTTATACTTTCTTCAACTGATTTTAAGGGCTTTTTTAAAAGGTGGTGGTGATTTTTGGGAGGGCTGCTAAATGAAAGAATTCACTAAAAAAGGTCTTATAAAGGCAGCCTTTATACTTATTCTCGGATTGGTTTTTTACTTGGGTAAAAAATCAGGAATGTTTGCCAACCCGACCGCCGAGGGACTCAGGGATTATGTCGCTTCATTCGGAGTTTTCGGGCCGCTAGTCTATATGACCATGTTTTCGGTGATTCCTTCCGGTTCTATTATAGCCATTGCGGGCGGTATGGCCTTCGGTTTATATTGGGGAGCCCTGTACACGATGATCGGAGCCTTGATCGGCGCTACCGTCGCTTTCTATATTTCCAGGCTTCTGGGAAGAGGCGCTATCGAAAAACTGGTCAAGGGAAAATGGCAGAAATTCGATGAAGGTGTTGAAAAGGGCGGGTTTCTCTTGATCCTCATCTTGAGGCTGATTCCTATCATCCCTTTTAATGCCATCAGCCTGGGAGCCGGACTTACCAGGATTAAATACTCCGACTACATATTGTCCACGATGATCGGCATTATTCCAGGAGTTTTGGTTTTTACCAATCTGGGCGACAAGGCCTGGAAAGTGAATTCCCCCGAATTCTTAGGGGCGGTTGGCATCTTGGCATCAATGGTAATCGTGTCAGTTATTTTAAAAAAGCGGTTTTCTTTTGAAGAAATGCAGACCAGGATTTTGCAAAGGCGTACAAGCGACAAAGTCTGAAAAAGCTAATGATTTGTGAATTGAATCGATGGAGGGGCTTAGAGATGAAGAAGATATTATCTTTGGTTTTAATGCTGGTATTAATCGTGGCAGTAGCAGCCGGATGCAGTTCAAACTCAAGCACACCTACGGATCCGAATACTGCCAAGGAATTCAAATTGGGCGATCTTTCCGACTCAAAACCGATTGTTGTAAACAAGGAAAAGAAGGAAGTGCAATACCTGGCCCAGGTTAATGGCAAGTATTTCACCGAATCAACCCGGCATGGAGTAGTGTTTAAAGATGGAAGCAACGGCGAAAAGGCGGTCTTAAGAGGCCTGGCCGATCAGATCGATTTTTACAACGCGCTCATTGAAATAGGCGCCAAACCGGGCAATAACATTTCCCTGGACGATATGAAACTGACCGAAAAGAGCATTGAAGGCTCCAAGTTCAATGTTTTTGTTACCTGGGAAGGACTGGGTAAAGAAATACCCTTCAGCGATATATTGAAAGCGAGTGAAAAGAGACCGATGGATGTTCGGTTTGGCGGCAACCTGGAGAACGCCACCAATTTAAAAACCGGATGCATCCTGTGTCTGGACAGCTGTGCGGTGGGCATAACCAGCGACGCAGCCTTCAAGGCCAATGAAATTACCAACCAAAAACAGGTTACTATTACCGGCAACGGCGATATTCTCCCCCAAGACGGAACCAAGCTGGCGGTAATATTCAGGCTGGCCGAATAGCAAGCCAACAGGCAGGTAAGGATATATTTCCTTGCCTGCCTTAATGATTGATGCAGAGGATCGAATGAGGATTTTTGCTTTACTTTATAACGGATTTATCTGGGGCCTGCTGGTGGCCATCATCGCCTTTCAAAACGAGTGGCTGGAAATGCGCATCAGTGTCGGCCTTATTATTCCCGCGATCATGCTCCTGGTCGTTGCGATTGCCTTAATAACGAAAAAACGCTTTGAAATGCCGGCCGGGTTTACCACGCTAAATCTACTGGTAAGCCTCCTGGCGGCTTTTTTGATTTTAGGAAGCAAAAGACTGGCCGTCGTTCCCGCGGCTATGATCAGAGAAGCTGTTCATAGGCCGGACATCGGCTTTCCAAGTATTAACCTGTTTTTAATTTTGGGCCTGATTGCCGGCTTAACCGTTATGTGGTTGAGGAAGCTCAGAAATTAGTATTCTAACAGCCGCCCGCACCAATCTTAGCGCATTAAACGGAGGGCTTTACTTTGTGGTATCTGGCCTGGCGCAATACTGTGAGAAGACGCAGTCAGTCTATGCTGACGGTTATCATAACCGGGTTGACAATATTTGTTTTGGTCATGATTTGCTTGATTTTCTTGATGGTTCAGGAAGGGCTTGAGCTATCCACCCAGCGCTTGGGGGCGGATGTCATTGTCCTTCCCGATCAGGCCCGGGCCAATGCCTATCAGACCCTATTTACCGCAGACCCGGCCAATATTTATATGCCTGCATCCATAGCAGGGGAGCTGCTGAAGATCGGGGGAATCGCCGCAGCCAGCCCTCAGTTCTTCACTCAGACCCTGGACGGTGGTTGCTGCAGCTACGGAGAAGAAATTCGCCTGGTGGGCTATGATGAAAAGACCGATTTTATCCTCCAGCCGTACTTTAACGAGCGAAATATCGGCGCTTTGAAGGATAATGAGGTGATTGTCGGCAGTAAAGTCGAAGTCAAGCCGGGCCAGGTAGTGGCACTCCTGGGAAAACCTTTTACAGTGGTAGGAACCCTGTATCCTACCGGCAGCGGAATGGACGGAACCATATTTATAAATATTGATGTCGCCCGCAAGCTGGCCGGAGATATTCCGGAACTTCAGCATTTGTGGAAGGATGCCGGGCCGGATGATCTTGTCTCGTCGCTTTTTATCAAGACCGAAAAAGGCGTCAGTACGGAGCGGCTCATTGCAAGCGTCAACCAGTCGGGCCTGGGTGTCCAGGCGGTGGCAACCAGGGCCACCATAAACAATATGAGGTCCCAAATGGATACGGTCAGTAAAATCATTTTTGCCTTATGCTCTGCTTCACTGGTCATTGCGGTTCTCGCACTGGTGGGGCGCTTCAATTCCCTGGCCCGGGAACGCAAAAGCGAAATCGGCCTTTTGCGGGCTATAGGGATTCATAAAAAGCAGGTGTTTCTGCTGCTTCTAAGCGAGGCCTGGATAATGGCCCTGGCAGGTGGCCTGGCCGGAAGCCTGCTGGCCTGTATCTCCGTTATTCCGGTTCTAAATATCCTGGAAGACGCTTTTGTGCTGCCCACCGGGATGTGGACTTTGACATTGGCTTTAAAAGGCGCCGGTGTCGGTATCGTGACGGCATTGCTGTTGGGTTCTTGGGCATCGATTTACCCGGCCTGGAAGAGCGCCGGCCTGGATCCGCAAGAGGCAATTACCCGGGGAGCGTTAGAGTAAATGGAAATCTGTCGACTGGAAAACGTCAGCAAGAGCTATTTTACAGGGGAAAAGCTGAGTCCTCTGCAAAATATTAACCTGCTCATAAAGGCAGGAGACTTTGTATCCATCGAGGGTTCGTCCGGGCTTGGCAAGAGCACCCTGCTCCACGTCATGGGAAGCTTGCTGAAAGCGGATGCCGGGAAGCTCTATCTGGACCAAAAAGAGGTCAGCCTTATGACCGACCGGCAGTTAACCGAGCTACGGGCCGCCAAGATAGGCTTTATTTTTCAGGAACCCAGGCTGATTCAAGCCCTGACTTTGCAGGAGAACTTGGAGTTTACGATAACGCTTGGGACTAAACGCAAAAGCAAAGCAAAGGAAGTTCTGAGCCTGCTCGATCGCCTGGGTTTATCGGAACGCAAGGATTTCCTTCCTTATCAGCTCAGCGGCGGTCAAAGGAGGCGCGCCATGGTCGCCGGCGCGCTTATTAAACGCCCGGCTCTTATCCTGGCCGATGAGCCGACCAATGATCTCGATGATTTCTGGGCCCATGAGATCATTCAGTTATTCCTGGAAGCCAGGCAGCAGGGCAGCGCGGTCGTTATGGCGACTCATAACCATCAATGGACCAAAGCGGCTCCCTTCCGCTACCGGTTGGAGGACGGGGAATTAAGCCCGGTCCAAGTGCAGCAGCAGTAAATTGTTTTTGAGGTGTAGTGGAATGAAACAACATGTATCGAAGCTTATTCTGGGGATCGAGTTGTTAGCAGCATTGCTTATTCTGGGCGCAGTTTTCCTGTGGGCGCCGGTATGTACGGCTCTGCTCACTCTGCAAAATGGAAGCATGGTGCATATGAAGTGCTTTTACACCGGACAAGTATCCGTCCTATTGGCCTTGATCTTGCTGGCGGCTGCCATAGCGGCATTTCTGTCTAAAACAGATCATCACAAAATACAATGGGTGATCATTCTGATCGGAATAATGCTTATTGCCAATACCACTGAATCCGTGATCGGCATCGGTATCTGCAAAAAGGCCGAGATGGCATGTAATACTACCGCTTTTTGGATCAAAGCCGGTGGAGCTCTGGCTGTTGTGGGAGGCCTTTTAGATATTTTCGCCAATAAGACTAAAACCCATAAACTGACTCTGTAAGCTGATTCCGCTCCCCATGGGGAGAGCATCCTCATACTCGGGGAGCAAGAAGGGAGCCAATGTATATGCAGTCCGGGCAGGCCAACAAAATAGCCAGGCAGGAAATGAAAGACGGTAATAATTGCTGCCAGTCCGTAATTATCGCCGCCTGTCAGATTTGGGATATAGACATCCCGGAAGGCCTTATAGACGCCGCCTCGCTTTTCGGCGCGGGAATGCATTCAGGATGTTCCTGCGGAGCCATGACCGGCATGATCATTGCGTCCGGTTTGAAGGCCCGCAAGCGGCCTGATGTGAAAGCGGAGCAAATTGCCAGCCAGGTGCATGACAGATTTAAGGCGGCCTTTGGGGCAACCTGCTGCCGGGCTATAAAGAAAAAAAGGAATCCATGGGAGAGGATCGGCAACCGGGCCTGCATTGAACTTACCGGCCAGGCCGCCGCAATTTTAATCGAACTCTGGGAGGAGTACGGGGAACATGGACCAGCAGCGAATATCGGTGATCATCCCCACGCTCAATGAAGAAGCGGTCTTGCCCGGATTAATTCAATTTTTGTCCCGCCAGCCGGATGTGCAAATCATTGTCAGCGACGGAGGGAGCAGCGACCAGACCCTGGATATTTGCCGGGAATACGGGGTAGTGACGGCCAGCGGCCCGCCGGGAAGAGGCCGGCAATTAAACCGCGGCGCATCTCTGGCCCAAGCCCCGGTCATGCTGTTTTTGCACGCCGATTCCCGAATCGGGCCGGCCTTCCTCAAAGAACTGAGGGAAGTGATAAGGGCCGGGGGTAGATGGGGCTGCGCCACTCTGGAATTCGATGCAAACGCCTTATTCTACCGATGCTTGTCCCGGTTTTCCAACCTCCGCGCGCGCCTGTTGAACAGCTGTTACGGAGATCAGGCCATTTATTGCCGCAGCGATTTCTATCGCGAGCTAGGCGGCTATCCCGACTGGCCCCTGCTTGAAGATGTCGAGTTTTCCAGGCGGGCCCGTTTGCGGAGCGGCGCTGTTATACTGACCTCCAAGGTTACCAGCAGTTCCCGGCGCTTTGAGGAACACGGACGGTGGAAATCCCTGCTTCTCATGCAGCGGATAAAACTGCTCTATACCCTCGGGGTGTCGCCGCAAAAACTGTCCCGCTTATACCGGAACAAGAGGGGAGTAAAGAGTGCGAACCGCTATAGTAATGATGACTAAGCTGCCCATACCCGGTTTTTGCAAAAACCGCTTGCACGAAGTCCTGGACGTGCATGAAAGCGCTGAATTTCAGCGCCGCTGCATCAAGGATTTAGCAGCCCTGATCCGGGAGTCAGGACTGCCCTTATATATCCACTACGCCAGCCCGGGAGAATACGAACCCGCGGAAAAGCTGGGGGATGTTCCATATATTCCGCAAAAAGGCGAGGATTTGGGGGAAAGGATGTATCATGCCGTTCAGCAAACCCTATTGGACTATGCGGCGGTTATTGTCATCGGCAGCGATCTGCCCGATCTGGGATCTGGCGTCTTGCAGCAGGTTGTCACGGAATTAGAGCATTCGGACCTGGTTTTAGGTCCCTGCCGGGACGGCGGCTATTACCTGCTGGGAACCAAAAGGGGGCATCCCGAGGTTTTCAGGGGAATAAGCTGGAGCAGCCCGCTGGTTCTGGAACAGACGCTAAAAAAGAGCGAGCAGGCCGGTCTCAGCTATTGTCTGTTGGAAACCCGCCAGGATATTGATACCTGGAGCGACCTGGTCGATTATTATTATCGCAACCAGGGAGTCAGCAAATCGGCTGCCTATGCCTATGCTGAACGGCTGGTAACAAAATACCTCCCGGCAATAATGGCGCCTGACATCAATAAATAAGCCAATATGCGCTTGCAAGCTGATCACAATCATTCAAAAAACACTTAAGGAGGACCTGACGATGAAAAAAAGCTGGTGGAATAGTTGGTGGTTTAAATTATTACTCATCATAGTACCTATCCTTCTATACTTTTTAGTCCCCTTTTTTAAGAACGGGATCAATGAAGCGGCCGGAACGCTGTCTAAAGTCAACGTTCAGGCCGCCAAAGAGTATATACTGTCCTTCGGGATCTGGGCTCCGGTGGTCTCGTTTTTGCTCATGGTCCTGCAATCAGTGGCTGCTCCGCTTCCGGCCTTTATCATCACCTTTGCCAACGCCGGTCTGTTTGGCTGGGTCAAAGGCGCGATTTTATCCTGGTCCAGCGCCATGGCCGGCGCCGCTCTCTGCTATGCCATCGCCCGGATTTACGGCCGTTCAGTAGTTGAAAAGTTCACCACCCGGGCCGCTCTGCGCGAGGTGGATGTATTTTTTGAGCGCTACGGTAAATGGGCGGTTTTAATAGCCCGGCTCCTGCCTTTTGTGTCATTCGACGTAGTCAGTTACGCAGCCGGCTTAACCTCAATGGGGTTCTGGGAATTTTTCTGGGCAACCGGATTGGGGCAATTACCCGCTACCATAGTATACTCTTACGTGGGTGACATGCTGGTAGGAAGCGTAAAGACGGTTGTCTTTGGATTACTTATGGTGTTTGCCCTGAGCGCATTCGCATTCATGTTTAAACAGATATGGAAGGATAGAACGCAGACCAAGGCCCAGTCTTAATCTCATCGACGCTTCTATACCATTTTGATTCCAGGATTCGTTTAAGCCAAAATAAGATACGTCTTGAATTTATACCTGTTCTATCTGAATGTTAACTTTTAGAGTTAAATGCGCCACGCGCTCAGACAGTAGAATCATTTTTAGGGTATCCACCAATAAAGAAGCCGGCCCGGTAGTCTCTAATTGTAAAGAAAACTTTGTTTCATTTGCTTCGGAATCCCCACCAGCATCGGGCGGGATAAGTATATCATGGTTTTCAGCGCGTAGGTTCCGGGGGGCTCTACCCCTGGTAACGTTCGTTTTCTTTTCCTTGGTTTTTCCAGGCCTTCTATTACCATTGGAAAGACCTAATTTGTTTTGCAGGTTATACAGTTTTGCTCGCGAAATGCCCCATGTCTCAATAATTTCTTTAATACCGACTTCAGTTTTCAATGTCTGCAGAGTGTTTTTTTTCTCTTCTTCAGGTAAATTGTTAAATTCATCTAGAGAAATCATCTTAAACCTCCTCGCCTTTTTCCATTATGTGGTATTTATTTTTTTCTCTAGCACAGATTATACATATTTTCCATTTTAAGGGCAATACAGTTTTATTTAAATTTGCTTAAGTTTGAGGAAAATCCCTAATTAATTTAATTTACATAATGTTTGTCTGGTAAACTAAAGGCAGTCGGTTTTATATTGTGATCAAAATATTTGAAGTTTGCAGTGGTTCTTATCGATAAAGAATTAAGGAGCAAGGCAAAATTACCTGGTTGTCTGCGGAATAATAGTATTTCGTCGGAAAGATGGATTTTCGCATTCCAAAACTTTGGAGGTGATTAAGATTAGCAGTGAGTTCATTTCTATTGGCGAAGTCTTGGCCCATTTAAAAACTGTTTCCCATATTGAGGATAGATCTGAAATTATTCAAGAATTCGTTGATAAGCAGAATAGCAGTACGGGAAATGCTTATGATAGATATCTCGAATACGGGCCGTCAACCTTCATGAATGTTATTACAGAAAATTCAGGTGCTAATAAAGAGTGTATTATGTGGTGTGTCAACCACTATCTTAGCTTAAATAGAAATATCAAGGTTATTGAAAAAGCCAGTCAAGCACTGCATCAGTTCGGAACCGGATGTGGAACATCCGCTGTTTCGTGTGGAATGAGTTCTTTACACAAGGAAATAGAGAAAAGAGTCGCCAAGCTCGTAGGGAAAGAAGAGGCGGTCCTCTTTCCCACCGGCTTTACGGCTAATCTTGCTTCAATTTCTTATCTAACGGGGCGCAACGATCTTATCCTTTTTGACAGAGAGTGTCATTCATCAATGATAAATGGTTTTAGATTATCTAAAGCAAAATCGATCCCATTTAAACATAATGATACTGCTGATTTAGAAATAAAGTTAAAAAGGTATGAAGGTTCATATGAAAATATTTTTGTCGTGGTTGAATCCGCTTATTCAATGAGCGGGGATTTATCTCCGCTAAAAGAAATAACCGGTCTAAAAAGATCGCACAAGTTTTATTTATATGTAGATGAAGCACATACGTTTGGCTTCTATGGGGAAAGGGGACAGGGATATTGTTACGAACAAGGTGTAACTGATGATGTAGATTTTCTCATGTCAACTTTATCTAAAGCTACATCTTCTATTGGAGGTTTCCTGGCATCTAAACATAAATATTGCGCCCTGATCAGATGGTCTGACCCCTATATGTTTCAAGCCTGTTTAACGCAAGTTGATGCAGCTATCATTCTCGCCTGCCTTGATGAAATAGAAAATAATCCCTGGATGATTAAAGAACTTCATGCTAAAAACCAGTACATGCGTGATTTATTAATATCAAAGAATTTTAATCTTGGAGATAGTAAAAGTCCTATAATTCCAATAATGATTCCCGATCACCTTAAATTAATTCTGGTTGTTAATGAACTTTATCAGGAAGGTATTTATTCAACCCCGATTGTTTATCCTGCAGTCAATAAAGATGAAGGAAGAATACGGCTTATTTTAAATTATGCGCATACCAAGGAACAAATAGATTATACGGTTGAGACTTTAGAAAAAATATGTAATAAACACAATGTACCCTGTTTTTTGGGCGCGCGTTAAAATTATGTATATACTAAACGTCAGATGCAATTAATTTATATTCATCGTGTCGGATAAGGGACTGCCAACAAACATTCCAGTACTCTGGGGCCGCCGCATTGTTTTCCTTATTACATCAAACAGGAATACTTGGATATATGTCGAATTAACTCGATAACCAGTTTTAACCTGCTTTTGGTTACTCTGGTGTTATCATAATTACGAAAAAACATGGAGTACAAATGCGGCTGCATCCATTGAGTTTAAGTTTCCTAGACTCAGAGTTAGAGAGCGAATTTAAGAGCTACTACGATTATGATACGAGGATATTTAATCGAATTGGTATTGGACTTTCCTTTCTGGGTTGGTTCGTTCTGAATATATTCTGTTATTTATTTTTCCCTCAGAATTTTCTGCACATGACGGTGGCCTTATTTGTTTTCCTTTACCCGCTTTTTACCGTTATCCTGGTAATAACCTCATCTCCACGCTATGTACAGTATTATCAGCCCTTAACTGCTCTGGCCAACGGCCTGGCCGGGTTTTGCTTTATTTATGTGGGTAGTTATGAATTACACAGTGATATTCTAACTATTTGCGGCATAATTGCTGTTATTATATTTGCCTTCTTTATTTTGCACCTCAGATTTAAGATTGCGGTATTTACTACTCTTATCTATGTTACTGCTTACCAGATTTCCGTGCTGCTGCCATTAGGCCATATAAACAACAATATCGCCATGCTATCCGTTATAGTGTGGTTGATTGAAACTGTATGCATCGTAGGCGGCAATATATGGGAACGAGCCTCCCGTACGATGTTTTACCAAAATAAAATAATTAAACAGCAGCAACAAATTGCGGAGGAGGCAACCAGGGCCAAAAGCGAGTTTCTGGCTAACATGAGCCACGAAATCCGTACGCCTATGAATGCGATTATAGGGATGGCATACCTGACCTTGCAGACTGATTTAAGCACTCAACAACGGGATTATATCGATAAAATCCAATCCTCTGCTCAGACCTTGTTGGGGATTATCAATGACATTCTGGATTTTTCCAAGGTAGAAGCCGGCAAGATGGATATTGAAGTGGTCGATTTCAATTTGGATGGAACCCTTACCAATCTGGCCAACCTGTTAAACATGGATGCCTGCCAGAAAGGAATAGAACTGCTCTTTCAATACACCGCCGAGGTTCCGCAAAAGTTGAAGGGAGATCCGCTCCGTTTGGGACAAATCCTGACCAATTTAACCAGTAACGCTATCAAGTTTACAGACCAGGGTGAAATTATAGTCAAAATTGAAGTTTTGCTCAAAGATGAGCAAGCGGTGACCCTGCAGTTTTCGGTTAGTGATACCGGTATCGGCATGACCGAAGAGCAGCAAAACAAGCTGTTTCAGGCCTTTAGCCAGGTTGACGCTTCCACCACTCGCAAATATGGTGGTACCGGGTTGGGACTGGCTATATGTGAACGACTGGTAAAACTAATGGGCGGCAGTATATGGGTAGAGAGCGAACCCCATAAGGGCAGCACCTTTTTCTTTTCAGTTGTTTTGGGATACAATCAACCCATTGAAAGCAACCTGACCAGGTCAACCCGACAGAACCATAAGAACATTAAGGTTTTAGTTATCGACGACCATCCTCGGGCAGTGGCGATCTTAACAGAAATGCTTGAATCCATGGGTTTTGCAGCTGTGGGCGTTGGCTCCGGGGAGCAGGCACTGGCTGAACTCTATAAAGATCAAGATGATTGTTTCGACTTGGTTCTCATTGATTGGCAAATGCCCGGTATGGATGGATTGGAAACATCCCGCCGGATAAAGACGATGGATGAAATAGGCATAAAACCGGAGGTTATCATGATTTCGGACTGTGATCTATCGGAACTGGCCGACCAGGCCGGTCAATTAGGAATTAATAAATGTCTCGCCAAGCCGGTAACCCAATCCCAACTGTACGATGCGGTAATGGAGATATTCGGTGCGGGCAGGGGCGTATCCTATGCAATTATTCACCAAGGCCTGAATCTAGACAGTTCTAAGGAACTCAGGGGGACCAAAATCTTGTTAGTTGATGATAACGAAATCAATCAACAGGTAGCGCAGGAAATATTGCACCAAATGGGTTTGCACGTAGATGTAGCTGCCAACGGATGGCAGGCACTGGAAATGCTCCAAGCGGATGAATATGACCTGGTGCTGATGGATGTTCAGATGCCCGTGATGGACGGTTATGAAGCCACCCAAAAAATTCGGAGCAATCCTCGCTGGACAAATCTACCGGTGATTGCCATGACCGCCCACGCTATGAGCGAACATCGCGAAAAGAGCCTTCAGGCTGGTATGAACGACCAGATAAACAAACCGGTCAATCCGGATGAGCTTTTTGAAGTTATTTCTAAATATACCAAGACCAGTACTTTAACAAGTTCCGCAGTCGGCCAATTAAAGCAAGAAGGGGATAACCCCGAAGGATTGCCCTGGCCTGACCTACCAGGAATAAACCTTATGGATGGATTAGCCAGGATGAATGGCAACCGCCAATTATATAAGAAGATTCTTCTACAATTTTTTGCGAATAATGTCGATACAGTATATAAAATTAAATTTGCTTTGTCCAAAGGCGATCATAAGACAGCCAGCCTGCTGCTACACACTATAAAAGGCGTGGCTGCCAATTTAGGGGCAGGCCAATTGGCATCCGCCGCTGCCGAACTAGAGGCGTCGCTTATACAAAGGGGTATCGATGTTAACAATGTTTTGCTGAAAAATTTTATCGAATCCCTTACCTCGGTTATAGCGGGAATAAAATCATTTGAAGAAATATTTGCTTCCGAACCGAACGGAAACCAGCCGGAGCCAATTATCGCAGATATCAATGTTGATATTGTTCGGCCGCTTATGATAACTTTAGCCCGTCTGCTTGAAAGCGGCTCAATAAAGTCCGTGCAGCAGCTTGATGTTTTAGGCAGTTATTTAACCAATACCAGAGTAAATATACAGTTTCAACAGCTCAGGAAATCCGTGGATATCTTTGATATGGACCGGGCTTTAGATCAATTAAAAGAGATTGCCGCGGCCCTGGAGATTTCTTTATAAATTAGGAAAGAGAAAAGTAGGACAGAAATATGACTTTATTTGCTGAACAACCAAGGGTACTAATTGTCGATGATACACTGGAAAATATTAATATCTTGATGAGTATCTTGATGGATCAATACGAAGTGTCGGTAGCGACCAATGGAGAGAAGGCCTTGAAAATAGCAGCTATGGAGGATCCGTCCATCGACTTGATTTTGCTTGACATCGTGATGCCGGAAATGGATGGCTATGAAGTATGCGCTAAACTGAAGGCGAACCAGAAAACCGCCAATATTCCAGTTATTTTTGTAACGGCTTTAACGGCCGAGGAAAATGAAGCCCAGGGTTTGGAATTAGGTGCTGTCGATTATATTACCAAACCGTTTAATCCAGCATTGGTTAGAGCCAGGGTAAAAAATCACCTGGAATTGAAAAACTATAGAGATAAACTTGAAGAGATGGTGCGGGAAAAAACCAGTGAACTGATAATAACCCGTGATGTCGCGATTGAAACTCTCGGTTGTTTGGCTGAATACCGTCATCTGGAAACGGGCAGCCATATTAAGCGCACCATGAATTATGTGCGTTTCCTGGCGGAAAAACTCAAAGAGCATCCCCATTTTAAAGACTTTCTGAATGATGAGATAATTGAACACCTCTGGAAATCGGCCCCGTTACATGATATCGGGAAAGTGGGAGTGCCGGATAATATACTCATGAAACCCGGCGAGTTGACACCGGAGGAGTTTATCGAAATGCAAAGGCATGCCATCTATGGACGTGATGCACTTTCTTATTCCACATCGAAACTGGGCCCGAATTCATTCCTTAAGATAGCCCAGGAGATGGCTTATACGCATCATGAAAAATGGGATGGTTCAGGCTATCCACAAGGTCTTAAAGGTGTTGAAATTCCCATTTCAGGACGGCTGATGGCAGTGGCCGATGTATATGATGCCTTAATTACCTCGCGCATATATAAACCCGCCCTGTCCCATGGCGATGCTGTTGAAATAATCAGAAACAGCAGTGGAACCGCTTTTGACCCCGAAATTGTAAAGATCTTTCTTCAATTTGAGGACCATTTCCGTCGTATTGCTCTGGAATTCTCAGATGAAGGATAACCCATTCGAAGTATAAATATAACCGGAAAAACCCTGACCAGGGTTTTTCCGGCCAGAGCTTTTAGCCTTTGACAAAAACTACGTTGATGGCCTTAATCAAAGCCGTCACTGTATCACCTTCAGCAAAGGCAGCTTCTTCTAATGATTCTCGCGTCATCACGGACGTGATCTCGGTGTCACCCATTCACATTGATACCTGGGCCATAACACCGTCAGCGCTTATTCTTCAAACCCGTCCTTGTAGTCTATTGCGTACTCCTGCTGCCAACATTACGAGACCTCCCTTGCGGTATTTATGCATAGTTTTCTACATATCCTTAAAAATATTCGATTGAGTATTCCGGAGCAGTTTACG
>DHRK01000072.1 GCA_002410325.1 Syntrophomonas sp. UBA5314
TAATCATTAAGGGAATAATCGTAGCTCTTAACCGTAGTAAGCCGGTATGCCTGGCGGCGCAGATAGGTTATAAAACAAGCGCGGTAGTTCACCTTGGACTTCCTCCCGGAAATGGTTATATATTCCAGGATATGCAAATCAGGCAATAGGGTTCTAAACCCCAAAAATATTCAAACGATTTTGCTATGTTATGGTCCCCAAATAAGAGTACCAAGAAACCAATAGGCAAAAGGAAAGATTATCAGAATAATATTAAATTTAATCCCAATTTTCGCGAGGCGATCCTTGGGATTTGATAAGCTAGTGATTCCGCAAATCATTCCTACTAATCCGATTATTGGTGCGATAAATACTGGTAAGCCTGGAAATGAGGTAGGGATTATGTTCAGGAATAAGTTGAAAATCCACAATGTAATCGCAATGGCAAGACCAACTGAAATGCGACCCCAAAATTAATCCTTATTAATAAAATATAGTCTCCTTTCCTCTTTTCGGTTTCGTATATTTTATTCCTTTAATGTTAATTAGTCACTATCCGGGCCACATATTTAACCAGGTTCCGGCTATATATCAGGCTATTCAGGTAGAATGGCGGCTCGGTTTAAAGCATGTCGCACTTTGTTTTTACTAATGCTATTATGGTAGATGTGATAGTTTTAGCGGCAGGAGTGAAGGAGCTTTTATGAAGCCTTTTAAGCTGGCTTCCCGGGATTATCAACCCAAGGATACCCATATAGAAGTATCGGCCGGGAAGCGGCGGGTGATTTTAGGGCAGGGCTATTGCACGGTGATAGCGGGACCCTGCGCGGTTGAAAACCGGGCGGACTACCTGGCCGTAGCCGACTTTTTGGCCAGGTCCGGCGCCCATATTTTGAGGGGCGGACTTTTTAAGCCGCGCACTTCGCCTTATTCTTTCAGAGGAATGGGGCGGGAGGGCCTGGAGGTGCTCCAAGAAGCCCGCCAATTGACCGAAATGCCGATTGTAAGCGAGGTTTTGGATGTGCGCGACCTGGAAGCATTATACCCCTATGTCGACATCTTTCAGGTGGGGAGCCGCAATATGCAGAACTATACCCTGCTGGAGGAATTGGGCCAGGTTGACAAACCAATTCTGCTCAAACGCGGGCTCTCGGCCACTATTGAGGAATGGCTGCTGGCCGCTGAATATATCTTGAGCGAAGGCAATGCCCGGATCATTCTCTGTGAAAGGGGCATAAGGACTTTTGAACAATATACCAGGAACACGGTCGACATCGGGGCGGTGGTTCTGCTCAAAGAATTGACCCATTTGCCGGTAATCGTCGATCCCAGCCATGCCACCGGAAAGTGGAAGATGGTCATTCCGGTAGCCAAAGCCGCTGTAGCCGCCGGGGCGGACGGGGTTATGGTTGAAGTGCACCAGGAGCCGGACCGGGCTTTATCAGACGGGAAGCAGTCCCTGACTCTGGACAACTATCAATTGCTGATCAGACAGCTTCAAGAGTTGGCCCGGCTGGAGCAAAAAATTATTGATAGATAATGAAGCTTCATGGTATTCTGTTTATTGTAGGATGGTAGGCTCAAGTGCAGAGCGACTAAAAAAAACGTAGTACGGCAGGATGGTGGAAAATATTGGCCATGGATTAAAAGCCATTGGTGAATTTCGCCTGTGGCTTTTTATTTTCCCGTTCCTGACCCAGCAAGGAGGAAGACGCACCGATGATTATCGTAATGGAGAAGAATTCCGGGCAGGACAAAATCGATCAAGTAACCGAAAAACTGCAGGCGCGTGGGTTTTTGATCCATCTCTCCCAGGGGGTTGAACGCACCATTATAGGCGCCATCGGGGAGAGGACCCAGGAAGACATGGACCTTTTTGAGACCCTCCCCGGGGTGGATAAGGTGGTACCCATCCTGCAGCCCTTCAAACTCACCTCTAAAGAATTTCGCAGCGAACCGACCGTTGTGCAGGTAGGCAGCCGGGTTATCGGACAGGGCAATTTTCAAATTATTGCCGGCCCCTGCGCCGTGGAAGGCCGGGATAAATTCCTGGAAATCGCCGGCATGGTAAAAGAAGCCGGGGCCACTATGCTCCGGGGAGGAGCTTTTAAACCCCGAACATCTCCTTATTCCTTTCAGGGTCTGGAGTTGGAGGGGCTGGAGATTCTGGCCGAAGCGCGGGAGATTACCGGCCTGCCGGTAGTTACGGAAATCGTCGACCCGCGTTTGGTTGAGACGGTGGCCCAGTACACGGATATGCTGCAGGTGGGAGCCCGCAACATGCAAAACTTTTTCCTGCTCCGGGAACTGGGCAAAATTGACAAGCCGGTGCTATTAAAACGCGGTCCTTCGGCAACCGTTGAAGAATGGATCATGGCCGCCGAATACATCATATCCAGCGGCAACCCCCGGGTGGTCATGTGTGAGCGGGGCATTCGCACCTTTGAAAAATACACCCGCAACACTCTGGATTTAAGCGCCATACCTCTAATCAAACAGCTGACCCATCTGCCTGTACTGGTTGATCCGAGCCATGGCACCGGCAAGTGGAAGCTGGTTGAGCCGATGGCTTTGGCTGCTGTGGGAGCAGGGGGCGACGGGCTTATTATTGAAGTGCACCAGAACCCCAGCGAAGCTCTTTCCGACGGGCCGCAGTCCTTGACTCCGGAGAATTTCAACCGCCTGTCCAGGAAGGTCAAGCGTCTTATAGAAGCATTGCGTGAAGCAGAAAGAGACGGAGAAGACCCGGCATGAAGAAAAAGGTCTTTATAATCGGGCTCGGATTAATTGGCGGTTCGCTGGGTTTGGCCCTGCGGGAAAGCCCGCAGGTTGAATCTATCACCGGGTTTGACCGGGAAGGAACTGCCTGTGACATGGCGGCCGCCATGGGAGCAGTTGACAGGACGGCCGGGCTTCTAGAAGGCGCTAAAGAGGCGGATGTAATCATTATCTGCACCCCGTTGGGGGTATATCATTCGGTCATTGAGCAAATAGCTCCGGTCTTAAAACCCGGAGTACTGCTCACCGATGTGGGCAGCACCAAAGTGCAGGTGATGGAGCTATTTAATACCCTGCCTTTCGGGGTTTACGCCATTGGCGGGCACCCCATGGCCGGAGCCGAAACTCAGGGAATAGCCGGTGCGGACCGCTATCTATTTGAAAACGCGGTTTATGTCCTGACCGCGCCAGCTGATACGCCGCGGGAAATGGTGAGGATTTTGGAAAACCTTCTGGCCAGTACCGGCGCGCGCATCAAGCATATGGAAGCAGCCCGGCACGACGAACTGGTGGCCACGGTGAGCCATATTCCGCATCTGGCCGCGGTGGCCCTGGTGGGGCTTACCGAGGGGCGGCAGGAAGAGTTGATGCTGGCCGCGGGCGGATTCCGCGATACAACCCGGGTAGCCTCCTCCAACCCGGATTTGTGGGAAGACATCGCTTTTTCCAACCGGGAACCCCTAATACGACAGTTGAATGCTCTGGGGGAGCGCCTGAACGAGCTGAAAAAGGCCCTGGAAAACGACGACCGGGAGGGCCTCAAACAGCAGTTGGAAAGGGCCAAGGACATACGCGACAGCATTCCCAAAGTCAGAAAAGGACTGATTCCATTTTGCCATGAGCTGGTCTGTATTGTGCCGGACCGCCCGGGGGTAATCGGGCAGCTAGGAATAATACTGGACCAGGAGGACATTAATATTGTTGATATAGAGATACTGCGAGTTCGGGAAGGCGATGGAGGAACCATCCGCCTGGGAGTGGCCAGTAGCGAGCAAGCTGAAGAGGCGGTACAGGCCCTGCAGGCCCGGGGCATCAAAGCCTGGCTACGGTAAGGGGAGTGAAAATGGAAAGGATCAATGAATGCCATAGGCCTTTAAAGGGCGAATTTCTTGTAGCCCCCGACAAATCGATATCCCATCGCTCGGTTATTTTTTCCGGGTTGGGCAACGGAAAGGGAGCAGTCCATAATTTCCTGCGAGCCGGCGACACCCTGTCAACTTGCGGATGTATGTGTTCTCTGGGCATTGAAATACTGGACCGGGGAACGCGTATGCTTATCGAAGGAAAGGGCTTGCACGGTATAAAGGAGCCGGAAGGAATTCTGGACTGCGGTAATTCCGGAACAACCATGCGCCTGTTGAGCGGCTTGCTGGCCGGGCAAGGCTTTTTATCGCTTATGAGCGGGGACCATTCACTCAACCGGCGGCCCATGCGCCGGGTCATTGAGCCATTGACAGTCATGGGCGCAGAGATCTGGGGAAGAGCCGGCGGCTTTTACCCTCCCCTGGCCATTAAAGGAAATAAAAACCTTAAGGGTATAAGCTACCGTATGCCGGTGGCCAGTGCCCAGGTGAAATCGGCTTTGCTTCTGGCCGGGCTTTATGCCGGGGGTCAAACCAGAATTATTGAACCGGAGAAGTCCCGGGATCACACCGAACGCATGCTGCAGGCCATGGGCGCCGACCTTGAGGTTCAGGGATTGGAGATAACCTTGAAGCCCGGGCGTGAACTCCAGGCCCAGGAGTTTTTCGTACCCGGGGATATTTCCTCGGCGGCCTTTTTCCTGGTCGCGGCGCTTATCGTTCCGGGATCGGAAATCATGATCCGGGATGTGGGAATAAATCCGACCCGGGCTGGTCTGATTGAGGTCTTACAGGGCATGGGGGCCAGGCTGGCCATAGAGAATCAGCGGGTTGTCGGCGGGGAGCCGATTGGCGATATAGTGGCCGGCTATTCGGAACTGCGCGGTACCAGGGTGGCAGGCGACATCATTCCCCGTCTGATCGATGAAATTCCCATTCTGGCCGTGGCCATGGCCCTGGCCGAAGGTGAGTCCGTAGTTCGAGATGCCGGGGAACTCCGGGTTAAGGAGTCGGACCGGATCAAGGCCATATGTTCCGGACTTGGCAAAATGGGAGCCGGCATTGTAGAGCTGGAGGACGGATTTGTGATTCAAGGCCGCCCGGAAGGCTTAACCGGGGCGGCGGTCGACAGCCGGGGCGATCACCGCATAGCCATGAGTACGGCTATTGCCGCTCTTAAGGCCAGGGGAGAAACCATCGTGCACAACTCGGAAGTGGTTGACATATCATTCCCCGAATTCTGGCCCCTGCTCAGGAAGCTCATTAAAAAGTGATCAATTTAAACGATACCAGGAGACCGGCCGCTTAACTTCTGTAAAAGGGCAGGTCTCTTTTTTATATGATTTTTATTAAATGGAAATAATCAATCGTATGGTGGGCAACGGGCGCTTATTTCAGGCATGCTTTTAAGTAAAAGCGGTAGTTTTTGACTGGATGCTTGTGCTAAAATATTAAAGAATATATCTGGGTGGTAGAATGATGAAAATCGCGATCGATGGACCGGCGGGTGCGGGTAAAAGCACCGTTGCCAGAAGGCTGGCCCAGGAACTGGGCTTTGTGTATATCGACACAGGAGCCATGTACCGGGCATTGACATGGAAAGCCTTAAAGGAAGGCAAGAACTTTGATGATCCACTAGACCTGCGCCAGATGGCCCTTCAGACGAGCATCCAGTTTAAAAATGCTGATCATGAGCAAAAAATCTTTTGTGATGGAATAGATGTCAGCGCGGAGATAAGGCTTCCCCGGGTTAGCAGCCTGGTCTCCTCTTTGGCCCGGCATCCCGAGGTCAGGGAAATAATGGTTAAACAGCAGCAGGAGATGGCCCGCACCCAATCGGTAGTGATGGATGGCCGGGACATAGGAGAATGCGTTTTGCCTGACGCCGAGTTCAAATTTTTTTTAACCGCCACCTTGGAGGAAAGGGCCCGACGGCGTGCCCGGGAGATGAATATCGCTGACGATACTCCGGAGCTTTTATCCCTGGAAGAGGATATCATGGCCCGGGACCATAGCGACAGTGAACGCCGGGTCGGGGCTTTGAAAGTCCTGCCCGATTCAATCATTATTGACAGCAGTTACATGCAAATAGATGAAGTGCTTGATAAGCTGCTCACCATAATCGAGGAGACCAATAGTGCTTTATACGGTAGTTAGATACGCCGGTCTGATCCTTTTTGCCCTGCTGGGGTTGAAAAGAGAGGGCCTGGAGAACCTGCCCGGGTCCGGTCCGGTTATTGTGGTGGCCAATCACATAAGCAACTGGGACCCATTGATATTAGGCTTTGCCTTGCCCCGGCCGCTCTGCTACATGGCCAAAGCCGAGCTTTTTAATATACCGGTATTAAAAAGCCTGCTGCCTTTGGTTTACGCCTTCCCCATAAAGAGGGGAGCAGTGGACCGGCAGGCTATACGCACGGCCCTGGAACTGGTTAAAGCAGGAAAGATTCTGGGGATCTTTCCTGAAGGCCGACGGGCCCTTAAGGGGGCGCCGATTGAAGTAAAACCCGGTGCCGCATTGATTGCCTTGAAAGCCGGATGCCCCATTTTGCCGGCGGCTTGCATCGGAACGAGCGGGATTCTGCCCTGCGGATGGTTTAAACCGCTTAAAATTAAATTGGGAAGACCTGTAAATACCCAAGGATTGGCCGAAATGTCTCATGCGGCCGCTCTGGAAGAGTTAAGTCACAGGATAGAGAAGGATATTAACGCACTTTTGCAGAAATAAAGAAGGATTTAGGTGGGAAAATACGAATAAGTATTTGCGGGGTGTAATAAATGCAAACCCGGTTGGCTAAAAATGCCGGCTTCTGCGCTGGGGTTAAAAGAGCTGTCCAGATGGCGGATGAATGCCTGAAAGAACCGGGGATATGGTATACTCTTGGGCCGCTGGTGCATAATAAGTCCGTAGTCCGGTATTATGAAAACCGGGGTCTGGCCCCAGTGGAAGTCCTCGCCGAGATCAAATCGCCGGAGCGTGGAGTCTTGTTGAGAACCCATGGCTCCACTCCCGAAATATTGGAACTTGCTCAGAGGATGCACTTAAAAGTGAGAGACGCGACCTGCCCGCTGGTCAAAGAAATCCACCAGATCGTCTCACAAATGCGGCAGGAAGATTACGAAATCGTTATTTTTGGAGATGAGCACCATCCCGAGGTACAGGCAATTTTGGGTTGGTGTGGGTATAGAGCTAGAGTTGTAATGAAAAGCCAGGACGCCGAAGCGATCCACGGAAAAAAGATCGCTCTGGTATCTCAAACCACCAAGGATGAGAACGAATTTCTCCAGGTAGCCAGAGCTCTTCAAGGCAAGAGCAAAGAAATCCGAGTCTTCAACACAATCTGCTCGGCAACCAGGAAAAGACAGGAAGCCGCCCGGGAACTGAGCAATCAGGTAGATCTCATGCTGGTGATTGGTGATCCACAAAGCTCAAATACCAGCACTCTCGTAAAAGAGTGCCAGAGTACGGGTGTAAAAACCATTCGGATTAATGACGCGGAAGATTTAAATCCGGACTGGTTTAAAGGAATCGACCTGCTGGGTATCACAGCCGGTGCTTCCACACCCGACTGGATTATTAAGGAGGTAATGGAAAGGATGGCTAATTTGGAAGACGAAAAAGACACCCAGTTAAACGAACAAGCACCAGCACCGGAGAGCAACCAGGAAGATTCATTCGCCAAAATGGAGGCGGAGATGGCTGACTTTGCCTCCCCGACCAAGGGGGATATCATAAAGGGTACCGTAATACAGGTTCTAGATGACGAGGTTATGGTAGACGTGGGCGGCAAATCAGAGGGCATCATCCCCCTGAGGGAGCTTTCCCTCAACGATGTCGGCTCTGCCCGGGACCTGGTCAATGTGGGAGATGAAATTGAAGTCATGATTCTGAAGTGGGATGATGACGGCAATATCCTGCTTTCCAAAAAGAAGGTCGACTCCCAGAAGCTTTTAGACAAACTGGAAGAGCGTTTCAAAGAAGACCAGACCGTCGAGGGGACCATAACCGGCAGCGTTAAAGGCGGATTACTGGTTGACGTAGGTGTTACCGCGTTTCTCCCGGCTTCCCATGTCGATGATACCTATGTAAAGAACCTGGACGAATATATCGGCCGCACCCTGGAATTCAAAATTATCGAGTTCAACCGCAACAAGCGGCGGGGATCACAGGTGGTTCTGTCCCGCAAGGAACTGGTGGCGGAAGAAAAATCCCGCTTGAAGAAAGAGTTCTGGAGCAAGATTGAAGAAGGACAGACGATTACCGGCCACATTAAACGGATAGTTGACTACGGGGCCTTTATCGACCTGGGAGGGTACGAAGGACTTCTGCACGTATCCGAAATAGACCACCGGCGTATAGAACATCCATCCAATGTATTCCAGGAAGGCGATGAAGTTGAGGTATATATCCTGGGCCTGGATCGGGAAAAGGAACGGGTTTCCCTGAGCCGTAAAAAGCTGCTCAAGAGCCCCTGGGAACAACTGGTTGGCCAGTATCAGGAAAGCGATTTGATTGAAGGAACGGTTGTGAGAATTACTCCCTTTGGCGCATTTGTAGAACTGGCACCGGGTGTTGATGGTCTAGTTCACATATCCCAGCTGGCCAATCGCAGAGTTGAAAAACCGGAAGATGTTGTCAGTGTGGGAGATGTGGTAACCACCAAGATCTTGAACATAAACAATGAGGAAAAGAAAATCAGCCTCTCGATTCGCGAAGCCCAGGCTGAAAAGGAAAAAAATGAAGTTGAAGCCTACCTGGATAATCAGGGAGAAGAATAAAAGTCGCTAGGAGGGGTGGGTATGCCTATCTTTGATTTTGCCTGTCAGGATTGTGGCAGAAAATTCGACTTGATGATATCCAATGCCGATAAGGATAAGGTTACATGCCCGGACTGCTCATCGAAGAATATTAAACAGTTATTATCTGAATTTCATACTGGGAAGACCAGGCCGTCTTTCGGCCCCAGTTGCAGCCAGGGCTGCAGCGCGGCGGCCAGTGGGGCTTGAAATCCCAGATTTTAAGGCTGCGGAGCAGCCTTTTTTTATAATTACGGCTATTATTTAATATTCCGTGGATTGGGTGATACTGTGGAGATTAGCGGGATTATTCTCGCCGGCGGCAAGAGTTCGAGGATGAAGTTTAATAAAGCCTTTGCCGAAATTGGCGGGCGAAGGATTATAGACATCTTGGTCAATAAGTTTAGAGAAAATTTTGCGGAGACCATTATCATATGCAATGAACCCCAGTTATTCAGCAACCTGGGGGTGCAGGTCTATACCGACCTCATACCCCGCCTGGGTCCTTTGAGCGGCATTCACGCCGGATTGACCTACGCCGGGAACGACCGTGCCTTTGTATGCGGCTGCGATACGCCGTTTGTAAGCATGGAAATTGTGGAATACCTTTTAAGCCGCCTGGGTGATCATGACAGTGCGGTTACCGAGATAGAAGGCCGGCTGCAGCCCACGGCAGCAGTGTACAGCCGACGCTGTCTGCCGCTTTTAACCGAAAGCCTGGAACGCGGCTGGTTGAAACTGGTCCGGCTGTTTTATGAGCAGCTGGACGCGGTGGTGGTAAATGAGAGCGAGCTGGCCGCTTTTGGCGATGTGAATGAATTGTTTTTCAACATCAATGATGTTGACGATCTGGAAAAGGCTCAAGCCATCGCGGGGAGGTTGTTGAAATAAGAAGCCGGCGCAAAGAGGAGCATCTCAATCTGGCTGTCAAGACCCCCGAAGGACCTATAGGCAGCGGATTCGACGATATACATATCCTGCACGACTCGGTACCCGAATTGGACATTGAGGACATAGATACGGGGGTCGAAGTCCTGGGTAAGCGCCTGTCAGTTCCGCTCATAATCAATGCCATTACCGGGGGCAGCGAGATAGGCCGGAGAATTAACCGCGATCTGGCCGGTTTGGCGGCCAAGTACCAGCTGGGTATGGCCGTGGGCTCCCAGACCGTGGCCATCGACGAGCCGGGCTGGACAGACAGCTTCTCGGTTGTCAGGGAAGCAAATCCCTTTGGTTTGATCATCGCCAATGTAGGCGCAGCCAGTCAAAAGGAGCACGCCCGGCGGGCGGTGCAGATGATCGGCGCTGACGCCCTGCAGTTGCATTTCAACGTTCCCCAGGAGCTGGCCATGGCCGAGGGGGATCGCAGTTTTAAAGGAATTATAGCCCGGGTTGAAGAAACCGTACAGGAAAGTCCGGTGCCGGTTATCGCCAAGGAAGTTGGCTTCGGATTTTCACGGGAAAGCGCCGGCCGCTTATACCAGGCCGGGATACGCGTTTTCGACAGCGGAGGAAGCGGGGGCACCAACTTTATAAGAATTGAAGACCGTCGTTACGGGCTTTTTAATCATGAACTGGACAACTGGGGGATACCCAGCGCGGCCAGTATGGCAGAAATTATATCTTTGGGGCAGCCGCTGACCTTGATCGCCTCAGGAGGCGTGCGCTCCGCCAGTGATATGGCCAAAGCTATGGCTCTGGGGGCCAACGCCTGTGGAGTGGCGGGCTGGTTTTTGCGAATCCTCATGGCCGAGGGAAAAGACAGCCTGGACCGGCTGTTGAATGAGCTCTTATACCGGTTAAAGGCGATTTTGCTTATGAGCGGGGCCCGCACCTGGCAGGACCTGAGGAGAAAGCCGCTCCTCATTACCGGACCTACGGCGGAATGGCTGCAGGCCCGGGGCATAGCTTTAAGCTGCAAAGACCCGGAAGGCTGCTGGACCTTTACCTTGGACAGCGCGCGCCAACAGCCCGGCCTGCTTTAAACTAGCCGGGTTTTTATTTTATGAATCCTTTGGAGAGCTTTTGCAGAAGCTTTAAAAAATATAGAGAGACCAGGTTATAGTACAAGAACATTCAAAAAAGGGAGGGAGTTATCATGAAGGTAGTTATTGTCGGTGGAGTAGCCGGTGGAGCCAGTGCGGCCGCCCGGCTCCGAAGGTTGGATGAGACAGCGGAAATAATTATGTTTGAGCGAGGGGAATACATTTCTTTTGCCAACTGCGGGCTGCCCTACTATGTAGGGGGGACCATAAAAAAGCGGGCCAGCCTGCTGGTTCAGACTCCCAAGGCCATGCACCGTCGTTTTAATATCGAGGTAAGGACCTTAAGTGAAGTCATTCGTATAATACCGGAAGCCAAAGAGGTGGAGGTCCGGAATTACCAGACCGGCGAGGTATACCGGGAAAGCTATGACCATCTGGTTCTGTCGCCCGGAGCGGCGCCGGTTGTTCCCCCCATACCGGGAGTCGATCTGCCCGGGGTATTTACCATCCGCAATGTTCCGGACAGCGACGCGGTAAAAGCCTTTATTGAAAACACCCAGCCCCAAAGCGCTGCGGTTATCGGGGCGGGTTACATCGGCCTGGAAATGGTCGAAGTCCTTTTGCAGCAAAATGTAAAGGTTCATCTCATTGAAGCAGGGACTCAGGTCATGGCCACTCTGGATGCCGATATGGCTTCCATAGTTCAGCAGTATCTCGAAAAACAGGGGGTAGACCTTTACTTGAATTCGCTGGCCGAAGCACTGGAGGGAGAAGACCAGGTGCAGGCGGTGCGATTGGCCGGAGGGAAAAAGATCGCGGCCGATGTAGTGATCCTGGGAGCCGGGGTAAGGCCTGAGGGCAAGCTGGCCAAAGAGGCCGGGTTGACTATCGGAGCGACCGGCGGCATTCAGGTAGATGAATACCTCAAGACTTCCGACCCCTTTATATACGCGGTGGGGGATGCCATTCAAGTAAAGCATTATGTCACCGGGCAGGAGGTATTGATACCCCTGGCCAGTCCCGCCAACCGGCAGGGGAGGATTGTAGCCGACAACATAGTCGGTAGGCCCATACCCTATAAAGGTGCGCAAGGAACCGGCATCGTGCGGGTTATGGAACTGGTTATGGCTGTTACCGGGGCCAATGCAAGGACTTTGAAAAGTCAGGGGATAGAATACCTGACTTGCCACACCCACCCCTTCCCCCATGCCACTTATTACCCGGGGGGACGGCAGATGGCTGCGAAACTGCTCTTTGCTCCCGTTACCGGCAAGGTTTTAGGGGCCCAAATCGTAGGTACTGAAGGGGTCGACAAACGGATCGATGTTCTGGCTACCGCCATCCGGGCGGGAATGACCGTATTTGACCTGCAGGAGCTGGAACTGGCTTATGCTCCGCCATTTTCTTCGGCCAAAGACCCCGTAAACATGTTGGGCTATACGGCCGGAAATATTATAAACGGGGACGTCGAGTCGGTGGACTGGGCAGAAGTACCCGACCTGCTTGCCGAGGGGGCCGTTCTGCTCGATGTTCGCACCCCGCGGGAAATTGAATCCGGGGGAGTGGAAGGCGCGGTCAATATACCGGTAGACGATATTCGCGATCGGCTTGAAGAAATACCCCAAGACAGGCCCATACTGGTTACCTGTCAGGTGGGCATCAGAGCCTATGTGGCCAACCGCATCTTGAGGCAAAAGGGATACAGGGTATACAACGTTTCCGGAGGCTATATGTCGTACAAGGCTTTTAAAGCCAATCGCAACCAATAAACGCAGGTTAAAGCAATCGGTGACGGGGGGACGGAGTTGGTGTCACATCCCAATTGGAATGTGACACCAGCTCCGTCCCTCCGTTACTCATTTAATTACATAACAGCCCGAAAAAAAGGGAAACATACTGTTTGAAAATCATTGAAAGGATGAGGTGAATGAGGAATTTCCCTTTTGGGCTTATTACCCTGGTCGTTATTTCGATACTGATATACTTTGGCATTGCCCACCGGGCATTGGACCGCCTGCGGCTGAGTGACAGGGGAGCGCTGGCCGTAATAGCCGCCATTATCGTGGGCAGCTTTTTTGACCTGCCGGTAAGCTCCCGGGTAACTATAAATCTGGGCGGGGTGGTAGCGGTTGGGCTGGCCGTATACGTATGGCTGGCAGCCGGTACCGCCTTTGAGAAAATACGTTCGGCCATAGCTGCGGTTATTACCGGGTTAAGCTTATTTCTGGCCGGCCGCTACCTGGGGGCTGAACCGGAGCGCATTTTTATCGATCCGATCTACATTTATCCCCTGGTGGCCGGTATAGTGGGCTACCTGGCCGGGCGCAGCCGACGGGGCGCTTTTTTTGCCGCAGTTATGGGTGTTTTCGCTCTGGATCTGGGTCAGTTGTACTATTTGCTCAGTACCGGAAATCGCGGCATAGTCCATGTGGGCGGAGCCGGCGCTTTTGATTCCCTGATCCTGGCCGGTATTCTAGCTGTTTTACTGGCCGAACTGATCGGTGAGACCAGAGAACGCATGCAGGGCGGCCCCCAGACCGAAGGCAGACCTGAGGAGCTGGTGGAAAACCTCCGGGAGCCGGAGCCGGCCCGCAAACCGGTTGACCGGGAAGGAGATAGCGGTGAAAGGGGTGGAAATGATGAATAAAAAAAGAAGCTGGTGTTTAATTCTGGCTTTTACCCTGCTTGTGATCAGCGCCGCTCCGGCCTGGGGAGTTCATGAAGAACTGAGCGATGGCCAGTATTATACCCTGGTTGATCAAAACGACCGGGTAATCCTCCAAACCGCCCTGCAGGTTTACGTTGGAGATGAATATATAGCGGCGGACAACTGCCGTTATGAAGTTCAGGAGATCAATAACAGCCAGGCCAAATGTGTAATGGTCGGGCAGGAAACTATGCCGCAGATCGCCTACGACGAACAGCGCCAGGCCTGGATTTTCGATGGGGAAGCGGTTCCGGCCGCTGCGGCCGCGCAGCCCAAGCGCATTTCCATATACCACACGCACAGCGACGAGTCCTACGACAGCAGTGATGGAACTTCCAGCAAAGAAGGAGCCGGGGGCATTTATGATGTAGGAGACGCCCTGGCCAGTAAATTGCAGTCATTGGGATTCCAGGTTGAACACAATAAAAATAACCACAATCCCCACGATGTAAATGCCTACAATCGTTCGAGGAGGACTGCCGCAACCCTTTTACGCAATAATCCGGACGCGATCCTTGATGTTCACCGGGATGCGGTTCCCGCCAGCCAGTATCAAACCGAAGTTAAAGGGATGGACGTTACTAAAGTGAAACTGGTAGTGGGCAAGCAAAATCCCAACCAAACCAGCAACCTGGAATTTGCCAAAAAGATAAAGGCGGTCATGGACCAGAAGAGCCCCGGACTATCCAATGGCATATACATTGGCAAAGGAGATTTCAACCAGGATTTAAGCCCCCGTTCCATGTTAATAGAAGTGGGTTCCAATACCAATACCAAGGAGGAAGCGGAAAAAGGGGTGCAGTTATTTGCCGAGTCTCTGCCTATCGTACTGGGGGCTCAGGCAGCGGGTTCCAACCAGGGCGGTTCGCCCGCGCAGAAACCTCTGGCCGGAACCAGCCGGGCGACCTGGAGCAATATAGCCATACTGCTGGGAGTGCTGGCTGCCGCGGGGATTGGCTTCTACTATCTGAACAAAGGCAAGAATAAGGCTAAAGAGTAGTGATGGAGCACCATCTGGTTGCGATTGTCTGGGGGATAGCGGCCGGTTTTGTTGACCGCTGGCTGATGCTCAGGAATGATCAGCGCAACTACCCGACCTATCCCCACGGTCATTTAACCCACCTGTCGCTGGGCTTTATAGCCGCCAGCCTGGGGGCGGTGGCCATACCTGCCATCGCTCAGCCTGATTACGTAGCGGTAACCTTTCTGGTTTTAGCGGCCCAGCAGTTTAAAGACATACGGCAAATGGAAAGAGAAACCCTGGATCACCTGGAGAAGACCAAATTGATACCCCGGGGGAGCGATTATGTTGAAGGAATCGCCCGGGTTTTTGAAGCCCGCAACTATCTGGTTATCATTACTGCCCTGGCCACCAGCGCCATGGCCTACTGGAAGGGCTGGCCCTATGCCCTGGCGGCTGCCCTTCTAACCATATTTTTCTCCCTGCGCTTTATGCGCGGCTCGAATATTGGGGACATAGCGGTGGTTGAAACCGGCGAGCTCCATTTTGACGGCAGCATTCTCAAAGTGAACGACGTGATCATGATGAATGTGGGTCTTCCCCAAACCAGGGAAAAGATATTAAAGGAAGGCATTGGACTGATAATAAAGCCCAAAGATGATGATGCACGACTGACCCTGGATTCTCCAGGCCAGCGTATGGCCATTATCCACGACCTGGTTTCCATATTGGGCAGCAAGGTGGACATCGGGGAAAAGGAACTGCGCCCCCTGGCCCGAAAAAATATTGACCAGGGCTACCTGGGCCTTTTTATGCTGGCTAACGAACCGGACCGGGAATATATGAAACGGGTTGTGGAAAAGGTGCCGGTCCTGGAATCCAACCGGGGCACAACATTGAAAACCTTCTACGGCAGGAAGGCGGCTGATTGATGGATACGGGCTTAAAAGACATCATTCTGGCTATCATTACCCGTGAAAGCGGCCGGGTAGACGGCGGGGCCTGCCCCCTGTTTGTCGCCTCCAGCCCGGAGGAGCAGCAGAAGCTGAGCCTGCTTTTGGCCCGTATCCTGGCCGGAACGGTGCATGATCTGGAAAACGGGGTGTATATTATAACCCGCCATTAAAGCCTGGCGGTGCGGGAGGCAGTCATGAAGATTATCTATCATTGTTTTGGCGGCTCTCATTCATCGATTTTAGCGGCAGCCCTGCATTTGGGCCTTATTGAAAAAAAACGCCTGCCCTCTATGGATGAAATGCTTGCTCTGCCCTACTTTGACAAGACCAGTAAAATGGATTTCGGATCGATCCGTTTCATGGGAATCGATGAATATAAGAACGAAGTGTATGTCCTGGGCAAAAAGAACGTGGGGCGCCGCTACGGTAATATGCTCAAAGGGGTTGCCGAGCTCCTGGGTAAAAAGGATGAAATCATATTTGTAGACTGTATGACCCGGGTAAATCTGGGTATGAAGCTGGGTGGTTTCACTTCACGGCGGATAGGCTGGGTTTCATTGGGAAGACCGGTTTTGGGAAGAAGCACTCGCAAGGCGTTTTGGGATCTGGTCAACCTGGTGGAGATTACCCGGCTCAGGGCCATAAACACGGTGCAGGTGGCGAGATGAAGATCATATTTTTAGGGACCAGCGGGGTGCATCATCCGCTTATCGCCGCCCATATATTTCTAGGCCGCTTGCACAAACCCGATTTTAGATTTGTGCGCGGCTTCTGCGACACGTATCATGACGAAAGCGGCTATCCCATATTTATCGATCAGGATCAGGACGGCAACCAGGTCTATACCCTGGGAATGGGGACGGAAACCGAAGTAGGTTATAAAAGCATTAAAAACCTGGCTGATCTGGTCGGGTACCCGGAAGGAGAGCTAAAGCTAAAAACTATTTCCATACCCGGAGAACGCCTGCTGTATTATGCCGCTAAGATTCCTAAAATCATAGGCGGCCAGTATGTAAACCAATACCTTTCCAGCTACCTTATCGGCAAAGAGTTTTCCCGTATTAAAGAGGAAGTTGACGAGCTCCGCGGCGGTTTGACTCATTAAAAATTCCCGGTCCTTCTAATCAGGTTCTGCTTGCCTGGCTTGCATGCAGGACCTTTTTGTTAGATAATTTTCTAAGATTTCTAAACCGGGGAGGAAAAGCATGGCTGGGCGCATAGTGGGTGTGGCCCCGGGCAGTATAGCGGAAGAAGCTGGCATCAGGGCCGGGGATGTGCTGCAGGCTATCGACGGGCACCCGATCATGGATCTGCTCGATTATCAATACTACAGCCAGGATGAAAATATAAACCTGGAAGTAATAAAGCCCGACGGTGAGGAATGGCTGATCGAAATAGAAAAGGATGAAGGCGAAGACCTGGGCCTGCTCTTTGAAGAGGCAGTTTTTGACCGTATGAAGCAATGCCGCAACCGCTGTGTATTTTGCTTTGTGGATCAGCTTCCCCGGAAAATGCGTAAAACCCTTTATGTCAAAGACGATGATTACCGCTATTCCTTCATGCAGGGCAACTTTATAACCCTGACCAACTTAAAGAAAAGCGATTGGGAAAAGCTTACGCAACTGCGTTTGAGCCCCCTTTATGTTTCGGTGCATTGCCTGAATCCCGAACTGCGGGCCCATATGTTAAAAAATCCGCGGGCCGCCGATATCAAGCTTCAATTGCAGCGGCTTTATGATGCCGGTATAGAGGTGCATACCCAGGTAGTGCTCTGTCCGGGATTGAATGACGGGGAAGTGCTGCGAGAGACAATAGAAGGGCTGGCCGCTTTCTACCCGTCGGTCCGTTCCGTGGGGATCGTGCCGGTTGGACTGACCGGGCACCGGGCGAAGCTGGTTCCACTCCAGCCGGTGAGCGAAAATCTGGCCTGGGAACTGATCGATGAGATTGATGCCTATCAGAAAAGCTTTCGCAGCCGGTTAAAAACCGGATTTGTCTATCTGGCTGACGAGTTTTATATAAAAACCGGCCGGGAAATACCGCCGGCGGCCTATTATGACGACTACCAGCAGATAGAAAACGGGATCGGCCTGGCCAGGCAGCTGCTGGATGAATTTGACGGTTTGCAGGAGTTTTTACCGGCGGCGGTGACCCCCGGGGATTATGTTCTGGCCACCAGTAAATCGGCCGTTCCTGTTCTTGAGGGCATCGTTGCACGGCTCCGGGAGATCAGAGGGCTTAAACTTGAGCTTTTAACCGTACCTAACGATTATTTTGGAGGGATGGTTAGCGTGGCTGGTCTGATAACCGGCAGTGATATCATTAAAGCCCTGGGCCGCAAATACCGGGGCAAACAGGTCATACTGCCGGGAGTCATGCTGAAAGACAGCAGTGATCTGTTTTTGGATAATTTGACGGTAGGGCAGATTGAAGAGCAAAGCGGTGCTATGATTAAGGTAGTGGGCAGCATAACAGATGCCGTTGAATACATTTGCGGCAGGCCTTTGGCGCAGCCGAGCGATTATTAGGGAGGAAACAAGATGGCCAAACCGGTAGTAGCCATTGTAGGAAGGCCCAATGTGGGAAAATCGACGCTTTTCAACCGCCTGGTAGGGGCGCGCAAGGCGATTGTGGAAGATATTCCGGGTGTAACCAGGGATAGGCTGTATGACTCATCCGATTGGGAAGGCCGGGAGTTCATTCTGATTGACACCGGTGGAATCCGTTTTGATCAGGGAGACATCTTCGGCAAGGAAATTAAAATGCAGGCCGAACTGGCTATCGAAGAAGCGGATGTCATCATTATGGTGGTGGACGGCAAGGAGGGGAGCACCGGTGAAGACGAAATGGTAGCCGATCTCCTGCGGCGTTCTGACAAACCGATCATCCTGGCTGCCAACAAAATAGAAGATTTCAGGAAAAAGGACTACTTTGACTTTTACCGGCTGGGGCTGGGCGAACCCATCCCCATATCAGCTATGCACGGGATGAACACCGATGAGCTGATGGATGCGATGCTGGCCAAGTTTCCCCTTGAGGTGGACGTCGAAGAAGACCAGGACGCTATAAAAATAGCCATTGTCGGCAGGCCCAATGTGGGTAAATCATCCCTGGTCAATGCCTTTTTGGGCGAGGCCCGGGTAATCGTCAGCGATATTCCCGGAACCACCCGGGATGCCATCGACACCCCCTTTGAGTTTCAGGGACGGAAATATCTCCTTATCGATACGGCAGGAATGCGTAAAAGGTCCAAAATTAAAGAAGCTACCGAGAGATACAGCGTCATCCGGGCTTTGAAGAGCGTTGAACGCGCTGACGTGGTTTTGATCATGCTGGACGCCCAGGAGGGGGTCCTGGAGCAGGATAAAAAAATAGCTGGCTATGTCCACGAACAGGGCAAAGCCAATATAATCGTGGTTAATAAATGGGATCTGGTGAAAAAAAATCAGTATACCATGAACCAGTATGACAAGAGCATCAGAGACGAGTTTAAGTTTTTAGCTTATTCCCCCATCATGTATGTTTCGGCTTTAACCCGCCAGAGAATATTCAAGGTCCTGGACCTGGTGGATTTCGTGGCGGAACAACACAACCGGCGCATAAACACCTCGGACTTAAACCAGGTGGTCAATGAAGCCCAGATGCTAAATCCCCTGCCCGGCGGGGGAGGTAAAAAGGTAAAGATAAAATACGCCGCCCAGGTAAAAACCGCACCCCCTACCTTTGCCTTTTTCAGCAACCATCCCGACCTGGTCCATTTTTCTTACCTGCGCTATCTGGAAAATACCTTGCGGACCAATTTCGGTTTTGAAGGCAGCCCCATTCGACTGCTGGTGCGGCAGAACATCTCGAAAGAATAAAAAAATGCATTTCGCCCCGGGGCTGGTACAATATACCGAATGTTGTACCAGGTGAAGCTTTTGGGGAATTTGGTGCAAAGGTGTGTACAAAGCCATACAAAACCAGTTACAATGGATTAGTCAATGCATCTATGGAGGGATGACCTTTGAAACTGGCTGGAGTTATTATCCTGTGCTATCTGATAGGTTCAATACCCTTTTCCTACATATTCACCCGCCTGTTTACCAAGCAAGACATTCGAAAAAAGGGCAGCGGCAATGTCGGAGCCACCAATGTGCTACGCACTTCCGGACCGGCGCTGGCGGCGCCGGCTCTGCTGGGCGACCTGTTCAAAGGCGTGGCGGCCGGATTTATAGCTCTGCATTTCGGAGCCTGGCCCTATATAATATTCTGCTCGCTGGCCGTGGTTCTCGGGCACTGCTATCCGGTGGCCTTGAAATTCAAAGGTGGAAAGGGCGTGGCCACAGCTGCCGGAGTGGTACTGGTCTTCATGCCGTTAGTGCTGGGGATACTGGCCTTGATCTTCGTCGCCACCATCATTATCACCCGGTATGTTTCCATGGGATCCATCACCGGGGCGCTTTTTTTGCCGGTTTTGATTATAGCCACCGGCAAGCCCTGGCCTTACCTGGTAGCCGGTTCTCTGATGTGCCTGCTGGTCGTATACCGCCATCGCGAGAACATCCTGCGCCTCAGGCGGGGAACCGAATCGAAAATAAATCAGAGAGTTTAAGCAAATTGAAGGATATAAATATGAAGAAAATCTGTATTCTGGGGGCGGGCAGTTGGGGAACCGCCCAGGCGGTTCTGCTCTGCAAAAACGTCCCTGCAGTCTGCCTGTGGGGGCGAATAGAAGATGGTCTGGAAGATATGGCGAGGTTTAGAGAAAACCGCCGCTTTCTTCCCGGCGTATCCCTTCCGGAAAACCTTGCCCTGATGCTCGATCCGGAAGAAGCTCTCCAGGGTTCCGACCTGGTGGTTTGCGCTGTGCCTTCCCAGGCGCTGCGCAGGGTTCTCCTCCAGATCAAAGATTTCCTGCCGCCTGACGCCCGCCTGGTCAATACGGCCAAGGGACTTGAAATAGAGACCGGAATGCGCCTCAGCCAGGTTGCCCAGGATGTCCTGGGTGAAGCAATCCGCTATCGCTTTGCGGTTTTATCCGGCCCCAGCCATGCGGAAGAAGTGGCCCGGGAGATCCCCACCGCGGTAACCGTAGCCGCCTACCGTCGGGACACGGCTATTTATGTCCAGGACGCATTTATGTCGCCCATGTTCAGGGTATATACCAACCCTGATGTTGCCGGGGTTGAACTGGGTGGAGCCTTAAAAAACATTATCGCCCTGGCGGCTGGGATAGTCGACGGGCTGGGCTACGGCGACAACACCAAAGCCGCCCTCTTGACCCGGGGACTGACTGAGATAACCCGCATGGGTGAAGCGATGGGCGGTTATCCCCGAACCTTCTCCGGGCTTTCCGGAATGGGGGATCTGGTGGTCACCTGCAGCAGCCGTCATTCACGCAACCGCCTGGCGGGTGAACTGATCGGCCGGGGCCGCAGCCTCGAACAGGCCCTGGCAGAAGTAGGCATGGTCGTAGAAGGAGCTCCCACCACCAAGGCAACCCACCGGCTGGCCGGGGAGTTGAACGTAGAGATGCCGATAACCTCCGCCTGTTATAGAACCCTGTACCTCGGACAATCACCCCGCGAAGGGTTGGAGATATTGATGTCCCGCCGGAAAAAACATGAGGTAGAGGAGATCGCTGAGAAATTACCGGGTTGGTAGGTTTAGGGCGCTTTAATACAATTGAGTGATAATGCAAGTAAGGCACGGGGGCACGCCTTCGCTCGGGGAGGAATGTCCCCGTTCAGCCGTTGATTAAACAGTCTTTTCCGAGTTTAGAGGGCTTGACTTCAATCAACCTCTGAAAGTGTGGTAAAATCCACACTTTTTTTCTTTTCTGGTTATATTACCGAATATTGATAAATATATTTGTACTGTTATAACGGTGTTCTCATGTAAGGGTATCCGGGGCTTAAGGAGGGTGCCTTTGTGGAAGTCTAGATCCGAGGGAGGGAAGATGAGTAGTGGAAGGAAACAATATCTTAAATGATATCGCCGTAAGAACTGGAGGCGATATTTACCTGGGTGTGGTAGGCCCGGTTCGAACCGGCAAGTCCACCTTCATCAAGCGCTTTATGGAATTGATGATTCTCCCTAATATCCAGGACATATACGACCGGGAGCGCGCTAAAGACGAGCTTCCGCAAAGTGGAGCCGGGAAAACCATCACAACCACGGAGCCCAAGTTCGTACCCAATGAAGCCATCCAGATTACCACCCAAAACGGTCTTTCTTTGAAAGTAAGACTGGTAGACTGCGTTGGCTATGCGGTTGGCGGGGCCCTGGGCTATGAAGAAGATGAAGAACCTCGCATGGTAAAGACTCCCTGGTTTGACTATGAGGTACCCTTTGAAGAAGCCGCTGAAATAGGGACCAGGAAAGTTATTACCGATCATGCTACCATCGGTATTGTGGTAACCACCGACGGCAGCATCAGCGATATTCCGCGGGCCAGCTATGAGGAGGCTGAAGCCCGGGTTATCAACGAGCTTCAGGAATTGAATAAGCCCTTTATCATCCTGCTGAATTCAACCGTACCATTTGACAAGGATACGATGACCCTCACTGATGAACTGGTTGAGAAATATGGAGTGAGCGTGGTGCCGGTCGATGTGGCTCGCATGTCTACCGAGCAGATCTACAACATATTGGAAGAAGTCCTCTATGAATTCCCGGTTCAGGAAGTGAACATAAAACTGCCGCGCTGGGTGGATGAGCTGGATGAGGATTTCTGGCTGCGGGAAGACCTGGAATTGGCGGTCCGGGAAATATTGAACGGTATCCGCAAGGTCAGGGATATTGATAAGGCGGTGGAAAAACTATCCGAGGTTGAAAACATCAGTTATGTCAGCCTGGAAGAGATGGACCTGGGAACCGGAACGGCCGCGGTCGATGTGACAGTGCCGGAAGAGATGTACTATCGCTCGCTGAGCGACGTGAGTGGATTTGAAGTTCAGGGAACCCACGATGTTATGCGGCTGATGAAGGATTTCAGCGGAGCCAAGCGGGAGTTTGACAAGGTGGCTTCAGCCCTCGAAGAAGTCAAGAACTCCGGTTACGGAGTGGTCACCCCGCGCCTGGAAGAAATGCTCCTGGAAGAGCCTGAACTCATCCGCCAGGGCAGCCGGTTTGGGGTGAAATTAAAAGCTAAAGCACCTTCCCTGCACATCATCAAAGCCGATATCACCACGGAAATAACTCCGATTATAGGCACTGAAAAGCAGTGCGAAGAACTGGTCCGCTATATGCTCGACGAATTCGAAGAGGATCCAACCAAGATATGGGAGTCCAACATATTCGGGAAATCACTGCACGATCTGGTCAGGGAAGGTATTCAGAACAAGCTGCACCGCATGCCCGAAAATGCCCAGATTAAACTGCAGGACACCCTGCAGCGCATTGTCAATGAGGGTAGCGGGGGGCTTATCTGCATAATCATTTAAGGTATGGGGGACGCCCACTTCTCCAGCTGATGTAGGGGGACACACCTCCCCTGTGGGAGAGGAATGTCCCCCTAAATCCGTTACGATTACGTTATAGGGAGAAAGATTTTGCAAATGCCGGCCTGGTAAAGGCCGGTTAATATTTTTCTGCAAGTATTACGATATCCAATAATAGATTGCCGGGCGGATCAATACGTTGCTACTAAACCGGCCTAATGCTATAATGTCCGTATGTCAGGGAAGAGCATCCGCCCCAGATGGACAGGAGGGTTTGAAAGTGCCCGAACCAGAAAAGAGATTCTACATGGTCAGGGAAGATGCATTGCCCGAGGCTATTCGCAAGACCGCCCTGGTCAAGGAAATGCTGGCCCGAGGTGAGGCTAAAAACGTGATGGAAGCAGTTGAAAAGGTGGAGCTGGCACGCAGCACCTTCTACAAGTACCGCGACGGGATATACTCCTTTTTAGACGCCGAAAACATGAATATTCTCACAATTAGCCTGACCTTGAAGCACTTATCTGGTATACTATCAGGAGTGTTGAACTGCATTGCCGAGAGAAGAGGCACCGTTTTGACTATAAACCAGAATATACCCTTAAACGGGGTGGCTCTGGTTACTATTTCTATTGGAGCTGAAGAAATGGCAGTCAGCTGTGATGAATTGATCAACCATCTGCGCAATCTGCCCGGGGTTGTCAATATAGAGTTAACAGGTCGAAGTTGAGCAGGAGGTAAAACCATGGTAAGAGTTGGACTACTGGGCTGTGGAACGGTAGGATCCGGGGTCGTGAAGCTATTGGAACAAAACCACGAATTAATATCCCGCCGGTCGGGCTGCCCGATTGTACTAAAAAAGGTGCTGGAACGTGACGCAGCCAAGTGTTTGGCTCTGGGGCTGCCTCTTAACATGGTGGCCGGCAGTCTGGATGAAATAGTGGATGATCCTGAAATAGACATCGTCGTTGAATTGATAGGTGGAGAAGAACCTGCCTTTACCTATATTACTACCGCCATGCAAAAGGGCAAGCATGTGGTTACCGCCAACAAGGACCTTATTGCCATAAGGGGAAAAGAGCTTTTTGAAATAGCCGGCGAGAATAATGTGGATTTTTATTTTGAAGCGAGCGTGGCCGGAGGGATTCCGGTGATATATGCCCTAAAACAGGCGCTGGCGGCCAATAACATAAAAGCGGTGGTGGGCATTTTAAATGGCACGACCAATTACATTTTGACCAAAATGAGTCAGGAAGGCCAGGATTTCAAGGAAGTGCTGGCCCAGGCCCAGGAACTGGGGTATGCTGAATCAGACCCTACGGCTGATGTGGAAGGGCTGGATGCGGCTCGCAAAATAGCCATCCTTTCATCAATCGCCTTTAACAGCCGGCTAACTTTGAGTGATGTCCATGTTGAAGGCATCACCGGGATTACCGCTTCGGACATAGAATACGCCCGCGAGCTGGGATACAGCGTTAAACTGCTGGCTATCGCCACCGAAGAGGACGGGCAGATGCAGGCCCGGGTCCACCCGGCTTTCATACCCAAAAACCACCCGTTGGCCGCGGTTAACGACGTATACAACGCGGTCTTTATTCAAGGAGATGCGGTGGGGGATATCATGCTATACGGGCGGGGAGCCGGACAGATGCCCACAGCCAGCGCGGTAGTGGGCGATATCATTGAAATAAGCCGCAATTTATCGCAGAATTACGTAACCAGGCTGGGATGCACCTGCTATGAAGACAAGAAAATACTGAATATGGGGCAATTGTCGTCGCAATTCTATATACGTTTACTGGTAAATGACCGGCCCGGAGTTCTGGCCGGGATCGCCGGCGTATTCGGCAACAACAATGTAAGTATAGCTGCCGTGGTGCAAAAGACCAGCACAGGCGATCAGGCTGAATTGATCATGATTACCCACCGGGTTTTGGAAAGCGATTTGCAGGATGCCCTGACGGTCTTGCGCGGCATGAGTATTGTCGGCGAGATCGGCAGCGTAATCCGGGTGGAAGAGTTTGTCCGCTAAAGATAGAACGGCCGGGGAGGGGAGCAAGATCAAGGTCCGGGTTCCGGCCAGCAGCGCCAACCTGGGACCGGGTTTTGACACCCTGGGCCTGGCTTTGAATTTATATCTGGATGTCACTATAGAAGAGTCCCCCGGCCTGCCGTCGGTCCAGGTTTTTGGAGAAGGGCGGGACTACCTGCAGGAAAACCCTGACCAGAACCTCATGCTAAAGGCCCTGCATCTGTTTTATGCGAAGCTTCATCAGCCCTTGCCTGATTTAAATATCCAAATGGACAGCCAGATACCGGTGGCCCGGGGGTTGGGCAGCAGCGCCGCTGCGGTCGTGGCTGGATTGTGTGCGGCTAATGCCTTAAGCCGGAAGGCCGCAACCCTCGAATCGATTTTGGATATGGCCCTGGAGATGGAGGGGCACGCCGATAATATAGTGCCCGCATTGATGGGCGGATTGAATTGTGTCATGATATATCAGGGCAAGGTATACCACCAGCCGGTAGCCCTGCCTGATGAGCTGAATATCGTTTTGGCAGTGCCGGATTTTGCCCTGGCAACGGAAAAGGCTCGCGGAGTTCTGCCGGAAACCGTTTCCCTCAAGGATACGGTGAGCAATCTGCAGAGGGCCTGCTTCCTTTTGGCCGGGTTGTTTAACCGGAATACTCTGCATATGGAGAAGGCTATGGATGATATGATATACCAGCCGTTGCGCAAACAATTGATCCCTGGATTTGACCGGGTAATGCAAGGAGCCCGGCAGGCAGGGGCTCTGGGGGCGGCCTTGAGTGGAGCCGGGCCATCGGTGCTGGCTTTTTGCCGTCAGGAAGGAGAACTGGTGGGGCGGGCCATGCAGGATGGTTTCAGCTCTGCCGGCGTCAAATCTCGAATTTTCCACTTGCGCCCCGACTATGCGGGAGTTCAGGTGCATATTGAGCTATAGATCATTTTGAGAAGGTTTTGGGGAGTGACTTAAGTGGCATTATTAGTTGCAAAATTCGGTGGAAGTTCAGTCGCATCATTGGATAAAATAATCCGCATTGCCCGGCGGGTCAAGCACATGAAGGAACTAGGCCATCAGATGGTGATTGTGGTCTCGGCCATGGGGGACACCACCGATGAACTCATTGAACTGGCTGCCAAAATAGGCGAGGGACTTTCGCCCCGGGAGATGGACATGCTGCTGGCCACCGGCGAACAGCAGTCCGCTGCCTTGACCGCACTTACCCTGCAGAGTATGGGCTGTCAGGCTATATCGTTGACCGGATGGCAGGCTGGTATAAAAAGCGACGCCAGTCATAGCAAGGCCAGAATATCGGGAATAAGCAATGAACGCATAAAAAAAGAGCTCGATGAAGGCAACGTGGTCGTGATAGCCGGTTTTCAGGGCTTGTCTCCGGACGGGGATATCACCACCCTGGGAAGAGGCGGCTCGGACACCACCGCGGTAGCCCTGGCGGCCAGTATCAAAGCGGAGCGCTGCTTGATTTTCACCGATGTGGATGGAGTTTATACGGCCGATCCGCGCATTGTACCGGAGGCGGCCAAATTGAATCAGATATCCTATGAAGAAATGCTGGAGCTGGCCAGTTTAGGGGCGGTGGTCTTACAGCCCCGGGCGGCTGAATTTGCCATGCTCTACAATGTAGATGTCGAGGTCTTAAGCAGTTTCAATGACAACCCGGGGACCATAGTGACGGAGGTAGCAAAAATGGAGAAACAGAAAATCGTCAGCGGAGTGGCGCATGACCGTCAGGTGGCGCGTTTCGCCCTGTTTGATGTGCCGGATAAGCCGGGCGTAGCCAAAAACCTTTTCAAAGCCCTGGCCAACGAAAAGATCAATGTGGACATGGTCATCCAGAGCGCTATGCGTGACGAACGCAATGACATAGCCTTTACCATAGACCGCAACGACCTGGCCAAAGCCATTCCGGTGGTTGAGGAAGTCATCAGACAGATCGGCGCGTCAGGCATGTCGTACAGCAGCAATATCGCCAAGGTCTCCATTGTCGGAGCCGGCATGCAGAGCAACCCCGGGGTGGCGGCATCCATGTTTGAGGCTCTGGCTGATGAGAAGATAAACATTCACATGATAAGCACATCGGAAATAAGGGTTTCCTGTATTATTGATGAAGAGCAGGTGGATGCAGCGGTCAAGGCTCTGCATAAGATGTTTGAACTCGATAAAATCAGTTAAGAACTTGGCAAAAAGCACCCAGGCATTATGAAGAGCTCGCAATCGCGAGCTCTTATTTGTGGTATTTGCAGCTATAGTTCGGTTGGCAAGATGGTCTTATATGTCTTTGTAGATGACCGTGCCCACTTCTTTTCCTTCAAGGGCTTGGGTGATATTACCCTTCTTGAGACCGTTGATTATCACGACCTCGGTGACATTGCTGGAGCGCAGGATCATATCCAGAACCGCTCTCTCCACTATGATATCGTCAAGGTCCAGGGCGATCAGTTCCGAAGCCCCGATGCGGGGAATAAATTCGGGCTCCTTGACCACTTTCGGGTTCGCTTTGTATAGTCCATCTTCGTCTTTGATAAAGATGCAGCGTTTCGCGCCTATTACCTCGGCTAAAAGGAAGGCGCCCATGTCGGTACGGTTGGGAGGGATGCGCCCGCCTTCAGGAAGCTGCTCCCAGTATCCGTAGGGGGGCATACCGTGAATGACCGGAATGCATCCCTGGGCATAATAGGCCGCCAGTTTAGGTATGTCGTCATGGCCCACTTTGATCCCGCCATGAGGCATAAGAAACGTGGCGATCATCAAGGCGTTCTGCTCGGAAACGCTCTGGCCGAGTTTGGAAAGGATCCCGGTGGGCATTCCCAGCTCCATGGCTATGGCGTAGACGTGCCGGGAGCGGGTTCCCCCTCCGGTAGACAGGATCATCTTGTGCCGTATTTTGTTTTGTACGATTTCATCCAGGACCGGGAGCAGGGCCCGGGCTCCATAATCGCTGATGCTCTGCCCTCCGATTTTGATGACGTTTACATCGGGCAGGGCTCTGAAACTAGGCCCGTATTCCAGACCCTTAAGGAAGGCCTTGCCGACCAGTGATTCTCCCATCAGTTTGCTTTTAACATGTAAACGTTTGCTGTCGCGTTCGCGTATCAATGGCATTAAGCCCTACCGCCTTCCCAACTAATCATCTTCCTCAATATCTTCGTCATCCTTGCCGGCTTCCAGATATACCACCTGGGCCCCGATAACCTCGGCAATCTGTGCGATTTCACCTTTTCTGATGTGTCTGGCTTTTATACACAGATCGGTTCCAGCCGTGGCAACGATGGCATAGCGCGGTTTCTTCTCTCCCTTTTCCACTTTACGCCTTTCTCTAACGAAAATGGTTGCCTTCACAATAATCACCTCCCTTTGCTTTTTCATAAAGTCCCATCTAAATTATAACCCAATGTATACTGGACTGAGTCTAGTACTCTGTTAACTCTAATTCTTGCATCACTCTTCGGTTAAATTTTCGCATGACTACGTTGTCGTCAATCACAATACGG
>DHRK01000010.1:0-3077 GCA_002410325.1 Syntrophomonas sp. UBA5314
CCCATAAAATCAGTTTCGAAGGCATGATCCCGTTTGGATGAACCCAGACTGACACTGACTATGCGCTTCAAGCATACTCCTCCCGGTCTATACTAATTTAGTAGGCCACTCTCTGCCTTATTTTTCCCGGTTAGCCTGTAGGCCAAACAAAAACAACTAGCGGGCTGCCTTGATTGACTTCATTATTTTGCGAATTTCCTGGGGGTCTACCCATTTGTCCTCGGTCAGCGGCGACTCCCCTATTTCCAGACCGATTACCTGACCGTCCAGCATGCCTTCCAGCATGCGCAGGCGCTCATCCGAGCCGATGCAGATCACTACTTCGTATCCTCGCACCCGGGCGGTCAAGTCCATAATTTCATTGATCAATTCTTTACCGCTGCGCTGCTCCACAAAATCGAGGCGCTCCCTTTCACTCATCAGCATGATGAAGTCGACACCCTCTTTTTGCAGGATTTCGGTAATCTCTTCTTTGTTTAAGATGGGGAAACCCAGGCAGGCGACGGACTGGCCTTTGCGCAATTCCCCAATACCCTCGACCCGGGATATCAGGGTTCGGTCTATGCCCAGGCGAGTGGCTACATCCTGCTGCGAAAATCCCCGCGAACGCATAAGTAACGCTTTGCGCAGGGTTTTCTCCACCCTCTGCCAGCTGATAATTTTGTCCTGAACGCGATAAAAATCCATAAGCTTCCTCTTGAGCACAATTTTGTGTACATTGTAGCGAATGACATGAAAAAAATCAAGGCTGCTCCGAAAAGCAGCCCAAATTCGTGACTAAGTCTATCTATAACTGAACACGCTTATCCTGGGGTACGGGGTAAGTAACCCTGACCTCCTGCATGCTGCTAAACCACTCAACCTTGCAGTTCAAATTTGAAACGACAAAACTCAAGGGCAGCATCGTGCGGTTTGCATAAGCCCGGGGAGCAACGTTGAGGTTTCCCGGATCTATGTAGGTGTCGACCCCGTTTACACGGGCTATGCTCTGATCAAGCCACATTTCAATAACGGCCCCTTTACGGCTTAAGGTCACCTTTCTCTCTGCTTCGTCCCAATACACTGAAATTCCCAAAGGTTCTGCAGCGTAAGCAATCGGCAGTAAGGTCCGCCCATCCGATATAATTGGGGTTGTATCCATCAAATTCGGCTGATCATTAATATAGTATACGTTGTTTTCTATATAGAATTTCAATATAACTGGGGAAGCCGAGGCTTCTTTGCCAGTTGTCGCATTTGCTGTATTCGAATAATTGGATTGGCTGCTTGTGCCTAAAGCCCGCACTCTGTAAGTATAACTCGTATTATCCTGGAGGCCTTCATCTAAATAGGTATTGGCATTAGCGGGCAGGGTTGCAATGATACTGAAGTCGCCCTTAATAATTGAGCGTTCGATACTGTACCCGGATTCATTCGTAGTATTGTCGTTCCAGGTAAGTTTAATTTGAGAATCGGAGACAGCTAGTGCGGTAAGATTGGTAGGCGGGTTTAATGTTCTTGAACTTTTAGATTTGGTAGTAGCTATAGCCTCATTTGAATAACCTGAATCAAGTGTGTAAACCCCATCACCTTTGGCTATAATACGATAGGTATACGTAAATCCCTCTCTGACATCGGAGTCCGTATAGGATACAAAATTGGCGGGTACTTGAGCAATCGAGATAAAAAAACCATTGTCGATTTTCCTCTCGATGTTGAAACCACTCTCACCAAGATCGTTATCTTTCCATAAAAGCTTTATATGCTTTGCTTCTCCGGATGCAAGAAGATCTCTGGGGGGTTTTAAAGTTGTTTTTACTTGCGGTGCTGTCAGGGTTCTGGTACTGATAACATTGGAATAGTCTGAATTTACCAGGGTGGCCAGCGCATCATCATTACCCAGTGCCTGGACTCGAAACCAGTACCTGGTATCTTGGGTAAGTCCGGTGCATTTATAGCTTGCTGTATCAGCCGGAAGCCTGGCAAAGTCTTCGAATTCCTTTCCATCGGTGGACATCTCAACCCGAAAACCGCTTTCGTTGTAGGAGTGATCCTTCCAGTTTAAGGTTATGGTATTGGAGGTTTCATTGCCTGCAACGAGATCACTTGGAGGGGAAACCTTTATCGTTATCCGGGCCGAAACCGGTGCCGTCCACATAATTATAAACAAGCAAGACAATATGATCATCAAACTAAATTGAGGCGAAAGACACGAACACTTTCGCAAATTCATATTCTTATTCATTAAACAACCTCCCTTTTCCATTAAGAGTTGGTAAAAAACTGTCAGGTTTATTATTGTGAAAACCAGTATAGGTCCTTTTCTATTTTATCCCTTATTCGGGGGTTTTGCCAGTTTTGAGAACTATTAACTCCAGACTGCCCAATAGTGTTTTGTTTCTCGTACCTATTGAATAATATAGTTCGGGTTCTTTCATTTGGTAAATCAGGGAATCTACGTTTTTTTATTCAAAAGCCCGTACTAATTTGTTACATTAATATATAGACATGCATATAAACACTTGGCAATCGTTTACGGTAAAAAGGAGGTCCTTTATGACTCGATATTTACACACCAAAATTCTGGCGGGATTATCCATGATAGGTCTATTGTTTTTCATCTTTACCCCTCTGGCCAGTGCTTCCAACATTATCACCCCCTCCGATTTCGTGGTTAAAAAGGTCGACATTTCGCTTGGTGTTATCTTAAACTGGTCTTATTCAGATCCGACTGCCATCACCGGGTTCGAAATATACCGTTCGGTAGGAGATGAGACGAATTGGGTTCTGCTTTCCACCCAGACTCCTCTCAACAATCAATACCAGGATCGGGATGTAGTCGCGGATAATACATATTATTATAAGATGCGCGCCTACCTGCATCCATGGAGCGGGATGCCGGATATGTATTCTGATTATACCAGCACCGTTTCGGTACATACTCCGAAAGGGATTGAAGACCCGCCTGCCCCCACCAATTTGAAGGCCGTTCTGGATGGCAATGTAGCGGTTTTGACCTGGACGGACAACTCCGAAAACGAAGATTATTTCCAAATACAGCGCAGCACGGATGGAGGAACCTGGGGTGGTGAAGCAAC
>DHRK01000010.1:3263-10934 GCA_002410325.1 Syntrophomonas sp. UBA5314
ACAACCAATAAGTTCCGGGTTAGAGCTATGCGATACAATGGATTTATGTCTCCTTTCAGCAATGAAGCTGAAGCAAGTGTGTCATCCTCCACGCCTATTCCCGGAGCGCCTCTGGCCCCCACTAATCTTGTAGCCTCTGCTTACCAAAAGGCTATTGCCTTGAGCTGGAAAGATAATTCGGATAATGAAGATTGCTTCTATCTCAGCCGCAAGGAGGCAAACGGGACTTGGAAAAACCTGCAATCATTGATCGCAGGGACTCAAAGCTACAATGACTGGGATGTTGTGCCGGGGATGACTTATTCATATCAGGTCCAGGCTTCCAACCATTCCGGCCTATCAGCCGCCAGCAATATTGTAACTTATGTGGCGCCATCGGAAAGCTCAACTCAGCCTAAACAAGCCAAACAGTTAAAGTTTTATGTCGACTCCAATAATTATTATATAAACGACGTTTTAACAACTATGGAGGTAACTCCAGTGATCTATCATTCCCGAACCATGCTGCCCATAGCCTATATAGCGGATCCTTTAGGCGCTAAAACCACCTGGGATCCTGACGCGGGTAAAGTCACTGTAATTTTGGACAATAAAACTATCGAAATGTGGCTGGGCAGCAATACCGCCAGGATAAACAATGTCGTTGTATCTATTGACACTAATGACCTGGCCGTTACTCCAATGGTCTTACCACCTGGAAGGACTATGGTACCCCTGAGCTTTATTGCTCAAAATCTGGGCTGCACGGTTAATTGGAACGCTGATACCAGGGAAGTGCTTATTAACTATTACGGTAAATAGACACCTTATAGTAAACAAAAACCTATCAGGGAAAATTTCCTGATAGGTTTTGTTATTTCTGTTTCGGACTTTAGTCTCGATGCAAGTTTGTTTTTTCCCGGAACTAGATCTGTTTAGGGTTTGGGGTAGGTTATTTTAACTTCCTGGGTAGCTGCATCCCATTGAACATCACAGTCGAGGGCTGTCGCTACAAAAGCCAGCGGCAGCATGGTGCGTCCATTTATCACTGTAGGAACGACTTTGGTGTTTGTATCTATATTTTGTTTTTCACCATTGACCATAGCTGTATTCTTATCGATCCAGAGCTCAATAACTTTTCCCGCCCGGGTCAATGTCACCTTTTTCTCACTTTGCTTCCAATCCACTTCTACACCCAGGGGAAGCGCCGCATAAGTTATGGGAAGCATCGTTCTATTCGACTGAAGCACCGGCGCAGCGTCCATGAATTGTCCTTCATCATTTAAATAGTAATACATACGTCCAATATAAAACCGTAAAACGGTTGTTTTACTGGTTTGTCCCGTTGTGGTGGCACTGGCCTCAATCGAATAAGTCGAATCGGGTATTGTAGATCCGTTGCCCCGCGCCTGAATTCGGTAAGTGTAGGTCGTGCCTTCTTGGAGCCCGGTGTCTGAGTAGGACTGAACATCGGCTGCCAAATAAGCAATGATACTATATGACCCGTCAGCAGACTTGCGCTCCAGGTTGTAGCCGGATTCTCCAGTTGAGTTGTCAGTCCAGACCAGGTTTATCTGCGAACCCGAGACAGGTGTCGCTGTAATGTAAGCCGGCGGAGTCAAGCTGCCCGAAGCCAGATTGCCCAGGTTTACACTGGCTTCATTGGAATAAGCGGAATTGCTTGAACTGCCCCGGGCTTGAACCCTGTAGATATAGGTTGTATTGGAAACCAGGCCGGTGTCCGAAAACGATTGGGCATTAGGGCCCAAATAGGAGAGCAAAGTGAACGTACCAGTGTTGCCTGCGGCCCGTTCCACATTATATCCTATCTCACTGCTGGCATTGTCAGTCCAAACCAGATTTACCTGAGAGTTAGTCACTACAGTTGCCGTAAGGCCGGTAGGAGTCGCCAGGGAACCTGAGGTTATGTTTCCTGCAGTAGCCGAGGCTTCATTGGAATAGGAAGAAGTGCCCATTGTGTTATTATAAGCTTGAACTCGATAGCGATAAGTGACGTTGGCAGTTAAATTTGAATCAGAATATGCTTGGAGATTGGGATTTAAATAAGCAAGTATCTGAAAGGACCCACTGCCAACCGCCCGTTCAACAATATAGGCCGTCTCATTAGTAGCGTTATCCGTCCAGGTTAGATTTATCTGGGTTTGGGATATCGAGTTCGCGTAAAGGTTCGTGGGCGTAGACAGGGCGCCGGAACTGGTGACGCCTGTAGTAGCAGAAGCTTCGTTGGAATAGGATGAATTGCCGGCACTGCCCCCCAGGGCCTGAACCCGGTAACGGTAAGTGGTATTGGCAGTCAAATTTATATCGGAATACGCTTGGCTGTTAGCCAAACAATAAGCCACTATCTGAAAAGTACCGCTGGTGCCTATGGCCCGCTCCACAATGTACCCGCTCTCGGAACTGGAATTGTCAGTCCAGACTAGATTTATCTGATACTGCGACACAGCCGAAGCGCTAAGATTGGTAGGAGCATACGAGGAACCGGAGCCGGTGCTGCCAACAGTAATGGTAGCCAGATTGGAGTAAGCTGAATTGGTGGTATTACTGCTACTTCCTATGGCCTGTACCCTGTAGGTATAGGTAGTGTTGTTCACTACTGTAGTGTCGGGAAAGGACTGGCTGTTAGGGCTCAGATAACCCAAAACTGAAAAACTGCCGCTGCCAACCGCCCGCTCCACAATATACCCGCTTTCACCACTGGCGTAATCGGTCCAGGTAAGATTTACCTGGGAAGCAGAGGCCATAGTAGCCGCCAGATTGGCCGGTGCGGTTAGAGCTCCTGAGGAAGTACTCCCGTAGGTTGTAGCACTTGCTTCAGTTGAATATCCCGAACTGCTTATATTGTTGCCGTTGCCCAAAGCCATAATTCGATATGTATAGGTAGTGCCGCTGGTAAGCCCGCCGCTGTCGGTGTAATTGGTGGTGTTGGCTACCAGATTGGCTAACACGGAATAGCTGCCGCTTCCGGTTCTTCTTTCCAAGGTATAGCCGATTTCATTGGATGAATTATCGGTCCAGGTCAAGCTTATCTGAGAATTGGAGATGCTTATTGCCACCAGGTTGGTGGGATTGGTCAGGATAACCGTATCGGCTTGAGCCACCGGGGCAATACAGAAAGACCAGATAAGTAACAAGGTAATCAGCAGTGGCCTGCACAACGAAGCTTTCAGTGGTTTTCTTTTAATACGAACTTTCACTCTTCTACCTCTCTCCTTTCGTCGGCACCCTATTTTTCGACTTTACCAGTTGCAGTCAATCGCTTAATTCTGTTTTAAATGTATCTTTTTATGATGCTTTCATCAAGCAGGCTGAAGCGCTCTTCTGGCTATTTAGTCCGAATCTTTGGGCTTCCTGGGTTTTTATACTCCTTTTTCCATCTTTTTTAGCCAGTTTCCCTTATATTATCTAATATGTGTTTTATCTCGTGAACTTTCACGGCCTGGTTGATCATCACCCGCATGCGGGCGGCTCCGGGAAGGCCTCTGATATACCAGGCCACGTGTTTGCGCATTTCCCGTACTCCGGTATATTCCCCTTTGAGTGCGCAAACCATCTCCAGATGCTTCAATGCGGTTGCGATTTTTTCTTCCAGGGAAGGCGGCTCTGCGATCCGGCCCTGCTCCAGAAGGCTGACCGCTTCTCGAAAAAGGAAAGGGTTGCCCAGCGAACCGCGCCCGATCATGACCGCGTCACAGCCGGTGGCCTCCAGCATGGTGGCCGCATCGCCGGCGGTCCAGATATCTCCGTTGCCGATAACCGGAATGGCGACTTGTTCTTTGACCTGTTTTATCAGGCTCCAATCGGCTTTTCCGGAAAAAAACTGCATGCGGCTGCGCGGGTGTAAGGTGATGGCCTGAGCGCCTTCCTCCTCAGCAATCTTAGCCAGTTCCAGGCAGGTTTCGCTGCCGTCCTCCCAGCCCCGGCGCATTTTTACCGTTACCGGTATAGAAACCGCCCCCACTACCTGCCTGATGATGCTGCGGCAGAGGGGAAGATCCAAAAGTAAAGCCGCCCCTTCATGGTTCCTGACTATCTTGGGGGTGGGGCAGCCCATGTTGATATCGATGAGATCCACTCCCGGTTTCCCTGCCAACCGGGCAGCGGCCTGGGCCATAATACGGGGATCGGACCCGAATATCTGGACGTTAACCGGTCCGGGAAAGTCACCCGATTCGGAGAGAGAAAAGGATTTTTCCTGTCCATAAACCAGCCCTTTGGCGCTGATCATCTCACTGTACACCAGAGAGCAGCCGAAAAGCCTGGCTATATGACGAAAGGCCCGGTCGCTTATGCCGGCCATGGGAGCCGCTACGAGCCGGTTGGGAAAGATTGTCGATCCTATTTTAAACATTACCAGCTCCGGTTCAATTCATAGATCAAGTGCAGGCCGTCCAGGGTCAGAAAGTCGTCAACCACATCTATGGCAGCGGTTTCTCTGGCAATAATCTCGGCCAGGCCCCCGGTGGCTACTACCTTTGGTTCAAAGTCCAGTTCTTTTTTCATGCGGTTTATGATGCCTTCTACCTGACCGACAAATCCATATACAATCCCGGCTTGCATGCTGCTGACCGTGTTCTTTCCGATCAGGCTGCGCGGTTTTATCATTTCCACCCTGGGAAGTTTGGCCGCCCGCGCAAACAGGGCCTCAGTGGATATCTTGATCCCCGGTGCGATAGCGCCGCCCAGGTATTCGCCTTTTTCATTGACCACGCAAAAGGTGGTGGCGGTTCCAAAATCGACGATGATCAGGTTCCCACCGTATTTATGATAGGCGGCAACCGCGTTGACCACCCGATCGGCTCCTACTTCGCGGGGATTTTCGTACTTTATGGCCAGACCGGTCTTTATTCCCGGACCTACCTGCAGCGGGCGGCAGGAGAAAAATTTTTGGGACATCCACTCCAGTTCCAGCATCAGGGAGGGAACCACCGAAGACATAACCAGAGCTTCAATGTCCTGCATTTTTAAGCCGTCAAAGTCAAACAGGGATTTTATTAAAACGCCGTATTCATCACAGGTTCGCTGGTTATCGGTTCTGATCCGCCAGTGTTTAAACAACTGACCTTCCCGGTAAACCCCCATGACGATATTGGTGTTGCCTACATCAAAAACCATTATCATGGCTTATTCCTCCAAACGACCCGGCATCTGCCGAATTTGGCCTTTATTATAATGCAAACCCCTTTACAATTCCAGTAACAGACGCCGGAGCCTGCTTCAATCGTTCCAGGCTCTTATTCCCTGCACCGTCTGGGTATTGTACACGGCCCTGATGACTGCCTGGGCCAGCACTTCAGCAGCCATAGCGGCTACCAGGTTGACGTCGGCTTGGATTTCTCCGGTGGATAAAGCAAAAACCGTATCCCCGTCATACATGGTGTGCACCGGGCTTATCACCCGGGCCAACCCGTTGTGGGCGGTCTGAGCGACCTTGTTCACTTCATTTTTAGATAAGCGGGCATTGCTGGCCACTACCGCGATAGTGGTGTTCTGCCCGGGCGTCCCCAGGGCTCCTCCGGTTTCTTTCCAAAAAGCCAGGGTGCCGGGAAAACTTCTCTGGTCAGGACCGCGCATTCCGGCGATAATGTTGCCCTGCAGATCCATTACATCCCCCAGGGCATTGACCGCGACAACGGCTCCAACCACCAATCCGCCCGGCAGGGACTCCGACCAGGTGCCCAGCCCGCTCTTGGTACAAAAGGCAAAATCCCTGGTTTTGCCAATAGTAGCTCCGGCTCCGGCCCCCCAATTGCCTTCCTGGACTTCTGAGCCCGCGACTTGACAGGCCCTGTATCCCATATTGCGATCCGGACGCACCCGGAAATCACCCACCCCCAGGTCGTAAAGGACGGCCGCCGGCACTATGGGCACAACCGCAGCTCCTACTTGATGGCCGATGCCCTGTTCCTCCAGGTAGGCCATAACCCCGCAGGCGGCGTCTAAACCATAAGCGCTCCCGCCGGTCAGAAGTACGGCGTGCACCCGTTCTATCATATTGAGGGGATGCAGCAGATCAGTTTCCCGGGTGCCGGGAGCCGAGCCGCGCACATCAACCCCGCATGCCGCACCCTGCTGCCCGGTTAAAACCACCGTACAGCCGGTTAACGCCTCCAGATTCTGCTGAGAACCAACTTTTATCCCCGGCACATCGCATATGTTCCTTTTCACGATCTTAATACACACCATCCTTTTAAAAAGGAACCCGTTAAGGGTTCCTCAGATCGTCGACAGCATTATTATCTTTAATGCTTCCCCTATTTATATCTTGCTCCCGCACTCCTGGCAGAACTTCGAGCCAGGAGGTACAACCGCCCCACAGGCACAGGTCACGGTTGGCGGCGCTGCTGCCGCCGGAGCGGCTTCGGGCTGAGGGGGCGCCATATTGACCTGGGGGGCTGCCACATTGGGCGCAGCAGGCGGCGGCGCAGGGGCGCCCGGTGCTGCAGCGACATCCTGGCTTTCCAGCTCTTTGATGTTCTCCTGCAAGGCGTCTATTTCGCCCTGCATGGCGGTTACCTCATTGCACAAACCCTCCAGCTGGTTGGAAAAGGTAGAAAAATCATCGGCTTTAAAAGCCTCATAGGTTAGTTTGCCTATTTCAAAATACTTTCCATTCATGTCTTTGACCTTGCCGTTGATCTGCTGCTTGAGACGCTGGACATCCATGGCAATTTTGGCTTTGGTCCCGGTATCGCTAACCCCTTGTTTGATCTTGTCAAAAAAGTTGGCCATAATTTTTCACCTCCGGCTTTAATTACTAATTATATTTGCCAATAGCTTAGAGAAATCCTTCTGGATCAAGTAGAGAAAACGCTGAAACAGGAATGAGTTTGGGGACGGTTCTTCAACTCATTTTAATCTGGTAGCAAATTAAAGCTTATATCCAAACTTTTAATGGAATGAGTAAGGGCGCCGACGGAAATGAAGTCAACCCCGGTGGCCGCCACCCGGACAATAGTATCCTCATCAATGCCGCCTGAAGCCTCGGTTAAAGCCCGGCCATTTACCAGTTGCACGGCCGCTTTCAGGGTGTCTATATTCATGTTGTCCAGGAGAATAATATCCGCCCCGGCCTCCAGGGCTTCTCTAACCTGCTCCAGGGTTTCCGCTTCCACTTCGATCTTAATGGTGTGGGGAATCCTCGGCCGTATTAGGTTTACCGCCTGGTTTATTCCGCCGGCCGCCTTGATGTGATTGTCCTTGATCATCACTCCGTCATACAAGCCGAAGCGATGGTTGCGTCCCCCACCCACGCGAACCGCGTATTTTTCCAAAACCCGCAGCCCGGGGGTGGTTTTGCGGGTATCCAGCAGGCTGGCTTTATACGATTCAATCAAATGGCTGAGCTGTCTGGTGCGGGTTGCCACACCGGAAAGGCGCTGTAAAAAATTTAAGGCTACTCTTTCTCCGCCCAGCAAGTCGATGGTCGGCCCTTCCACTCGGGCGATAGCGTCGCCCGGATTTACCTGGCTGCCTTCTTCTATATCCTTTTGAAAAATAATGGCGGGATTCAAATGCTTAAATACGGCCTCACACACTTCCAATCCCGCAATAACGCCGCTTCCTTTGGCTGTAAACCGGCCCCGGGAATGATGGTCCGGTAAAACCAGATTAGCGGTAGTGATATCCTGATAACCCAGGTCTTCCTCCAGGGCTCTTTTTATCAGATCA
>DHRK01000010.1:11172-12711 GCA_002410325.1 Syntrophomonas sp. UBA5314
GCCCTGTACGGTGGTAACCGCGGTCAGGTAGCCGGCTGCTTTGACCGTATCGGATACTGCATTGTTGTAGCTGCCCCCCGGGTAGCAAAAGACTTCGCAGGGCACCTGCAGCTGTTGTTCTAGTATTTGTTTGGATCCGAAAATTTCATCCGTATATGCATCTTTACTTTGTTTGGCCAGCCAGTGGTGGTTTTTAGTGTGACTGCCAAATTCCATCCACCCCGCATATAGCTCTTGGCTTTGCTCCCAGCTCAGATACCAGCCATCCTGAGATTTCTCAGTAATGATAAACACCGTGGCCGGAAAACGATAGGCCTTTAGAACCGGCCAGGCCTTGGAGAAGAAAGTCTCATACCCGTCATCAAAGGTGATCACCACCGTTTTATCCAGGGGTTCCCGGTTGTTCATTTTCCTGACGGCTTCAGAAAGGCTTAAAACACGGAAGTTTTGTTCTTTCAAGTACCGCATCTGTTCTTTAAACTCATGGTCCCGCACATAAAGGCTGTTGGGGCCATCCCCCAATTGATGATACATGAGAATCGGTACGTACTGAACCTGAGCGCGTTGCTCGGCAGTGGTGGGAGCGGGCTTATAATCGCGGGTTGTAATATACAAGGTTTTGGTGGCTTCGTTCCAGGTTGACTGCAATTCCAGCGTCTCTTCGATAAGGCTTAAGGGAAGCAGGGTGTCTCCTTCTGCCAGTAGGGGAGCAACTTCGAGCGACACGGCTTTATCGTTGACTTCGGCTTTCTTTGAAGATAGAGTGGCTTTGATGGTCTGGTCTTTGTATGTAATCATGATGGTCTGAGCCTTGGCGTTCCAACTCAATGCCGCCCCTGACGCTTGCGTAATAGCGCGTATCGGAACCAGGGGTTGATTGTTTAATACTTGAGAAGGTGAAAAGGTCGGCTGATCGTTTACCGCCACCCGGATGAAGGTAGCCGAGCCGTAATCTCGGACAGCAGCAGTGGCCACTGTATTATTTAATGTCATATTGGAATTGGCCGAGTAGAATACCACGGCGGCGACAATCAACCCAACAATAAATAACGGCCATACCTTTTCCACAGCTTTCACTCGCGATACCCCCACTTAACAGTTCGTAAATGATAAATGCTTGGCCCAGCGCACGTCATCCCGGTTGGGATAGTCGGAGCGGTAATGGGCTCCCCGGCTTTCCTGGCGCCACATGGAAGCCTGTACGATGATCCGGGCCACGGTCAGCATATTCAGCACTTCGTAATATTCCAGAACATCCTGTCCGGTTGACAGGCAATTGTAAATATTTTCTAATTCTCCATAGGCCGCTTTTAATCCTGCTTCATTCCTAATAATTCCCACATCATCCCACATGGTGCTCTGAATACGGACTTTAGCCGTCCCGGGATCCATATTACCCCGGGCTTCATAGGCTGAACTGCCGTCGTATCCATCCACAATTTCATCCCGGCCGGCCGGGCGGCGGTATAGTATTTCCTCCACTTTGTACAGTATGCGCTGGCCGAAGACAATCCCTTCCAGCAGGGAATTGCTGGCCAG
>DHRK01000010.1:12959-23945 GCA_002410325.1 Syntrophomonas sp. UBA5314
ACAGGTACGGTATATGTTGGGAAAACGCTCCCGGACCTCTTCTATCCGGCTCATATCCAGATAGACGAATTCATCTCCCGACAGGTGCATTTCGTTGACGATGGCCCTTGACACCACATCCCGCGGCGCCAGTTCTTCCAGGGCGTGATAGCGGGGCATAAACCGCTCTCCCCGGCTGTTGTACAGCCAGGCCCCGTCGCCCCGAACCGCCTCGGATATTAAGAAACGCTGGGTTTGCCGGCCGAATAAAACCGTGGGATGGAATTGGATAAACTCCATGTCGCGCAGCTGGCCGCCCACCCGGAAGGCGGCGGCCATTCCATCACCGGTGGCCACGCTGGGATTGGTGGTAAACTTGTATAACTGCCCGGCTCCCCCGGTGGCAATGATCACCGCTCTGGCGCTGTATACCAGGTGTCGCTGCTTAACTGCGTCATAGACCAGAGCGCCCAGGCATTCCTGCTGGCCGGCGTCAGTCAGCACGTCGACCAGGAACTGGTCTTCCATCAGTTCGATATCGCGGTGAGCTTCACAGCGGGCTACCAGGGCCACCCGGATGGCCTCTCCGGTGGCGTCGGCCGCATGCAGAATGCGCGCCCGGCTGTGGGCTCCTTCCCGGTGCAGATCAATCGTACCGTTCTTGGTGTCAAAGCTGGCTCCCATGGCGATAAGCTCGCGGACCCGGGCCGGGCCTTCCCGAACCAGGACATCCACCGCGTCGATGTCGCACAGGCCGGCCCCGGCTTCCAGGGTGTCTTCCAGGTGCAGAAAGGGCGAATCCTCTTCGTGCATGGCCGCAGCGATACCTCCCTGGGCCAGCCCGGTATTGGAGTCCTTCATGGTCTTCTTAACCAGGACCGCCACCCGTCCGTAGCGGGCGGCTTTCAGGGCAGTAAAAAGCCCGGCGATTCCTCCCCCGATAATCAGGAAGTCAACCGTGCTGAAATCAAGGTCTTCAATTGGTGGGCCGATATGCCTGGTTATATCCATTCCTCTTACCGTTTAACAGCGCCCTCATATTATGTAATAAGGCGTTGCTACCTTAAGAATTTACTGAATTACAAAACAAAAGAGGCAGGCAGCAAGAATTAAATAAAGTGCTCCCCGCCTCTTTTATAGCTTCTATTGGTAGCGTCCCTGGCAGGTCTTTTCCACCTGGTTCTTGCTATTGACGAAAACCAGGGTGGGCTGGTGAGTTTTCAGCTCCTGCGCATCTAACAGAGCATAAGTCAAGATGATAACTATGTCCCCTTTGGTTACCAAACGTGCAGCAGCGCCATTCAAGCAGATAACACCCGAACCCCGCTCCCCTTCAATCACGTAGGTGTCAAACCGGGCTCCGTTATTGTTGTTTACAATGGTAACCTTTTCGTTCTCCACTATGTTGGCAGCTTCCATAAGAGCTGCATCAATGGTAATACTCCCCACATAGTTGAGATCGGCTTCGGTAACCGTTGCCCGGTGAATCTTGGACTTCAGCATATAACGAAGCATGCCCTTACACCTCCACTAACCGGTTGTCGATGAGCCGGGTGCTGCCAAATTTAACGGCTACGGCCATCAACATTCTCCCCTTAATCACATTCAGGTCAGAAAGATCCTCGGCGCTGTATATTTCAGCATAATCTATCTGTGCCAGAGGACTGCTTTCAATTGTATCCACCAATATGGTTTTTACTGCCGCCAGATCTCTTTCTCCGGCCAATATGGCCTGTTCCGCTTTTTGCAGGGCCTGGTTTAAAACCAGGGCCTGTTTGCGCTGCTCGGCGTCCAGGTAGACATTCCTGGAACTCATGGCCAGACCATCGGGTTCGCGTACAATAGGCACCCGTACTATTTTGATAGGGAAGTTCAATTCCCTGACCATTTTTTCAAGCACCATGACCTGTTGGGCGTCTTTCTGTCCGAAAAATGCCACATCGGGCTGGCAGATCAAAAACAGCTTGCTGACCACCGTAGCCACGCCCTTAAAATGTCCGGGCCGCGATGCTCCGCAGAGCTTTCCGGTAATTTCACCGAATACTTCGACAAAGGTATGATAACCCGCCGGGTACATCTCCGGAACTTCGGGGGCGAATATCACATCCGCCCGGGTGGTTTCCAGCAGTTCCTTATCCTTGGCCAGGTCGCGGGGATAGCATTCAAAGTCCTCCCCCACGCCAAACTGGGTGGGATTCACGAATATGCTCACCACCACCGCGTCACACTGCCGGCAGGCTTCTTTGACCAGGGCCAGGTGGCCGTCATGCAGGTATCCCATAGTCGGAACCAGACCCACCCGTTTGCCCTGCTGCTTTTGCTCCAGACACCATTCCTGGGTTTGTTTAATGGTATGGAATACCTGCATAACAATACCCCTTAACTAAAAATTAATAGATCCTCTCCAACACTTCATCACTGATGCCGAAGCCGTGCTCTTCTCCGGGGAAGGCGCCCTCTTCAACCTCTTTTTTATACTGCTGAAAGGCTTCCATAATAAGAGGCTGCAGATTGGCATATTTCTTGGCAAATTTGGGCGTAAAGCCGCCGTAAATCCCCAGCAGGTCATTGACCACCAGAACCTGCCCGTCGCAGAAGTGGCCGGCCCCGATGCCAATAGTGGGAACGCTTACCTCCTCGGTAATGCGCTTGGCCAGGAGGGTTGGCACCATCTCTAAAACAATGGCAAAGACCCCGGCTTTATCCAATGCTTTGGCATCTTCAACTATTTTGTTGGCGGTTTCCAGGTCTTTACCCTGAACCTTATACCCGCCAAACTTATTGACCGATTGGGGAGTAAAACCCAGGTGCCCCATAACCGGTATTTGCGCGTCTAAAATGGCCTTGATGGTGTCGACCCTCTCGGTACCACCCTCAATTTTTACGGTCTGGGCGCCGCCTTCCTGGATAAAACGTCCGGCATTGCGCACCGCTTCGCTGTTAGAGATGTGGTAGGATAAAAAAGGCATATCCCCTACCACCATCGCTCTTTGGGCCGCCCGGGCCACGGCTTTGGTGTGGTGGATCATATCCTCCATGGTCACGGAAAGGCTGTTTTCATAACCCAACACCGCATTCCCCAGAGAATCCCCCACCAGGATTATATCAATTCCGGCCTCGTCTACCATGTGGGCCGTAGGGTAATCATAAGCAGTCAGCATGCTAAACTTTCGTTTAGACTTCGCATCTTTTATAACGGAGGTGGTAACTCTAGCCATTATGTCACTCTCCTTCGGTTGGCGTTATTGATATAACATACATTGTCTCGTCACGGGCCCGGGCTTCTAAGGGATTTCTTCTTCCAAAAGCCTTTCGAATTCCGCTTGTCCGGTCGGGTCAATCGTACCCTTGGCCCTGGCTATCCTGGCTGTCTCATAGCCGATGCAGCTGTACAGCCGGAGGAGTTCGGGAGCCTGTTCCCGGATCCGCTCCAGATGGGTCTGAACCGTGGCCAGATCTCCTCTGGAGATAGGACCGGTAAGGGCTTTGGGTATCCCGATTTCCTGTATGTTGTTTACCGTACCGAGTATTAATGGCATTAACGCTTTTATGGCAACCGGTCCCGGCATACCGCTGGCCTCCAGGAGCTTTACCCCCAGGTCCACAACAGTAACCAGGTAATTGGAAACGACACAAGCGCCCGCATGGTAGAGGGGCTTGGCCTTTCGTTCAATGAAAAAGTATTCTCCTCCCAGGCTTTCTACAATCGTCACAGCCCTGTCATGAGCTTCCTGGTCTCCCTCAATGCTAAAAACCGAACCGGGAAGGTTTTGGATCGCCCGGTCCAGGCTGGCAAAGGATTGCAGCGGATGCACCGATAAGACCCTGGCGCCCCATGCTTTGGCCGGGTCCAGGATCTCTGAAGAATGCGCCCCACTCATATGGACTACGACCTGTTCGGGATGAAAAGCCTGTTCACGGGCAAGTTCGTCCACTACCTGCCGGATGGAGCCATCCGCGGTCGTAATAAAAAGTATATCTGCCGAGCGAGAAACTTCTTTTGGTGTTGGGAAAGCGGTACAGCCTAACCGTTCCACCAGCGCCATAGTAGATTCAGGTCTAATGTCATAAACACCCGTAACCTCAAAGCCTTTGCTGTGGAGTACCACTCCAACAGCCGTCCCAACAACTCCCGCCCCAATAATGCCGATTCTTTCGTCCATATCGTTCCCCCCTGGTACAGGCTCTGATAAGCCATTCTACCGTCTTGGTCTTCCTAAAAAAGATACAAGCGGGCTACATTGAAAGGAGTATCGGCGGGAGAATCCCCCTTATAGTTTTTTGATCGCGTTTCTATCTCGGACCAGTACTCTAACCAACACCTCCCTGAGAGACGTTCCATCATCAGGAAATACAATGTCCGAATTGATTTCCTGAAGCGGAAGCAGGACAAACAACCTCTCACGCATGTGGGCATGAGGAACCTGCAATGCTTCGCTTTGCAGTACTTCATCCCCGTACAATAGGATATCCAGGTCTATATTCCTTGGGCCCCACTTCGCATCGCGTCGGCGGCCCATATCAATTTCTATCGTTTGTAAAAGGTGCAAAAGATCCAGGGCCTCAAGCCCTGTTTCAATTTCAATCACCTGATTTAAGAAGTCATCCTGGTCTTTTACTCCCCAGGGTTCGCTCTGATAGAGGGAAGACACCCTGGTAATGCGCACTTCGTCTGCACTCTCCAGCATTTTTAATGCTTGTTCCAGATTCTCCTTTTTATCACCCAGATTTGACCCCAGGCCTATATATACTACCCGTTTCATAAGTTTATCCTTAAGTTAGCATATACTGCTTTCATAGGGCAAGAACTATTGCTGGAATCTTTCAATAATTACGGAAAAATATTTAAAATCGCCCTTAACCGGTGCCTCTGGCTTCTTGACGCTTACCTTGACCGCTTCCAAAGTGAACTCGGCCAGGAGGCGATCGGCAATGGCCTGGGCCAGGGCCTCCAGCAGGTTAAAAGACGGGCCTTCTACAATATCCTGAACGCATTGGAAAACAGCTCCATAATCCACGGTATCTTCCAGATGGTCGGAACGTCCTGCTTTATCCAGGTCCAAGCTCAGCTCCAGATCGACAATAAACGGCTGGGGATTTCGTTTTTCCTCCGGGGAGACCCCGTGGCAGGCGTTAAAACGCATCCCTTGCGCTACGATTTTATCCATTTTCTCTTACCACCGCATCGGTCATGGCCGCCACCCGCACACTCTCTTTTACATCGTGCACCCTTATGATCTGGGCGCCGTTCATCACCGCCACCGCCACTACCGCCAGGCTTCCCTCCAGCCGCTCCGCAACCTCCAGGTTGAGGGTGGCGCCAATAAAACGCTTCCGGGAAGCGCCCACCACCAGGGGCAGTCCCAGGCCTTTAAACTCCTTGAGCCGTTTGAGCAAGAGCCGATTTTGGGCCGGGTCCTTGCCAAAGCCCAGACCTGGGTCCAGCATTATTTTCTCGCGCTTTAGACCGGCCGCTTCCGCTTTTTGCACGGCCTGCTCCAGTTCTTCCACAATATCCGCCACCAGGTCTTGATAAGGCTTGCCGTGATCGATCTGCAGGCGGTTGTGCATAAAAATGGATGGCGCCTGGTACTCCGCCAGAACCGGAAGCAGTTCGGGGTCCAAACGCAGGGCCCCGATATCGTTTATCATATGGGCTCCGGCCTCCAGGCATTCCCTGGCCACCCGACCCCGAAAGGTATCCACCGATACCATAGCTCCTTCGGAAACTATCTTTTCAACTACCGGCAGAATCCGGCGCAGTTCTTCTTCTTCATCTACAATCCGGGCGTCCGGGCGGGTGGAAGCTCCGCCCACATCGATGATATCGGCCCCTTCCTCCCTCATCATCCGGGCCCGTTCAATGGCCGGGGCATAGTCATAGAAGCGCCCCCCGTCGGAAAAGGAATCGGGAGTAACGTTTAGTATTCCCATGATGTAAGGGCGGCCGCCCAATTCCAGAACCCTTCCGCCCGGTAAGGGTATCGTCCAGGATTCACGGGACCAGTTCTCTAATATTGCTTCGATTTCCCCGGCCAGATCCTTTAGTCCAAAGGGCTGCACCCGGAGCTTCCTGGTAAGCAGGCGATAGTGCTTCAGGTGTCCCATCAACAGGACGTCGGTAAAGCCTTCAAACTTGAGGGCGTCTCTTTTAATGGCCGCTTCACCGCCCTTGGACAGCATTTCCTGTTTAATGATATTGGCCGCCCGGCAGGATATGTTCTTTAATTTGATGCAGCGGTACAGAGCCTTGGGCTGCATATAGGGATAGGCCCCCGGATCGACCCCGATCTGATCCAGAAACATCCGGGCCTCGGCTTGATCTTCAATTATTACTACGCGGTGTCCAGGCATATCACACCTCAATAATCAAAACTGCTGATGGTAATCTCCATTTTCTTTACCTTGGGACAGAGATTGCGGTAGCTGCACTCGCTGCACAACAGGGAAAAATTGCTTATCCGGGACAAATTGTCGGCCCGGTGAATGCGCTCCCCGAGAAAGCTCATCTCGGTGCTGATATTGCTGTGCTCGTAAATCGCCCGCCCGATTATCTCAATTTCCCGGGTATTAAAAAAGGCGTGGGGCAGGATTTCCCGCGCCACTCGCGCGCCAAACGAAGCATGGTCAACGCCTTCCTGCTGCTCCTTCCATTTGCCGATATCGTGCAAGAGCCCGGCGGCATAGATGAGCTCTTTAGCGGCCAGTTTTCCGGAGAGGCCGTTTTCTTTGATGAAGTAATTTAAATCGTTGTTTTCCAGGACCAGGATATAGGCAATGCGGGCTACATCCAGGTGGTGCTGAAAATCATGCAGGCAGTACCTGGCTTCCTGCTCTTCTTGAGCATTGAGGTTCATGTTTTCCTGGTATAGAGGCTCCTTTAACAAGAGTTCAATTCTCTTCAAAAAAATCACCTCAAACGCTGTTTTTGTAACCTAATATATTAAACGGAAGGGTAAAAAATCCTCCCCTAAAGCAGAAAATGGTCCTATTATAATACAATATTTTTTGTCAGCAGCACAAGGCAGGAATATGCAAGAGGGAGACGGGGGAAGCGCAGACCCCGCGCTTCCCCCGTCAGATTAACCTAACCGAAGAAAAGTCCTATCTCTCTTTGGGCGGCTTCCGGGGAATCGGAGCCGTGAATCAGGTTTTCTGACATTACGGCAGCCAGATCTCCGCGAATGGTTCCCGGAGCCGCCTCCAGCGGGTCGGTGGCGCCCATCAGCTTTCTCACTGCCGCCACCGCGTTTTCACCTTCCCAGACCATCGCTACCACCGGCCCGGAGCTTATGAACTCAACCAGACCCGGGAAAAAGGGTTTTCCCTGATGCTCTGCATAGTGGCGCCCGGCCAGTTCTGCGTCAATCTGCATCATTTTAGCGGCCCGCAGAATAAATCCCTTGCGCTCCAGACGGCTGATGATTTCTCCGACCAGTTTCCTTTGCACCCCGTCCGGCTTGACCATGACAAAGGTCTGTTCCAAATTAATCCTCCCTATTCGCCAGTGTTTTCTTCAGGCTTTTCTTCTATGGGCTCACCCTTCATTATGGCTTCAAACTCTTCAGCCTCCAGAGTCTCTTTATCCATCAAACATCGAGCCACTTCGTGGAGTTTGTCCATATTGGTTTTTAATATCTCTTCCGCTTTGCTGTAGCTGTTTTCCATATAGAGGCTGGCTTCCTTGTCTATAGCATAGGCGATAGCGTCAGAGTAATTGCGGTCGCGGGATATATCCCGGCCCAGGAACACCTCTTCACTCTTATGGCCAAAGGTAATCGGGCCCAGCTCTTCCGACATGCCGTACTCGGTAATCATTTTCCGGACGATGCTGCTGGCCCGTTCCAGATCGTTCTGGGCCCCGGTGCTGATATCATTTAAAACCAGGGCCTCGGAAACCCTGCCTCCCAGGAGGGTAGTGACTTCATCCAGCAGGTAGGAACGGGTTATATAATTGCGGTCTTCTTCAGGCAATAACAGGGTATAGCCCCCGGCCCGGCCGCGCGGTATGATCGATATCTTATGCACTTTATCGGTGTGGGGCAGGAAATATCCGACCAGGGCATGACCGGCTTCGTGGTAGGCGACCAGTTTCTTTTCCTTTTCCGATATGACCCGGCTCTTCTTCTCCGGTCCGGCGATGACCCGTTCGATGGCTTCCTCCATCTCCCGCATATTGATCTTGCTCTTCCCGCGGCGGGCCGCCAGAAGGGCTGCTTCATTGACCATGTTGGCCAGATCAGCGCCGGTAAACCCGGGAGTGCGTTTGGCCAGGATGTCCAGTTTGACATCATCGTCCAGGGGTTTTTCCTGGACATGAACTTCTAGTATGGCTTCGCGGCCTTTGACATCGGGGCGGTCGATCAAAATGTGGCGATCAAACCTGCCCGGTCGCAAGAGGGCCGGGTCCAAAATATCGGGGCGGTTGGTGGAAGCCATGACGATAATGCCTTCATTGGTGCTGAAGCCGTCCATCTCCACCAAAAGCTGATTCAGGGTCTGCTCTCTTTCATCATGTCCACCGCCCAGACCGGCGCCGCGGTGCCGGCCGACCGCGTCTATCTCATCGATGAACACGATGCAGGGCGAACTCTTTTTGGCCTGCTCAAACAGGTCCCTCACCCGGGCCGCGCCTACCCCGACGAACATCTCAACAAAATCGGAACCGCTTATCGAAAAGAAGGGCACTCCGGCCTCACCGGCCACCGCTTTGGCCATCAGGGTTTTGCCGGTTCCCGGCGCTCCGAATAACAGCACCCCCTTGGGAATGCGGGCTCCGATGTTGATAAACTTCTGCGGGCTCTTGAGAAACTCCACTACTTCTTGCATCTCTTCTTTGGCTTCTTCGGCTCCGGCCACGTCTTTAAAAGAGATCTTGACCTGCTCCCCGGTCAGCAGACGGGCCCGGCTTTTTCCGAACTGCATAACCCGGTTGCCGCCCCCCTGGGTCTGGTTCATGATGAAAACTAAAAAGGCAATAAGTATTACGATGGGCAGCAGCGTACTGAGCAGCGACATCCACCAGGCCGGCGGCGGTTCGGGATCGGTGCTGAAAGAGACCCCTTTTTCCATCAAATAGATTACAAATCCGCTTTCCCTGGGTACATTGGCCGTATAGGTAGATCCGTCATTGAATTTACCGCTCACCTTGTAGACCAGATCTTGAATGATGATATTAATGCTTGCGACTTGACCCTGTTCTATGGCGGAGACCAGTTCCGGATAGGTAATCGCTTTGGGCTTGGCTTCCGAAGTGGAAGCCATCTTCATGGCAAATAACGCCAGAAGTACGATTAAAACATATATGGCTATATTTTTAAAGGCTTTGTCCAAAAAGCTGTCCTCCTAATGAAAATGCTGAAAATATTCGTCATATTTTAGCACAATGTCCGGTCCTTTTCAATCTTGCTCTTTTGATCTATTGGTGCTACATATATTATCGGCTGGTAGGGGCTGCCTCCTTACAGCCAGATATCGGCAGGTGTTGCTCCCCGGCCGCACCGTTTGCGAAAGGTCCATTCCCGGTATAGCCAATATTTCTTTTCCAACCGCCAGCAGAGCCATGGTCTGCCGTTTTTCCCAGGGTACTTTACGGTCTATGAAATATTTTTTGAGTTTTTTACTTCCCCTCCCGGCGGCTGGCCTGAACCGGTCCCCGTCCTGCCGGGAGCGCAGACATAGTTCACCCTCTATCCGGTCGTAATCCAGGTAAAGCACGTAAGGACTCACCGTACCGGGTTGGGCAACGATTTCCAGGATAAAACGCTCACCCGTTGCGCGAACGTCAATACAACAGGGTAGCCCTTTGATCGGATAGCAATAAGAGTAATGGTCAGGCATCCCCTTGCTGAATATCAGCTGATTGTAGACCTTGCGCACCCGCAGCCCTTTCTTTAAATGCAGAATCCGGGCCGAACCTGGTTTGCCCTGAAGGTTCCTGACCTTTTCAATATCCTGCATCTCCCATCCCGCCGGTCCGCCCAGCCGGGCAAGAGCCGCGTTAAACACCCGCCGCTGGCAGGCGGCCGGCTGTCCCTGCAAAATGGTCGTGTCCAGGACGATTTCATCCCGGCGCCCGGCCTCAGGCAGCAGAGCTGCTGCGTAGCCCTCACTGGCCAACCCTTCCAGCCAGCGGTTTTCATCGCGGGCAATAAGGGCAAGTTGATTGAGATTATCAACGATGCGGACATTGTAACCGGACTGCAATAAAGGGATCAGTTCATGCCTGATCCGGTTGCGCGTAAAACGCAGGTCCTCATTGCTCTCATCTATATAATACCTTATATTCCCTCGCTTTAAATATAAAAGGATATCTTCTTTATCAACACAGAGCAAAGGCCGCAGCAGATCGCCCTGCCGGGGCAGAATGCCGCGCAGTCCTTTCAGCCCGCTCCCCCGCAAAAGATGCAGCAGCACCGTTTCAGCCACATCGTCCCGGTGGTGGGCGGTGGCAATCAGCCCGGCTCCCTTTTTCCGGGCGATCTCCCGGAAAAAACGGTAGCGTTCATCGCGCCCCGCCTCTTCCAGGGTCTTTTGTTCACAGGCCGCTATCTGCCGGGCGTCTATCCGGCAGCTCCAAAAATCCACTTCCAGCTGGCGGCAGCTTGCCTCCACATAATCCTGCTCCTCCCTGGCTCCGGAGCGCAGACCGTGGTCGACATGGGCGGCCGTTATATCAATATCCAGGCCCCGCCGCAAAGCCGCCATTACATGCAAAAGGGCCATTGAATCAGGACCGCCCGATACCCCCAGGACCAGACGGTCACCCGGTTTTATCAGGCCTTCTTCCATAATAAACGCCAGGATTCTTTTTTCCACTTGAGACTCCCCATATCCACATTCAAGTTTTATTCTTATGCTACCCCAGTTGAGGGGTTTGTCAAACAAAAAGCAGGATAGGAAGGTAAAAAAATACGATGCAGAGCGAAAGGGGTGCATCGCATGCGTTTCGATCAGGAATTCCAAAGAAGAAGCAAGGGAAAAATAAAGTCCCCTCGCTTCTCGGGC
>DHRK01000010.1:24156-35312 GCA_002410325.1 Syntrophomonas sp. UBA5314
TTATGCAAAAGGTCCTCCGCGATCCGCTGGGGATCGTTTTCCACCATCCCCCCCAGAAACCGGGGAATCCATCCTTCATTCAAGCCCTTTCGGGGGTTCTCCACCAACCCGTCGGTAACCAGAACCAGAATGTCGCCATTTTTTAACTGGCGGTGGTCGCTTATAAGGTCAATATCCTCCAGAATTCCAATGGGCGGCGAGCTGGAGGTAATGGTAGTGACCTTTCTACCCTGTTTTATAAAGGAAGGCGCGCTGCCAATTTTGATAAAGTCAACTCCGCCCGAATAGAGATCAATCATGGCCATGTCCAGGGTGGCAAAGCTCTCGGCGGTGGAGCGCAGCAAGAGTAAAGAATTGATGGTTTTAAGGGTTGTTTCCTGATTAAAGCCGCTGCCCAGCAGATTTTCCAGCAGACGCACCGCGGCCTGGCTTTCCTCCCAGGCCTTTTCTCCGACCCCCATCCCGTCGCTCAACGCGATCAGCTGCTTGCCCTGTTTCAGGGTGGCTATGGTAAAACTGTCTCCGCACACGGCTTCTTTGCCGATCTGGGCGGCGCCGGAGAGCACCCGGAAAACGAAGCCGCGGCTGAGCTGGATAGAGCAGGACCCCTGGGGGCTGCGCGGGCATTTTTTGCCGGTAACTTTCAATTTCTCTCCCAAAATTCCCGATATGGCGGGCGCAATGCAGGTTTCGCAGTAGTTGCCGTCCGGACAGCTGTCGGTCGACAGGCTCAGTAATAGCTGGCGTTCACCCTGCTCCATGGCGCTAACGTCGCGCACCGTTATGCCCAGACGGTTCATTTCGCCGATTACCGCTTTGCGCACATCGGCGTTCAAAATAGCCCGGGCCCCCATTTCCTCCAGGAGGTTTTTGATGACCTGGCTGACCCCCTTTAGCTGCATGGAAACCAGCTGCCGGGATTGGTGAAAGCGCTGGGCCCAGTATTCATTGATGCGCAGGGTTTCAAAAAGGCGGTTGGTTTCAGCCACCACCTCGCCCAGTTTAAAGCAGCGCGATTTAAAAGCCTCGCCGATATCGCTTTCCCTGACTTCTTCATTGGTTTCAGCCAGGGAAAAAACATCCAGGAGCTCTTTCGAAGTCTGATAAGCTTCCCGGTCCCAACAGCGGGGATAGCGCGGGCAGGATCCGCAGACCCCGTTGGAAATCTGTTCATATAGATATCCCAAATAGGAGCTCGGTTCGTTAAGCGGAGACTTGGATTGCTGCAGAGTGGCGCTCATTTCTTCGAAAATGTGGACCAGGTCCTCCATGCGTCCACGGGTTATCCCTTCCAACTGCGAGGCGGCAACCTGCATGGAGCGGTTTTCCGGCAGGTTGATGGGGCCCAGGGTCTGGATAGCCATCTGGTCTTTCCAGGAGGCGGGCAGCAGGTAAAAGAGCAGCGAAGCTATCCCGGTCTCCCAAATACCCATGAGCACCGCGCCGCTGTCGGTGATGAAAAAAGAAAAGGCCAGGTTGCCCAGCATAAAGCCGATTATGCTGCCCAGCTGGCCGAAATTACGGAACAGACCGGCCAACAGGCCGGCTACCGAGTACATGGCTATGCTCTGGGCAAAGACACGGGAAGCCAGTGAAGGTATAATACCGGACATAACCCCCACCATGGTTCCCGCTCCGCTTCCCCACATGAAGGCTGCATAAAGCACGCCCAGACGGCACAGGATCCCGCCTATGCTCAAGCCCCATAGCGTAAGGTCGTTTAGGCCCAGAATCAGCCCGATCCCCAGAACCATAAAGGCCGCTTTATCTTCAAAGCTGAAATGGGCCAGGTGTTTCCGCTCCTCCATAGCTTCTTCCCCGACCATGGCAATAAAGGCCAGGACTCCGCTAATTAGAGCTTCAAAAACAATCACCATTTCCCCGTACAGGGTAAAACCGGTTTTTAGCATTAAAAGGGTTTTAACCAGAAATAGCAGGGCGGTGGTCAGGACCGGTATCCCCCACCACTGGTGCCCCCCGGGAATCCTGGCCCGGTTTAAAACGGCCAACAAAGCCAGAACGGCGATAAGGTTGATCCATAAGCTGGCCCCGCTCAAGCAGGAGAAGAGGCCCAAGACGGCCCCCAGCCCCACCAGGAGGCGGCGCCCCGGGTTTTGTCGTCCAAACCCGGCTACAAATGCATAAATAAAAGGCAAAAGTTCCCCCAGAACAAAAGCCCGTGCCATTACCGCCGCTCCTAAACCCAAAAGGACGGTTTCGGCGCTCATGATCACAGCCAGCCCGGACTTCAGTTCCGCAGCCTTTTGCATTAAACCCCTGGAATCGGGCAGGAGCTTCTGAAGACGCCGCCCCCGCTCCACCCATTTCCGGCGGCGCGACGCTCCCTGGTCAGCTACCCGGTGGTAGGGGTAGACCTCCCACTTTTCCAGCATTACCATCCCCCATCTCCAGCTTTGTCCACCAATTATAGCAATACATGCTGGTAAATTTTGTCATTAGACGGAGGATGAACTTTTTTCTTTTAGCTAAAATTCCAGTAAAAGCCAGCTATATCAAACAGAATACTCAGAACTTCAACAAAGAAGCCGGCTGATTTAGTTTTTTTATGTACTATCTATCGTCCTTCATAGAGCTGCCAAATTATGGCGTCCATCAGATCGCTTTCACTGACCCTTACTTCACTCTTACCCATTTCCTCAATAATAGAGAGCATGACCAGAACCCCTTGGGTGATGATATCAGCCCGTTTTTTCTGGATGCCCGGCGTAGCCAGCAGCTGCTCCAGGTTCATGCGACGCAGTCTCTCATACACCGACCGCACTTCATCCAGCCTGACGACCTGACCATGAACCGCCTCCCGGTCGTATTCCTTTAAGCCTTTAATAATGGCCACGACGCTGGTTGCCGTGCCTCCCACGAAGACCAGGTCCGGGCCGCGAAAGACATTGCGTCGGGCGGCGAGCGGCTTCAGCACAGCCGTTATCTGCTCAGAGCCCATATTGTCTTCCGTGGCCCGAACCGCGCCCACCGGAAGGGAAAGCAGCATCAGCCGGCCCGCTTCCCTCCAAACCAGTTCGGTACTTCCGCCGCCTAAATCAGCCACCAGGGGCTCTCCGGAGAGGTCAAGACCCCGGCAGACGCCCTGGTAGCTGAGCCAGGCCTCTTCCTCCCCGCTGATAACCTCAACCGTCAGATCCAGCTCCTTCTTAACCCGTAGGGCGAACTCCTCCCGGTTCCGTGCTTCACGGACTGCGCTGGTAGCTATAATCCGGTGTTTCTGGACCTGGTAAGTCTGCATCATTTCTTTAAATCGCTTCAAGCAGCCGATGGTGCGCTCGATGGCTTCCGGTTTTAGCATATGGCGGCCCGATACCCCCTCCCCGATCCGGCTGGTTTCCAGACCACGGTACAAGGGAAGCAGCCTGTCCGCCGACGCCCGGGCGATAAAAAGGCGGCAGGAATTGGTTCCTATGTCAACGGCTGCCAGGTTCATTAACGCGTCCTCCTCGCTTTTCGAACAAAACTTTTTAAACAATAAAAAAGCACTCCCGCTAAGAAGTGCTCATTATCAAAACTATGCCTAATAGGTACGGTTTCTCCTTTTTTGTTCCATGCGATGTTTGAGGGGTTGCATTCTTTCATCGCTTTCCTTGAGGAATTTGGCTATCTTGTCGTCAAGGTTGGCCGGCCCGCTGCCGCTCTTGGCACTGGGTCCACCCTGATATCTGCCGCCGCCGGAATAACCGTCCGACTCCCTGCGGCTGTGGTGGGTATGCATCGGTCTGCTTTCAACGGGTTTGGGAGGTAGGGCCTGCTTGATCGAAAGTCCAATCTTTTTTCCCGCCACATTTAAGACCTTAACCTTGACGATGTCGCCTTCTTTAATGAAGTCTTTGACATCCTTTACATAGGTATCAGCTATCTCCGAAATGTGAACCAGTCCTACAGATCCCCCCGGCAACTCTATGAACGCGCCGAATTTAGTGATGCCCTGCACCCTGCCTTCAAGAACCTCACCAGGAACAATATTTGTTTGTTCAGTAGGCATATAGTGTGATATCCCCCTCAAATTGTCGCTAGCTTAATTTTATTAAAACCCGCAAATGTAGTCAATATAAAACGATAATGCTATACTAATCTAATTATCGCCCTGCTTCGTCACTATATACCGTTCTCCGTTCTTTAACATGCCCAGACGTTCACGGGCTATACGTTCAATTGTTTCGGGGGAGTTCAAAGAATTTTTTTCCTGGACGAGCTGCTGGTTCTTTTCCAGCAGGACGGCCTTGCGCTGTTCCAAGACCGCTTTGCGCTGGTCCAGTTCGTAAACCGTAAGGGCGCGCGGTATTACCGCCCAGGCCATTAACCCTAGTAAAATGCAGCCGGTTATTAATTTGGCTTTGGCCGGTTGGCGGGTTTTCTTAGCCTTGGCCATCTCCGTCCTCCTCTTCAGCCAAACCGAGTACCTCTCCGGGTATTATGATCACGGCCTTATATCCTTTGGAATTGGCGCGATTTAATAAGGCCAATACATTGCCCGGGTTGGTCTTGAGCTGCCGGGCCATCTCTTCCACCGTTTTGCCCATTTCCTTCAAGACAACCACCCGTTTTTCAGCAAAAGTCAATTTTTCTGCGCCGCGGATTTCGATTCTCATAAAAAACCCTCATCTGATAAATATACCAAACAGAGTGCAAAAGTGTACGTTTTTATTCGTCAAAGGGGCCGGTGATTCCTGCTAAAGACCTAAATTTTATTCCATATCAGGAGGCTCGGCCTCCTCCGCCTTCCTGGCATAGTAATTTTTAACTGCTTTTTCCAGGTATATGAACGGTTTGGCCAGCTGGTGTTTTAACCAGGAAAAGCAGGCAACTACCGCCCTTGCCAAGACCGCCAGCGGACGATGCAGATGGCGGGCTCCATACCGGTAATAAATAAGGACTCCCGTGATCAAAGCGACAAAAACGTAGACCCGCAATTCACCCAGATTGATCAGGACCAGGCCGAAAAAAATCAGGGCGATAAGCAGAATCCACAGGGTAAAATCCATTATGATTAAAAGAAATTTACGAAGCCGGCTTTTGCGAACCGTCAACTGGTAAAAGTGGATGATTATTCCGAGCAAAATTCCGGTCAGCAAGGTCAGGAGAAAGGCGCAAATCTGGTTTACAAGATCGGGCATAACCCCTCCTTACCAAGACGGCTGCGCCCGCCAGGTTCCCGCGCTACTGGGAGGCGCCTAACGTCTTGCCACCGCCAGTTATTTTAAAAGGCGCCCCAGGATATTTTTGCTCTTACTTTTCATATCGATTCCCTGGGCCTTATACATTATACTGTTTACGTTTCCCTCCAAAGCAACCTTGCCCTCATCCAGCTTGAGCAGGTTGATATGCAGGTCTTCACCCACCACAAACAGAGTTCCCATCGAGGTGTCGAGGACAATTTCCTGCTCATCAAAATTGATAACATTGCTTACCCCGGCAAGCTCCATACTTTTACGATTGGTCAATTTGATAAAATGCTCGGCCATCCCACCGCCTCCTTTATAGCTTAAAAAGCCTAATCTGATAATAGATATGCGGCCAGGTTTTTTTTATGCCCCCCATAATCAGACAGCCGGGTTGACCTTACGCTTATTTCTCAGGGCGTTTTTACAAATTAAAACATCGGGCCTTTGGAATCAGTCCGGTGTCAGAGCGTCGACAAAAGCGAATAGCTGCGTTGCTCAATAGGCCCGCTCAATCAACGTACTTCGGTACGCCTCAATCGCGGGCCTATTTCGCGCCTTGCTCTTCACTTCCGTCGCTCGCTCTGTCAGCTTGTCGACTTTGTCGACAAGCTGACACCGGACCTTTGGAATCAGTCCGGTGTTGGTTTATGTAGATTATGGTTTTTGCAAATATCCTACTCTACTACGCGGTAGAGATTTTTGGCTTCACTGGTCTTTACATTGTCTTTAATGTCCAGGATTTCATAAGTGGTTTTGCGCTCTCCTAACTGCACGGTGATCAGGTCGCCCTTTTTTACCTCACTGGCCGGTTTGGCCAGGCGGCCATTCAACATGACCCTTTCGTTTTCAGCAAAATCTTTGGCTACGGTGCGGCGCTTGATAATCCTTGATACTTTGAGGAATTTGTCCAAACGCATCTTATTTTACTGCATCCCTTAAGGCCTTGCCGGGCTTAAAGGCTGGAACCCGCCCACCCGGAATATTAATAATTTCACCGCTCTGCGGGTTGCGGCCCTTGCGCGGCTGCCGCTCACGCACCTCAAAGGTGCCAAAGCCCACCAGCTGAATCTTTTCACCTTCATTCAAGGCATCTTCTATACATTCGATTAACCCATTGAGGATCTTTTCACTGTCTTTTTTGCTTTTACCCACCGCCTCGGCCATTTGTTCGACAATATCAGCTTTATTCATATTATTACCTCCCATAATCAGTTTTTATATAATGGGCTATTCGATGCCCGGATGAATATTCCTGCTTATTGATTTTCAAGCTCTATAGTCCTTTATTTTTGGCCTCATCCCACAGCGCATCCAGGGCTTCCAGCGGCACTTCGCCCAATGTCTGTCGGTTTTCAGCGATGCGGTCCTCAATGAAATTGAAGCGCCGGGTAAACTTGTCGCTGCACTCCTGAAGGGCATCCTCCGGTTCGACCTCTTTCATCCGGGCTACATTTACCAGGGCAAAGAGCAGGTCGCCCACCTCTTCTTTTACCGCTTCCGGACTCCCGGCTGATTTCAACTCGGCCACTTCTTCGGCGAACTTATCAATAGCGCCCTCCACACCAGGCCAGTCAAACCCCACCCGGGCCGCCTTTTCCTGAATTTTATAGGCCCTTAACAGGGCCGGCAGCATGGCAGGAATACCGGATAGTAAATATTTTTTCCCTTCCTTCTTTTTAAACCCTTCCCAGTGCTGCAAGACGTCGCCGCTGGTCTTTAAATCCAGGGAGCCAAAAACGTGGGGATGGCGGCCTACCATTTTCTCGCTCACGGTGCGGGCTACATCATCCAGAGTAAAATACCCGGCCCGCTCGGCCAGGGCGGCGTGGAAAACTACCTGCAGCAGCAGATCCCCCAGTTCTTCCTGCAGCTTTTGCATATCATTTTCTTTGACCGCTTCCACGACTTCGTAGGATTCTTCAATTAAGTAGCGCAGCAGCGATTCATGGGTCTGTTCCCGGTCCCAGGGACACCCTCCCGGTGACAGAAGCCTGTCCATGATCTCCTTGAGTTCATCCATGGGCTTTTTAGACTGATTCATTGCGTATACCTCCGGCTTTATACCTAATAGCAGTGGAACTACTAAACCTAAATACCCCGCGCCGTTTTTCTTATCATGTCCATATCCAGCTCCTGGGCGACAAACAGGGCGGCGCCGTATACCAGTACTCCGATCCCTATGGCTATGACAGTGGCCAGATATGAGCTCACCAGGCCCAGGAGATAAGCAAAGGCATACTTCACAACTATCGCCATTAAGACCGTAACCAGAATAATTTTTAGCAGGCGGAATCCTTCATAGACAACGCCGCTGATCTTTTTTAACCAGATTAGATTGAGGCAGGAGCCGACAAAAAAGGCCATCACCGTTCCGATAGCCGCACCCTGGATATTTAAAGCGGGTACGCTGGTCAGGGAGTAGTTAAAAATCACCTTTAATATACCCGTGATGATCAGATGGCGCATGGCGATCTCGGGGCGTCCGATTCCTTGCAGCCCGGCGCTGGACAACTGAAAGGCGGCCAGCATGATAGCTGAAAAGGCCAGCGGCTCAAGAGCCCGGCCGGCCTCGGCCGCCTTGTAGAGCAAGTCGCAGATCGGGTAGGCCAGGATAAACATCCCGGCCGCGCAGGGGAAAGAGATGATCATGCCGGCGCGGAAACCGTAATTGAGCCGGCTGGTCAAAAGCTGCCGGTCGGAATTGGCAAATGCCTCACTGACCGCCGGAACCAGGCTGGTGGATATAGCTATCGTGAAAATAGTGGGAAGACTGATCAAAACCGCCGCCATGCCGGAAAGCTGGCCGTATAACGAAGTGGCCTGGGAGGTCGTATAGTTGAGCGCCGCCAGGCGCCCGGGTACGATAATGGCGTCCAGCATCTGCACCAGGGGTAGTACTACCGCCCCCAGCGATACCGGGACGGCCAGGCGGACCAATTCTTTCCCCAGGGACACCGAGGTGGTGCCGCTGTAAACGAGCGCCTTTTCCTGTTTCGCTGAACTCCTTTTAAATCGGAAATAATAGCAGGCCAGAACCACCAGCCCCACCATACCGCCGACCACCGCCCCAAAAGTAGCCCCGGCGGCGGCATACTGAAGCCCGCGGGGGAAGAGCAGGAAGGCCAGGATGAGGACTGCGGTCACCCGGAAAAGCTGTTCAATAACCTGGGACACGGCGGTGGGAATCATGGTCTGATGGCCCTGAAAATAGCCTCGGAAAACGGACAACAGTCCGGAAAAGAAGATGGCCGGGGCCACTGCCATAACCGGGTAGTAAGCCCGCGGTTCATGCAGTATGTTGGTGGCTATAAAGGAGGCCGACTGCATGACCAATACCGTCAAAACTGCCCCAAAAAACAGCATCATTAGCAAGGCAACTTTAAATATTTTGCGGCTGTCGCCGGTATAACCCTCGGTCTCGCGGCGGGCCACCAGAACCGAAATGGCCACCGGCACCCCGGCGGTGGCTATGGCCAAAATGGTAGTGTAGATGGGATAGGCCATCTGATAGAGCCCCATACCTTCTCCCCCCAGCCAGCGAGCCAGGGGTATGCGGTAGACGGCCCCCATTACCTTGGAAAGCCCCCCCGCAATGCTGAGGATCATTGCTCCTTTCAGAAAATGCTCCTGCCTTTTTTCCATTATTTCCTCCCCATTTTCATCTGAATAATTATATCACAAGCACCGGCTGCAGACTCTCCCCAGAAAAAAGAAGCGATCTTATAAAAATAAGACCGCTTCGATTTTACCGAGTTTATTGCTCCATTTGTTTGGCCAGAAATCCGGCTGCTGTCTCGGCCAGTTTGATCTCCATTTCGCCCAGCTTAACATTGGAGTCTTTGCTTACGATAATTACTGCGCCAATAGGGTCACCCTGACTGATGATGGGAGAAATTACCTGGGCCCGAATCGCGTACTCCCGGTCATCGTTTTGAATAATGTGCAGGTTTTCATCATCCGGATTTTGCAGATCATTCATTATCAGAGTGCTTCTTTCCTCCAGAGCCTTTTCAACCGCTTTGCCGATCGATTTGCTTAAGAATTCTCTCTTGTTGGCCCCGGCGGTGGCTATGATCACATCCCGATCCGCGATCATTGAAATGTGGCCGATCGTTTCATATAAAGAGTCTGCGTACTCTTTAGCAAAATCCCCCAGCTCGCCTATAGGAGAATATTTCTTCAAAATGACTTCGCCTTCACGGTCAACAAAGATTTCTAGAGGGTCCCCCTCACGAATGCGCAAGGTCCTGCGTATCTCCTTGGGTATAACAACTCTTCCAAGGTCGTCTATCCGGCGAACAATTCCTGTTGCTTTCAATACACCTATCCCTCCTTTTTTCAACTGATTGAAGAAGTTGTTTTTGTTTTCTCAGTGATAGTATATAACTCAAAATCCCCTTTTATTCACTTTTTACCATCAAGGCAGAAAAAATGTTAGATTTCCAAAATGACCGTATATCTGGACAAGTAGCCGGGCACCATGTCGAAAACGATTCGCTTGTTTAGAATTTTGTGCCGGCTGCCGGGTAAATCACCCGTAAAATCATATTTTCCAGTTCTTCTGGCCACAATAGCCCTAGAATGAAACGCTGGAAGGCTGTTGCAATGAATAGAATAACCAACTTTCAAATGTACTGCATATTTCTAGTGTTTATGGGCCCGGCAGCGATCCTGGAACAGCCCCATGTGATTATTCACATCCTGGCCAACAACTCCTGGTTGGCTTTAATAGCGAGTCTCTTTCCCGGTCTTCTTCTTATAGCTATGTACAGCTATATAATCAAAAAGAGCAGCCAGCCCTTTCCCCAACTCTTATGTGAGCATTTAGGAGCAATACCGGGCAAGGTGCTGGGGTTCTTTTATATTTTTGTCTTTATGCTGGTGGCAGCCTATACCCTGCGCCTTTTCATCGAATTTATGAAAATGAACGTTTTGCCGGCCACCCCCATTAGCGTCTTCATTGCCGTTTTACTGCTGATTGGTTTCGTCACCATTAAGCTGGGTTTGGAAGCTCTGGCCCGGTCCAGTGAGCTGGTGTCATTTGCCGGCCTGCCAATGACCTTTGTGGTAATTATCATAGCCATCGTCGGCAACTTCCACCCGGAACGGCTCAGACCGGTTTTTCACGTGGATTACCAAACGTTTACGCTGGGACTTCTGACCTGCACCACGCTGATAGGCAAATTCGCGCCGGTATTGATGCTGGGCTTTTTTCTGCCTGATAAAAATCGTTCCTATACGGTGATGAAGTATCTTCTGTATACCTATATCCTTCTCATCACGCTCACCACCACCGGAATTATAATAACCCGGGGGGCTCTACCTTCTATGAACCTGACCTTCCCCACCTTCAGCATGATCCGGCTGGCCCGTATAGGAACCTTTATTCAGAACATTGACATTTTTTTTATCGGTATTTTGATCATCGGCGTTTTTGCCGCGGTGGCTTTTCCCTGGCTTTTGGCCTGTTTTACCACTCAGAAAATACTGGGCCTGGACGATTATCGTTTTCTGGCTGCGCCCAGTTCTTTGATTTTAGGGATTCTGGCTATTTTAATCGGGAGTAACAATCTTGAGGTGGTGATCTGGAGCAAAACCATCATGCCTGCGGTTTACGCGGTTTCATTCATATTGATTCCCCTGTTGCTCTTCATTGCCGCCCTTTTCAAACCGGGTTCCGACCAGAATAATCCCGATGGGTCAGGCTAAAACTATTGGTGTTATTGCACTAATTCATCAATCAGGAGGCTAGTAAATGCGCTATCTGGGCAGTAGTAGAAAAATCAAAGCCAAAGAAGCCGCCGCTTCCCCCGCTGAACTGATTGCCCAGCCGCTTTCAGCCAGCATCACGGAAAACCTGGACACATTGAAAAAGCTTCTGCAGGGTTGCTCCGATGCCGTTCTCAAGGAATTTCGTTTTGGACCGGCGCCCACCACCGGCTACCTCATTTATTTTGACGGCCTGGC
>DHRK01000036.1:0-23881 GCA_002410325.1 Syntrophomonas sp. UBA5314
ATATTTTTTCGGGAGCCCAGGATATTGAACAACCAAAGAATTTATTATGGATATTTTAAACAACCTTCGTGGTCTTCATATTTACCTGAAGGAGCAGAAATAGAAGATATTAAAAATGGTATTAAAATTAACTATAATGCTTTTGATGAACGACCAGATGCCAGGTATAACGAAATATTATACAATTTCTTGAAAGAAAAAAAGTTATTATATGAATGACCGTTTTGAGATACACTACATCGCATCTAGAATCTCAAACAGAGAGGGCTTTCTATAATGCCCCCCGTTGTCAAAAATCAATAGAATCTAAGCATATTTTTCGACATCTATGCCCGTTTTGCCTGGTTTTTAGGCTCTTTTCTTTTGGTTAGCAAGCCCTAATTAATATGCCAATTCTGCTTTTACGATGTCAATACTTGAGATGATCTTGTTATCCCTATGTTTTAGAAGATCATTACTATTTACCACTACTAGTACACCTATTATTTTAATGCCATTGTTATCGATATATCGGTTTATTTCCTTTATTTCTTGTAACAGATTATTATTTCCCAAATACTCAGCTTCATTTTCTAAAAAACGCATTTCGCTTCGAAATTCTTGAGCAGCTCCTTCAATCGAAGATTCAGTGACAGAACTTCCGGCTCCGTTTACTTTTTGCAGACGCTGAGGGAACCCCCAACTATTGTTAAAAATGTGTTTGGTGGGCGTTATATCTATGTTTCCAGTATCAATTACCGCCCAAGCATATTTGTTATTAGCATTAATCTCTGCTAGAAAAGTTTCTAACTCAGCCGTTGAGATAGTGTTGGAAAAGCGAATAACCGCCTGGCAATTGGTAAATTGACTTATCTTGGCCAGTTTATCCCATTCCAAGTTATTCTCGTTAGCATCGCCTAATTTATCTTCATTGAAACCTATCCCGCGAGAATTCATTACATGGGTCATATGGGTTTTTAATAAGAGCGTTGGTATTATTAAACCGATCTCATTGGAAGCTGAAAAAGGATTTTGAGAATACTTGCAGTTAAGTTTAAGACTCATTATACCTTGACCTGAACTAAAAGATTCAATTTGTCCTGATGGAATAGTAAACATGATGTAGTCTGCAAAAACACGTTCGGCAATTTGATTTCTATGCCCAAAAACCAAATTAAACAATACTGGTAAAAAAATACCGATTAACAAACTAAAAACGATTATGCTAACAGTACAAATCAGAATTACTTTTCCTATGAATTTTGTTCTTAATTTATTAAAAGAAAACTTTGGATCATTTCCTTTTAAAAATGCCTCATTTTCATATTGTTCAAACATGCTTTGGCAATCCATACAAACTAGTAAATGTTTTTGAACCAATTTGCTATTTTCTTCGTCGAGATTACCTGAAACATAATCAATTAGCATTCTTTTACACCAATCACAATCTGGACGTCGCTCGTTATTCATCTGTCAAATCCTCCCTTAACTTTTTCCTAGCCCGATACAAAATAACTTTAACTGTTGATAAAGAGCAGTTTAAGATATTGGATATCTCCCCATATGAAAAGCCAAAATAATCTTTCAAAAGAATTGCTGTCTTGTATCTTACGGGTAATTTATTAAGTTGGTTGTTTAAATCCAACGCTTCTTCGATACGCCAAACTTTTTTGGACTCTATTTCAAAATCCTCGATATTATCTAATTTAATCCTGTTTTTTCTAACATAGTCTATGAACAAATTGTAGGCAATTTTTAGCAACCATGAAGTGTTATAACATGTTCCTTTCGTAGTTAAAATGTATTGTATAGCTCTGAAAAAAGTCTCTTGGGTAAGTTCTTCAGCTAAATCAGAACTACCACTCAGGCTCTTTAGATAATAAAATGTTTTGTTATAGTTAAGTTTATAAAACACCGAAAATTCAGTCATAGATAATCTCCCTATATTAATTAACGGAGTTTTACCCTAAAAGTTACATTAATATCATAAGAAGCAGAGGGACGTTCATTTTGCTTCTGTTCTTTAGTTAGAGCCATATTTACACCTCCAAAACTGATTGGAGGTTAACCGGTTAACCACTATCAACATTGTATGGCTAGCGATAAAGCTCAAATTGCAAGTATAAAATCATTGATCGAAACAGATTTTGAAGCCAGGCGACAGCAGTTAGATCTGGATAAAAAAACATTCGGCCTATCTGAATCAGAATCATTTTCAAGCGCCATTCTAGGTGATGGGGTTCCTTATTATGTAATATCTAGCGGCAAGCTTGCCTTTCAGGGGTATATTTTTCCTATCAAGGTCGGGAATAAACCAGCCGGGATTGCCGAAGCCGTATTTTTTCAAGGCAAATGGATGATTGTCAGTATGACGAACATTTTGACATTTGAGCAAGAACTTTCAGATGCCAAGACGCTAGCAAACGCTCCTGCTAAGCTGGTTTATGATCCAAGATATCAGTTATTCGGTTTGGTAACCGAAAACCCAGCCGGAAATTCGATCATTCTAATGAGGGATAGTTTAATGCTCAATTTGAAGAAGTCGGACATAAAAAACTTCCAGGAAACGATTGACAGTATTAATCAATTGGGAAACAGCAATAACCTTCAATCGGAATGGTATAAAGCAGGCGGAATTGGTGTTTCCAGTAAGAATGAATCTGCCGATACGGGTACCAAGATCCTCATCATTGCATTGAGTGTTTTCGCATTGTCTATTGGCGTAATTGTTTTTAGAAAAAGGAAGCAATCTTTTCATTAAACTCAACTACCACTTGCTGAAAGCAGGTGGGCAGACTGTAGACCAAACCCGCTTTCAGAACGCCAATCCTGGAAGCGGGTTTGGTCTCCCCCAATTATTGTGCCATTGGGATATTACAACATTTTATACTAAGCAAGGCGCCACCTATTTAGCCGCATATCAAATTGCCCGCTGTATAATCTGCCGAAAGAACTGGCCGAGCATTCGGCAGGGGAGGGTTCTTGAAGGAGACATAAGCCGCTCAGATCGCCATACTATGGTATAATGGTTAGCGTAAAATGCACCAAGGAGGGCGATTTAAGTGGATAACAGTAAAGAGATAGAAATGATGCGTAAGCTGATCGAGCAAAAAAAGGCTAAAAGCGCTTCCCAGGGGAGCGTGAAGAAGGGGCCGGAAGATTTTTACGGCAGCACCCAGCCCGGTAACAAGAAGAAGAAAAAGGGCGGCCTGCCCCCCAAATAAGAATTGAGGTTTTTATTATGAAGTCACTGGTTTTGGCGGAGAAACCGAGTGTGGCCCGGGAGATAGCCCGGGTTTTACAATGCGGCCATAAGGCCAAAGGCTATCTGGAAGGGGAGCAATACGTGGTTACCTGGGCCCTGGGGCACCTGGTGACCCTGGCCGAGCCGGAAGACTATGATCAAAAATTGAAGGAATGGCGTCTGGAGGATCTGCCCATGCTGCCCCCGCGGATGAAGCTCAAGGTGATCAGGCAGAGCGCCCATCAATATCAGGTGGTAAAAGGGCTGATGAAGCGCCAGGACATAAAAGACCTGGTCATAGCCACCGATGCCGGGCGGGAAGGGGAGCTGGTGGCCCGCTGGATCATGGATATGGCCAATTGGAAAAAGCCTTTCCGCCGTCTGTGGATTTCCTCCCAGACCGATAAAGCGATCCGGGAGGGTTTTGCCAGCTTGCAGCCGGGGGCCGACTACAACAAGCTGTACGATGCGGCCGTCTGCCGGGCGGAAGCCGATTGGCTGGTGGGCTTGAACGTCACCCGCACCCTGACCTGTAAGTTCAACGCCCAGCTCAACGCGGGACGGGTGCAAACTCCGACCCTGGCCATGATCGTGGATCGAGAAAATGAGATCAAGAACTTTAAACCGGTCGACTACTGGACCGTCCGGGCCGACTTTGGGGATTATTACGGTGACTGGCGCGGGCCTTCCGGGGGGCGGCTCTTTGATCAGGCCCGGGCTGAGCAGATAGCCGCCCGGGCGGCCGGGAAAAAAGGGCGCATCGTTGAGCTTAAGACCGAGGCCCGGCAGGAGCCTCCCCCGCTGGCCTATGACCTGACCGAACTGCAGCGGGACGCCAACCGGCGTTATGGCTGGACCGCCCAAAAGACCGCGGGTGTTTTGCAGGGCCTCTACGAAGAACACAAATTGGTAAGCTACCCGCGCACCGATTCCCGTTATATAAGCAGCGATATTGTGCCCACCCTGGCCGCCCGTTTAAAAGGGATGAACAGCGGGCCTTACGGCGAATTGCTTAAACCGCTTTTGCAGCAGCCTTTAAAGCCGGGCCGGCGTCTGGTGGATGACAGCAAGGTGAGCGACCACCATGCCATCATTCCCACCGAACAGACCTTGAATCTCAATCATCTGGACCAGGATGAAAAGCGCCTTTACGACCTGATTGCCCGCCGCTTCATAGCGGTGCTCTATCCCCCCTACCGCTACGACCAGACCAGCATAGTCACCGAGGTAGGAGGAGAGCGCTTCTATTCCCGGGGTAAAGTCGAGACCGCCCGGGGCTGGAAAGCGGTTCAGTCAGTTTTGCCGGATAAAGATGATAAAGAAGAACAACTGCCGGAACAGGCCCTGGCCCTTCATCAAAAAGGGGAAAGCCTGGCCGTAAAAAGCTGTAAAACCACTAAGAATAAAACCCGGCCGCCGGCGCGCTACAATGAAGCTACCCTGCTCACCGCCATGGAGCAGGCCGGGCGGCTGGTGGAAGACGAAGAACTGAGGGAGTCCATCAAGGGAAGCGGGCTGGGAACCCCGGCCACCCGGGCGGAAATCATCGAAAAGCTGATCCACGCATCGTACATCGAAAGACACGGCAAAGAGATGGTTCCCACGTCCAAGGGAATTCAACTGGTGGGCCTGGTGCCTCCCGCTCTGCGCTCTCCCGAGTTAACCGCCCAGTGGGAACAGAGGCTGACCGACATTGCCAAAGGCCGGGAAAAAAAGAGCGCTTTTATGGAAGACATCAGAAAAGACGCGACCCGGCTGGTGGAAGAGGTTAAAAAAGATGACTCCGAATACCGGGCGGACAATGTTTCCAAAAGCAAATGCCCGCTCTGCGGCCGCTACATGCTGATAGTCAACGGCAAAAGGGGCCGCATGCTGTCCTGCCCGGACCGGAACTGCGGCCATCGCCAGCCGGAAAAGGAAAATCCCTACGGCCGGATGGGAAGCAACAGCCGCGTCAACCAAAAGCTGATCGCCCGCTACAGCGACAAAGAAGAACTCGGCACCAACCTTGGCGATCTGCTCAAAGCCGCTCTGGCCAAAAAACAAGACCAGGAAAAATGAGTTCGGGGACGGTTCTTGAACTCATTTTTGCCCTTCGAAAAACAGTGCCAGGAGACGCTGTCGGCGGCAAGTATATTTAAGTGATGGGATAGAAACCTCCCTCAAATAAACACTGGAAACCCCTCTCGGCTAATCGTTAAACATAAAGTCTGACCATTTGCAGGGATAGGTTGAATAGTGCTCTCTCCAATAGAGTATTCGTTCGATATACTGCTCTTTTCGTTTCTCCACAGCTTCCTTGCATTCTTCAATGCCATACCGCCTGATAATCGCCGTCAAATCATAAACAGGGAATCCTATCGCATGACCGTTGGCGTGAACCACCCCGCAAGCCTGCCCTATGGCGTGGCACAAAGCAATATCTTCAGGGGAATGGATTTCCTTTGCCACAGCGTGAACCTGTAAAATCGCCTGTTTTGCAACGGGCATCTTTACTTTGCCCGCAGCCCAATCCTTTGCCGTCGTTACCGCTTCTTCAAAGCGTCTTTCGCCCGGATAACGAGCGTTTAGCTTTTGAACGGTTTCATCAGCGAACTCAAACGCCCACAAGACCATCGTTCTATGGTTTTGCTCTTGTATTAGATTTATCAAGTCTTGCAAAAACTCGCTGTCCTTTGCAAAGAGGATTTGATTTTTTCTTTTGATTCTATCCCGTACCTCGCCAATCCAATCCATCCTTTTACCCTCCCAACTTCAGCACTGTACTGCCTTGCCTTTTCAAGGAAAAAGTCGGAAGCATTGGGTAGTTCCATTGCAGGAAATCCTTGAATGTTTTTTGAAGATCCAAGATAGCCAATAATGATATTAGCAAATCTTTAGTAAAAATTGATTAAATCTGTACACCTTAAGTTTATCAATATTTATGAACTAGCAGGAATAGGGTTACGCGGTTTTATACTTTTCAATTCTTCTTGAATTTTTGCTTTTTCCTTTTCACTTGTACGCGCAGCATTCATATGCTCCTCAATAGCTCCCTGTCCTTTAAGATGTTTTTCATCAGGAAACATCGGATACACTCCGGCGGTCAGCTGTCCTTTAAGATGTTTTTCAACTGCGCCCGCATCATACTTCACAAAATTCTGATTAGGACATTCCCCGCATTTCATCTTACCGCCGCCAGATTTTGGACAAAGTGGCGACCATTCGTTTTGGCAGACGGGAACATATCCGGCAGAGCCTTTTTTAGCGTTTTCCCATCGTTTGGCGTAAACGTCATCGCGCCCCGCGAACAACGATATAAACAGTTCCACTTTTTCGGTTGGCGTACTGTAATTATGAATACCCGCTGGCGGTTCCTGTACAACCTCGTCAATATGTGTGAACCGTTTGACATGGCGCCCGCCCAGTTCGACAATTTCATTCCACATCGCCGCCGGACGTGCCCAAAGCCCGCCATCGCCATACAATGCCCGGTAAATCACCACTTCTTCCAGCGTTTCACTGTGGGTCGCCGTGCCGATAACTTCGTATTCGTTGCCTTTGAAGTGGACGTATTTACCCAGTTTAATATACATATCAAAGCATCTCCAAAAATCTTGCCGACATTGATAATTAATGGTTCTATAACTGGTCCGTATTGCGGATATATGCGGTGTTTTTACCGGCACCCGTCTTGATTATATACCTTTCTTTCAGTAATGCCGCCAAGGTAATCTCCACAGTCGAGATACTTATATCCGGGCATTTTTCTAAAATCATACGCTTTGACAGCTTTTGCAAGGTACTGTCAAACAGCTTGCGAATCCGTTCCGGCTTGGAAAGACTGCGGTTTTGCATCAATTCTACCCGAGCCGAAAACTCTTTGTAGGCATTTAATATAACCTCCAAGTAATACCTGAAAAACTGCAGGTAAAAGTTTTGCCCTTCATGCCATTCAGCTGAGCTGTCGCAAAAGTACCTCGTAATAGGTCTCCTCTGTTTTTTCAATAATCATTTCGATACTAATATACTTGCCCACAATGTATCCTGAACGGTAAAGGAGCAGCAGGGTCAGCAGGCGACTCATGCGTCCATTACCATCGTTAAAGGGATGAATGCATAAAAAATCTAAAATGAACATGGGAATCAGCAGTAAGGGATCATATTTTTCAGCGTTGATCGCATCTATAAAGGTATTGGTTAGGCGGTCAACAGCCTCAGGGGTCTCAAAAGCAGTCAATGGTTTAAAGCGTATTTTGCTCTGGCCGAAAGCATCTGTTCAGTAAGCAGAAGTCAATCAAAACGTGGCAGAATAAATATTTTCCTTATATACTGGTTAATACCGTCCGCCAATCAGATTCTCCAGTGCGAGCGGGTCCACGTCGGCGAGGCATGCAGAATCCCCGGCAATCAGACCCGCCTTCTCATGCCAGAACTCACTAAACAGGATGTAGAGCGGCTTGAGCCGATCAGTATCGCCGCCCTCCGCTAATGTTTTGGCAAGGAAATCGATGGCGAAATACATGGTCTTGCTTTCAAAGCATATGTGCGGGTGCGGACCAGGGGCATCGATTATCCAGATAATTAAGTTCCCCACCCGTTGCAGACCATAATGGGGGGTTATGCCGAGCGCTTGACAGAAAGGGATAAGTTGGCCGTTAAAATCCATTTTCGAGCGGCAATTTACAATGACCAGGTACTTGGAAAGGCTATCCGTGGAAAAAACATGCGCGAAATCGACACGTTCTACATCTCCATGTTGCTTTTCATAGGCAAGATCAATTCCAGTACATTCTTTGAATCTGACGAGTGCGCTGGGGAGAAAACGCGTGAGGTCAAGTTGGGGATTCGATGCTATTGCAACGCTGCCGGGGATTTTAGCAGCGATGAACAAGCCCGATGCTCCTCCGGATGAGATTGAATAGAAGATAATCCGCTCGTTAGGGATGCCGAGGCATTGCGCCACGCTCGTGACGAGCTTTGCCGTCGCGTCGCGGTAGTCTCGTTCATGCGTGCCGTAGAACCAACCGACAGGAATGTCTGACTCAAAGTACATCGGATCTTCAATGCTTAGCAGGTGTCCTCTCAGAAACGTATTCCATGACCACTTATGAAAGCGGGGGAGTGGCCCGTGCGCAATTGTCTCATCATCGCGCATGGTATCCAGCACAACATAAAGGTAATCGTATTTGCTTGCATGGTAAAAGCACTCGAAGCGCGCACCATCAACCTTCGTATGGAACCTGCCTTCGGGCACTTTGTCGATGCGCGTGGAATCGATATGTACACTTTTGGCTGTGAGGGCCGATGCATCGGCTGATCGGTATCTTTCGCATCGGTGTACTTCGAGCGTTTCGGAAAGGTTGACCGCTGTGCCTTCGCTACCGTATTCGCAGGCTATATTTTCGAGAAATCCGATTGCTGGGAGGCTACTATTGCCATCCCCCCTCTTTTGATGCTGTACCAAGTCGGTTTGGTTTTTCTGCCCTTTTTTCATTACAGCTAATCCTTCCATTTTTTAATGGGGGGTATCCACTGGACTCCACTACAACTATATATAGCATTTAGTTTCAATTCGCGGAGTATAACCCCACCGCCTTTAGCCTTAAAAACAAACCCGGGAAGGGCATCTCCCGCGCAACCTTTGTTCATATGGATTCGCCTTTTTCGAAGGCTCTGTTTGTGTATCGCCTTCGGGATAAGCCACCGTAGGGGGAGAGGAATCGGACGGTAGCCATCCAGGCCCGAGGTACGAAACGTGAGCCAATAGAAAGGGTGTTTTCATTTTATAAACAGATGCTCCCAGATGGAAATATATTTAAAAGATGGCTCCTGTTAATTTAGCGAGAGCTTACTCGCAAAGGAGTAATTAATGATACTGTAGATGGGGGTTTGTTTATATGCCTCCTCATCATGCATCCTATCAACGATTTCATCAGTATTGAGCTTACCTAGTTGCTTGACTATTTCATCCATGGTTTCTATTTCCTGATCGGTTAAATACTTGCCTTCGAATCCTTGAATAGGTTTAAATTTGTACCCCACATTTTCTCCATACTCAACCGTTTCAAAACAAACATTTTCAAGCAGGATAATCTGATCGTGACCAACGGGTAGGGCTCCCTTCGGCCATGCTTCGTATACTAATCCAGTAATTGCTTTTCCGTGTCTCTTGAAATTTAACTCATCCGAATACCAAAGCATCTTCATCAGTTTAACCTTATGAAGCGCAACCACCTGTAAAGCCAGATAATTGATTATCTCAACTACTTTATCTAGATCGAGTTCCACCCCACCTGTAACGGCTTCTCCTTCAAAAGTAGCGTAAATAGCATGTATTGAATCAATAAGATATTGATTCTTTTTTTTATTGTAGAGTTCGCAGGCTTTGTGATAATAGAGATTGAATGCCTTTGTTGACAACCGTGCTTCTGCTCTTTTTAACATTTCCAAAAACCATTTCGGATCGGAATCGATCTTACGAAGAATATCATCATGAGCTCTGTCCTGGACATGGTGATTCTCGTATCTAGTAATGGTAGCTCCGCCCCAGTCCAGAATCTCCGAAAAATCCTTTTGACTTACATCATACTTCTTTCTCATAGCCCGAATCTCAGCAGAGGTCATAAGCCCTACCTTTTTTCTATACGCATCTTTTACGGCGAGACTATTCGCCCGGATCATATCTTCGGTTTCCAAATAGTTATCTGTATTTGAGCAAAACTCATAGATGGCTGTGAATTCAACATTTACACCTTTAAATGTCTCTTGTTCAGTTACTTCAACAATATCCACCTGGTGCTCTTCCATACAATTTAAACAGAGCCGGGCTTCACTTTTTAATATGGCCATTTTTATTCGCCTCTTTCCGATAGGGGAAGTCACTATCCTCAAATGCTTCCTCTGCAAAATGAAACGACATTATAAAAATGTAGTTTTTCCCATACGCACTTGTGCTAAACAATTCAACCCTGATTTTGATGTACACATCCTCACTACTATACTGTTTGCTAAAGACCCTCATTTCTGAACGTTTCGGAAACTTCCGGTCCTGAACCGTTTCAATATAATGCTGCTCAGTTAATGAAGCCATCTCTCTTTGTAAAACTTCCACTGCGTCTTCATTGGGAAAAAGGGTTAGCATGGTATGCCTATTGGTGTATTGTGGATTTCGATTTGCGTCAACTCTTCGTTCTTTTTGAAAGTTAATCTGGGCGCTCCCATTTTCCAAAGCGTACTTCAGACGATCCAAATATGTTATAACTTCGGCATTGCTTTCAATACGACTGATTTCATTCGGATCTTTTTTTCTCATTATAACACCCCTAGCCAGATCAGAGCAAGATTTTTGGTATCATTTGATGCCAAAAATCTTGCCGAAATTGACAATTAATGGTTATATAAATTGTAACAGTGTTATTACGGAGCCACAATTAAAAGCAAGTAGTGCAAAAAAGATGCCGCATTAATCTGGTACCCCTTGGCGGGACTTATTCCTCTGACGTGCCATTAAACAAAATACGTAAATAATCACGCCGGCCGTATAGAATACGGTCGATAAACACATTTGCGTTGTTAGTACGGTAAAAGATTATGTAATTACCGCAAATGAGGTGTCGGTAATCACTTTCAAACCCCGTAATTGAGGAAAGAAGTGAGCCTATCTCCGGAAAATCCCGCAGCTTCTCGATAGTATCAAATATGTCTGATACTGTTCCTTGAGCGGCTGCGGGATTTTGCAGTTCATTTTGAATATATGCGAATATTTCATCAAGGTCGTTAAGCGCTTCAGGCGAATAACTCAGCTTATACATTCTCTCTCTGCTTGAAATGCGCTTTCACATCCTCATGAGAAAGCCATCCCTTTTCCTCTCCCGATTTACGGCCTGTGTTGAGCTCTCTAAGCAGCTTAATTGTCGCCTGCGTTTTTTCGTAGTCGGCAATATCAACGAGTGCATAACGACCGCGCCCGTTTTTCGTTAAAAAGACAGGCTCTCCGGCGGCAACTTCGCGTAAAACTTTATTGTAATTGCGCAAATCGGATATAGGCTTAATTTTTGGCATAAATATCAGCTCCTTTTCTGCTGTTATTATTATGTGCTAATTATTCGTAAAAAACAACAGCAAAATGGATTCTCCTTCTCAGCCTCAGGTTCAGCCTTAGCCTTAAGAGATTTTTATGGTTCTTATGATTGTTCCGGTTTGCGCTTCCTGTATTTTTGATTTTTACTGTTCGGCTTATCAGGAAGCGTCATCTCAATTAGCTGGGAGTTCAAGGCGGGCTGCAAGTACGTTTTTCGGAAGGCCGGGCGGTTTTTTAGTCCCATTTGCTTCATGATTTCGCCAGCCGATAGTTCATCATTGCCTAGTTTATCTAAGAATAGCTGAATATGCGGGTTGATTCTTTCGATGGGTATTTGATCACCTTCAATCTCTATAGGGGTATCGAGAATTGCTTGCAGTAAAAACTCTATAAACGGCGTGGCATTGGCAATCCTGTCCGCTTCACGAAGAGCACGACTGGTATAGTTAGAAGCAAAAAGGCCTAAAAATAGGCCCTACAAAAAGTCGGAGAAGTAAATATGAGACATTAAATCCCTACATAGGTAGTCAATATGGCGAGTGCCTCTATCGCGCTAAGGGCACCCAAAGAAAAGCAGAGGCGGTAAATTTTTCCGTAGTAACAGTAAAAATTGATTAAATCTGTACACCTTAAGTTTATCAATATTTATTAACTAGCAGGAATAGGGTTACGCGGTTTTATACTTTTCAATTCTTCTTGAATTTTTGCTTTTTCCTCTTCAAGATCATAATCCATTTGGAGTCCGGTCCAAAATTCCGGACTAGTACCAAAATATTTCGCAAATTTAAGAGCAGTATTACAAGTTATTGCTCTTCTCTTTTTTATTATCTCAGAGATCCGAGTTTGCGGTATATTCGTATCTTTAGAAAGTTGATAAGAAGTAATCCTCATTGGTATTAAAAATTCTTGCTCTAATATCTCCCCAGGATGTACATTATCCAATCTATCATGATTTTTAGACATCAAAATTTCACTCCTAATAAACAATACAAAACTTTAAATTTAATGATAATCAATAATTTCGACACTAAAGCAGTCTCCATCCATCCATGTAAAAACAACTCTAAATTGGTCATTAATTCTTATACTCAAGTCTCCTTTTCTATATTCTTCCATCTGCTCAAGATGGTTGGATGGGGGGACCTTTAGATCGTTTAAAATTCTCGCGTTGTTTAACATTCTTAATTTTCTTCTAGCCACCTGTTGAATATCTTGTGGTAGCTTTTTTGAAAACACCCCCTCAAATATTTTCTCGGTTTCTTTACATTTGAAGGATTTTATCATATCTAAATGATAACGCTTGACGTTAGTAATGTCAAGCGTAAGCATCTAACGGCGTAACATTCACCCTGCACCAGTTACGGCACGGGTTTGTAACCATGCTATTTGAAGCAGGCCTTATTTTACTGTGCGCAACTGTGTTTCTGAAACGTATTTTAACGCATAAAACTGCCTTATTTTACAGGTTAAAAAGAGTAAGAAAAAAACCCTGCAAAACCGCATTCCCACGATAATTACAAGGGTTTTTAGTTTACATAATGAATGGTAGAGGCAGGGAGAGTTGAACCCTGCATTTACTTGTGTTTCCTTTGGTTAGGGAGCTTCAGCATGATGCTTTTGCAACTGAATAGTGTCCCCTTCAAAAACCGTCCCTCGCTCACGTCTCCCAATTCATCCCATTTTTCGCCAACCATTGATGTTATAATGGTGAAAAAAGGCCAACGAATATGAATGATCAAATAATTTCCGCTTTGCGGTCGCGAAGGAATAAAACCGTATCCCTGGGGGAACTGGAAAAGATGGTTCCCGGGGATACCGACTATGAGAATTTTGCCGCTCTGGTTGTGGAGCTGGTGGCGGGGGGCGTGCTGCAGCCGGTGAAGGCGCATGGTCTGAGCCAGAAAAACCGGCGTTTGGCCAACAGCTATCGCATTGCGAAGCCGGGCCTTTCCCGAAGCGCGGTCAGCGCAATAGACAGCTACCAGTTTTCGCTGCATCCCGGCCTGGAACTGGCCGGCTACTATAGCCTGGACCTTTCGGAATGGAAAAAAGACCTGCCTTACATAGAACGCGTCAATGATTTTCTGCGCCAGAACGGCCTGCCCGGCGGCGAGGCCACCGCTCCCGAGTGGTCCTACCGGCTGGTGGGGGATGAAAAATGGATTGAAAGCGGGAGCGGCCGGCTGGTCCTGCAAAGACTAGGATTGTGGGGGCAGCTCAACATTGTCTCCCGGCCCGATCCCCTGATGCTGGCTCTAAACCCCCGCGCCTGGCGGGAAGCATTGAACCTCAATCTGGTCATTGAGAACAAGTCGCCTTTTCACGCCCTGATGGATGTTTTGCCGCACAGCCCCTGGCTCTCGCTCATCTACGGGGCCGGCTGGAAGATCACCGCCGACCTGCCCCTGCTGGAAAAGCAGCTGGGCCGGGAGCCTGAGCCGCTGGCGGTCTATTATTTCGGCGACCTGGATTACGAAGGCATCAGCATCTGGCATGCCTTGAACAGCGGGCGCCGGGTTGAACCGGCCCTCCATTTTTACCGGGCCCTGCTGGACAAACCCCCGGCGCGGGGCAAGGAAGGCCAGCGCTGCAACCAGGCCGCCCTGGAGCATTTCACCGGTTTCTTTTCCCCCGGGGAAAGGCAACGGATCATCGATGTGCTGGACGATGGGGCTTATTACCCGCAGGAGGTCCTGAGCCGGGAAGAATTAACTTTATGGGGGAGGAAGAGCCCGTGAGCGTGGAACCAGCCAATGTAACCGCCAATTTCAGGGAACGGGTGCAGCGTCTGGCCCTCTTTGATCCTCTGTTTCGCCTGGAAAATAAGCGGGGCCTGGACCGAAGCCAGCGCCCCATAGACTATTTCAGCCTGGGGCTGATGGCCCTGCTGTTCTTTTTCGAATGCATGCTGCAGCGCCGCAGCCAGGCCGGAGTCAAGGAACTGGCGGCATTTTTCAACCGCATCAACCAGGGGGAGTTGGACCTGGACGCGGCCGGCTATGAGAAGCTGGCCCGGGATATCATCGAAATTTTTCGCCCGCCCAGCGGCAAAAGGAATTCACGCAGCTTCTACAACTGGTCCAGCCGCCGGGAGGAAACGGTCTATTATTCGATCCTCAAGGCCGACAAATTTGACGTAGCGGCCAACACCCAGTATTACAGTCTGGACGAACAGGGCCTGGAGCTGGTTTTTGCCACCCGGGAGTATTTCAGCGAGTTCCAGATTTCCATAAACCAGCTGCTCCTGCGCAAGCAACTGGAGAGAGGCCAGTTCTGGGGCGCTCTGCGCCAGATTGACGAAATGCGGGTGGCGGTGGGAAACTTGAGCGAACGCATCACCCGCATCCGGCACGAGATTCAGCGCAACATCGTCTCGGACAGCACCTACCAGCGCTATCGGGAGACGATCGAGGATATACACCTGCGCCTCAACCGGGAAGACCGGGAATTTGAGGAATTGCAGGCCTTCGTCCGCGCCACCCGGGAGCGCCTGTATTACGAGCGCAACACCGCCCGCGACCGGCAGGCCTACGAGTTGATCCTGCGCATCGACCTGGAACTGGGCGAGGTCCACCACAGCCACGGCCTGCTGCTCCGGGAGAGCATTGAATTAAAGACCACTGCCTTGCAGTCGGTACAGGAATCCCTTTACTACGCAGGGGTGGATTCCTTCAACTTCCAGAAGGAGATCTGCGAGCGCCTGTTGTCCACGCCTTTGCCCCTGGAAGCGGCCCGCTGCCTGGTGGAGCCCTTTTTATTCCTGGAAGGCCGCCAGGACTGGTCGGGCCTCAGCGTGTTTGCCGGGCAGAGGGTGGAGCAGAAGGGAAGCCCGGGCCGGAGCGCCGGTTTTCCCGAGCTGCTGGATGAGGACGAGCTGGGCCGGGAGCGAAAAGCCCGGGCCAAAGAGTACGGCCGGGTTATGGAAGCGATTTTGGAGGCCCTGGGCGAGCGGGAAAATATTGATCTGCGCGAGTTTGCCGATTACTGTCGGCGGGAAGGCCGGGAAGCCCTGCTGGAAGACCGGACGGTTTACGATCTGTGGATCCTGCTGCACCACCGGTCGCCCTTTTACCCGGAGCAGCAAGAGGAGGAATCCGGAGAAGGCCTGCTGGGGGAAGTAGCCCGGCTGCTTAAGGAACGGGGGCTCTTTGCCGCCGTGGTGGAGAAGGCGGACGAACTGGAGGTCACCCGGCGTTATGTGATAAAGAATATGGACTTGAAGCTGGAGGTAATCAACCATGCCGTATGAACAGGGGCAGGTCATGGCCGCCTTTACACTCTATACCGAACTGGCCGCCCGGGGCCGCTGCGACAAGGAGGCCATGCGCCTCTACCTGGCCGACGACGGGGTGCGGGCCCTGGTGGAGCTGTTTGCCGCCGAGGTAAAATGCGCGGTGATCCCGGCCGGGGATCAATTCTACCTGGTACCCCTGGCTATAAGCTCGCCCTTGCACGTCTCCAACGAAAACCTGAAGCGCCAGCTGTCCTCCCGTTGGACCAATGCCGACCTGTACCTGATGTATGTGGCGGTCATCGTCTTTTTCGGCGAGTTTTACGACAGCTACCAGACCACCGAGCCCACCCGGGATTTTCTGCCCATGCGCCAGTGGTTGGACAGTATGAACCAGCGCATGCTGGCTTTGAAAGAACTGGACCCGGAGGCGCTGAAAAAGCTGGACCGGGAGCAAGAGTATAATTGGAGCCTGGTGGCCGAGAAATGGGACGCCTGGAACGATCTCAAGGAGGGCGCCCGCAGCCAGGACGCCCGCAGCACCAGCCGGCTGGCTTTCCTGAACACGGTTGGCAAATTCTTGCAGAATCAGGACCTGGTAAGCGACCTGGGCGAGGATGAATGGGCTTTGACCGAAAAGGCCCGGGCGATCGTCGGCCGTTATTATATGGATGTGGAACACAACCGCGGCCTGCTGGACTTTATGTACCAGCTGGAGCACGAGGAGAGGAAATAGATGCCTGCTATAGCCAGAATTCGCCTGGTCAATCTGGTCTATGAAAACGGGGCCAAGCAGTACCGGGACGAAATATTTCAATTTGACGGCCACAACGGGGTTATTCTTTTGGAAAACGGCGGGGGCAAGACGGTTTTTGTCCAGGCGGTTTTGCAGGCGGTTCTCCCCCACGCCCCGCTGGCCGAACGCAAGGCCCGCGACACCTTTCATGTGGAGAACAATCCCCTGCACCTGGCGGTGGAATGGATCGTAAACGAAAAACCGCGCCGCTACGCCCTGACCGCCGTCACCCTTTTTTCCGGGCGGGAGGGGCTCGATTCCTACAAATACGTCTATGATTATGAACCGGGCGATGAAAACCGCCTGGAGAACCTGCCCCTGGTGAGGGAAAGCGCCGACGGCGGCCTGCGCCCGGCCAGCCGCGAGGAGATGAACGACTATTACCAGCAGATGAGCCGCAGCTTTATGAACGCCCGCTGTTTTGCCCGCAACCGTGAATACCAGGAGTATATCGAGGCCAATTACCAGATCATCATATCCGAATGGCGCAGCATTGCCCGCATCAACAGCGCCGAGGGGGAAATCGAAGGCTTTTTCGAGGGATGCAAAACCACCGCCCAACTGGTGGACAAGCTGTTGATCCCCACCGTGGAGGAAGCCCTGGCCGGAAAGGGCAGCCAGGATTTTGTGGAGACCTTTGAGAAGCAGCGCGAGCACTTTAAAAAGCACCGCCAGCTTACCGAGCGGATCGCCGAGAGCCAGAGAGTGGACTCGGAAGTGCTAAGCTACGTGGCCTGCTTTCAGGAGTTTGAAGAGGCGCGCCGGGAACTGCTGCTCCGTCAGGGAGAGGGCAAGGCCCTGTTCAACCTGGCGCTCAAGACCCGGGAGAGTCTGGACGGAGAAGCCGGGCTCCTCCGGGAGGCTCAGAGCCAGCTGGAGGCGCGGTTCAGGGAATTTGAGCGCAAACAGGCCTCCCGGGCCCTGGCCGAATTGGAAGCGGATATGGAGAAAGCCGCCGGAAAATACAGCGAAGCCCAGGAGGAATTCGAAGCCCGCCGGGAGGAATACGTCCTCCTCAAGCGGCGCCTGGAAAACCTGGAGATGGCCAGGTTGAAGCAGGACCTGAAAACCGCCCGCCAGGAGGCCGATTACCACCAGGAGAGGCTGCAGGGCCTGGACAGCGACCCGGATGTACGCCAATTGGAGAGCAGGTGGGAGGAGAATTCCGCCTTCCTGCGCTTTTGCTACGAACAGGAAGAGGCTGTCCTGGAGCAGCGGCACAGCGTCCTGGCCCGCCAGCAGCAGGATATGGAGCGGGATCTGCAGGCTTTGAAGGACGGCGGGCGGGAAAAGCAGGCGGAACACCAGGAGCTGCTGGGCCTGAAAGGGGGCGCGCAGCGCCAGCTGGAAACGGCGCAGAGGGAAATGAAAAAGATCGCCGGCCGCCTGCTGGCCAATCCCCGGCATGACGATTTGAGCCGGGAGATGAGCAAATGGGAAGCGCGAACCCTGGAACTGGAAAAGGAGCGGCTGGCCCATGAGGAGGAGCAGCGCCTGCTGCTCAAAACCCGCCAGCAGGTCAAGCAAGAGATCCCGGCCCTGCGCCAGAACCTGCAAAGGACCGGCCATGAAGAATTAAACCTGACCCAGCGCCTGGAACGGATCAATGAAGAGCACGACCGGCTGCTCCAGCGCTTAAAAGAGTTGAGCCCGGAGATGTACGGGGTTGATTCCCTTTATCTTCAGCAAAACCGGGTCAGCCAGGCGATGAGCGATATGCTGGAGCAGCGGCGTCTGGAAAAAGAACGGGCGCATTCCGAAGACAGCCGGGCCGCGGCTCTCTATGCCCTGTACGAGGAGAGCAGCTTCTTCGCCCCTGATCCCCGCCTGGAGGATTGGCTGGAGGAATGGCAGGGCCTCTTTCAATACCTGGAAGCCGGCGCCCTCTTTGTGCAGAAGGCCGCCCGGCAGGCCTCCCGCCCGGAAGCCGAGTTCTTCCAGAACTATCCCTTTTGGGCGCTCAGCCTGATCTGCCCGGCCTCCGAAGTATCGAGCCTGCTGGCCCGGGCGGGCCGCCTGGCCGGGGAATTGACCCATCCGCTTTTTGTCCTCACCCAGGAACAGGCGCGCAGCCTGGTGGATGGCAGTGGGCCGTCTTCCGGGGACGAGGCCTGGCTGCCGGCCGGACAGGTAATCCCCTCCAGCTGGCGGCTCAACCTGGCCGCTGCGAACTTTCAGGAATGGAAACAGGAGCTGGAAAGAAGCGCCCTTCAGGCGCGTTCCGCCTTTGACCGGCGGGAGGCCGAACTGCGCCGGGCCGATGAATGCCTGCAACAGCTGGACGATTTTTGGCAAGGCCATCCCTATGAAGACTACCAGCAATTGAAAGCGGAATTGAGCCATGTTCATGAGAACCTGCTGGTCCTGGAGCAGGAGCTGAGCAAAAAGGAGAACCGGCTGGAAGAGGAGGAAGCCCGGCTCTCCCAGGTGCAAAAAAACCTGGAAGCCATCCGGGAAGAACACAGCTTTACCAGCCGGCGCATCATGGACGGGCAGGATTATTTCCGCCGGGAGGCGGAGCGCGAACAGGCCAGCCGGGAACTCCGCCAATGCCAGGAGTTGATAGATAATAAAGTCAGAGAACTGACCGTTATGGAGAAGCGCCGGGAGCGGGCGGAGCAGGGCTTGCAGGAGATCAGGCAGAATCTGGCCCTTCTCCAGGGGGAGATGCGCCGCCTCCTAAAAGAAGACCTTTACATAGAAGTCCGGGAAACCCCGCCCCGCTTCACCGATCTTACCCGGGAGCGTCTGCAATGGGAACGCCGCGATCTGCAAGACGCCCTCAACCAGAAACAAAAAGACCGCCGGGCGGTGGAAATAAGCCTGAATACCGCCAAAAGCAGCATAGAACGCCTGCAGCGGGAAATTGGACGTCTGCAGGGACAGTGCGAATTTGCCATCGATGAAGAGTTCATCTTCCCCGGCGGGGGGGATGAGGAGATCGACAGCCTGATCGGGCGGGTGCGATTGGCCCGGCAGGCCCGGGATAAATCCCAACCCCGGCTGGGCCAGGCCAAAGAGGAGTTTGATCTGGCCCGGGACCGCTTCCGTCAGGATGAGGATCGCTTCAAGCGGCGCTACCGGGAGCGGGAGCTCTTCAACCAGCCGCTCTCGATGGTAATAGAAGCCCTGGACCGGGAAGCCCGGGAATTGGAAGAGCAGCAGCGCTATTTGGACCAACAGGCTGGGGAACTGGCCGTTCGCCGGGAAAGCCTGGCCCGGGTCCTGGCGGAATTGGAAAAGAAGAACGAACGCTATGAGTTCCTGCTGGACAGCATCCCGGGCGGCGATCTCCCCCCGGGCAGCATCCAGGATTTTGCCTACCAGCCCCTGAAGCTGGTCGCCCGGCATATGGAAAGCCTGCAGGAGAGCCGGGAGAGAGTGAAGCGGCAGGAAGAAAGACTGGAGGGGGAGAGAAAACGCCTGGAGGCTTTTTGCCGGGAAGAGCTCCGGGATGTCAGGTTAAAGGAAATGGTGACCGCCGGGCTGACCCAGCGGGACAGCCTGGAGAAGGTTCAGGAGTGGCAGAAGCGCCTGAGCGAGCGGATCGCCCGGGCCATCCGCCATTCCCAGGATGAAATCCGGGAATTCGACCGGGAACTGCAAGCCTTTATCAACCACCTGCATGCCTTCCTGGGCAGCGTGGCCGGGGAGCTGCGCCTGATTCCCCGCAAGACCCGGGTTAAAATCGAGGACGGCTGGAGGGAGATATTTCTCTTTGATATACCCGAGTGGGATGAAAAAGAGGGTAAAAATGAGCTGCGCCGCCATATCGACTGGATGGTCAGGCAGATAGAGAGCGGCCGCTTCCGGGACGACAGCGGCAATGAAAATTACGCCCTGCTGAAGAGCGAAATCGGCAAATGGCTGCAGACCCGGCAGCTGCTGCGCAATGTCATGAAGGAAAAAATGATCAGGATAAAGTGCCGCAAAGTAACGGCCGACAGCAAGGTGAGCAGCTATCCCAGCAGCTGGGAAAGCTCCAACCAGTGGTCGGGCGGGGAGAAGTGGAGCAAGAACATGGCCCTCTTCCTGGGCCTCCTGAACTACCTGGCCGAAAAACGCCAGGCAGTCGATCCCAAAGCCCGTAAAAGCCGGGCGGTGCTCCTGGACAATCCTTTCGGCAAAGCCTCCAGCGAGCACGTCCTGGAGCCGGTCTTCTTTATTGCCCAGCAGCTGGGGTTTCAAATCATCGCCTTAACCGCCCTGGCCGAAGGAAAATTCGTCCGCGACTACTTCCCGGTGGTCTACAGCTGCCGCCTGCGCCCGGCCGCCGGAGACAAATTCATCGTAAGCAGTGAAAAGGAAGTGCGCCATGCCTATCTCCGGGATCGTTACCCTGAATCCCTGCGCCGGCTGGGGGAGCGGGATTAGCGCCAGCAGGGGCTCCGACAACCAGGGCGCGGATGCCCGGTCGGTTTCTCCGGCAGGGGTTTTATTATGTGAACGAGCGGTTTGAGGTTTGAAAAGCCGGTAAGGCTTAAGCTGAATAAACGGGGAGGCAAAACGACCGGACCATGGATGAAAAGATAAAACAGGTCATGAAAAAATATTACGGCTACGATGCCTTCAAAGCCGAACAGGAGGCGGTGATGGGCAGTATCCTGCAGGCCCAAGACACCCTGGCGGTGATGCCCACCGGAGGAGGCAAATCGTTATGCTACCAGGTGCCGGCCCTGCTTTTGCCGGGCACCACCCTGGTCATTTCACCCCTCATCGCCCTGATGAAAGACCAGGTGGACGCCCTGAATAACCAGGGGATACCCGCTTCCTATATCAACAGTTCCCTTAGCCCCCGCGAGGTGGGCCGGCGCCTCTATCAAACCCGGGAGGGTCAGATAAAGCTGCTCTATGTGGCCCCGGAGCGCCTGGAATCAGAATCTTTCACCGAGATGTTTCAAGACCTGCCGGTTTCCCTGGTGGCCGTCGACGAAGCCCATTGTATATCCCAGTGGGGACACGATTTTAGGCCCAGCTACCTGGCCATCGGGAAGTGGATCGCCGCCATGCCCAGGCGTCCGGTCCTGGCCGCTTTTACCGCCACCGCCACTGACCGGGTGAGACGGGACATCGCCGAGCGTTTGGGCTTGAACCGGCCCCGAGTGCATATAAGCAGTTTTGACCGGCCCAACCTGCGCCTGGTACTGGTCAAGGGAGAGGACCGCAGCCGCTATATTCGCCGCTATCTGAAGGAACACCCGGAGCAGTCCGGGATTATCTATGCCGCCACCCGCAATGAGGTGGACAGCCTGTTCCAGGAATTGGCGACAGCCGGCTTCAAGGCGGGCCGCTACCACGCCGGGATGAGCAGCGAGGCGCGGGATCAGACCCAGGAAGCCTTCCTGTATGACCAGATTCAGGTAATGGTGGCCACCAACGCCTTCGGCCTGGGTATCAATAAATCAAATGTCCGCTTTGTCATCCATCACAATATGCCCCGCCATCTGGAAGCCTACTACCAGGAAGCAGGGAGAGCGGGGCGGGACGGCCAGGCGGCGGACTGTATCCTGCTGTTTCAGGCCGGGGATATTCACATCCAGAAATACCTGATCGAACAGAGTACTTTAACGCCGGAGCGCCAGGACATGGAGTATGTGAAACTGCGCGACATGGTCGATTATTGCCATACCTCACGCTGCCTGCGGGAGTATATTCTGGAGTATTTCGGTGAAGGAGTCCGGGGCGGCAACTGCGGCAATTGCGCGAATTGCACCGACTATGAAAGCAAGGATATCACCATCGAGGCCCAGAAGATCCTGTCCTGCGTCTACCGGCTGGGTCAGCCCTACGGCAGCACCATGGTGGCTTCCGTTTTAAAGGGCTCCAGTCAAAAGCGAATCATGGAACTGGGCTTTCAGCGGCTTTCCACCTACGGGATCATGAAGGATTACCCGGCCCCAAAGATAGTAGATTACATCAACCTGCTGGCCGCCGAGGAATATCTTTCCATCACCGCGGGGAAATACCCGGTGCTGCTGCTCAATGCCCGATCTAAAGAGGTGCTGGGCGGCCGGGAAAAGGTCATAGTCAGGATCCCTCAGGCCCCGGCCGCAGCTTCCCGGGAAAGCGCTATTTTCCAGGCTTTGCGTCTCTTGCGCCAGCAGATCGCCAAAGAGCAAAAGGTTGCCCCCTACGTGGTATTTCCCGATACCACCCTGCGGGAGATGGGGGCGGTCCTTCCCGTGGACCGGGAAGAAATGCTTGGCATCACCGGGGTGGGGGAAATAAAATTGGAGCGCTACGGCCAGGCATTTTTGGACTTGATCCGGCGTTATGTGGAAAATCCGGCCGCCTTTGAGGAGCCGGCCGGGGACCGGCAAGCAGACCAGCCTCCCGCTAAAAAGCCTAAAAAAAGCCAATCCAGGGAAGAGGCTAAAGAAGAAAAGATTCCTTCCCATATTCAGACCTGGCAGTCCTATGGTCAGGGCAGCTCGCTGGCCGATATTGCCCGGGAGCGAAATCTGAATTTAAGAACGGTTCAGAATCACCTGTTGCGAGCCTCCCAGGAGGGCCAGGCCGTGGATTGGGATGCCTTCCTCAGTCCCGACCAGGAAGAGCTGATTGTCAAAGCGGCCCGGCAAGTAAACTCGGAGAGACTGGCTCCTATCAAAGAGGCTCTCCCGCCCGGGATAGACTACTTTAAGATCAGCATCGCCTTGTTGAAAAACAGCCTGGGACCTTATCGCCCGGAATGAGTTCGGGGACGGTTCTTCAACTCATTTTAAGCGGCAGATTCTTCACCCGGCAAGACGCTTGCTTCTTTCCATAACTGCGCCAGGCGCAGATCGCGGACATTTACCCGCACGCCTATCTTTTCAGAAAAGCGCCGCAGCAGATAATATACCGCTCCCGGCCGCAGAACTCCATCTTTGTTGCTGCCTACGATAAGGCGATCCCCGATCAAAAGCGGCCTTAAAATCATATAGTGCTCCAGGGCCAGGCGGGCTTCCCGGTGAAGCCGCACCTTCCGCTCAGAGAGCACCAGATGCTCTCCGCCAGTCTGCCGGTCTTTCAGTAAAGCGCAGACTTCCCGCACCGAAAGACCGGCATAGAGAAACTCCACGATGACCCGGCCGGGCAGTTCCAGTACATCCCGGTGAATTTCGCGGCGCAAGGCCTGGACCGAATCCCTCGGGGCATGGTCAAACAGAGCGCAGGAACCGTCCCCTTTAAGCCGTGCTACCATTTCCAGGGGATTGTGGGCCAAGATTCCTTTAACCATTAAAAAACGGGCGAAGTGTGACAGGGCGGTCAGGCGTCCGTTTACGGTTGAAGGCCGCAGCCTTCGCACAGTGTGAAGGTAGTTCCGGTAAGCTTCGATATATTCAATTTGCAGGCGTTCTACTATGCCAGCCCGCTTTTTCCGGGAAGGATGGCGGGAGAGATACTCGGTTAAAGCCCGGGAATATCTTTTGATGGTTGCCGGGCTCTTATGGCGGCGACGGAGATAGACCTCGAAGCAAAGGCGGTAGTTCATTGGCCAAATCCCTTCCTCGATAATGGCTCCTTCCATTATATGCCAGACAGATTGAAGGGTGCGGCTTTTGAATGAGTTCAGGGAATGAGTTC
>DHRK01000036.1:24000-45211 GCA_002410325.1 Syntrophomonas sp. UBA5314
GGAATGAGTTCAGGGAATGAGTTGAAGAACCGTCCCCGAACTCACCCTGATCCAGAATGAGCTGTGGAAAAAGCAGCCCGTTGTTTTCCGGGGCAAATTGTAAAATTTATTAAGCCCCTTCCTATTTGTATGCCATAATAGTATAATACGTTTAGAATATACTAAACAAAATAAACTAATATACTGGGAGGGGCCGCTCGATGCCGGAGAGCAAGCGATTGGAGTTAGCGAAGTGGAAAACCAGTGAAATGATGGGTTTATTCTACGGGTTTGCAGTGGCGATTATGTTGGAAAGCCTTGCCGTGCACTACCTGGCCAGGGTCTGGTTGAGCCCCCGGACCAGCTTGATAGTGGCGGTAGTACATTTCCTGCTGGGTATAGCGCTGCTTTACTGGCTTTTTGTTCAACCCGCCCGCCGGCCCCATATTATAACCGGGAATGAGTTGATCTTGCGTTATGGCACTATTGCCAGCGCGGTTATTCCTTTAAGCAATATTGTCTCCATGGAAGCGACTGAAATGATGAGCAGCGAGCGCTTCGGCGCCAGCGCCTTTGGCAACGATAAAAAAACCGGGGCTATGTTTATGACGACCGGCAACTGCAACAAATATTTGCTGCAGTTGGAGCAGCCGGTTAAAGCCAGGGGAATCAAAACCTATCAATATGCCAGCCAATTTGTATTTAACCTCGACCGGCCGGACCTTTTAAAAGAACGCCTGGCGGGAAGCGGCGCAGCCGACAATGCAGATCATGATCAAGCGCAGCCGGTTCCTGCACCTCCCATTCTGCACGCCCCGGCCCATACCATTGAAGCGGACGGCGCCAAAGGCTCCCTGCTTAACGGCAGTGCACCCTCGCTCTGCCTGCAGAATCTGAGCAAACGGTTTGGCCCTCTGGCCGCACTGCAGAACATCAATCTGGAGATATATCCCGGTGAAATATTCGGCTTGCTGGGGCCCAACGGGGCGGGCAAGACCACCCTTTTAAAAACGGTTACCGGCCTGCTGCAACCCAGTTCGGGGGTAGTCACCGTCCGCCAGGAACAGGTGGCTTATATGCCCGAGTATCTTATGCTTTACGAGCGCCTGAGCGGCAGGGAGTTCCTGCATTTTTTGGGCACCCTGTACGGGCTTTCCCCGGAAGCGCTGGCCAGGGACATCGAATCTTATCTAGCTCGTTTCGATCTGCACGCTGCCGCCGATCGCCCTACCGGCTCCTATTCTCAGGGCATGAAACGCAAAATATCGCTTATCGGCACCCTGCTTAAAAACAGTCCCATCGTGCTCCTGGATGAGCCCACCAATGGACTGGATCCGGCCGGGATCATTCAGGTGAAAGATCTGATGCGGGAACTGGCTGACCAGGGCCGCACCGTGCTCATCTCTACCCATATCCTGGATATGGCCGAACGGCTCTGCGACCGGGTGGGCATTCTGGCCGGGGGGCGGCTGTTGTTTGTCGGTACGCTTGACCAATTGCGGAACCTGACCCGCATGGATGAGGCTTCCCTGGAGTCAATTTTCCTGCGCCTGGTTCAGGAAGAAAGGGAGTGGGCGGTTTGAAAAGGGCCCTGCAGCTGCATCGCTTGAACATCAAATTCGCCGCCGCCCACTGGTCCTTTAAAGACAGCCTGGCCCTGGGCTTCGATCTGGTTCTGGGCATCGCCATGTTTATCGGAATGCAACACTGGCTGGCGGGTCTGGCTCCCCGGGCGCTGGCGGTATGGTTTTCCGGGACGATATGCGGATTGTTTTTGATATATTATCTCTTTACTCTGGCCAGCGCTTCCAAGACCTGGTTTGCCAATGCCGACGCCTTTTACTTTACCACCGCACCGCTGCCGTTTAATGCGATGTACTTATACAACTTGCTGGCTACGGCCTATATAAGTATCAAACGCCTGGCGGGCCATTTAATGCTGCCTACCCTGGCCGCCCTGGGCCTGGCGACGATGGGCGGGCCTGGCCTACTCCTGGCTCTGCTCGGCCTGGGGGTGGCAGTCTTTTCAGCAGTCAATTACGGATTCCTGCTCATGTTCGTCATGCTGGGGCGTAAAATCCGCCCGATAGGGTGGGCGGCGGCGGCCATCTCAGGAGCCGTTGCAGCGGGGGCTTTCTACGCTCTGAGCATGAAAAGCTTCAGCCTGTTTATCCTCTCCATGGCGGTTGCCGGATTGCTGGCTGGCGGGGGAAGCTTCATTTATGGAAACCGGGTCTTTCGAAAATGCATGGATAATGCCGAGATATCCTTTGACTTCGACTTTAAAAGCCCCCGGGCTTCCCGGTGGATTTTGGACAAGGGCGCTTTGCCCAGGATTCTCAGAGCTTATCTGTACAAAGAGCTGGTCACCGACTGGCGCAACGTATTCTTTTATGCCCGCTATGCCCTGGTTTTGGCTTTGCTCTTGGCCTACATCCCGCTGTCCCATTGGCGGATTTTGGAAGGGGCCGGTTTGGCCGGGGCTTTGATATATTGTCTCTGGGTAATCCTGGGCAATTTTCACGAGACTTTTGCCAGCACTTATATTAAGGAAGGCAGCATGATCACTTATCTGCTGCCCTGGTCCCGATCAAACTGGGTGGGAGCCGCCAAACTGTTGGCCGCCGCTGTTGAAGAAACGCCTTTTGTAATAGTGGCCTTAGCCGTGATCTGCTGGCGGTGGTCGCCGGCCGTGGACGAAGCGCTTTGTTTAGCGTTTTCCCTGGGTCTGCTTTTAACCAGCCACCTGGCCCTGGTCATGCTTCTGGCCGCCCTCTATACCAACCTGGAGCACCGGGAAGGCGGGCTTTTTGCCGGAATGCTCTATGAATATGTTTTCGCCGGGATCAATCCCGGCCTGCTGTCGTGGTATATGGCCACCCTGGTTTTGCCGGGCCTTTTTACCGGAGTCCTGCTGGGGTGGCCGGCTTTAAAGCCGGGGGCGGCGCCCTGGAGCCATATCTGGGCTTTTGACGGTTTGATTTTGGCCTTCATCCTGCTGGCCGTTTATCTGCAAGATCTCTTATACCAGCGGCGTTTGGGACAATTGTTGGCTTGATGGCCTTGAGTGTATGGTCATGATAAACTTATACTGAAGTCGCTTAATTATTTATCAATTTGAGAAAATATAACAGGATTTTACAGTGCGTTATAACAACCTTTAAAGGAGTGACCGGATCTTGGATCAGGACAAAGTGCAGGAAGCATGTGATATTGTCATTGAAGCCTTCGGCAAATCTTATGCCCTTTACGGTTTACCGGATGTGCTGGGCAGGATCTACGGGGTGTTGTTTTTTGCTGACGAACCCCTGGGGCTGGAGGATATCGCCCGGGAGCTGCAGGTCAGCAAGGCTACGGTGAGTGTCAACGTACGGATCTTGGAATCGGTCAATAGCGTGCACAAGGTGTGGGTAAAAGGAAGCCGCCGCGATTACTACGAGGCGGAACGAAACGTTTCCAAGCTGATGCTTGAATCACTGCGGGCCAATATGCAGAGAGAAATGGATATCAGCGCTGGGGCGATCACCCGCAGCAAGGAGATTTTGAGCAAGCTGGCCGATTCACCCGAGGCCGGGGAGCGGGAAAGAGCATCAAAGCACTATAATAACCTGGTTAAGTTGGAAAAACAGTACGATTGGAGCTACCAGGTTTTGAGCGATATTTTGAACGCTTTGGAGAAGCCCGAGGATTAATGAGAAAGCCCCCGTAAGTGAAACGGGGGCGAAGGATCGGGGTATTAGCAACAGGCTATAAATATGCTTCGTATAGATCGGTATAACCTATTATCGAAGTCATCGCCACGAAATCGTCAATGTCGATCAGGCTCTTGATATCATTTATAGGAGTTGCAAAGTTAAGTTCCTGGGTATACATATATTCATGGTGGGCGTAATTCAGCCCGATCAGTTCTCCCCGGTCATTGAATAGAAAGCCTCCCATAGTCGAGAAATCCATAGGAGCCGATACCTGAATCAGATCCATCCCGTCAACCTTCCGTTGGGCATTGCTGACCAGCCCGTCGGCCATGGTCTGTTCCAGTCCAAACGGACAGCCTACAAAAAATATTCTGTCGCCGGTAGTCAGTGAATCCGAATCGCCGAGAAGGGCTGGTTTAAGAACATCATTTTTAGGAAATTTGAGGATGGCGACATCCTGCTCTTTATTGTACCCGCCGACGCCTCCGGTAAGCAGAATGGATTTATCGGGCAGTTCTATACAGGCCCAGGCCGCCCCGTCGATCAAGGCAAAATTGGTCATTATTTTGCCGTCCGAACTGACTACCAGTCCGTCACCGTAACCCCAAAAGTTCAGATTGCTGTCAAAGGTGACAATTGTGAATACCGAAGGCTGGATCTGTTTAAAAATCTCTGAAGGAGCCAGCGAGGGCTCTTTTACCGGGGCTTTTTCCAATATTATAGACACCGTTTCGGTGGGCCCATCCCAGGCAACCCTGGCGCCTAAAGCGGTGGCGACAAAAGACAGGGGAACCAGGGTGCGTCCGTCCACAATTACCGGCGGGCTGTCCAGGGTTTGGGTTTGGCCGTTTACGACCGCATCGGTTTTTCCGATCTGCAATACCAGGAGGGTCTTATCCTTTTTGCCCAGGATGGTTTGCGTTTCACCCATCCAGGTGACTTCGGCCCCCAATTCCTGAAAAATAGAACTCATAGGCACCATAACCCGACCCTGGGTTATTTGCGGGGCGACCTCCATCTCCAGAGAATGGCCGTTAACAAGCACAACAGGTGCTGCCCAGACTGCTGCCGGGGCGCCCATAAGCAACAACATAGCTAAGCCCAGTATCCGAATCGCTTTGATCATGTCCGCCTCCCTCGTGCCCACAGAATGCTTGGCCGGTGTTAGTACCTATCGGTAAAGACCGATGTGAAAGGGCTGAAACTCTCGGTTTTCATTATATTTTTAACATCATTGATAGGAACCGCAAAGTTGAGGTTTTGCGCAAATGCAATGGTAGCGCAGGTTATGCCAATTACTTTGCCGGTTTTGTCAATCAGTGCCCCGCCGCTGCTGCCGTGGTCGATGGGCGCTGAAATCTGAATATACTTCTGTTCGTCAAAGGTCCGTATGGAGCTGACCAGGCCGTCGGACATGGTGCGTTCCAGGCCCTGGGGGCAGCCGATGGTTAAAATCCGGTCACCGGTTATTACCTTGTCGGAGTCGCCCAGCTCGGCCTGGGGAAGCCCGCTGGCTTCGATTTTCAGCACGGCTATATCACGGTCTTCATCATAGCTTAACATCCCTTTACAGGGGTAAGTTTTGTCGTTTTCCAGCTTGATCTCCACCTGGGTGGCTCCCTCTACCACATGGTAGTTGGTTACAATTTTACCGTCAGATGATACAATGACCCCGCTGCCGTAGGCGTAAGCCGAACCGTTTTGGTCCATGGCGGTCACCTCTACGATGGTAGGGCCCAACTTCTCCATTATTTGCGTATTGGTGGGGAGTGCTTCCGTATCGGGCAGGACCACGGATACGGTTTCCGACGGGGCATCCCACACAACCTCGGCTCCCAGAGCCCGGGCGATAAAGCTTAAGGGGACTAGAGTCCTGCCGTCAATGATCACCGGAGGACTGTCCAGGGTAAGATCGACTCCGTTGAGGGTGGCGTTGGCTTGGCCGACTTGCAGGCGAATGCTGGTCAGGTTTTTTTTGCCCAGGATGGTCTGGGTTTCACCGACCCAGGTGACCTCGGCCCCCAGGGCCTTGAATATAGGACTCATGGGCACCATAACCCGGTTATTTTGAATCTCCGGATGCACATCTAAATTCAGGGAATAACCATTGACGAGGACTTTGGGCGCGGCGAATGCCGGCCCGGGAAAGGCCGCCAGCATAGCCAGGGCTAATAGAAATCCGGTGACTTTTCGTGTCATTTATGTATTTCCCCCCAATAATCATAATTTCTTGCCGGTTGAGTTAAATAAAGGATACAGGTCTGCTTGTGCAAGGTATTCCATCAAATACGGGAATATTCCTGCTTGATATATTAGTAAATAAAATGAAACAGGAGGATGCTTCTCGTACATCCCCCTGTTTCTGCTGCTCCCTCTGGGGCAGTATAAGCTATTGGGAAGGTTAGTACAACATTCATATACAATATACGGAAGGTTGTACTATTTCTTTTTCGTTTTAGCCGGTGTCCTGGCCGCGGCCGGCGGCCGGGCCATTTTTTTCAACTGCTGCCATTGCTCTTCGGCCAGGATACTGTTCAAATCGAGGCCCATAATGAGGCGTTTGCCCGTTTTAACAATTCCGTTGATATAAGCCGTCTCCTGGCTCTCATTGACAATGCCGGGCATTTCTTCCAGGCAGCCGGACGGTATTTGCAGCACCTCCAGCACTTCGTCGACTATTATTCCGGCTTTGTTCTGTTTTAACTCGGCAACCATGATGCGGGTGCGGTCGGTGGGATCACCGGAAGGCATGGCAAAACGCCTCCGCAGGTCGATGACCGGAATCAGATCGCCGCGCAGGTTGAAAACCCCCTCGACATACCCGGGCGCCCGGGGCACACGGGTGATTTTGATCAATTTGGTTATTTCCTGTATCTGGCTGATACGCACCCCGTATTGCTCGCTGGCCAGGCGAAACACCACCATCTGTTCATCTGAACCGGCATTTTGCTCCGGTTCTGTTGCTATATTTTCCGGGGCAAGATATGAGGCATCGTTTTTCAGGTTTTCAATCAGTGATGGGTGGATGATGTCCTGCAAATCGAGCAGCATGATAATCCTCTGGCCATTGTCCAAACGGGCGATACCGGTAATCTTTTCGCCGGCTTGATGGTCAAATACCTGCGGCGGAGGGAATAGGGTTTTGCGCGGCAGCCGCATAACTTCAAAGACCCGGTCCACCGTAACCCCCACATTTATCCCGTTAAGGTCCACGACTATTACTCTGGTGCCGGTGTCGACCTGGTCGCTGCCCGCTTTGAGCTTGGTTCGCAGGTCGATGATGGGCATCAGGGAGTTGCGCAGCGAAATGATCCCCTTGATATAGTCAGGGGCATTGGGTAGCTTGGCAATAGCGGGAAAGCGGATAATTTCTCGGACGGCGCCCAGGTCCAGGCCGTATTCTTCTTCGCCTACCAAAAAAGATACGATCTGTATTTCGTCCTGAACCGATCGGTTTTGGAGAGCATCCGGCCGGCCCGCCGGCTGTTCCGGATCGAGCGCTTCCCCCGGCCCGTTGCACAGTAATGCGGCATCCAGGATCATGACCAATTTACGGGTGCCTTCGCACTTAACCACCCCGGTAATGGAGGCGCTGTCCAGACCGTTGCCCAAGCTGGATGGGGCTGCTTCAATACTGCGCCCGTCCACCCGCATGATTTCTGATACCGAGTCCACGTTTAAACCGGCTGATTTCCCGTTTACATTTACGACGATAACCCGGCTGGAGCTGTTTATGTCCTGGCTGGCCAGGCCGAATTTGGCCCGGGTGTCAATAACCGGAAGGATTGATCCGCGCAGGTTGCTGATCCCGCGAACATAGGGCGGGGACTGAGGAACCCTGACCAGTTCAGGAATCCTGATAATTTCCTGTACAGCCATGATGTCAATCCCAAAGCTTTCCTCTCCCAGAGCAAAGGTGACCAGCTGCATTTCAGCCCTGGAAAAAACGCTATCCGCATGCATTAAAGTTCCTCCTCATCAAAGAGTTTTCTCCCATGTGAATCAACCCATTTGCATCTCATCGGCAACCGAGGCTATATCCTCAATAAATCCGGCCAGTTCTTCGATGCTCCGGGCCTGTTCTTGTGCCACCTGGGAGGCTTCTCGGATCATGTCCTCGACATTTTCAGTTGTGCTGGTCATTTTGCTGATTTGTTCTATGTTAGTCTCAATTCCGCTCTTTATACCCTGGACGGTTTCCCAATATCCGGCCCGCACCCGGTCAATTTCCGCCATAGCATCGGTAACCGCCCCGTTCTTTTTTACAGCTACTGGGACAAAGGCTTCAGCTTCCCGGGCGGCGGTTTCCGATTGGCTGATGTCGGTCATTACCTTGCTCATCAGGTTTTGAATTTCTCGAACCAAGTCTTTGATCTTATCGGCGTTTTCGGCTGACTCGGTGGCCAAATTGCGAATGTCGCTGGCCACCACCGAAAATCCACGGCCGTGTTCACCGGCTGTAGCCGCTTCCACAAACCCGTTGACGGCCAGCATATTGGTCTGGATGGACACATTCTGGATGGTATCCACGATTTTTTCGATGCGGCGGATCTTATCTTGCAGATTGTTAATGGAAGCATTGGTTGATTCATAGGAATGAGTGCTTTCGGTGAGGAGCGAAATAATGCTTCTGGCATTAGAACGGGATGTATCCAGGGTTTCCATTGCTGCTTCTCTAATATCGCCTGATTCAGCTCCGATCTTAGACATGCCTTCGTAAGTGCTTTGAGCTGACTGCATCAGGTCCAATGCCTTTTTAGATTCCTGACTGATGGAGCGGATCCCCTCATTCATGCTGAGCACTACGCTGGCTATCTGGACCGCGGTACTGCTCATCTCTTCTATGTTGGCTGATAGCTGTTCGGCGCTAGCGGCCACTTCTTCGGCTGATTTATTGGTGTTGGTGGAAGTCTTCAGTTCCTCGGCCATTTCACTCAGTTCCTGGCAGGCGGCGTTTACTTCAGCCAGGGCTTTGCTCTGCTCGGCAACCGATTTGGAAATCTCCCGTGTTCCCCCGGCGGCTTCATCGGTAGCCGAGGCGCTTTTGTTGCTGAAAGAAAGTAATTGGTCAGCCATTTCTCCCATTTCAACAGACAAAACCTTGATTCCCATAAATTTTTCCCCGTAGCTGGTGACCAGTTCCCCCACCCGGGTGAACTCCTGGACTGATCCTTCCAGGGTGGCCACCATGTTGTTGAAATTGCCTACGGCCTGATTGATGTCTTTAACCACTTCGGTCACCAGACCGCGGATTTCTTCCACGACTCCGCCAATATCACGAGCGGATCGTTCCGATATTTCGGCCAGGTTGCGGACTTCATCAGCCACCACCGCAAATCCGCGTCCGTGTTCCCCGGCCCGGGCGGCTTCGATGGCGGCGTTCAAGGCCAGAAGATTGGTCTGATCGGCGATCATTACCACTGCCTGAACGATGTCCCCGATGCGCTGCGATTGTACTTCCAGCTCTTCCACTCGTTTGGATGAAAGGGTATTTTTGCTGGCGGCTACTTTGGTCAGTCCAGTCATATCCTGCATGGTTTGAATAGACCCGCGGGCGGCATCAATGACTAGATTACTCTCGGTCATTAATTGATCCAGAACCCTGGCTTGATTGCGGGCCGAATCATTTAACTGAACGCTGGCTTCCCGTACTTTTTCCGCATTATGACCGGCATGGGCCGAAGCCTGAGCCACTTCATCAGCCAGGGTGGTAAACTCCTGGGCGGCGGCATTGGCTTCGCTGACCCCGTTGACCAGTTGTTCAGCAGCCGAGGCTATTCTCTCCGCCATCGCCTGCTGTTTGGCCAGGGTTCGGGCTTTAGACTTTTCCAAGGCCATTTTCCGCGCCTGTTCTCTCTTAAGGGCTAGCAATTCGTCTTCATCCTTGCTGACGAGCTTGGTTCTTTCCGAGAAGGTTGATGGTTGCAATAATTTCTTGGCCACAAGTATTCCTCCTATGAAGTTTTCTTAAAGGATAAGTGCGATGAATTCCGGTTTTCCTTCAGATAGGCGATTTGAATAGATCTCGTTGCAACCTCCCTTCTGCCGCGTTTTTAAATAGCTCAACCCCCGTCCAGGGTGACACAACATCATAAGGGATAGGAATTTGGAAAGATATTGACAACTCCCAGAATAACTATCGGATGGGGCTTTCAAAACTACGTATTTTTGCAGCGAATCCCCGCTTTTTTTAGATGAATAGACGAAATTAGTTGGCAGCTTGTGATATATTTTTCAGAAAAGAATTTATATGTAAGGCGTTGCAAAAATGATCGTATTTGTATCAGAAGAATATCAACGCAGTCTGATTCGCGGCATTTTAGAATATATGCCGGGAATTACCCCGGTTTTCGGTGCAGGATCGCTGGACGAGTTTTATGCTCTGGCCCGTAATCATGGACCCCAGATGGCTATAGTCGATGCCCGCTTGATTGACGATAAACGCCACGAGTTCTATGAGCGCAGTTACCGGTACGTTCCCGAGATGATTTTGTTCTATAACTTCTGCCAGTTCGCAGTCTGTTCTTTTCTGGAGATCCGCCATATTTATCATGAACCCCCCACCAAAGAAGTGCTGGAACAATTGATAACGGCGGCTATGCAGAGAATCTCTACCGGATCAAAAGCAAGAATGTTGAGCTTTAAAACCAAAAGAAACCTGGTAAACGTAGTTAAGGATGAGATCCTGTTTATGGAAGCCGACAGCGGCAAATGCCTGATTCATACCAGGCGGGGGACTTTTTCAGTGCGCAGCACCCTGGACAGTATGGAGCGCCAGCTGGGCGAGGGCTTCCTCAGGGTGCACCGCTCATTTATCGTTAACGTCAACGAAATAAGCCAGGTCAGATATATGTACGACCGGTCCTACGAAATCGAATTCCTCAATTACAGTGCCAAAGCCCTGATGAGCCGTTACAAATCTCAAATCTACTACGACATGCTTAAAAGTTTATAAACCGCAATGAGTCCGGGGACGGTCTTCAACTCATTTTGATTGACAAGAGCACAACCATAGGGACGGTTTTTTCGGTTTTGCCGAACTGCGAATTGGGTGACAAGTGAAAAGACTGTCCCTCTGGTTGTGTTACAATAGCAGTGATGCACTCCGGGGCAGACGAACACTTTCTAAAATGGAGGAGCGATTGAGTGGAGCACATTTATCCCCGCATAGTACAGGAAACCGGGATATCTTTGCAGCAGGTCGAAGCCTGCAGCCAGCTGCTGGACGGCGGCAACACGGTGCCTTTTGTGGCCCGCTACCGCAAAGAGGCCACCGGGGGGCTGGATGAAAATCAAATTCGCCTGATTGAAGAACGGCTGCAGTTTCACCGCAACCTGGAACAGCGTAAAGAAGAGGTTTTGAGGCTTATAGATGAACAGGGTAAACTCACTGAAGAACTGGCGTTTAAGATCCGCTCGGCGGAAAAACTGGTGCAGGTGGAGGACCTCTACCTGCCCTATAGACCGAAACGCAAAACCCGGGCCTCCCAGGCCCGGGAAAAAGGCCTGCAGGGCTTGGCTGACTACCTTCTGTCCTTCCCCCGGGCGGGAAATGTAGAAGAGGAAGCCCTGCGCTATACATCGGAGGAGATATCCAGCCGGGAAGCGCTGCAGGGCGCCATGGATATTGTGGCCGAGATGGCCGCGGAAGACGCCGTGGCCCGGGGCTGGATAAGGGATTATACTCGCCGAACCGGTATTTTACAGGTGGCAGCCCGAGACCCGGAACTGGAATCGCCCTATCGCATGTACTATGAATACCGGGAGGCGGTGGCCAAGATCCCTCCCCACCGAATTTTAGCCATTAACCGTGGGGAACGGGAAGACATTTTAAAAGTCGCCCTGACCATTGAACCGGACCGTATTATTGAATACCTGGAGGGGCGCTGGGTAAAATCGGGAATTACGGCCGGCTATGTGCTGGAGGCGGTTAAAGACGGCTACCTGCGATTGATTAAACCGGCGGTGGAGCGGGACCTGAGAGCGGAGCTCAGCCAGCGGGCCGAGGAGCAGGCGATAAAGGTTTTTGCCCAAAATTTGGGCGGGCTGTTGCTCCAGCCGCCGGTAAAAGGGCAGATTGTCATGGGGATCGATCCCGCCTACCGTACCGGCTGCAAGTGGACGGTGGTGGATGATACCGGTAAAATGCTGGAGGTGGGGGTGGTGTACCCCACGCCCCCGCACAAAAAAACGGCCGAAGCCCAAAGAACCCTTACTGAAAAGATCCGCAAGTACGGAGTGACTGCCATAGCCATCGGCAACGGGACCGCTTCCCGGGAAACGGAGCAATTTATTGCCGACCTGATCAGGGAAACGGCTTTAACCGTACCGTATACCATTGTCAGTGAAGCGGGAGCCAGTGTCTACTCGGCTTCCAAACTGGCCGCCCAGGAGTTTCCCCAACTGGACGTATCGGAGCGCAGCGCGGTTTCCATAGCCCGCCGCCTGCAGGATCCGCTGGCCGAGCTGGTCAAGATAGAACCCAAGGCCATCGGGGTGGGGCAGTACCAGCATGATCTGCCGCGCAAGGAACTGGACAGCAGCCTGAACGCCGTGGTGGAGTCGGCCGTCAACCGGGTGGGGGTCGAGCTGAACACCGCCTCGCCGTCGCTGCTTTCCTATGTGTCCGGATTAAGTGCTGCGGTGGCTGGCAACATTGTAAAATACCGCGACGAAAACGGGCGCTTTAAAAACCGCAAACAACTACTGAAAGTAGCCAAACTGGGGCCCAAAGCCTTTGAACAGGCGGCCGGGTTTTTGCGGGTATATGGAGGAGAAAACCCCCTGGATTCCACCGCGATTCATCCTGAATCCTACGGTTTGGCCGAACAGCTTTTAAAAAGCGTGGGAACTGATCCCGGAGACATTGGCCAGCCGGGTCTGGCTGCCAAATTAAAAGATTTGAGCATTAAAAAGCTGAGCCAGGAGCTGGGGGCCGGTGAGCCCACCCTGAAGGATGTGCTGGACTGTTTGCAAAAGCCGCACCGGGATCCCCGCGATGATCTGCCCGCACCTATATTCCGGACCGATGTTTTAAGCATAGACGATCTCCTTCCGGGAATGGTGTTGCAGGGAACGGTGCGCAATGTCGTGGATTTCGGAGCCTTCGTGGACATAGGGGTTAAAAACGACGGACTGGTTCATATATCGGAAATGGCCGACCGTTTTATACGGCATCCCAGCGAAGTCGTAGCGGTGGGAGACGTTGTGTCGGTCCGGGTTTTATCAGTGGATAAAGCCAGGGGAAAGGCCGCCCTGTCCCTCAAACCGGATTCAGAGCGCCGGTAAAAGCACCACCGACACGCTGCAGGTTAACCTTAAGCCTTTGCCCCGCATATTCATAAAGGAAAAAGGCGGCTTGGAATGGATAGCAAAGACGGTTCCAGGAACCATTTACCCGAAACTAAAGCGAGCCCAGGGGAAGAGGAACCCTGCGGCAAGGTTGCCCTGGGCGGCAGAACTATAAAGATGCCCGCAGAGCAGATGGAAACCCTGATCAATAAAGGAGCCGGCCGAGTGCCCATCAGCGGCTCCCTGGCCAGTCGTCTGGGTTTACCGCGGGGGGCCACATTGAATGTTAAGCAGCAGGAGGGGATGATCCGCCTGGGCCCCCTGGTGGGAATCATGACGGCTTCCTCCAAGTCCGCTTCTCTTTTCGGCGAACAGGAGGGCTATTTCCGGCAGCTTCTGAAGAGCCTGGCGGGTTTAAACGGATTTGGCTACATTTTTATGCCTTCCGGTATTGAGTGGGAAGGACCGAGCATTACCGGATACTATACCGGGCGAAGCGGCGGCTGGCAAAAGGCCCGCTTCCCCTTGCCCGATGCAATATACAACCGCTGCCTGACCGGGTCGGGCAAGTCAACTGCCGCTTTGAGCCGCCTGTCGGCCCTGGGGGTTAAGTCTTTTAACACCCGCCTGGGCTCGAAATGGCATGTTTACCAGTTATTGAAAAACAGCCGCCCGGCGCTTACCTGCCTGCCTGAAACCCTTCTTTGGGATTCTCCTGAAACCCTGGAGCAGATGTTAAAAAACCACCATGATGTCTATGTAAAAAGCCTGGATGGGCATCTGGGAAGAGGAATTTACCGGATCAGCAGGGCCCAGGCCGGATACCGGGTGCAGAGAACCGGTGAAGTCCGCGGAAGGCAGGTGGGCAGCGTGAAAAGGATCGTTCAGATGTATGGACTGGACAAAAGGTATGGCAAGCTGATTGTACAAAAGAGTATCAAACCAGGCCGCAGTGGAAACCATTTTGACATTCGGGTCCTGGTTCAAAAGGACGGGCAGGGCTGCTGGCGGCTGACTGGTATGGCGGTGAGAATGGGACGGATTGGCCAAATAACCACCAATTTGCATACCGGCGGGCGGGCGGAAAGCCTGGAGAAAGCCCTTCGTTTAAAGGGCTATAACGCCGCCCGGACATTCAAAGTTAAGCAGGCGCTGGAGAATACCGCCCTCCAGATAGCGAAAGCCCTGGAACCCACCACGGATAATCTCGGTGAGCTGGGGCTGGATTTTGTTCTCGATGCCGAAGGGCGGCCCTGGTTTTTAGAAGCCAATCCCCGGGCCGGACGCCGTTCCTTTGCCCATATGAGCCTGAACACCCGCCGAAGGGCGGTCCGGCGTCCTATGGAATATGCCTGTTACTTAGCCGGTTTCAAGCTTGCTTAGATCCTGCACAAGGTTTAGGAGTTCTTGGGCCTCGGGGTCGACTGCATTATGCTGCCAAAATCGCCACCGGCTACGAATCCCCCGCGTCCGAAGGCTGCACCATAAAAAGTATTCTGAGTAGAGGATGGCTCTCGGGTCCATTGGGCTCCGTCCGGGGAACTGTAGATTGCGCCATCGGCTCCTACGGCGACGGTTTCCAGGTGACTGGCGGCCAGGGCCTTTAATTCCACATCATCGGACAGGGAATGCTCCTCCCAACTTCTGCCGTCCCGTGAGGTCAATACCAGGCCAAAATTACCTACGGCAATAAATAGCCCACTGGCATATGTAACCCCTTCGATCAGATTGACCAGAGCCGGAATTTTCTGCTTTTCCCAGTTGATACCGTCATTGGATATGAGCACCGTAGCAAAATCGCCTACGGCTACAAAGCGCCCGGCCCCGTAGGCTACATCCAGCAGGGCGTTGGTGGTTCCGGAATCCTGCGCCTCCCATTTGACGCTGTCAGAGGAGCTTATAATCAAACCCTTCTGCCCCACCGCCACAAAGACCCCGCTGCCATAAGCGGCTGCGTTTAGATCGTTGCTTACCGAAACTTTACGCTCTACCCACCTGGCTCCATCGCGCGAAGTTAATACGGTTCCGTTTTCACCTATAGCCAGGTATAGGCCTACGGTGTACAAAACCCCCCGTAGATTCTCGGCGTTGCCTGAAGGTACCTGTTTCCAATGCCGGCCTTCCCTGGACTTCAAGATAGTGCCGGTATCGCCGACGGCAATGAAACTGCTATTGCCAAACGCCATGCCTTTCAGGTTTTCATAAACGCCCCGGGTCTGCCTGGCCCAGGAATCCCCCTCGGGTGAACTTAATAGGATGCCTCCCTGACCTACAGCCAGAAACAGGCCGCCTCCCCAGGTCAGGCCTTGGGCATACTGCAGATCCGACCAGGGGCCTCCCGCCCAGCTTATCCCGTCATCTGATCGGATAGAGACTCCGGGTTTGGGTGCACCGCGGCCCACCGCCACAAAGCTGCCGTTGCCATAGGCCACCGCCTGCAGATCGGCTCCAGTGGGAGATTCCCGGTTGGTCCAGTTCTCCCCATCCCCGGAAGTGATGATGGTGCCGTTGGCTCCCACCGCCACGAAAAGGCCGTTCCCATAGGCCAGAGAATTGAGCCGGGCGGAGGTCGGGCGGCCTCGATTCACCCACTCCCCACCGTCGCTGGACGTGAATATGATATTGTTGTCGCCGATGGCTACAAAAACGCCATCCCCAAAGGCCAGACCGTTCAACCAGTAGGGACCCAGACAGCCGCTATTCCATTCCATTCCGTCCTCTGAGCTGAGAATTACACCGCCCTGTCCAAGCGCAACCAAACGGTTATTCCCGTAGGCAACCGAATTGATCCAGTTTCCGGTGCCGGATTCACGGGCGATCCACTCCATCCCGTCACGGGAGCTGATAATGCGGCCGTTGGAACCCACCGCCACAAATTGACCGGCGGCAAAAATTATGCCGAGCAGGTAATCTTCATATAATCCCGAATGGTCTGTCCATTCACTGGCGTTGCCGGAGCTCAGTATGGTTCCATATTGCCCGACCGCCACGAAAAGGCTGTTCCCGTAAGCTGCGGCCCGCAGCGTATTTCCCTGGGGCAGGGGATTGCGCCACTGCCAGGTCAAATCTTCCATTTAACTCAAACCCCCTTTTTATTTAGCCCACCGGGCCTGAAGGTTTGTACATGGATATGTGGCTGTTTACCGGGAAATTACAATACATATGATTTTTACCCGGCCGGCTGAGTTGAGCGGTTTGGGAAGTATAAGGCAGGCTTTTAAAATTTCAATCGGAAGCAAAATAAGACACGGCGCTTTCGATGAAAAGCCCCGTTATCCCAGCTAGCAGGTCTATCATTAAGATGAGTTAATAACTCAAGTTTCGAAGGAACGGATTAGAGGCGGTGATAGCATGAACAACAGTCTAAATGATGAGGTTTATAAGGCATGGAATGCTTTTATAAACGATGGAGTTATTCCAGATGAGGGAAGCAAGATACGAATAGTTTGACGCATTTTTCTTGCTTTTCACGTAATGCGTGTATATACTCATATTAAGAGCCATGGAGAATAGAGAAAAATATCAACCCATGGACGAAAGGATGGCAAAATGACAGGCGACAGCGCCAATGACAAGCAGAAAGCGGCTGAAATGGGAAGGGCCTGCGTATGCTTCAATATACGTAAATCAACGCGCCTGTTGACCGCTCACTATGACCGGGTCCTGATTCCCACCGGTTTAAAAGCGACCCAGTTCTCTCTGCTCATGACTGTGCTGCTCCAGAATAGCGCCAGTGTTTCACAATTGGCTAATATGCTCGGCATGGATCGCACCACCTTAAGCCGAAACGTGCGCGTACTGAGTCAGAAGGGCCTGCTTTACGTCTCTACCGGCGAAGAAGACCGGCGCGAGCAACGCATAGGCTTAACGGTCAAAGGCCGGGAAGCCATTGATCAAGCCATCCCTTTTTGGGAGGAAGCCCAGGCCGAGGTGGTGGCTAGATTTGGTGAGGAATGGGTGCAGGGCTTCTTATCGAACCTCAAACAATTAAACAGGCTCAAGGCATAACCATTTTTTGTTCCCATTTGCGTGTATATACACATAATTTTCTGTATGCCAAGTACAAGGGCATAGAAATGAAAAAGGGAGGTGGATCCACGAATCGCCAGGTTTTGAAAACCCGGGCAGCGGGTTCAATGATCTAAGCAATGGAATGGAGGAGTACGCATGAGTAAAATAACGTTTCGTATGGAAGGTTCCCTGGGCGTGATTGCCTTAAACGATCCTCCGCTCAATCTTCTGGGGCAGGAATTGATTGATGATCTACAGTCTGTAGTAGACGGGCTTCCGGAAAAAAATCTGCGGGCTTTGCTTCTTAAGAGCGATGCGGGCAATTTCTCCGCCGGAGCCAATATGAGCTTGTTTAGCGGAAAAGACCGTAAAGGCGGCAGGGCATTGCTGGACAGCTTTTTGGAAGTGGTCCATAAAATTGAAGAACTTCCCTACCCGACCCTGGCAGCGGTTCGAGGGCTGTGTTTGGGCGGGGGATTGGAGCTGGCCCTGGCTTGTGATCTTATCTGGGCCTCCCAGGACGCCAGGCTGGGCTCGCCGGAAGCCGGCATTGGAACGATCCCGCTGGGCGCCGGAGGGAGAGGAATTGCGGCCCGGGCGGGCATGGCCAGAGCCAAGGAAATGGTTTTTGAAGCGAAATTTTACACTGCTGAGAATCTGGAGAAATGGAATATTGTGAATAAAGTCCTGCCCGATGGCGAAGTGAACGAACAAGCCTTGCAGTATATGAAAAAATTGTCTGAAGGAGCAACCCTGGCCCATGCCGTAACGAAGAAGCTCTTCAGCGAATATTACAACCATGGCCGGAATAGTTCGGATCATCTGCTGCTGGAAATCGTCCCCGCGCTTTTCGAAACCACTGATTTCATTAACGCTGTTAAATCACTTAAGGAAAATGGTCCCGGTAAAGCAAAATTTTACGCCAGGTAAAGGCGCGGTCAGGGGCGGACCCGACTTAGCACTTCGAGTATTCGCATTCCAGGCAGGTATCACATCCCTCCAGGGGCATTCCGGCATTTCGGACAGAGACCCCGGGGATGAACTTCCGGCATCCGCATGACATGCAATTGTTTATACATCAATTAATGATATTTAGCGATACAGAATCGCTATAGAAAATGGAAAGGGGTAGTAATATTATGGAATTTACCTTCAGCAAGGAACAGGAACTGATCCAAAAAGTGGCGCAGGAATTCGCGGAGAACAGCATTGGTCCGGTGGCAAAGCAGATCGACGCGGAAAGCCAGATCCCCGAAGACATCCTAAAAGGATTGGCGGAGCTCGACCTCATGGGCATACCCTTTCCAGAACAATATGGAGGAGCGAATGGGGGGTATGACGGGTATGTTCTGGCTCTGGAGCAGATCGCTAAAATATCGTCCGGAGTCGGAGTCGCCATCGCCGCCAGTTCTTTGGGACTGGGGGCCATATCCAAGTATGGAACCGAGGAACAGAGACAGAAATATCTGACCCCGGTCTGCAAAGGACAGCAGCTAGCCTCCTTCGCCTTTACCGAGCCCGGGACCGGTTCCGATCCCGGACAGCTGACCAGCACAGCCGTAAGAGACGGTGATTTCTTCGTTATCAACGGGACCAAACGCTTCATATCCAACGCCGGTTATCCCGGACCGATCGTAGTGTTTGCCCGGGAGACGGAAAATGGGAAAGTCAGCGCTTTTCTTCTGGAGAAACTATGTGAAGGATATTCATGTTCCGAGCCCTGGGAAAAAATTGGTTATCACGGCGCACAGGTTCTTGATGTCTATTTGAAAGATGTCCGGATTCCGGTGCAAAACAAATTGGGGAATACGGGGCAGGGTTTCGAAATTCTTCTGTTTGGCATTGCTTTGGGGAAAATAGGAACTTCCACGATTGCCCTGGGCGGTATTCTCGCCGCCTTAAATGAGGCGGTCCAATACGCAAAAGAGAAGACTCACCGGGGTCAAGCCATCGGACTTAAATTTCAAGCCATCCAATTAAAGCTCGCAGACTTGAAGATAAAATATGAAACGGCTCGCTTGCTTTGTTATCGCTTGGGATGTCTGGCGAACAATATCAAAGATCCGGTTCAATTTGCAGCGGAAGCGGCACTGGCTAAGGCCTACTGCGGTGACAGCGCGGTTGACGCGGCTCGTCTGGCAGTGGATATACATGGTTCTTACGGAGTGGTGAGAGACTACACTGTTGAGCGAATTTACCGGGACGCTATCATTGGAACTGAAATTGAAGGGGTATCGGATGTTCAAAGAGTGATTGTTGCTAGCTCGCTCCTGAAATAGGAAGACCGGGACTCATTAAGTAGCCAGATGTTAAATGAGTTCATGACCTTGGTAAAAACGTTTTTTAATATAACTTATCTGATGAACAATAGAATTGGTTAGTGAGTGGATAAATACCCCGCGACGGGTATTTATCGACTTAAAGCGCTTTCAGAAAAAACAAGCCGTTCAACAGATAGTTTCCGATACAAACAGTTGTGATTGGGAATCAATATTGCAGGTTTATTTCAACGATGAGGTAAAAACCGCATTAACCGCTGTTCAGAAAAGTATGGAACGTTAACCGCACCATAAGGGAGAACCCGACAGGAGCTTTTCGCTAAAAAAACGTGCATATACATCTAAAACAGATATATCTAAAGAGCGGGAGAAGAAGATTTGCCGAGTGTGTAAAAGTACTGAATCAGTCGGAAGTGGGAAAATAAAGAAAGGGGAATGAAAAGTGAGCAAACTCTTCGAAAGCACTGAAATAAATGGTATGCGGCTGGCTAACAGGTTCGTTCGATCCGCAACTTGGGAAGGGATGGCGACTGAGGACGGAGCGCCAACCCCGGCGCTGATTGAGACAATGGAGGATTTGACCAAGGGCGGCGTGGGATTGATAATTAGTAGTCACGCCTATGTAAGTCCGGAAGGACAGGCGGGCGTTAAGCAGCTGGGGATCCACAACGATGAGCTTATTCCCGGGCTAAGCCATATGATCGATTCTGTGCATCAATTGGGCGGCAAAATCGTAATGCAAATATCTCATGCCGGGATGTTTGCCAGCAAAAAACTTATTGGTTGTGACCCACTGGTAGTTTCGAAAATAGATGAATCCGATGGCCGCCAAATTACCGGCCAGGATGTGACTGATTTGATTGTGTCTTTCGCCAATGGAGCACGAAGAGCAAAGGAGGCCGGATTTGATGGTATTCAAGTCCATTCTGCCCACGGTTACTTGCTCAGTCAGTTTCTTTCACCCGCATTTAATAAACGGCGTGACCAGTATGGAGGAGACATCTATAATCGAGTCCGAATTCATTTGGAGATCTATCAGGCTATCCGGAAGGCTGTCGGGGAGACCTATCCGGTAATAATAAAACTTAATGGTCAGGATTTTATTAAAGGCGGGATGAGTTTGGAGGATTCGTTGCAGGTTGGAGCCATACTGGCTGAAGCTGGTTTTGATGCAATCGAACTAAGCGGAGGCATGCTAACCGGAGGAAAGCTGGCTCCATCACGGCCCGGAAAAGCTTCTGAGGATGTAACCCCGTATTATATTGACGAAGCCCGCGAGTTTAAAAAACGCTTCCATATTCCAATCATTCTTGTAGGTGGCATTAGATCTTTGAGCGTATCTGAGATGATTGTAAAAGATGGAATAGCAGATTATATATCTATGAGCCGCCCATTTATCAAGGAGCCCGATCTAATAAACCGTTGGAAATCCGGAGATAGCTCCAGGTCTGAATGCAAGTCCGATAACCGGTGTTTCCGGATGGGTTTGTCTGGGAACGGGATATCTTGCGATATAAAAAAAGAAGATTAATTATTGGCGGTTGTGGCAAATTTCGGATTCAAATATCTTACGTTATCCAAATAAAAAAGTAGCATATAGCCAGGAAGAAATTTCATCAGGATTGGAGACAGTGTCAACTACCACCCAGGAGATAAATGCTTCTGCAGAAGAAATGACCGCATCCCTTACTCAACTGGCTTACTTGATAAATACAACGGGAATATCAGCCATATAGCCAAACATTTGGGCATTGTGCGCAGCACCCTATATCATAAGCTGAAAACCTATAAAATTGAAATTGAAAGCTGTACTGTAGTGTATTGTTGTGCAATGTATCGTATTGTAGTCTTGACTCCATAAATACTACAAGCTGCCGCTGCACTGAGAAGGCTATCCGAGCAGGACCAGCTGCTGATTTACGCATTGTTTTTCAACCTGGGCTCCCGAAAAAATAT
>DHRK01000047.1:0-10428 GCA_002410325.1 Syntrophomonas sp. UBA5314
CCCCCATTCTTCGGGAATGGGCAATCCGGTAAGGCCCAAATCGGCCATCTTTTTAAAGTTGGCCATGGGAAATTCATGGGCTTCATCGGTGTATGCTGCTAGGGGTTCTACCTCATTCTTGGCAAATTTGCGAAACATATCGCGCATCATTAATGAATCTTCGCTCAGTTGGAAATCCATGCAATTCATCTCCCCATATAAATTTTTTATTATTGTCCCTTAAAGTCGGCCTTTCTCTTTTCGACAAAGGCTCTCATGCCCTCTTTTTGATCCTCAGTTGCAAAACAGAGTCCGAAAATATCAGCTTCAAAGGCCATAGCCTGGCCAATATCGACCTGCATGCCATGGTTGACTGCATCTTTACACAATTGGACCGCCACTTGCCCGCGGCTGGCAATCATTTTGGCAATATTCATGGCTTCATCCATGAGTTGCTCATAAGTGGTGACTTGGTTTACCAAACCGATGCGCAGGGCTTCCTGAGCATCAATGGTTGCCCCGGTGTAAAGCAGCTGTTTGGCCATGCCCAGTCCCACCAGGCGCGGCAGGCGCTGGGTGCCTCCAAACCCGGGAGTAACGCCCAGTCCTACTTCCGGCTGGCCGAATTTTGATTTATCAGAACAGATCCGGAAGTCAGCGGACATAGCCAGTTCGCAGCCGCCGCCCAGGCAGAAGCCGTTGATGGCGGCAATGACCGGCTTGGGCATAGACTCGATCAGGTTGGTCACTTCCCCCCCCAGTTGGCCAAAGGCCCGGGCCTGCATGGCGGTCATTTCCACCATAAAGGTAATGTCGGCCCCTGCCACAAAGGCTTTTTCGCCAGCTCCGGTCATAATCAGGACGCTGACCTCGTTATCGTCCCGGACTTCCTCGACGGCCGCCTTGATGTCGATCAGGGTATGCTGGTTTAAAGCATTCAAAGCCTTGGGGCGGTTTATGGTCAAGACGGCAATATGATTCCTTTTTTCAAGCAAAACATTAGTATACATAACGCTGCCTCCTAATAAATGCTTGCGGCTCTCTACTTCTTATAGTCATAGATGCCCTTGCCGACCTTGCGGCCCAGCCAGCCGGCCTGGACATACTGTTTTAACAACGGAGAAGGACGGTATTTGGGGTCGCCATAACCGGTGTACATAACATTGAGAATCGAGAGTATGGTATCAAGTCCGATCAGGTCGGCCAGTTCCAACGGACCCATGGGGTGATTCATACCCAGCTTCATGATGTCGTCGATGTTCTTGGCTGGTGCGACCCCCTCATAGAGTTCCCACAGGGCTTCATTGATCATCACCTGCAGAACCCGGTTGGAAACGAACCCGGGTACGTCGTTGCACCATACCGGCACCTTGCCCATCTTGATCGAAGCCGCTTCAATGTCCGCATAGCACTCGTCGGTGGTGGCCAGACCGCGGATTATTTCCACCAGCTTCATGACCGGCACCGGGTTCATAAAGTGCATGCCGATAACTTGCTCGGGGCGTTTGGTGGTGGCGGCTATCTGGGTGATCGGCAGGGAAGAAGTATTAGTGGCCAGATAGGCATGGGGTGGAGCAATCTGATCCAACTGTCCGAAGACCTTGGCTTTGATGTCAAAATTCTCAAGAATGGCCTCTACCACCAGATCCACTCCGGCAGCGTCCTCCAAACTGGTGGAGGGCTTGATCCGGCCCTGAATAGCCGCTTTTTCATCGGCGGTCTTTTTGCCTTTGCCCACGTCCCTGGACAGGTTCTTATCGATTAAGGCCAGCCCCTTGTTGACCAGATCCATATTTATATCCCACTGGATTACGTCATAACCAGCTTGAGCCGCCACCTGGGTGATTCCGCCACCCATCTGGCCGGCGCCCAGCACCATGACTTTTTTAATTTCCATCTGCTATTCCTCCTCGCTACTTCAGTAGTATTCGATTCTAGGGCAGTCGTTTAGGGTTCTACTTTTATCAGCATGGCATCGCCCTGCGCATGTCCGGAGCAGATGCCGCACACTCCGTATCCGCCGCCCCGGCGTTTCAATTCATAGCCCAGGGTCATTAAGATGCGGGCGCCGGAGGCTCCGATCGGATGACCGTAGGCAATGGCCGATCCGTTGACATTGACCTTTTCTACCATTTCTTCTTTGGTCATACCCAGAATGCCCATGCAGCTTACCAGAACAACCGCAGCAAAGGCTTCATTGGCTTCAACCAGTTTGATGTCCTTGGCGGTCAGACCGTTTTGATCCAGAACCTTCTTGATGGAAAGGCCGGGCACGGTGGCGATATCTTTGGTCTGCTGGGATACTTCGGCATAGTCGACTATGGTGAACAGCGGTTTTAATCCAAGAGCGTTGGCTTTTTCGCGGCTCATCAGCATTACCGCGGTGGCTCCGTCATTGACGCCGGGAGCATTGCCTGCGGTTACGCTTCCAAGTTCTCCGGTTACCGGGCTCTTGTGGTTGAACACCGGGGGCAGCTTGGCCAGGTTGTCAATCGTGGTGCCGGAACGGGGGCCTTCATCCTGTTTCATTACATCCTTGCCCCGCTTGATCTCTACCGGGAATATTTCATCATCCAGGCGGCCATTGTTCATGGCGTCAACTGCCCGGGTCTGGGACAGGTAAGCCCACCAGTCCATCTGTTCTCTGGTAATGCCGAATTCATCAGATACTTCCGAGCCATGAATGGCCATATGGCGGTTGTAGAAGGCATCCCACAGTCCGTCATAAACCATCAGATCTACCAAATTGCCTTTGGGCAATCCCATGCGCTCGCCAAAGCGGTGGTCGGGTAAAGCATAGGGGCAGTTGCTCATACTTTCCATGCCGCCCGCAATCACTATGTCCGCTCTGCCAACTTTAATCAGCTGAACTGCCAGGTCTACGGTTTTAATTCCGGATGAACAAACCTTGTTTATAGTTATAGAAGGAACTGACTCCGGTAATCCTGCCAGCAGAGTTGCCTGGCGGCTGGGAACTTGGCCTACACCGGCCGGCACTACTTCGCCCATGTAGACGTAGTCGATGTCTTCGCCCTTTACTTTGCCCTCCACCCGGCGGAGAACTTCTTTGATGGCCAGAGCACCCAGCTGGGGAGCGTCGTATTCTTTCAACTTGCCGCTAAAAACACCAAAGGGAGTCCGGGCGGCCGATACACACACTACTTCGCGCAATTTGGCATAGGGATTTTGCATAGCTCTGCCCATGCCTTCAAATTTAGCTTTTCGTTCGCCCTTTCCGGTGATGGGCACTTTTTTCGGATAATCGGCCCGCTTCATATCTAGCTTCTGTACAAAATCTGACATATTTTCACATCCTCCTTAACAGATCCAATTTTTCTACGAACACTTCTCAACAAGCCGACAGTTTACTCCCCCTTTCCATAGCCGTTCTTTTATCAATCTCTCCACCGCCTGCGGGTAGCACGGTGGTTGTGCACTTATCCTTTCAGGGCCACGAAGCTTAAATGCTCATCATAACCTTGCACGTTTTTTTAAGAGAAGGATCGTTTACGGACTCGGGCGGGCTAACCACGATATTGATGGTGCCGCAACGAGGACATTTGATCTCGAGTTTTTCGCAGTCCTGGTATCTACCCAGTAAACGATGGCAGTTTTTACATCTAAGATCTTTCATTATTTACCCCCTGTTCAAAAAGCATCGACAGCTCCGGAAATATAAAAAGCTCCACCAAGTATTACCGGTGGAGCTCGACGGCTCTCAAAAAGAACTTCAGTCTTTTGATCCATAACTGTAAAACTTTAATATGATTTGGGACATCGCTTCATGTCATCAATTAAAATCAAAGAGCTCCCCAGACCAAGTCGGGCGGAGCTCTTTGGCTCTCTATTTATGTAGGTGTCTATTCTCTTCTCTAAACCGGCTCCTCGTAAGAAAAAGAGCTCCCCCAGACAGTTGTCTGGCGGAGCTCTAGGCTCTCTGGCAACAAGCAATCTATGACGGTCTGATTCTTGTTGCTGGAATCCCCCTGGTCGGCGGCTTCTAAAATTAAGAAGCTGCCGTCTTTTCTACGGGTGGTTGAGACAGGATGTTTATTTTGCTGCATCGAGGACATTTGATTTCCAACTGCTTGCACTGGTGATACCTGCCCAACAGTTTCTTACACTTCTTACAGCGAAACTCCTGCATCATATCTACGCCCCTTTCAGCCTGTTCCCCCCGGACGGGCCCAAGGGATTCCTCTAGACTTCCTCCTCCTCTACTTATTTATAAATGCATTTATCATGCCAAAAAGACTGTATTGAATTCTGGATACAAGAGCCGCATCTTAAAAAATTCTACGAAGCGAGCAAAGAAGTGCCTGTAATTCGGGTAAATTGTGCCAGCCGAGCGTTCTTGGGACGGGAAGTATTTAATCTGAAAATTCTGACTTGCCGATCAATTGCACTTGTACTAGCTTGAACTATTGTTGCCCAAAGGCAACAAACCCGACTAATTAGCCCCCGTCTTTTGTGTCTTTGTTGCATGTAAGCAACATCCGTACCTATTTTAACAAACTTAATACAAAAATGTTTTTATAATTTATGTCCTATGTTATCCTATATATTGAATTATTTTGCTTATTTCCCTCTTTTATTTGTATATATCGAGCCGCCTTTTTCTTCAAAATGTTCCTTGTTGCCTTTGTGCAACAAATTGGTCCGGTTTCTTTGGTCCGTATGGATGCAGAGAAAGCAGGTTGTTTTATTTCTGCAACAAATCTTTTATCCTCCCTGGCTTATACCATACTTGGCCGCTTTCCTGACAATAGTAGAAGCGTTGACTCCCAGTTGGGCTGCCATTTGCCGGGTGGTCCGGAACTGGCCATAGGCTTGCTCTATCAACTGTTTTTCCAGGCTCTCAACCGCCTCTTTATAAGGGAGAATACCAGTTACAACCACCTTGGGCAGGCTGTCTTCGTGCGGAATCAAATGATCAGGCAGGGCCTGCAGACTTATCAAATCGCCGGATGTTACCACCAGGAGACGTTCAATAAGGTTCTCCAATTCGCGCACATTGCCCGGCCAGTCATAATGGATGAATGTCGCAACTACATCGGGGCTGATGCGCTTGGTCATGTGATATTTGCGGTTGAACCTCTGGAGAAAATAGCTGACCAGACTGGGAATATCCTCTTTTCTATCCCGCAGAGGAGGCACGTTCAAAGGCACCACATTCAACCGGTAGTAAAGGTCTTCCCGGAAAAGCTTTTGCTTGACCATTTCCAGCAGATCGCGATTGGTGGCCGCTACCACTCGCACATCTACCTTAAAGGGCCCCGACCCGCCGATGCGGGTTATTTCTTTATTCTGTAGGAAACGCAGGAGCTTAACCTGCACATTATAAGGCAGGTCGCCGATTTCATCGAGGAATATGGTGCCCTTGTTGGCCATTTCCAGGTACCCGTGTCTTCCTTCCTTACGGGCGCCGGTAAATGCTCCACCTTCATAGCCAAACAATTCCGACTCCAGCAAGTTATCCGGTATCGCGCCGCAGTTTACTTTTATGAATGCTTCTGAATTGCGCGGGCTGTTGTTGTGGATCAATTCGGCGATCAGTTCCTTTCCGGTTCCTGATTCGCCGGCTATTAAAATGGTGGAGTCCACCTGGGCCATCCTGAAAGCGGTGTCCAACAGTTCTTTCATGCAGGGAGCGTTTACCACCACTTCGGTGTTGGCGTACTGCAGTCTTAAACTGCGCAGCTGATTCTGGTAATGCTGGCTCAAAGTCTGCATCTGCTCCAGTTTATGTTTCAGATTATCGAGTTCGGTTATATCTCGAACGTTGCTTACCACTCTGAATAGTTTGCCGTTTTTATCGAAGACCGGGTTGCCGGTGGCCAGGGTCAAAGCCCCGGTTTTCTCATAGGTCTGAATGATGGTAACCGGTTCCCGTTTTTTTAAGGCCAGGGCGGTTACGGACTCAGAGACCAAGCCGGTATTTTCAATGTCCTCCACATCCCGCCCCAAGAATTCTTCCGAACTGATACCGGTTATCATCTCAAAGGCCTTGTTCACCCGCAAGGTAATGCCCTTGCCGTCAGCAATGTACAATCCGTCAAAAGAGGATTCAATAATGGCATCCAGCTCCTCATTCAACTCTTTTACAATGGCCAATTCCTGGGTAAGGTTCTCCAGGTCCTGTATATCCTGCAGAACCGCCACCGCTCCAATTATTTTGCCGTCTTTTACAATCGGGGAGCGGTTGGACAGGTACATCTGGCCATTTAAAATGATCTTCTGCATTGCTTCGACAGCGCCGGTTTTTAAAGTCTCCAGAAGACCGCTGGTGGGGAAGACCTCCAGGATGGGAAGCCCCCTGACGTCTTCGGCCCTGGTACGTAGGTTTCGTTCGGCCGGGGCGTTGAAAATATTGATTAAACCTTCGGTGTCTACGCTGACAATCATATTATGCGTGGAATCTATAATAGTTTTGAATTCAACCGATACTTCACGAAGGGCGTCAAAAAAGGCCCGGGCCAAATCGGTTCGGGTTACCATGCCGACTAGCTTTCCATCCTCAACCATGGGAAGCCGGCCTACCTGTGGATAGATTACATCATCGATTATGGCATCTGGATCCCCAGTGGTTACACGGCGTTCCATAAGGTCGGCAACCGGGGTATCGAAAGGTATGTCCTGGGTGATACAGCGATAAAGATGGGTTTTGGTAAAAAGGCCCATCAGCCTGCCTTCCCCGTCTAAAACCGGCGCCCCGTCAATGCGGCGTTCAATAAATATATGGGCTGCTTCCCTGACCCTATGCTCCGGCTTCAAGGTAACCGGATCGGTGGTCATTATTTCCCTGAATTTCACTTTGCTCCTCCTTCCGACACCTTAGTACAACATTCCGTATATTCGCGGCCATAATCTGGGCAGATTTTTCCGAATTACTGCGTTGTCGTTGCCGGGAGTATTACTGGTCCGCTTTAAAACCCGGCCCCAGACGTGATTTAGTGTCGTTTAAAACCGCTTGCAGCAAGGGCAAATCCTTGGTGCTAAAGACCTTTTCCTGTCCGTTTTTGATTTTGGCGATGGTCTCTTCAACCGGAACCACCCTGAATTTGGTCGCTCCGCCGACTTTGTAGTGATGGGAATAGGTCGGGGTGTATGAAACCTCCTGCAGCAGGGTTTGGCCCTGGCTGACATCCTTATGGAACTTGAGCTTTAAAACGATTCCGCTGTTGCGCTCCCGGCCTTCCTGATCGCTTATAAAATTGCCCAGGCCATAGATAACGAACTTATCCTGCTCTCCAACTTTCAAAACCTCCATCGTCTGGATAACATGGGGGTGGCTTCCTAAAATAGCATCGGCTCCGGCCTCTAAAAACTGACGGGCCAGGGCCCGCTGCTCGGCGGTGGGCTTGGGAGTATATTCAACCCCCCAGTGCAAAACCAGGACCAGCACATCGACCTGGGGCCTGACCGTCTTGATCTCTTCCAAGATCTTATCTTTATTGAGGAAATTGAAGAAATATTCATAGCCCTTGGGAATAGCTATACCGTTGGTGCTATAGCTGTAGGCCAGGTAGCCGACCTTAACACCGTTGATATCCTTAATCAGCCAGCGGCTCTCCTCGGGTTTTTCCTGGGTTCCCACCGTGTCCAAACCGGCATTATGTAAAACCTGCATGGTACGCAAAGCCCCCTGGATCCCCTGATCCATTATGTGATTGTTGGCGGTTACCACCAGATCAAAACCGGCCTCCTTGAAGGTAGTGGCGGCTGCGTCCGGACTGTTAAAAAGAGGATATCCCAAATACCCCCTGGAAGGGCCGGCCATAGGTGCTTCGAAATTGGTCGAACTGTAATCGCCTTCGTTGATCAGCTCCTTGACTTCGGCAAAAAACGTGTCAAAGGAATAACTGCCGTCTTTTTGCTTCCCTGACCAGATCTGGGTATTGTGCATCAGACAATCACCTGCCGCTACCAGGGTTATGGTATTGTCCTGGCCAGCTTGTCCTTGAGTTTGTGTAGCTACCGGTACCGAAGCTTCTTTGTATTTAGTTCCCACATAATAAAATCCACTTACGAGCGCCATAACCGCGATGATGGCTCCGATTGTCAAATTGCGCCGCATACCCTGGCCCCCCTGCAAAATTTTTGCTTCCCTGCAACAGATTCGTTCCATTTATATTCATATTCATAGCATACCGTGAAACACTGTTGCACACCAGCAGCAAATAACTTATACTTTTTAGTTCAAAATAAAACAAAAAACCCGCCTAAGCGGGCTTAAATATACTTTTGCATTTATGCGTTTACGGGCCGAGGTACTCGTTGTTACTCCACCTTCCGGCCACGGTGGTGCCATCGGGCAGTGTACCGGTTCCTCTTCCCTCAAATTTGTTGTCTTGAAATTCTCCTTCATATTTACTGCCGTCGGTGTAGCTTATTACTCCCCAGCCAGTGGCCTTGTCTTCCTTCCATTGCCCGTCGTAGCGGTAATCTTGAGTGCTCTGAACCCCTTTGCCGTCGCGCATGTCATTCTTCCACTGTCCTTCGTAGCGGTCCCCGTTGGGCTCCACCATAACCCCGTAGCCGTCGGCGTGATTGTCTTTCCATTCCCCATTGTATTTGGAGCCGTCGGTCAGGGTTAAAGTCCCTTTGCCTTCGGCTTTAAGGTTGCTGTTGACCTGACCGATATATTTCCGGCCATCGGTTTCGGTAACTGTGGCGTCGCCTACCAGCAGATCATTCTGCCAGGTGCCGACAAAGGTAGTACCGTCTCCGTCGGTGTAGGTTCCCTGTCCTTCTCTCTTGCCTTCCTTAAACTGGCCCTGGTATTTATCGCCGTTGCCATAGGTCATGGAGCCCTGCCCATCCGGTTTCTTTTTCAGGATTTCCCCGTCATATTTACTGCCGTCAGACAGGGTTAAACTTCCTGTGCTGCGGGTATTGGAGCTTATATAATACAGGCCTACCACTGCCAGAACTACCACCAGGAAAGCCGCTCCTATTCCTATCGCTACCTTTGCGCCGGTTGAACTCTTGGGCCGGGGCGCCGCTGCTGCAAGCGTTCCGGGGCCGGCAGCGGGTTGAACTGAAATAACCGGAGCCGGCGGTTCCACCTGAATTGAAGCTCCTCCCCCCGAAACCGGACCGGAAGGCTGCCCCGAAACCGGGCCTATTGGCGGTGGTGGAGTTGGCGGCGCAGCCGAAACCTGAGGGGATGGCGGAATGCTTGCCATTCGCTCCCCCGCCAGAGCATTTTGAAAGGCTCCAATACTCTGAAAGCGGTTCGAGGCCTTTACGGCCAGGGCCTGCACCAGAGCGGCTTCCATATCCGGTGAAATTGCCACTCCCAGGTGGGAGGGCGGCTCCAGGGTGTCATTGAACATGCGGTCGAGGGATTCCGGAGGTATCTTGCCGGTTATGGCCCGATAAAAAGTGGCGGCCACCGCGTAAACATCAGTCCAAGGACCCTGTTCTCCCCGCGAACGGTACTGCTCTTCCGGTGCGTAGCCGGCCTTCAATATTATAGAAAGGCTTTTGCTGTGCTCCCCAACCGCATGGCGGGCGGCTCCGAAATCGAGCAGTTTGACCTGGCCGTTGGCCATTATGTATATATTGTCAGGGCTTATATCGCGATGTATTATGCCTTTCTGGTGAACTTCACGGAGGGCGTCCATAGCCGGCATCATAACGCCCAAAGCCATATCGACCGGGACGGTTCCGCCCTTTTCCTGAAGATAGTCTTTAAAGGTCATTCCTTCCATGTACTGCATGACCAGATAGGCGGTGCTGTTGGCCTGGAAAAAGTCTCTCACCCCGACAATCCCTGGATGGTCCATAAACTGGGCCAGGGCCCGGGCTTCATCCAAGAATTTGTTCAACCCGTAGGTGAAATTGTCCTGAGCCTCCCCGGTGCTAAAGGCGGTCACGGTTGTCTGCCCCATGACCCTGGTGGCTACGCTCTGCGGGAGGTATTCCTTTACCGCCAGCTTGGAATTCAATATCAGATCCCAGCCCAAATAGGTAATACCGAATCCCCCATAGCCCAATACCCTTCCCAGCAGATAGCGTCCATTTAATATGGTGCCGGGCGCTAAAAACTGCGGCAAGTCAGGAGGAGTTCCTTCCACAAACCCGCAATAGGGGCATACTTCCTCGGTCCCCTTATCATTCATACAACCCATACACAGGTGATTGGTATCCATTCTATCTTCCCCCGCCCTGTCAATTGTTTCATAAATTGGCCTTGTGCGTGTTAAATGTAATCAGCTGCACATTCTTGCATGATTACCATTCGCTAAATCAAAACCTTTTTCCTTTCTTATATTATGGTTTTGCTCAAATTCATACTGGAAACGACATCCAGATAGTCCTGGATCTATAAGAAATGTCAATCAGGGCCGGTATGACCGGGCAGCAAAATTATGGCAGAGCTTAGTAGTCTGTAACATCTAAAAGTTTAGTTTATCCGCCAAGAAAAATTTTCGCAGGGGGAGG
>DHRK01000047.1:10539-84170 GCA_002410325.1 Syntrophomonas sp. UBA5314
ATACTGGACGTATTGCGATTGACGACAACAAAGTCCTGCGGAAATTTGGCCGGCAGGAAATTAAAGTTTTAGATGTTACAGACTACTAACATTGGGGTGGTAATTGGGGGGAACTCCAGAACGAAGTTTTAAATGAAGGTTCAATCCAGGCTGATGCGACCCAGGCGTCCCTTGCGGAATTCCTGTAAAAGGGACTGGGCTGTTTTTTCTTCATCGGCGCTGCCCCCGGGGAGGCGGAAGCCTTTTTTCAAAGCAACGGTCTGCAATAGGCTGGCGGAATCCTCGTCTATGTTCAGGCCGATTTTCTCTAACAGTCCGGGCTCACCTTTCGTTTTAAGCACCTCCAGCAGGTAGCGGGCCACCTCGACTTCGTTGTAGGCGTTTTGCCCTACTATGTCCAGAAGGGCTAGTTTCAATCCCTGTTCCGGATTGTCGATTTTGGGCCACATCACACCGGGAGTATCCAACAGTTCCAGGTCTGATTGGATTCTTACCCATTGTTTGCCCCTGGTTATTCCGGGGCGCGCTCCGGTGGCGGCTGTATTGCGGCCTACCAGACAGTTCAAAAAGGTTGACTTTCCGGTGTTGGGAACTCCAGCCACCATTACCCGGGCCGGCCTGACCCGGCGCCCTTTGGCCAGCATTTCCCGGGCCTTTGGTTGGTAGGCCGTCGTTAATGCCTGGAGCAACGCTTTTTTACCCTTGCGGTGCAGAGAGTCCATGGACAGGGCCGAAAATCCCTCTGCTCTAATGCCCTCCAGGTATTGGCGGGTCAGGCTGGGATCGGCCAGGTCAGACTTATTCAAAACCATCAAAACCGGTTTTTTGCCCACCATATTCTCCAATTCCCGGTTGCGGCAGGAAAAAGGCGCCCGGGCGTCCAGAATAATGGCCACAATATCGACCAGTTTAAGGTTTTCTTCAATTTCCCGTTTAGCCCTGACCATGTGCCCGGGGTACCAGTTAATACTCATTTCAGCACCTCCTGCCATAATAAATAAGGAGAATACCTGCTGGTATTCTCCTTCCCTATTTTTTGATTCTTAGCGGCGGCCTTTTTCTTTAACCCTGGCCTTTTTGCCCATCAAGCCGCGCAGGTAGAACAGGCGGGCCCGGCGGACTTTACCTCTGCGGGTGACTTCCACCTTGGCGATTCTGGGAGAATGAATGGGGAAGGTTCTTTCAACCGCCACCCCGTAAGTAATCCTTCTCACCGTAAAGGTGCGGGAAATCCCTTCTCCGCGTATCTTAATGACCGTGCCTTCGAAAACCTGAATTCTTTCCCGGTTTCCCTCGACAACCTTAACGTGCACTTTAACCGTGTCGCCAGGATTGAATCGGGGCAGGTCTTTGCGCACAAATTCCTCTTCGATGGATCTGATAATATCTTGCATCAATCCGACCTCCTTCCACAGATGTTCATGCATCTAAAATGCAGCGGACCATCCTTACTTACACAGAACACAAATAATTATAGCATAGCCGCTATTGGCCGATCAAGAAAATACTATCTTTCAAACCAGGATTCACCCAGCAGGCGATCCAGAATAATGGCGGCCGCGCTCCGCACCGACAGGTGGTTATAAGTGCGTCCCGCTTCCAACGGTTCCAGGATATAATCGCAGCGGTTCATCAGCTCGGCCACCATGCCCCATCCGGTCCCGAAAAGGATCAGGTAGGTATCCTCATCTTCCCGGATCATCGCTTTGAGCCGGGCATAGGATACGCTGTCGGGATAAAGGCGGGCATCGGTGGCTACCGTTTTTACCGCCCGGCCGGTTTCCGATTCCAATTGGGCCAGGGCTTCTTCCAAAGTAGGCACCAGCCGCAGTACGGAAAAAGCCTCGCGCCGGTCCGGATTATACGCTCCTCCATATCCTTCCTGCCAGTAGGAGAGTATATCTTCCACCAGCCGGCGTTGACCTTCCGAAGGATGTACGATAATGAAACCATCCACATCATAGGTTCTGGAGCTGCGGGCGATATCGTGCAGGTCCAGGTTGGTAACCGAGGTGGTGATCCTCTCCATGCGCTTGTTGTACATGGGGCTGTGTAGAAGCGCTATGTATACTCGCGATTTTCTAACCGGGTTGCCTGGGTTCAAAGAGAATTTCCTCCAGAAGCTTTCTTTCTTCTATATCAAAGTCTTTTAAAAGCAGCAGGTCAGGGCGCTTAAGCAAGGTGCGCAGAAGGCTCTGTTGCTTTCTCCAGCGCCGGATATTTTCATGATGCCCGGACAGCAGGATTTCAGGGACCTCCTGGCCCCGATACCCGGCCGGCCGCGTGTACTGGGGATATTCCAATAGCCTGCGGGCGAAGGATTCCTCTTCGGGCGACTGTTCACTGCCCAAAACCCCGGGGATAAGCCGGGAAACCCCGTCCACCAGAATCATGGCCGGCAGCTCACCGCCGGTCAATATATAGTCCCCTATGGATATTTCCTCATCGACAAGGCTCATAGCGCGTTCGTCAATGCCTTCATAGTGGCCGCAGAGCAAGACCAGGTGTTTCAAAGATGACAGCTGAACAAGCTTTTCCTGGGTAAGCACCTGTCCTTGTGGGGAAAGGTAGATGATATGGGCATTGCTCTCCCGGAACCCTTTTAAGGCTCTCTCCAGGACATCGTATTTCATGACCATGCCTGCACCACCGCCATAGGGATAATCATCTACCTGCAGGTGCTTGTTTTCAGCGTAATCACGTATGTTGACCGTATTTAATTCAATCAGGCCACCGTCCCGGGCCCTTTTAATAATGCTGCAACTAAAGGGTGATGCGAACATTTCCGGGAAGAGGGTGAGAATATCCACTCTCATTTTTTACCGGCCTCCTTTAGCCGTAGAAAAACCATCTAATCCAAAAGACCGGGTAAAAGCTTGATCTGCATTTCCCCTTTTTCAAGGTCTACCCGCAGCACTACCTCTTTTATCGCGGGAATCAGTATTTCCCCATACTCTTCTGACTTTATGGAATAAACATCATTGGCTCCTGTCTCCAGTATATCCTGCAAAATGCCCAAGTAACCCCGTTCCTGGTCATAAACCCGCAGTCCTTTGAGCTGGAAATGATAGTAGCTGCCTTCCGGGAGAGGATAAACCTCATTTTCCGGGATCATGAGATGCTGACCGCGCATGCCTTCGGCGGTTTCCCGCGAATCAATTCCCTGGAATTTAAAAAGGATGGTCTGATTGGCAGTCCGGGTGTTTTCAACATTCATGAGAGCTCTCACTCCCGATCCGACCACGAAGACTTTCTCCATTTTGTCAAATCTCTCCGGAAAATCGGTCAAGGGCGCCACCCGGACTTCACCCCGAAGCCCGTAGGCGCCTCTAATAACCCCAATGCTCACCAGGTCTTCATCGTACATGTCAACCTCCAGCTTATCAGCAGCCCTCGCTATAATAAAGCTTTCTTAAAACCCCGGATGGTTCCGGTCAAACAACAACGGGGGACCAACCGTCTGCCGCCCGGCAGTCAGGTCAAGCCCCCGCGTTTCAGGCAATGCCTCTAATAACAATGCAAGGCTCATCTACAGCTATTTTTGGATCTCAACCGTAACGCGTTTGCCTTCTTTGGCTGCTGCGGCCTTGGTTATGGTCCGAATGGATTTGGCGATTTTACCCTGTTTGCCAATAACCTTGCCCATATCGTCCGCTGCAACCGTGAGTTCCAGTACTATGGCCTTTTCTCCGTTGGATTCCTTAACACTCACCTGGTCGGGATCATCCACCAGGCTTTTGGCTATATACTCCAAGAGATCCTTCATATGTTTCACCCCCGTCCGCTATTTGCGGCTCTCAGCAAACTTGAACATAATACCTTGCTTTTGCAGGATAGACTTGGCTGTATCGGTAGGTTTGGCTCCCTCAGCCAGCCATTTCAAGGCTTTTTCTTCATCGATTTTTATGGTTGCCGGGTCGGTGTTGGGATTATAGTACCCGATTTCCTCTATAAATCTTCCATCCCTGGGTGATCTGGCATCAGCCACCACCATTCTATAAAAGGGACTCTTTTTGGCACCCATTCTCTTCAGCCTGATTTTTGTCGCCACATACTCACCTCCTAAATAATTTGGCCCGATTATCAACCGGGATCTTATCAAATCCTAAAACCAGCATGGACTAGTTGAAGGGAAATTTGATCGGCGGGAATCCACCCCGCTTGCCCTTTTTACCGCCCATATCAGCGAATTGCTTCATGAGCTTGCGGGATTCTTCAAATTGCTTGAGCAGTCGGTTTACGTCTTGAACCCGGTTTCCGCTCCCCCGGGCTATGCGTTTCTTCCGGCTGCCATTGATAATTGACGGGTTGGCCCGTTCTTGAGCGGTCATCGATTTAATGATCGCTTCCAGGCGCCCAATTTCTTTTTCATCGAAATCTCCCTTAGAGGCCTTGAACTGCTTGCCTATTCCCGGGATCATCCCCAGCAGGTCTTCCAGGGGGCCCATATTGCGAACCTGCTGCATCTGGTCGAGGAAATCCTGCAGGGTAAATTCCTGCTGCCTGATCTTTCTTTCCATCTCCCGGGCTTTGCTTGCGTCGATATTGGCCTGGGCCTTCTCCACCAGGCTCAGTATATCGCCCATGCCTAAAATGCGGGAAGCCATACGTTCCGGGAAGAAGGTTTCCAGGGCGTCCAGTTTTTCACCCATGCCGACCAGTTTGATCGGGCAGCCGGTAACCGCTTTTACAGACAGAGCCGCACCGCCCCGGGTATCGCCGTCCAGCTTGGTCAAAACCACCCCGGTAAGACCCAGTTGGGCGTTGAACGACTCCGCCACATTGACCGCATCCTGCCCGGTCATAGCGTCTACCACCAGCAGGATCTCATCCGGGTTAAGGGCGGCTTTAATATTGCTCAACTCTTCCATTAACTGTTCATTGATATGGAGGCGGCCCGCGGTGTCCAGAATAACTACATCGCGGTTGGTGCTGCGGGCGTGTTCAATGGAGGCCCGGGCTATGTCCACCGGGTTGCCCTGACCCATGGAAAAAACCGGCGTGGAAGTCTGTTCACCCAGCACCTGGAGCTGTTTTATAGCGGCCGGACGGTATACGTCACAGGCCACCATTAAGGGTCGGCGTCCCTGTTTGACCAGATTTTTGCTCAGTTTGGCCACGGTAGTGGTTTTTCCGGCACCCTGCAATCCCACCGCCATGATAACCGTCGGGGTCCGGGACGATAAAATCAGTTTGGTTTCCTGGCCGCCCATCAAAGCGGTCATTTCATCATGGACAATCTTGACCATCTGCTGCCCCGGGGTGAGGCTGGAGAGGACCTCCTGCCCAACCGCCCGTTCACTTACCCGGGCGATAAAATCTTTAACCACCTTGAAATTGACATCCGCCTCCAGCAAGGCCAGGCGGACTTCACGCATAGCCAGGCGCACGTCTTCTTCATTTATTTTGCCTTTGCCGCGCAGTTTCTTAAAAATATCCTGCAGTCTATCTGATAGGCCCTCAAATGCCACGTTATCGCTCCTTTATTCGTTAAACCCGTTCCTTCAGTTCCTCCAGCAGGGATAGTGCCACATTCAGTTTATTGCGATCCACCTCGCCTGACAGCAAGGCATAGAGCTGCTGCCAGCGGGCCCGGTTGCTCAAGAATTTTTCCACCAGGCCCAGCCGCTGTTCGTAATCCTCCAGGGCTGCTTCCGAGCGTCTGAGCAGATCGTGCACGGCCTGCCGGCTCACTTCCATACTCTCGGCAATCTCAGCCAGCGACCAATCATCTTCATAATACAGGTGAATGACTTCCTGCTGCCGCTCCGTGAGCAAGGGCCCATAAAAATCCTTGAGCATGATAACCCGGTCGACTTTCTCCAGCATTCGGCCATCCCCTTTGTAAAGGAAAAATACTTTACATAAAAATTCTATCCGCCTGAAATAATGATGTCAAGGAAAGAAAATAAAACCCTTGGCCATTTCTCTTAAAGAAAGTAAACTATTGGTACAAGGAGGGAACCAACGTGAAAGAAAAAATCGCTCTGCTAGCGGACAGCGCCTGCGATCTGCCCCGGGAGATCATAAATCGCTATGGCATCAAAATCCTGCCGCTCAAGGTAATCTACCGGGATCGGGAGTTTAACGATCGGATTGATGTTGAGCCCGAATATGTCTATTCTCGCATGCCAGATGAAATTCCTACTACATCGATGCCTTGCACCCAGGAAATCAAAGACCTTTTTCACCGCATAGGCGAAGAAGGATTTACTCATGTCCTGGCAGTTCACATTTCCACCGGCCTCTCCGGAACATGTGAAGCCGTGCGAATGATTGCCCGCGATATAGACAATCTGAGGATCAAGGTGATAGACAGCAAGACCCTGTCCTTTGGCACCGGATGGATGGTTTTAGATGCAGCCCGCAATATTGCCGGCGGGTTGAGCTTTGACAAGGTGCTGGAGAAGCTGCATCATATTCAGCCCAAAGTTCAAGTCTATTATATTCTGGAAACCCTGGAATACCTGCGTAAAGGCGGTCGAATAGGCCTGGTTGCCGGCATGCTGGGCAGCCTTTTAAACATAAAACCAATTATTTCGGTAAACGAAGAAGGCAAATATTTCACCTTTGCCAAAGCCCACGGCCGGCGCAAATCCATTGACAAGCTGTATGAAATCGTTGAGAAAACCGTGGCCACCAAGCGCATCAACCTGGCGGTTTTGCACGGCGGTGCCCGGGAAGAGCTTAATGCCCTGCTCGAAAGGCTGAAAAAACTTCCCAACATCAATGAGATCGTCTGTTCCGATATAAGCCCCTGCCTGGGTGTACATACCGGACCGGGCCTGGTGGGTGTCGCATTTCACGAGATATAGCATTTTTAAGCGGTAAACGGCAGTTAAAAATGTCGGGACCCGTTAATTATGTAGGATAAAAATCATTGTCAAGTCCAGGTTTCATCATATTAACGGTCTGGAGCCGGTTTATAATGGTCTTACTCTAAACAGGAGGCCATTTTTATTTGAACATTACTCTAAAAATACCGGCTGTCCAGGCCTTGTTCTTTCTCTTATGCTTCCTCACGCTCATCTTTCCTTATGAAGCCGGCGCCGAACCCGCTCAGCCGCTCATAAAGGCCCCCCCTGATGTTCAGCAGGCCTATCAGCAAATTTCTGATGACTTTGATCTTTACCAGCAGTTTCTCCAGGCAGACGAAACATCCCGGGGACCGGTCCTTTTAAACGCCCGTAATCCCGATGAAGCATACGTCTTCCTGAGCCGTGGCTTTGGCAGCGACCTGGCGGCGGCTATTTGTTCAAGTTTTACCTGGTATGACAGCGAGTTGGAGTGTCTTTTTCTTATACCCTGTGAAGGGCTGCCAACTATTGGATTGACTGAAAAGAATGGGGTCATGTACAGTTGGGAGGCTAAGGATATGCTTTCTTTCCAGTACCGTTTTGAAAACTGCTACCAGCCTGGTGACGCCTATCTTTATAGGGTAACCGTTCGGCTTCTGGATGGGCGGTGGAAAATTGAGACCCTGGAACTTTTTGAAGCTGTATAAAACTCCATATTTAATCTTTAACGGCCAGCCCGGTACCAGGCAGCCAGCCCCTTAATTACTAGGCCGATTATTATAAGCCAAAGGCCTGCAATAAACACAGCCGCCCAAAATCCGCTTCGTCCCATTTGCTGATTTTGCTCCGCCATATACCTACACTCCTCCATCACTTCAGCGGGGATGCTTCGCAAAGCCAGGCGCAGCAGCCAGGGTATCAAAAGGAGATCATCCAGGTAGCCAAGTACGGGTATAAAGTCAGGAATCAGATCAATCGGACTCAGAGCCAGGGCCAGACCGGCCAGAGCCCGAGCCTGCCAGGGGGTCCGGGGATGACGGCTGGCCAGGTACACAGCATGTAATTCTTTTTTCAAACGGGCGGCTTCATTCCTCCACGTTTCCTTAATAAGAGGCACGCCTGGTTCCCTTCTTTCACGAAATCAGCTGTATAGAAAAATTCCTCCCTGAACATCTTATCATAAAGGGAACCTGCCATTAGTGGTTTTAAAAACTTGCGTTATGCGGCAGGTGGTTTTAGAATAAAAATAACAAATTAATACATTTCATGGTGAGAGCCTCGAGCCCCGCTGGATACCAGCGGGGCTTTGTCTTACTTTAGCCATGCTTTTTTGCCATTTATGCATTTGGGCCCATATTGAACCTTCTTTACCATGAAGCTCCGTAAATTAAATATATAAGGAGGAATGGAAATGGTTCTACCTTTGGATGGAATCAGGGTATTGGATCTCTCCATGTATCTGCCCGGACCGTTATGCTCCCAGATTCTTGCCGACTTTGGCGCTGAAGTCATCAAGATCGAAGAGCCCGGCGGGGAATGGGGCCGTTATCTGGCCCCCATGCTACTGGCGGAGAGCGCTCGTTTTTATTCGGTAAACCGCAATAAAAAGAGCGTGGCTATCAACCTCAAGAGCGAAGAAGGAAAGCGCGTTCTAAAGGAGTTGGTCAAGTCAGCTGATGTCCTCATCGAACAGTTCCGACCAGGCGTACTGGAAAAAATGGGCCTGGGTTACGATGTGTTAAAGGGCATCAACCCCGGCCTCATTCACTGCGCCATTACCGGTTATGGTTTTACAGGGCCCTACCGGCTGGTAGCCGGACACGATCTCAATTATTTAAACCTGACCGGCCTAACCGGATTAAACGGCCCGGGAGACAGAGCATCCCTCTGCGCCGGCCAGTTGGCCGACATCGCCGGGGGAAGCCTTTATTCGGTAATTGGCATATTGATGGCCTTGCTGGCCAGGGATAAAACCTCCCGTGGGCAGTTTGTCGATATTGCCATGGCTGACGGGGCCTTGAGCCTGCTCTGTTATACCATCGGTGAATGGGCGGGGCTGGGCCGGCTACCGGCCCGGGGGGAAAACCTGCTGTCCGGGGGATATGCCTGCTACAACGTCTATGAAACGAGCGACCATCGTTTCGTCAGTCTGGGAGCTATTGAGTCCAAGTTCTGGGAAGGCTTCTGCCAGCGGGTCGGTAAACCGGAGTATATTCCCTGGCATTTTGTGGAGGAATGCCAGAGTGCAATGGTTGAGGATATCAGAGCCCTTATGATAGAAAAGACCCAGGCCGAGTGGGTGGATATCTTTTCCGATCTGGATATCTGTTTTACGCCGGTCCTGAATCTGGATGAGGTTGCCGAACATCCCCAGATGAAAGCCCGGGAAATGATGATCAAGCTCGATAACTTCAAAAACTCCGGTCGAGACATGTACCTGACCGGAATACCGGTCAAACTGTCCGAAACTCCCGGGGAGCTTAAACCGGTATTTCCTGACATAGGCCAGCATACCGACGCGATCTTGACCGAGGCCGGATACAGTCAGGAACAAATACTCCAGCTGCGCGAGCAAAAAGCCATCCGGTAGATAATAAACATTTACCTGTCAGACCTGACAATGGGCATTATAAATGAGATAATGACAGTCAGGTCTGATTTCTGGCCCGGAAAGGATGTGGCATAGTGTTAGAACAGCCCGGACTGGTGCCCGATCACTTGTCGCACGGCCTTAAAATAATCTTTGTCGGCTTCAATCCCAGCCTCCGTTCAGGTGAAACCGGCCATCATTTCGCCAACCCCAGCAACCGCTTCTGGCGTATCCTCTATGAAGCCGGCTTGACCTCCAGAATATATAAACCGGAGGAAGACCACCTCCTTCTCCGGCTGGGCTATGGATTGACCAATATCGTACCGCGTCCTACCCGGGCTGCATCCGATATTATGCCCGAGGAATACCTTCGGGGAAGGCAGCTCTTATACCAAAAACTGAGGAATTATCATCCTGGGACGGTGTGCTACGTGGGCAAAGGAGTCTACCAGGCTTATTCCCAGAGGAAACAGGCCCCCTGGGGATATCAATCCTCCGATATGATAGACGGCGTCAGGGATTTTGTGGCCCCCAGCAGCAGCGGTCTGGTACGCATGAAGACCCCGGAGATAGCTGCTATCTACCGCCAGCTGAACGAATTGCTGGCCTGACAGCGGCGGCCATGAGACGCACTGGTAAACTTGCCTCTAAGCTGCTAAAACAAAAGGCCCCCTTATATGATAAGGAAGCCTTCTATTTCTTTTGGTGGGCGATGACGGGCTCGAACCGCCGACCCCCTGCTTGTAAGGCAGGTGCTCTCCCAACTGAGCTAATCGCCCTTGAATGGTGACCCCTAGGGGACTCGAACCCCTGTTACCGCCGTGAAAGGGCGGTGTCTTAACCGCTTGACCAAGGGGCCATGCCAGACGTCGGAAGACGGTTGTCAGATACTGCGTTAAGAGCTACGACTGGTGCGTAAAATAAGCTGTATTTTCCGACTCCCGTCTTCAGAACGCTGATTTCAAACATGGTGGGCCTACCAGGACTCGAACCTGGGACCAACCGGTTATGAGCCGGTAGCTCTACCAACTGAGCTATAGGCCCTGGCGCTACTGCGGTACCCCGCAAAAGATAGTGTATAATATCTCTACTAAAAGGTCAAGAGCCACAGCCCTTGAAATCCGGGGGTTATTAAAACAAAGAGCGGTAACTTAATAGGGTTACCGCTGTTATTTTCTTTGGCTCCCCGAGTAGGATTCGAACCTACAACCCTCCGGTTAACAGCCGGATGCTCTACCGTTGAGCTATCGAGGAACGCCCCAACGAGAACCATTATAAAATGCCGCCGACCCTCTTGTCAAGTCCGATTGGCATGGCTTTTCTCCTACTCGATATAATCTTTCAGTTTTTTACTTCGTGAAGGGTGTCTCAGCTTTCTGAGGGCTTTGGCTTCAATTTGCCTGATCCTTTCACGGGTAACGCCAAATTCCTGACCAACTTCTTCCAAAGTCCGCGGACGCCCGTCATCCAACCCAAATCGCAGCCGCAGAACCTTTTCCTCCCTTTCGGTCAGGGTGTTCAAAATGCCATCCAGATGCTCTCTGAGCAATACAAAGGAAGCAGATTCTTCAGGCGATTCGGCATCTTCATCAGTAATAAAATCGCCCAGATGACTGTCATCTTCCTCTCCAATAGGAGTCTCCAGGGACACCGGCTCTTGAGCGACTTTCATAATTTCAATCACCCGGTCAACTGAAATATCCATCTCTTGAGCGACTTCGGTGGGAGTGGGCTCCCTGCCCAGTGTCTGCAAGAGATTGCGCTGTACACGAGAAAGCTTGTTGATAGTCTCAACCATATGAACCGGTATTCTTATGGTTCTAGCCTGGTCAGCTATGGCTCTGGTTATAGCCTGCCTGATCCACCAGGTAGCATAGGTACTAAATTTGAAGCCCTTGCGAAAATCAAATTTTTCCACTGCTTTCATAAGACCAAGATTGCCTTCCTGAATCAGATCGAGGAACAGCATACCCCTGCCTACATAGCGTTTGGCAATGCTTACCACCAGGCGCAGGTTGGCTTCCACCAACTGGCGTTTGGCCTCTTCATTGTTTTCTTCAATCGACTTGGCAAGTTCTATTTCCTGATCGGCTGACAATAAGGGTACCCGGCCAATTTCTTTGAGATACATGCGGACCGGATCGTCGATCTCAATCCCCTCGGGAATGGCTATGTCTTCGGTCTCGACGTTGTCTGATTCGATGTCTTCCTCGGACTCCATTTCACCATCCAGGCCGATGCCTATCCCCAGGGACTGAAAATGTTCGAATATATCATCTATATTATCAGGTCCCAGGTTGAATCCCTGGAGATCCTCTATTATTTCCTCGTAGGTAAGGTTTTTCTTTTTCTTGCCTTTCTCGGCCAGAACACTTATCGATTCTGCGAGTTTCTTGTCCACTTTCATCATATCCCCCCTTCCTGGGTGTTGTGCAGGAATGTATCGAGGTTAAGAATAAAACCCAACAGGGCACTAAAGTCACCTTGCAGCCTGGCTTTTTCCAAATGGCCGTGCAGCCTGTTCCACACGAGCCGCTTGCCTCGATTCTTTACCGAGTAGATAAAATCATCGACTTCCTCATCGGGGAGAGAATTTAGGCTCTCACCCAGTACCACCATTTTCCCTAAAACCGCTCCCAAACCTGCTTCCTCAGCCTTTTGCCTGAAAAGGGCCGGGTCGTATTCACCGAGGAGCCGGGTTTCTTCATATAATTCCAGCAGGGTCTGGTTGACCGGCTCTACAAACAGGATGCCATCAGTAGCTGTACGCAACCTCTTATGGACCCGGGGAAATGCCAGAGCGGCTGCCAATATTTTCTCCTCATTGCTATAATTTCCGTATATAATATTATCTCTTAATACCTGGGTTTTATTCCCGCTTACACCTACTTTCCCGGTCTGTGTCTTTCCCCTGGCCAGTTCCCTGGCTACAACATTTTCTTCCAGAGCAAGCCGTCTTGACAGGAGCTTCATGTAGTGGTCCTTTTCCAGTTCACTGTCCAGAGACCGTATATCGTCTTTAACTGAACGAATAATCGCCGCCTTGCTATCAATATCTTGAGCCGTTTGAGTCATCATTTGGCGAATTATTTTATACTCTATATGGCTCACTCTATTATTCTGTATATAGTGCAAAAATTCCTCTTTTCCAGACTGGGCAAGAAATTCATCCGGATCCTGGCCCCCCGGCAGGGTGAGGACATCGACCTTCAAGCCTTCTCCGCCGAGTACTTCTATGGCTCGCCAGGTCTGCCTTTGACCGGCTTCGTCACCGTCATAGACGACCAGGACCTTCTGGGCATAGCGCAGCAAAAGCTGGGCCTGCTCCGCAGTCAAGGCCGTTCCCAGAGTGGCAACCACATTCTCAATACCGTATTGATGCAAGCGCAGGCAGTCCATGTAGCCCTCGACCACCATCGCTTCCCCCCGCTGGCGGATGCTGTCCCGGGCCTGAAAAAGGCCATAAAGATTGCGCCGTTTATGAAATACTTCAGTTTCCCCGGTATTCAGGTATTTAGGGAAACCCTCATCCAGTATCCTGCCCCCAAAACCAACTACCTCGCCATTGTAAGCGGCTATGGGAAACATGACCCGCCGGCGAAACTGATCATAATAGCGCTGCTGTTCCCGGCTGCGTTTGACAAGGCCAGCTCCCAGCATTTCATCTGCTTTAAAGCCTTTCTTTAATAAATACTCGCTCAAACCGTTCCAGCTGTCAGGGGCGAAGCCCAAACTAAACTTTTCAATCATTTCCCGGGGTATGGATCTTTTTCCCAGGTAGAAAACTCCCTCCCGACCCGCCGGCGACTGCAACGTGTTTTGGAAATACTCTACCGCCAGGCGGTTGAGTTCGATGATTCTTTTGCGCTTATCCGCTCCCCGGGAGGAAGCCGCGTTCTTTACTTCAACACCGGCCCGGGCGGCCAGAAGCTGCAGGGCTTCTTTGAACTCCAGGCCGTCCCGCCTCATAATAAAGTTGATCATGTCCCCCCCGCTCTGGCAGCCAAAGCAATAATACATGTTGCGCTCCGGACTGACCGTAAAGGACGGCGTCTTCTCACTGTGAAACGGGCAAAGGCCCCAGAAGCGGTTGCCCTTGCGAGTCAGTTTGATAGTTTCTGCTACAATATCAACTATGTTTAACCGGGCCTCTATATCCCGCATAATTTGATCGTCGAAATATCCGGACATTTCTTCACCTGCCCTGCCCCGGAACCTTTAACAGCCTGTGAACATAAGCCTGCCGTTTAACTCTACCATTCACACATCTTAAAACCCTCATACGAATTCATCGCTGCCTCCCCGTTTGTAAGCTTCCGGGACCAGCGAATGGGGCACATATATATCATTAAACTGGGAAACGCAATAGGCGTCGCTCATGCCTGATATATAATCGGCAGCCGCGCGCTCTCGGCCTTCCTGGTCTGCAATTTCACAGTAAAGCGGGCTCATCTTTTCCGGTTGGCGGCAATAGTAGGAAAAGAGATGTTCAATGATAAACATGGCCCTGCTCCTTTCCGCCTGACAAACCGGTCCGTCGTATATCTTTTCAAACATAAACTGGCGCAGACCCCGCAGCGCCTGATCGGTTTCCCGGTCGGGCTCCACTCTGACCCGGCTCCCGCCGGCCATCAATTTTCGAGTATGCTCGATGGTTGCGGTAACCAGGGTGGCAATACGTTTGCTGTGCGTGCTGCCCAGAAGTTCCAAATATTCGGCCGGAATTTCATCAGCGGAAAGCAGACCGGCCCGGATGGAATCATCTATATCATGCTGTACATAGGCTATCTTGTCGCTCAAACGAATGACCTGTCCTTCCAGGGTGGCCGCGTCTTCATCTCCCCGTCCATAGCCGCTATGACGCAGAATACCATCTAAAACCTCGGGGCTTAAATTGAGTCCGGGCCCGTTTTTATGCTGTTCCACCCGGGTCAAAACCCGAATGCTGTTTTCGTTGTGGCGAAAGCCCTCCTTGAGCAGTTTATTCAGGACGTCTTCCCCGGAATGGGCAAACGGTGTATGACCCACATCATGCCCCAAGCCCATGGCTTCAATCAGGTCCAGGTTCAAATTCAATCCGGCCCCGATAGTCCGCGCTATCTGGCAAACCTCCAGGGTGTGGGTAAGACGGGTGCGGTAATGATCGCCCGGAGGCGCGATAAACACCTGGGTCTTGTGCTTGAGCCGGCGAAAGGATTTGGAATGAACAATGCGATCCCGGTCCACCATAAAACAGGTCCGCACTGGATCAGGATCCTGCGGCCGCAGACGGCTCCTGGCGTCTCTGGCTTTGGTTGCCCAAGGACTCAAGAAGGCCTGTTCCCTCTCTTCGATCTCTTGTCTGATGTTCATCAAGAACCACCCCAATAAAAAAATCCTTAAAGGCAGGAGCCCCAGGATTTTGACCGCCATTTGCTTGATTTAAGCTGCATCAGGTGCGCTCCCGCAAACCCCTGGTGGCCTCTGCCACTTGAAATACCCTTTTTCCCAGTATCCGGCACCGTTTGAGGGCCTCTTCATCGTTTTGGGGCGGCCGCTGGGCGGCGACTCCAAAATGCCCGCAATCATCCTCAATATGCCCATCCCCTACAATTACCATACCATGCACCAGGAAAATATCATGCATGGTCCTTAAAGCCGCTTCCTGGCCGCCAAAACGAGAGCTCCCTACCGAAAGTGCTCCGGCCACTACATTCATCAGCAGCTTCTGGTTGCGCAGGCGTCTGGTCTTATCCCAAAAAGCCTTGAGCTGGGCGGAAACGCTTCCGAAATAAACCGGGCTGCCCACCAGCAGGCCGTCGGCCTGGGCCAATAGGGAAAAGGCTTCTTCCAGCGGTTTGCCTTCATAGCATTTTCCGGTGCAAGGGGTGGTGCAAGCGGTGCAAAAAGACCTCTGCGAACCACGCATCAAACGCTGGCAATGCAGCGTCGTCGTCCTGGCCCCCAGTCTCTCCACCTCACTTAAAGCCTCGTTCAGCATAAAGGCCGTACTTCCTTTTGAATTGGGACTGCCGTTGACAGCCACAATAAAGGTTGGTTTCAAGTGTTACACCCCCATCCCCATTAATACTACACTTTATTATTGGATTCCTTTTTTTGACCCAAAAATTTGTTCGCTTGTAACGAAAAGGGACGGACTCCGCTATTACAGCAAAGCGCGCCCCCTGAAAACCGGAAGTATTTCTGTCTCTTTAGTTATTTTTAAGCTTGGCCTGAGCCGCAGCCAGCCTGGCTACCGGAATCCGGTAGGGGGAGCAGCTTACATAGTTCAAACCGATCAGGTGACAGAATTCTATTGAACTCGGTTCCCCGCCGTGCTCCCCGCATATGCCCATCAAGACTCCGGGACGTTCCCGGCGGGCGCCATCAACCGCCCAGCGCATCAGCTCGCCTACTCCTTTGCGATCCAGTACGGCAAAAGGATTGTCCTTCATGATCTTCTTTTCCAGGTAAACCGGGATAAACTTGCCTTCCGCGTCATCCCGGGAGAAACCCAGCGCCGTCTGGGTCAGATCGTTGGTGCCAAAGGAGAAGAACTCGGCCTGCTGGGCTATTTCATTGGCCATAATACAGGCTCTGGGCAGCTCCAGCATAGTGCCCACGGCAAAGTCCAGGTCCTCACCGGTTTCAGCCTTGACTGTATCATAAACATGCATAATTTCAGATTTGAGATAGGCAAACTCGGCTATGTCCATTACCAGGGGAATTTCCACCTCGGCAAAGGTCTTAATCCCTTCCTTTTTCAAACGGGTGGCGGCTTCAAATATGGCCCGGGCCTGCATGCGGTATATTTCGGGATAGGTAAGTCCCAGCCGGCAGCCGCGGTGGCCCAGCATGGGATTGGCCTCGGAGAGGCTGTTGATCTTTTTGAGCAGTTCTTCTTTACCCCGCAGCTGGCCGTTGCTGACCTTGTTAAATTTTAGCTCGGCTATTTCCAAAAGCAGTTCTTCCCTATCCGGCAGAAACTCGTGCAAAGGCGGATCCAGCAGGCGAATGGTAACCGGGTAGGGCGACATCGCTTTTAAAATTCCGTAAAAATCTTCTCTCTGCACAGGCAGGAGTTTAGCCAGAGCCGCTTCCCTTTCCTCCAGGGTTTCGGCCAGAATCATCTCCTGAACCACCGGCAACCTATCCTGGGCCATAAACATGTGCTCGGTGCGGCATAGGCCGATGCCGGTAGCACCGAACTGCCTGGCCCGGGCGGCGTCTTCCGGAGTATCAGCATTGGCCCTGACCTCCAGCATCTTGACTTCATCAGCCCATCTTAACAGGGTTTCAAACTCATCGGATAGGGTGGGTTCGATCATGGGAACTTCGCCCAGCATTACCTGACCGGTGGAGCCGTCCAGGGTTATGATATCCCCCTCTTGGACAGTAATGCCGTTAACCGTGAATTCCCGTGCATTATAGTTTATCTTGATGCTTTCACATCCGCACACACAGGGTTTGCCCATTCCCCGGGCCACCACTGCAGCGTGAGAAGTCATACCGCCCCGGGCGGTCAGGGTGCCCTGGGCGTGAATCATGCCATGTATGTCATCGGGAGTCGTCTCATTCCTTACCATAACTACCCTTTCACCGGCTCCCCCCAGTTTCTCAGCCAGATCGGCATCGAAGACCACCTTTCCGGAAGCGGCTCCCGGAGAGGCGGAAAGGCCGATCGCGATGGGTTCCAATTTAATACTGGTGTCAATCTGCCGGTGGAGAAGCTGGTTTATGGCCTCCGGATCAACCCGCATTAAGGCTTCATCAACAGTCAGCAATCCCTCGTTCACCATATCCACGGCCACTTTCACCGATGCTTTGGCAGTGCGTTTGCCATTTCTGGTCTGCAGCATGTAAAGAGTGCCTTTTTCAATCGTAAATTCGATGTCCTGCAGGTCGCGATAGTGGTTCTCCAACTTGTTGCAGGTATCCACGAACTGCTGGTATACGGCGGGCAGTTCTTCTTTGAGTTTGCTTATCGGGGTAGGCGTTCTTATGCCGGCCACTACATCCTCACCCTGAGCATTGATAAGGAATTCGCCGTACAGTTCTTTGTCCCCGGTAGCGGGGTTGCGGGTAAAGGCCACCCCGGTTCCACTGTCGTCGCCCATGTTGCCAAAGGCCATGCATTGCACGTTTACGGCGGTTCCCAAACTGTCATCGATCTTGTTCAAGCGGCGATAGACAATTGCCCGCTGGTTGTTCCAGGAGCCGAAAACGGCTTTGATGGCCATAACCAGCTGTTCTTTGACATCCTGCGGGAAATCAAAGCCCTTGACGTTTTTGATCAAGGCTTTATATTCGTTTATAATCTCTTGGAGTTCGGCGGCGGGGATTTCGTAATCGAAAATCAGGCTCAGTTTGCGTTTATAGCGCTCCACAATTTCTTCAAAATTGTGATGCTCTACCTCCAGGACCACATTGCTGAACATTTGAATAAAGCGGCGATAACAATCATAGGCAAATCTCTCGTCACCGGTCAAAGCCGCCAGGCCCTGAACCGACTCATCATTTAAACCCAGGTTTAATATGGTATCCATCATACCCGGCATGGAAACGGCCGCTCCCGAGCGCACCGATACCAGCAGCGGATCGGATTTGTTGCCGAAATTCTTGTTGGTGGTCTCTTCCAGATTGGCCAGGGCTGCGAATGTTTGGTCCAGCATGTCTTCCGGGAACTGCTCTCCTGCTTCTATGTAGGCATTGCACGCCTCGGTGCTTATAGTAAATCCCGGGGGCACCGGCAATCCGATATTGGTCATTTCGGCCAGGTTGGCCCCTTTGCCTCCCAGCAAAGATTTCATCCCCGAGTTACCTTCCGCAAAAAGGTATACATATTTGTGGCTAGACATTGCTTAACCTCCTATAATATATTTCCAATATTTTGCTGGCTGTTTCCTCAACCGCCTTGTTGGTAACATCAATAACCGGGCAGCCGATTCTGCGCATGATCTGCTCGGCAAACTCCAGTTCTTCCTGAATTCGCTCCGGATTGGCGTAAGTGGCCTGACCGGCCAGACCCATGGTCTTTAAGCGTTCGGTCCGAATCCGGTTGAGCTGTTCATGGCGAATGGTAAGGCCGATAATCTTGCCTTTTGCCACCCGGTACAGCTCCTGAGGGGGATTTACCTCCGGCACCAACGGTACATTGGCCACCTTGATCCGCTTATGGGCCAGGTACATGGAAAGCGGGGTCTTGGAAGTCCGGGAGACGCCCACCAGAACTATATCGGCCTGCTCAATACCCCGGGGATCTTTGCCGTCGTCATAACGAACGGCAAATTCGACTGCTTCCACCCTTCTATAGTACATTTCATCTATTTTGCGCAGCAGGCCCGGCTCCCGTTTAGGCTCAATGTGGCTGGCCTGTTTAAGGGCATCGATCAAAGGTCCCAATATGTCGACACAGACAACTCCGGTCTCCAGGGCCCGGGCCTGCAGGTGACGGGCCAGATCGTCCACCACCAGGGTATAGGCAATAACGTAATTCTCCATACGGGCATGGCTGACTATTTCATCGATAGTAGCCGTATCAGAAATGTTGGGTACCTGTCTGATCTCCATGGTCCCGGAATTGAACTGGCTGGCGGCGGCCCTTACCACCATTTCAGCCGTCTCCCCAATGGAGTCCGACACTATATAGATGCCCGGTAAATGTTGGGTCAAAACTGAAAACCTCCTGTCAAAATCACTGGGTTCCTATAAATAACCCCGCCAGCCTAAATACTGGCCAGGTCTAAAAAAAGCCGTGCGATGTTGGTTTTGGATATCTTGCCTACCACCTCTAGTTTTTCTTCACTTTCTTCATCGAGAAATACTCTGACCACCGGCAGACTGTCTACCTCGTGCTCAACTATCTTGCGGGCCGCTTCCACAACTGTTTCATCGAGAGTGGTGGTTACAATATTGGGCATGCGGGTCATGATCACACTGACCGGAACCCGATGAATATCCGCCTGTCCCAAGGTGGTCTTGAGGAAATCTTTTCTGGATACCACCCCGTTAAGATAATTTTCAGCATCAACTACATAGATACTGCCCGTGTCTTCTACAAAGAGGCTGACCACAGCGTCATAAATACTGCAGCTTTCCTTTACCACCACCGGCATCGACTGTATGTCCCGCACTCGGTATTGGGTGAGAATCCTGCGTAGCTCGGTATTGGCTCCCTGATTTTTAAAGGTATAGCCCACCCGCGGTTTCGCTTCCAAATAACCGGACATCGTCAAAACCGCCAGATCAGGCCTGAGCGCTGCCCTGGTAACATTAAGCAGCTCGGCAATCTTTTCTCCGGTAATCGGTTCCTGGACTTTTACTATCTCCAGGATTCTGGCCTGTCGTTCACTCAGTTCGATAATATTCACCACCCAATTATGCTATACTTTTTGGGCTAATCAATATTAATTATATATACTAAATCGAACTTGTGAAATCCTGTTGCAAAATATTTTTTAATAAACAAGTCTTCCAAAATCTGCCACCAGTTTGCAAAGCAAGGTTGTTTTCCGCAATATTCCCAGGCGGGCCGCTTTAAGCTGCTCATCTTCAACCATTACCATTACTGCTCCAAAGAAATTGTCAATAGCGGGCCTCAGAGCCGCCAGTTGTTTTAATGCTTCATTATAATCCCGGGCTTTTAACAGCGGTTGCAGCGCTTTTCCGGTGTCCTGAACGGCCTGGTACAGGGCTATTTCACTTGGATCCTGGAGGATCGACTCCTCAACCCGGTCTTGCTCCCATTTGCGGGAGAGATTATTGGAACGATTAAAGACCACCATCAAGTCTTCAAAAAGAAGATCCTGTTTAAAGGTCTGCAGGCACTCAACCCGCTGGTAGACGTCTTTTAAGTCTCGGGGAGCCAACTGTAAAACTGCATCGATTACATCATATGAGTAGCCCCGCTCCAGCAGAACTCCGCGCAGGCGCTGGAGGATAAAATCGAGGACCTCCCGGGCCGTGTCTTCGCGGCCGTTTTCCGGTTTTATCCCCTCAAAGTTGTCATAGGCCGCCAGACAGCATTCTTCGATATCTATATCCAGCGAGCGCTCCAAAACGATATTTACAATGCCCAGGGCCTGGCGGCGCAGGGCATAGGGGTCCTGAGAGCCGGTCGGTTTAATGCCGATAGCGAAGCATCCCACCAGATTGTCAAATTTCTCGGTCAGGCTGAGAACCATACCGGTGGTGGTAACCGGGAGCCCGCCTCCGGCATACCGGGGCAGGTAGTGCTCAAGAATGGCCTGGCTCACCTCCTGGTCTTCTCCTCCCACCAGGGCGTAATAGCGTCCCATTACGCCTTGCAACTCCGGGAACTCGTAAACCATTGAACTTAAAAGGTCGGCTTTACACAGGGCTGCCGCCCTTTCTAAACGTCCGGCGTCGCTCAGTCCAGAGGCTTTTCCTAAAAAAACGGCCAGTTTTTTTAACCTGTCTACTTTATCCTGCAGGCTGCCCAGCCGTTCGTGGAAAAGCACATCCTTAAAACCGGCGGCCATGTCATCGAGGCTCTTTTTGGTATCTTCCTTCCAGAAAAATAGGGCGTCTTCCAGGCGGGCTTTGATGACCCGCTCGTTCCCGGAACGCACCTGATCAAGGCTGTAATCGGTGCCGTTGCGCACTCCGATAAACCCGGACAGCAACTTGCCCTGCGGGTCAAAGACCGGGAAATAGCGCTGGTGCTCGATCATGCTGGTAGTTAAAACCTCGGGCGGCACTTCCAGATAAGAGGGAGAAAAGGAGCCAAAAAAAGCGGTAGGATATTCTACCAGGTAGTTTATCTCCTCCAGCAGTTCATCGTTTTCCATGGCCTGGCCACCCTGAGCGGCGGCTACCTTTTGAACCTGCTGCCAGATCATTTCCCGCCTCTGGTCCTGATCCAGAATCACGTAGTTTTTCTCTAGTACTTCAAAGTAGGCGGTTATGCTGTCTACCGGCAGGGGTCCGGAAGAAAGGAAGCGATGGCCCCAGGTGAAGTTGCCGCTGGCAACGTTTTCCACCGCCAGGGGCACAATCTGCTCTCCGAACAGGGTCAACAGCCAGCGGATGGGCCGGGCAAAACGGGTGCTGAAATAGGCCCAGCGCATCGACTTGGGGAAGGGTATTGAGTTTATAACACTGTGCAGAATTTCGGGCAGCAAATCCCGGCTTTCCTGACCAGTTGCCTTTTTAACGGCAAAAAGGTATTCCACTCCATCGACTTCCCTTATCAGCAAATCGGGAAATTCCACTCCCTGAGCCCGGGCAAAACCCAGGCCGGCTTTTGAAGGATGGCCTTCTTTATCAAAGGCGATGTTCTTTTTGGGGCCCCGGTTTTCGATCACGGCGTCTTCCTGACGCTCGGCCAGTCCTTTGACCAGCAGCACCAGGCGCCGGGGGGTGCCGTAGCTGTTGATCTCTTTATAAGAAAGCCGGGCCTCGCCCAACTTCTGAGCAGCCAGTTCCTTTATTGATTGGACAGCCGCAGGCATATACGCGGACGGGATTTCTTCCACGCCGATTTCCAGCAATAGATCGCGCACTGTTATACCCCCTCCTGAGCTAATATTTCTTGGCGTAGTTGTTTATCTTTAATCAACGGGTAGCCCAGATTCTTGCGCTGGGCCAGGTATTCGCCGGCCACCAGGCGCGCCAGGGCTCTTACCCGGCCGATGTATCCGGTTCTCTCGGTTACGCTGATAGCGCCCCGGGCGTCCAGCAAATTGAACAGGTGCGAGCACTTGAGCACATAATCATAGGCCGGCTGTACCAGGTGCAGGGCCGCTATATGGTTGGCCTCCTTTTCGCAGATGTTAAACATGGTTGTGAGAGCTGAAACATCGGCCGCTTCAAAATTGTAATGAGAATAGTCGACCTCGGCCTGGTGGTGCACGTCAGCGTAGCTGATGCCATCCACCCATTCAATATCAAAGATGCTCTCTTTATTCTGGATATACATCGCTATGCGCTCGATTCCATAGGTTATTTCCGCGCAAACCGGGAAGCAGTCAATTCCGCCGCACTGTTGAAAATAGGTAAACTGGGTGATTTCCATGCCGTCCAGCCAGATTTCCCAGCCCAGCCCCCAGGCGCCCAGGGTCGGTGATTCCCAGTTGTCCTCCACCAGGCGGATGTCGTGTTCCTGCGGGTCGATGCCCAGATCGCGCAGGCTTTCCAGGTATAGATCTATGACATTATCCGGCGAGGGCTTCAATATTACCTGGTATTGATAATAGTGTTGGAGGCGGTTGGGATTTTCTCCATAACGGCCGTCCGTCGGACGCCTGGACGGTTCTATATAGGCGACCTTCCACGGCTCCGGTCCCAGGGCCCGTAAAAAAGTGGCCGGATTCATGGTTCCGGCGCCTTTTTCCACGTCATAAGGCTGCTGAATAATACATCCCTGCTGGCCCCAGAAATTATTCAATTTGAGTATCATTTCCTGGAAGTTCATCTTTCTTTCCTCCTTCATCAAACAATCATTGGCTGGTTTTTTAGGGCCTTTACAATATTCTCCCGGCACTGTTTTGCTTTCCGGCTCCAGAGCTTAAATCCCCATAGAAAAATAAAAAAAACCCGTCCTTAAAAGCAGGGACGGGATTAACCGCGGTTCCACCCTGATTGGCATAAAGCCCACTCTTAAAGACCCAGGTTTTACTTGCCTGTTACGGCGTTCCTCCTGCAGCTCCAAAGCGCCCTTCAGAAAGCGTCTCTACCGGTTTTCCAGCCTCCCCGGCTCTCTATCAGGAGACCTCTTTCTTACTCCTCTTCTTCACAGCCAGACTATAAAATTCATAATAAGTTTACCCGAGCCCCGTTGGCTTGTCAACTTAAGCCCCTGCTCATCTTAAACCCTGTAAAACATCCCAACACCATTAAATACCTTCCCATGCATTAAATGGCAACATCATGCATTATTGACAATCATTTCTTGTATACTGTATACTTGTAACAGAGGGTATTTTGCCAGGCCGGCAAAATACCCCAAAGCTTTTTTTAGCTTTTTCCATTTAATTACTTCATGGAGGGACTCATATGAATCAGGCAAGTAATAAGCTTTTATCCCCTGATGTTTTAATTGAGCAGCTGGTAGCTATCGAAGATAACCGCTACCGTTGGCTCGATGAGCAGGTTCCCCTGCCCTCCCGGGAGCGGGATGAACTGAACGAACTTATAGACAGATATATAGAAGCGCTGCTCTCCTTGATCAAGGAGTCACGGCGCAGCTTGCAGTCCAGTGATCAGCTCCCTTATGTCATCATGAATTGCATAGTTGATGTTGAACTGCTGAACCGCCAGCGGCGCCAGTCTTTTCGCATTTTACCTTTCTATGAAGGCAAGGTGTCTTCCGGTGATATTTCCATCCTCTCACCGGTAGGGCGTTCTCTTTTGCTGCAGGAAAACGGAGCCCTGGTCAGTGTTCCTGCCCCCAGCGGTGAACTGCTGTTTCAAATCCGCTCCATTTCAATGCATCACCCTGGTTAAATGATCTTGTATGCTAGAGAAGAAAAGGCCATTAGGCCTTTTCTTCAGACCGTCGACAAAAGCGAATAGCTGCGTTGCTCAATAGGCCCACTCAATCAGCGTACTTCGGTACGCCTCAATCGCGGGCCTATTGAGCGCCTTGCTCTTCACCTCCGTCGCTCGCTCTGGCAGCTTGTCGCCTTTGTCGACAAGCTGAGAAAAGGCCATTAGGCCTTTTCTTCGGAATTAGTATGGCATTTAGGGCAGCTGCCGTATGGTGCAGTTGCCTTCGCAGATTATGGTCATCTTGTTGGTCCCATTGCCCATCTGGACTCTGGAAATGTAATCATTTTTCTGATGATACTGGTGAGCATCCCGCTCCGCATTGCTCCCCGCGTTTTTTACCTGAACCTGCCCATCATTCCCGTTGGCCGCGGCGCTTGTATTATCGGTCGGCCCGCCCGCCATCGCCGAAGTGGTCCAGGCCAAATTGCCGCTGATTCTGCCGGGGGCGTCGTTTATAGCTGTAATGGACAGGTCGGCGCCGGCCGGCAGAAGCACTTCACTGTCGAAATCGCCTATGATAACATAGTTTCCCAGTACCTGATCCGCGGTCAGAACAACCTTCTGCTCGGGCGCGTTTACTTCCAACTCCACCCGGGACGGCAGGCTGATCTTTATGTCATGTCCGCCCGACATAGTAATGAACAGGGTATCCCCCGCCTCCCGGGTGCTCACTTTCAGCGCCTGTTCCGCCATCTGCCGCGCTTCTTCTTCCGATTTGGCCTTTACCGTGACTTTCCCTCCGGCCAGCATCGTCTCTACCGAAGTGCTGCGGATTTCCAGGCGTGAACTCTGCTCTGCTGATAATACGACTTTTTGAACCTGGGCAGGGAGCTGTACCTGAATTTCCGGTAAGACCATGGTATAACTCGAAAGCTGCAGCCGCTCCTGCACCCATTGGGCGATCCCCGCGTCCTGGGCAGTTTTTAGTCCCACTCCGGAAAACACCAGGAACAAAATGATAATTATACTGAAAATGTCGTAGCGAACCCGCCCATCTTCGCTCTTTTTTAAATAGGTATAGACCAGAACTTCAATACCCAGAACCACCAGCAGTAAAGGCCACCAGCGCATAGCTACGGTTATGGCCCGGGCATTGTATTGAGCCGCCAGCAATCCCAGTCCGCCCCCCACCAGAAGGAGGCCCATGGAAATGGTTCCTACTCTCCACTGTCTCATTATGCTTCTTCCTCCTTCCCGGAGGACTTGCTGCCGGTCAGGAGCTTAATCCCCCCACCGATCAACAACAGGGCCACAATACTGGTTTGGACATAAGAACGCAGCGCCGCATTAAACCAGTGTCCTAAAACAGGCCCCCCCAGGCGTTGAATAATAATCAAGACGCCTGCCGCTATAAGCCCCCAGCCAACCCATTTTGAATGCCGGGCAATCCAGTCAAAGAGATTGGGGGAGTCGATCTTTAACTCTTCTTCCTCTTCTAGAAGGTGATACACATCAAATATACTGAAGAACCATATTACTGGAGCCAGGAAAGCCAGTATGCTCATCTCCAGCCAGTTCCCAAGAAACAACACCAGGAAAAAGACCGCCATCAACTGCGCACCTGGTTTTAAGAGCCCCATAAACATGTGCCCGGCTCCAGGTATCGCCGAAAAGGCCAGGGTCACCAGTTTGCGGTTGCCGATCATAAGCTGTCTTTCATCTTCCTGGTCAGGATTCGCTTCACCATCCCCGGTTGCCGGAGCCACCCTTGATGATCCGGCCAGCTTCATGGCTTCTGCAAACGCGGTAAACCAGACCAGGGCGGCGCAGAAAAAGGTCAGGGGAACCATCATCTGATTCATGGTCCAGCCCAAACTGGAAATCATTCCACCTGCGAAACAAATCCCTATAAACGTCATAAAGAATACCATGGCCCGGTGCGGCCACCCCACATAGAGATGGCTTAAACCCGGCAGCGGGGATAGAATAAACACCAGGAACCTGCTTTTTTTCTTCATCTCTTAACCTCCTTGCCATCCAGGGTGTGCAGCTTATCGATACGCCCCCAGGTACTGTCCTTTAACTGCTCGGGCCAACTGGATAAAAATGAATTGATTTTTTGTGAATAGCTGGACGGATGTCTGACTGGAACTTCGGAAGCTTTTAGGGCCAGGGTTTGAAACACGCCTCCCCCCATTAACATGACTGTTAAAATGGCTGCCGCAACATAATTGGCTGCCAGCCAGCGGGGCCGGAAATCTTTGCGAGGAAGCTCAAGTACCACCGGCCCCTGCAGCATCTGACTGGTCTTTCGATTGAAGTCAGCCGGAATGCGCTGTTCTATCGATTTCAGATCACCTTGTTCAACCGCTAGAAGAAAAAGTTCGAGGCATTGGTCACACTCCAGCAAATGGTCCTCCATGGCTAAAAGGTCCAGGTTTTCTTCTTTTCGGTAAAATGCCGACCATTCCTCAGCGCTGTAATGCTTCATACTTTTCCCTCCTTCCAAAGCTGGCGTAAAAGCTTTCTGGCCCGGTATAGCCTGGTCTCTACGGTTTTTACACTGATGCCCTCCTCACGGGCGATCTGTTGATAGGATTTATCTTGAAAATGGTATTTTATCAAAATCGTTCGGTAACGGTCGGGTAAACTGTCGCATAATTCCCTGATGTAAACCTCCCTTTCTTTGCTGATAAAAGCTTCTTCCGGGCTGGGGAGGCTGTCAGCCAGCGGTTTCCCTATATCAATATCCGACAGTTCGTGTCCCTGAACGCTTCTCTGCTTTTTTCGCTTCCAATCGATGGCCTTATTGGTAGTTATTCTTCCCACCCAGGCCTTGAGGTGATCCGGTTGGAAAGAAGGCAAAGATCGATATATCTGCAGGAAAACTTCCTGGGCTATATCCTGGGCATCGTCCATATTATCGACGAAGCGGAGGATTATAGCAAAGACATAGGCTTGGTAGTGCTCTATCAGGGCCTCAAAGGCCTGCGGATCGTCGGTCCTGTAGAGCTCCACCCATGCTGTATCATTCCAAACCGTAACCACCTCCTTTCCCATCACTAATAACAACGTTTTTCAGGTTTAAATCCCTTCAAAATTGGTTTATCCTCTTTTACCCGGCCGCATTCACGCAAAAAAGCCAGGAATCTCTGGATTTTCCTGGCTCTAGTACTCTCGAAAATTTAGCCGCCGATAATATGTGGAATTAGGATTAACAGAGTACTTGTGTCTATCCGGTTGCGCGCCGTATCCGGCCGATCCTTGTTAATCAATCGGTGCTCTTCAAGGCTTCCACCAGGTCTATATGTTTAAGGCGGGGCAGAACCAGGGCAAAGCCCAGTACAATAAAAACCATGGTGCCTACAGCGCTCATTACATAAGTTCGGGGATAAATGATGAACGGCAGACTGTAGTATTCATTGGTAGCCGAAGCCAGGTAGAGGCTGCCCAGGTAGCGTCCCAGCGGAAGGCCTATGATTACTCCAATAACGGCCTGCAATATGGTCTCTTTGAACAACAGTCCGGTCAGTTCCTGGCGGGTGTAGCCCAGCACTCTCATGCTGGCCAGCTCCCTTTGCTTTTCATTGAAGTTCATGTAGGTCGAGTTATAGGTTATAGCCATGCCCAGCAGGGCGGCAAACATTATCATTACCGCAATGGATGCGAGGGCACTGTCCAGCATCTGGTTCCATCCCGTTCTTTCATCGGCTTTGCTTACAATGGAGCTGATGGCGGTCATATCTTGCAGGCGCTTCTCAAAGCACTCGGCCTGGCTGGAATCCACCCTGACCAGAATCCTGGTAAACAGGTGGCTTTCGCCCAGAAGGCGGTTGGCCGTATTGAGGGAAACATATGAACCTCCGCCCATTAAAGCCTGGTTGAGAGCCACTACTTTCAACTGCCCCTTGCGCACCGCCCCCTGATTCATTTTGGTCTCCACATTGACCATATCCCCTACTTTAAGCCCCAGCTTTTTGGCCACCCGTTCACTCATAACTACCCCTTCTTCCGGGATGGGCAGAACACTATCATCGGCTGCAAAGACACCCAGGAAATCCTGACCGGGATTCACCCCGTAAAACATGTCGTTCTCTTCACGGCTGCCGTCCACAGCTGTCAGGGCCACCGGCAGCTCCAAGACCGGTTCCAATTTTTTTACTTCTTCCCACTGGTTCCAGCCGGTGATCTCAGATTCTTTTACCGGGGCGCTCAGCTGGACCAGGTAATCATAATTGTTTTCCATGGCGAAATGCCTGGTCAACATATAATCGATAGCATCATTCATAAATAAAGTGATCACCAAAACCACTGCGGTAAAGGCGACTCCCAGCACCGTGACCATAAAGCGGGTCCGGTTGCGCAGCATGCTGCGCAGACTCATACGCCAGCCACTGTTGAGCCGTTTCCACAGGCCCGCCCAGCTCTCCAATAAAATGCGGCGCCCCCGTTGCGGCGCCTTGGGCCGCATTGATTCGGCCGGATTTATGCGGATAACCCCCAGACAGGCCAGCACACCGGATACGCCTCCCACCAGCAGGCTTAGCAGCACGCTGTTGACAATGGCGTTCAGGTTCAGCCCGCCGATTACACTGGGCAGGTTAAAGTAGGTAGCATACATGTCTGAAAAAACCGAGGCCAGGGCCACGCCCAATATACTGCCCAGTAACGCCCCGGTAAGGGATATACTCAATGCATACGCCACATAGTGGTTTATGATCCGGACGTTGCTGTAGCCCAGGGCTTTAAAGACCCCAATTGAAGTGCGCTCGTTTTTAATGAGACGCCCCAGCAGCATAAACTGAATGCCGGCCGCGATGATGAAGAAAAACAGGGGAAGATAGAGGGCGGAGATTTTGAGCTGCTGTAGTTCACCTTTTAAAACCGAATGGCTCAATTGATCATCCCTGGGATAGGCGGCGAGATTGCCGTAGGGACGCAGTCTATCCTGAACCTGCTTTTCAACCTCATCGGCCGAAGCCCCCGGGGTAAGCTGAACGGCTATCTGATTGACCTGTCCCTGCATATTGAGGATCTTTTGCGCCCGATCGCGCGGCATCATCAGCAGGCCAAATTCATTCGGATCAGGCATCCAGGAAGCGGTGTCTTTCATCAGATATACGAATTCCGGACTGGCCGCAGTGCCGATTACGGTAAGGGGTACCTCCTTTCCCTCGGCAATTACCTTAAAGACTGAGCCGGGCTGGAGCTTATTGGCCTTGGCAAAAGCGGGATCCAGCAGAACTTCGATATCCTGCCCGCTGTTTTTGGAAAAATCTCTCCCGCTGATAACTTGCAGGTTGTTCAGACGGGTTTCATCATCTAGATCGTAGGTGGCCAGCCGGAAAGTTCCCCTTCCTCCCTCCGGCTTGATGAAAGTGAGATCCCGGCGGATGCTCCCACTGGCCCGGGCTACGCCGGGGACATCGCTAAGCTGTCTGGCCACCCCCTCCGGCGCTTTTACTACCATGAAAAAGTAGTCGGCAAAGCGGGTTTTCTGGTAAAAATCGCTTTGCGAACGGTTGAGATTGTAGTAGGCGGTAGTCATGGCAATGTAAATAAGAACACCCAGCATTACTACAACGCTTAAAGCGATAAATTGTCCCGGGCTCTTTTTAACCCGGCGAAGTATTCTTCGGCTCAGGATGCTCAATCCTATTCAATCCTTTCGGCCGGTTGCAGATTATAACAAAAGGGCCGTCGATTTCAGGCCTGCTTAAATTCACTTTCGACACGGTTCAGGCTCACTGAACCTTGACCCGAGACTTTTCGTCAAGTACCTGACTTCCATCCTTAACGATAAGATCGCCTTCCTCAATTCCGGAAATAACCTCCACATATTCCCTTCCCTTGAGCCCCAGTTCTATGTCTTGATATACCACCCGGTTATTGCTGATCTTCATGATCCGGTAGCGTCCGTCTTCGCTGCTTTTTAAAGCCTCCCGGGGCACCAGCAGTACGCCATCCCGGCGGGTAGTTTCAATGCTGACCCGCACTTCATAACCGGGCTTAAGCTTGGAACTGGAGTTCAATTTGATCATCACCGGCACCCGGCGCTGTTCAACGCCCAGAGCCGAGATTTTAGCAAAAGCCCGGGGTTTGATCTCACTGACCACTCCGGAGAGCACCTCTTCCCCCAGCACGGTCGCGGTAATCGAAACCGGTTGCCCCAGCTGGACGTCACCCAGATCATCGCTCAATAGATCGGCCTGTATCTCTAATTGCGACGTAGTCCCGAGCTGGGCCAGGAGGCTTCCCGGAGTTATATACGTTCCTTCCTTGCCCGGCAGGTCCAAAACGGTTCCATCAATAGGGCTTTTTATGATGAGGGCACTCCGCTTGCTCTGCAAACTGCCGGTCAATTCAGAGTAAATAGCGATTTTACTTTGCACCTGGCCCATATACTGCCCGTGCAGTTCGACCTGCTGCACTGCCTTTTGCAGGCGGTCCCGGGCCGCTTCATAATCAGCCTGGCTTACGGCGCCCATTTCATACAGCGATTTTTGCCGGTCGAAGGCGGTCTGAGCCTGACTGGTCTCCATTTCATAACTGGCCATGGTCAGCTCTGCCTGGCTAAGCTCCCCCCGGGCCAGAGCCAGCTGGGCCTGGGCCTGTTCGGTTTCCGCGTCCAGATCCGGGTTTTTCAACCTCATCAATACAGTTCCCGAGCTTACCTGCTGTCCGGTCGCAACCATCACCTCTTCGACCAGCCCGTAGTTCTGGGCCTCTACATCATACTGGTCCACCGTTTTAACATATCCGGTTTCGCTGATGCTGTTGACCAACGCCCCTTTTTGGATCCTGGTTGCCGTCACCGGCTGAGCGCTGCTGACATAATAGAAAGCAGAGATGAGAATCAATAAAACCGAAGCCCCGACTATCCACCAGACTTTCCTGTTCTTCACCGTATTTCTCCCCCTCCATTTACTCGCCGAATAACTCCCCAGAGCTCGGATAGGCCACTTATTACCACTCGATCATTTCCGGGTCGAGCGGTTCCTGGTTAACACGCAATTCCACTATACTGCCGCTTCGCATCCTGACGACCCTCTGGCCCATATCCGCGATAGCGGTATTGTGAGTCACTATAATTACGGTACTGCCGGTTTCCCGGTTGATCCGGTTAAGCAAAGCCAGCACGCTCTTTCCGGTCTGGTAGTCCAGCGCGCCGGTGGGTTCGTCGCATAGTAAAAGACGCGGCTTTTTTACCATGGCCCGGGCAATAGACACCCTCTGCTGCTCTCCTCCAGAGAGCTGGGCCGGGAAATGGCCGGCCCGTTCAGCCAGTCCTACCAACTCCAGGACTTCGGCAACCGGCATAGGGTCCTCGACCAGTTGGGCAGCCAGGGCGACGTTTTCCGCGGCGGTTAGATCCGGAATCAAGTTGTAGAATTGAAAAACAAAACCCACCTCGTGGCGGCGGTATTGAGTGAGTTCCTTGTCTGAAGCACGGGTTAAATTATGGCCCTGAAAGAAGATTTCTCCCAATGTCGGCTGATCCATTCCTCCCAGGATGTTAAGGAGGGTGCTCTTGCCTGAGCCGCTGGGTCCCATGATAATCATAAGTTCACCGCTCATGATATCCACCGTGCTCGCCAGCAAAGCGTCCACTATAACCTCACCCATCTGATACTGTTTGGTAACTTCATGCAGGTGGATCAGTACCTCTTGTTCCATAGTGCTCTCCCATTTTTCGTCAAAATAGCAATTTCTCTTAATTATACGTTTCCATTAACGCACAATGAATCCTTTATCGGCTTATTATCAGTGAAAGAGGGATTTATCAATATCGTATTCTAAATGGAATAGAATCAGGGTTCTTCATCCTTATAAAATAGTTCCTTAAAAAAATCCAGGTATTCTTCAGCTTCAGCCACAATCTTTTGATAGTCCATCGGCTCCTGGTTGACTTTGATTTTCTCAATCCATTCATTACTGAAGCCATCAAAGGCCCATATAACAGTATTTATAGTCTTGTTAAGGTCCAGCCCCGCTTTAAACTTTGCCATATCAAGATTATTGAAGAACCTGGCCCTGGCATCAGCCACAGTTTCCCATTGAGCCTTTTTATAATAGGAAACCGCAACCTCCGAGCTGTCCAAGACCAGCATTTCCAAAAATTCAAACATGGCCGGGTGTTCATACATCATCTGCAATTTAACATTAAGGGCCAGCCGGTATTTGGCGAAAAAGTCCGTTATCTCCATGTCCATTTTTTCATAAAACGCTTCGGTAGTTAGCTTAAAAACATAATCACAGAGATAAATGAACAGCCTTCTTTTGCTGCCAAAATAGTGAAACAGAGCCCCTTTCGAAATTTCGGCTTTGGCAACAATAACATCAGTGGCCGTCTGAGTGTATCCCTTGTTGGAGAATTCCTCTAAAGCCGCATTGATTATGCGTTTTTTCTTTTGCGGGTCAAGGTTTTCAAATGATCGGTTCACAGGCATCACCAAAATGCGCAGATTGACTGTTTTGGTCAAAAATATTTTACAGCTAGTTGATCGAACCAGTCAACTAGCTGTAATAATAATTCATCCAAAATGAGTTTGAGGACGGTTCTTCAACTTATTTTGCTTTTACCGGGAATATAAATAGCCTTATTCGTAGCGCAGCGCGTCGATGGGATCAAGTTTAGCTGCCCGGTTGGCCGGGTAGATGCCGAAGGCTATGCCTATACTCGAAGAGAACAGGAAGGAAATAATAATGACCTGATAGGATATTACCACTGGCATGCCAAGAAAAACCGATATCAGCGCCCCTATTCCAATGCCCAAAAGCATGCCTATGGTGCCTCCTATAGCAGAGATGACCAGGGCTTCAACCAGGAACTGGATCAGTATATCCTTGCGCCTGGCTCCCACCGCGATGCGAATCCCGATTTCCCTGGTGCGTTCCGTGACTGAAACCAGCATAATATTCATAATACCTATGCCCCCTACCACCAGGGCGATGCCCGCCAGAGCTCCAAATACTCCGGTAATAGCGCCTACAATGGTGTTGATCTGGGCCATCATCTGTTCATTGGTCTGGGTCACAAAACCCTTTTTAATCCCCTGGCGCATCTCCAGCATTCTGATGGTCTGATTGGTGGCCACTTTAAACTGCTCGGCGTTTTTTACCCTGACCAGGGCCTGCTGAATTTCCTTGGTCTCTTCCATCTCCAGCACGCACTGGGCCGGCACGTAGCTGTAGTAAGACTGCATGCCCATAACCTGGGCCTCCGGTTTGGATAGGCCGCAGATAACAAAGGGTATCCGGTTTATCCGCACCGTCTTACCGATGGCATCGACTCCGGTTCCGAACAGTTCTTCCGCCATCTTCTGGTTTATAACCACCACCCGGCGCCCCATCTGGTTTTCAACCTCGGTAAAGAAGCGCCCCTTTTCCAAACCCAGGGTGCTGATCTTCAGATAGTCGGGGCTGGTGCCGATGAGCATGCCGGTAAGCTTTTTGCGCGGCGTTTCAAAGGCGGCGCCGCTGGCGGCATAAGTCATCGGCACAATAAAATCTATTGACTCAATGGAATCCTCGATAAAATTCAGGTCTTCGATAGTCAGTTTGCCTTTTTGCCCATCGTCATTGCGCACCGCCACCAGAGTAAAAGAGTTTACCCCCAGGCGTTCAACCTCAGTGGCGGTCTGCTTTTGGAGACTCTGTCCCAGGGTAACGATAATTATGACCGACAGAACGCCAATGATAATGCCCAGCATGGTCAACGCGGAACGCAGCTTGTTTACCCAGACCCCTTCCAGGGCCACCATAAGCATTTCCCTTAATTTCATGCCAGACCTTCTTCCTGTTCCAGCCACAACTGCAGCCGTTCTTGGGCTTGGTAGGGCTCGGCCACAGCTTCGCTGTGAACCAGCCGTCCATCCCGAAAGTGGATGATGTTCCTGGTATGACGGGCTATCTCAGGTTCATGGGTAACCAGAACAATGGTGCTGCCCTGCCGGTGGAGCTCCTGAAACAGGTCCATGATTTCATACCCCGACCCGCTGTCCAGATTGCCGGTCGGTTCGTCAGCCAGCAAAAGGCCTGGATTGTTGACCAGAGCCCGGGCAATGGCCACCCGCTGTTTCTGCCCCCCGGACATCTCGTTGGGACGATGGTTTACATGACTGGCCAGTCCTACCCGCTCCAGGGCGGCTCTAGCCCTGGCCCGGCGCTCTTTGGCGCTTATGCCGGCATAGAGCAGGGGAAGCTCGACATTGCGCAGGGCATTGAGCCGGGGCAGCAGGTTGAAATTTTGAAAGACAAAACCGATTTTCTGGTTGCGCAGGTTGGCCAGCTGGCTCTCATCCAGACTTCTGGTGTCTACCCCGTCCAAAATAAAGCTGCCTTCGCTGGGACGATCCAGCAAACCCAGTATGTTCATCAAGGTAGACTTGCCCGATCCGGACGGGCCCATGATGGCAGTGAAATCACCTTCACTGATTACCAGGTCAAGGGCTTTAAGGGCATTCACCTGCACGGTGCCGGTGTCATAGGTTTTGGAAACCTTCTCTAAAACGATCATTTCTTGCGAACCTTTTTCCCGTCGCTTAAGTCTGCCGGCGGATTGATAACCACTTGATTGTCAAGCTCCAGGCCGGACTTTATCTGAATGGTCAGGCCGTCGCTGATGCCGGTGGTAACCGGAACCAGTCGGGCGATTCCGTCCTGAACCAGCCACACGCTGCGCCCTTCATCCTTTTCCACCAGGGCTTCAATCGGCACGATGAGGGTGTCCTCTTCCGCCGTGGTTATATCCATATCCACACTGTATCCGGGCAACAGGGACCCGGGGTTTTCGATTTCAACTATGATAGGCAGAGATCTGCTCGAATCAATCTGGGCTTTTTCCGGGTCTAAGACCTCCAGCCCAACCTCCTTTACCCGACCCTGATACCTGACATCGGAAAAGGCATTGCCGCTTATCTGCACCTTCTGACCCGGCTTGATTTTGCTGGCCTCGGCTTCGGGAACACTGCCTTCGATAAGCAGCCGTTCCATACTGGAAATGCTTAAAATAGGAGACAATTCGTTGACCACATCCCCGGGACTTACACTGATGGAGAGGATTTGTCCATCCCGGGAGCAGATTAAACCCTGGCCCTGGACCAGGCGTTCCAGCGACTCCAGGCGCAGGCGCGCGGATTCAAGCGCCGCCTCATAGGATTTCAGCTTCGCCGGAGCTGCATCCTGGGCCCGGCGCAGATCGCTTTCGGCTTTGGCCAGGCTGGCCTGGCTGTTTTCAAAGTCAGATTGGGCCTTGTCATAGTCGACCCTGGACATGGCCCCCTGTTCATATAAAACAGTAGCGCGTTTGAAGGCGTCTTCATCGTTTTTGTAATTACTCCGGGCCTGAACCAGGGCCAGTTCGGCGGTCGCCACTTCCGAGCTCTTTCCTCCGGACCGGGCGCCGGCCAGGTCGGCCTCGGCGCGGGCCAGATCAGCCCTGGCCTGGGCCAGCTTTTCCTGGCCGTTGGGAACCGAAAGTTCGATGAGGACCTGCCCGGCCTTCACCTCTTCCCCCAGACGCACGTGAACTGCTTTGACCGTGCCACTGGCTTCAGAAAAAAGCACCTCTTTGTCAGCCGCGACTATCGTGCCGCTGGCCGGAACCTTCTCCACCAGCTGGGTTTGAGTTACCTTGGCCATATCGACCTTTACCACATCCTTCTGAGTGATGCGATAAACGTTTACAATGATAAGGGCCAGGACCAGCAGGCCAATCCCGCCCCCTATCAAGATTTTCTTTATCGGTCTTCGTTTTTCTTCCGGATGGGCCTGGACTTCAGACTCCAATCCCTTCACCCACTTTCCAGGAAATGTATCGCCTACGTATAGTTAAACCGTGGTTGGAAACAGACCTCCCAAAAAGGCCATTCCCACCGCCAGTATTATCCAGAGAACCAGGATATATAGTCCTATACCTTTGACGCTTTTGTTCATTACTATGGCACCACCCAGGGTTAATAACGCCAGCCCCCAGATAGTGAAAAGATCGAAGTAGGCCAGGAAGCGATACAAAAAGGTCTGGTTGTCGCTGCCCAGCAGCACGGCCAGGCTGGTGTTGACCTGCATGGCGGCGTTCACACCCATAGCTTTTATCAAGCCGCTGGCTATTATCTGGTGGATTACCGTGGGAACACTGCTGAAAACCGCCACCGCAAAGAGCTGCTTAAACTTGCCTTCGCCCAGAGCTATCTGGTTGTATATGAGCAGAACCAGCGCCTGCAGCAGCCACAAAATTGGATAACTAATTAAAACTCCGATTACCGCCATGGGCAGCATCATTTTTAAACCGGCATCTATTTGACTGGGGGTTGCTCCTTGTTTGGTCATCAACTCAACCGTATACTGCCGGGTTTCTGGCCCTATCAGCAGCGTTGCTGCTATCATGATAACCAGAAATAGAGCCGCCGGGATTAGGAAACCGGGCTCCTCTTTGACGGCTTGAAAAGTTCGGGAGGGACTGACTATGACCTTCCACAAACGCTGGCCGACATTCATCTGAGGATTTTCCACTTTTATTCCTCCCTTTCCATTTAACTAAACAATCTGCAGTTTATTATCAATTAACACTTTATTTTCGACACAAACTTTTTAGACTCCTGCCATTTGGGCTTAATACCATGTTGTACAACTCAGCACTACATGACAACCCTAGCGCAGCGCTTTAGTCTAAATAAAAAGAATCACTGGTTTTTGTTTAATCCTCCATTAGAAACAATTCTTCAACGCTGGTTTTAAGCAGCCTGGCCAACCTCATTCCCAACTCCAATGTTGGGTTGTATTTGTTGTTCTCAATAGCATTAATGGTTTGTCTGGTTACATTAAGCTTTAAAGCAAGATCCTCTTGCCTCAAACCCATTGTTTTTCTCAATTCCCTAATCCTGTTCTTCATATTTACCCACAATTCTTCTTTTTAAGAAAATCTGACTAGCCCAAAAAACCATTAATTGGCTAGATATTAATATAAGCAGAATCTCCCAGTATTGGCCTTTAATGTACTGGTACCACATCCATATTAAAAGAAACACAATGCAGTATGTCCATGCCAGACGAGTGCTTTTTAAACTTATATACACTTGCATTTCGTCAGCTTTTTTCAAGATTAGACCCCTCCCGAATGTAAAATTTCCTTTACATTATATTCTTATCAAGAAATAATGTCAAAACATTTTTACAAATAGTGTAACTGAATCGCTATGAGTTTCAGTAGGAATTGCTTATCCTTTAATTCGGGATATAAGAGATCAATATATAAAACACTAATTTACGTATTTCAGGTATGATATGTGACTATTCAGATCAATTTCAAGGTATTTCGCACATCCCAAAAGGGAAGCAACAACAAAACAAAGAAATATATCTAATAGTTAATGATTTTGGGAATAAAGTATTTTAATGTATATAGCGTCCATTAGAAATAATTTACGCATCTTCGGTTTAGCGATTTCTAACTAGGGCTTGCTAAGCCAATTTCTATTACGGGGTGAACCGAAGAACCGAATGGGTATGCTTGACATGCCCGTACTAATGAGAGGAGAGGTTAGAAAGCATGCTTTGGTGTTGTCATAGTTTAGCCCGATCACCGCCCCAAAAAATAGTGGCCCGCTAGGTGAGCAGGGAATTGGCTGGCTAACCTGTACCCCCTCTATATAACCTAGTAAAACCACTATTAATTTAATTATCGCATAATACAATCCTATTAAATACTATAATAAGGAGTTGGAATTTATGAAGACAAGAAAATTAATTTCTCTGTTTTTGTGTGTTGCTTTAATGCTGTCTCTTAGCATCAATTATGCTTATGCTGGCGATATAGGGGTAAATGATGAGCAAAAGACGGTAGCTCAACAACAGAAGGACTTTAATGAAACGGTAGATCTGCTTCAGAAATACTTGGAGTTGAACGCCGATGGCACAATCTCATTAAATGCTCCCAGCAACATTATAACGAGTGTAGATAAAAACATATTTGCTCAATTGCAGGCAGGAATTGAACAAACCAATGAGATGATCAAAATCGGTTATTTGGTATGTGATAAAAACTTTAATATGACCGTTACCCAGAAGTATAATGATGACGTTGTTTCTGCCAGCCCGAATACTACTGTTACAGTAAGCAAAAATAGCATAGCTGTCACTACCCGATCAGCAGGTGTTACTAAAGTCGATTGGTATTGGTGGGGCTTCTTCTTATATATGGATCACCAATTAACGCAAGCTGTAGCGAATGGAAGTCAATTTACCGCAACCATTATGGCATTATTTGGGTCACAATCAAGAATAGGCAAATTAGTTTGTGCTTCGCTAGCGGCATTAGCTTATATTCTGAAAACATTTGATCAAGGTAATGGGGTATATATAAAATATAATTATTATTATGTTGCTGGCATACCAAGTATTGTGAGTACTGGCATATGGTCTCAATAGGAATATAGTGCAATGATAAAGATTATTTGGGGAATTTTATTAGTAATATTTATTGTTGGGATGTTTGCTATACCCTATCTGGTCAAGCTTGATGATAAGCAGACAAAAACATTTAATTATGTATGGACAGTAACATTTTGTCTCGTATTCAGTTACTTTACGTTCATTACGAGCACCTAAGCTGTATCCCGTACTTTATTAAAGTCTAAGATGACCCAAATAAGGACTATTGCCAAGGGCAGATGGCTAAATTAGCCATCTGCCCCCTCTATACGGGGAACAGGGGGCCGAAGACCTCCCGCCAGGTTTGGCTGGCCCGGGGGCTGCTGCCCTCGTTTTCCAGCTGCAAAGCCTGTTTGGCTTTTTTATAGGCGGTATAGGCATGAGCGCCAAAATCGTCTTCGCGGGTAAGCTTGCGGTTGCTGCCCTTGGCGTACCAGACCAGCTGTTCTTTTTTCAGGCCGGACACGTACTCCAGAAAGTCCAGGCACATGTACCCGTAGTAGGCGAAGGAAGTGGAATTGCCTTCCCAGTCATCCATGAAGTTCATGACCAGGGTGTCTATCAGCATGCCGGGGATCTTGGCCTGGTAGGTCAGGCGCCAGGCGCGCATCATCTTGGCCAGGTGCTTTACCTTGCCCCCGTATTTATAGTTGTACTCGTCCATGGCCTCGATCTCCCGCAGCGGGTTGAAGGTGGCCCAGCGCCACCCGTCATGGGATTCGGGATATAAAAAGGCCTTTTTGTCAGTGGCGAATCCGGGTATGATCTCTATGGTAAGACTGTCCACCGGCATCAGCAAACAGCCCTCGCTGTTAATATAGGCCCCCAGAGAAATGTGCTTGATGGATTCCCTCATCTCCAGCATGAGTGAAGCCTGTCCGTTGCCCGGATGGGATTGAAAGCGTTTGTAAACCTGCCCGGGCAGCACGGCCAGAAGGTTGATGTTGGTCAACCCCTTTATAGCCGTATCCCGGCCATATGAGCCCAGGAAATGAATATTGCGGGTGTCGGAACGCATGTGCCAGTATTGCTGGTTTATCGCCCTGGTAACTGCCTTGGTTCTTTCGGAAATTATCGCCTGATTATCTATAGCCAGGTTGTTCAGAAAAGCCCTGAACTTGTCCGCCATATTGTCAACCCTGTTAACGGCCATTACCAATTCTCCCTTCCCCGATTTTCCGGCCAGCCTGCCTGGACTTAATAAAGCCCGGATAGGAGGCTTTTTAACTTGCGCATGGTGTCTTTCATCTTGAATTTGCTTTCCAGGTGGTATTCCAGGTATCTTTCCAGGAACAGCTCCAGCTGCTCCAGGGAAGCTGGCGTAGCTTTAACCCGCGGCAAAGCCTGCAAAGGGCTGTTAAGCATCATACGCAATATGGCCAGAGCCTCTCCCGACATCTCAAACCCCGAACCGGCCTCTTTCCGGCAGTTCCTGCAAACAAGCCCCCCGGCGGGCAGATCAAATACACTTACTAAACCGTCCTCTTTATGGCAGTGCACACACTGGTTCATCACCGGTTTATAGCCGGAATTGGTAAGGACACTGAGCTCCGCGTAGCGGATAAAAAGAGGATTATAGCCCATTTGCTCCAGGGCTTCCAGGACATTTAATACATCCCGGTACAGATGAAACATGGGAACCCGATCCACGAGCGCCTTGTCCAGAAGTTCCAGAAGGTAGACAACCTGCAGAGTGCCGGTCAAATCCTCCCTGATATTGCCGTAAAAGCTCAAAAGTCGGGTCTGGGTGATGAGGTCCAAGTCCCTTCCCCGGTTAAGGTACAGCTGGGAATGGCAGAAAGGCTGCAAGGAGGCCCGCATACTGCTGCGCGGCTTCTTAACCCCCCGGGCGATAGCGCGAAACTTGCCCTCTTTTTCGGAAAAGACCGTCATGAGCTTATCCGCATCCCGGTAATCCTTGCTTTTTAGAATCACTGCCCTGGTACGGTAGTGCACTGTGATTTATACCACCCCGGATTAAATTTTTCGTCAAACTCGGGCTTAAAGGGCACAGCGGAGTTGCAGGATGAGCCTCCCGGTTTAAGTTTTTGAAATGAGGCTCTATAGATTAAAATAACCCGCTAAAGACTCTCTCCGGCTCAGGTATTCCTTGACCAGGGCGCCCGCATGGCTGCTTCCTATCCGATCCGCTCCGGCAGCTATCAGGCTAAGAGCCCAGTCCAATTCCCGCACCCCGCCGCTGGCTTTTATTTTCAGCCCGGGTCGGCGATACTGCTTGATCACCTCCAGGTCTTCCAGGCTGGCCCCTCGAGCGGCCATCCCGGTGGAAGTTTTGATGTATTCCGCAGCGCTGCCGCTGACTATGGAGACCAGCTTAACCAGTTCTTCCGGCTTGAGCAGGGCGGTCTCAACGATTACCTTGAGCTGGAATGAAAATGCCCCTTTCAACCCGGCCAGCTGCTCTATCTCTTCTTCAACCAGCGCGTAATTGCCGTCTTTCACCGCGCCGATGTTGACAACCAGATCCAGTTCCTGAGCGCCCTGTTTTAAGGCCTGGCAGGCCTCCTGCCGTTTTCCGGCGACAGTGAGGGCGCCCAGGGGAAATCCTATCACCGTACATACTTTGACCCCGCTCCCTTTTAGCAAAACGCCGGCCTGCGGCACGCGATAGGGATTAACGCAAACAGCCGCCATATGCAAAGTGGCGGCTTCTTCACACAATTTTCGGATGTCTTCGGCAGTCGCTTCCGCCTTCAAATGGGTGCTGTCCATATAGGAAGCGAGCATAAGCGTCCTCCTGCCCAAAACTTAGGGCCTGTAGCCCAACTGTTTCAGATTGCCTTCATTATCCCGCCAGTTCTTTTTCACTTTTACCCATAGATCCAGGTATACCTGGGTGTCCAACATCTGTTCGATATCATGCCGGGACTGCTCCCCGATGCTTTTCAACATCTGCCCGCCCTTGCCGATGATTATGGCCTTTTGGGTTTCACGTTCGGTATATATGACGGCCCGCAGATAGACCTTTCCCGCCCTTTTGTGCTCAAAAGCCTCCACCTCTACCGCTATGGCATGGGGGACTTCATCCCGCGTAAGGAAGAGGGCTTTCTCTCTTATAAGCTCGGCGGCCAGGAAGGACACCGGTTGGTCGGTCAGGTCGTCTTCCGCATAATACAGGGGTCCTTCCGGAAGTCCGGCAAACGTCATTTCCAGAAGCCGGTCAATATTGGTTCCCTTGGCTGCAGAAATGGGGATCACTTCGGTAAATTTCATGATGCCGTGGAAATCCTGCATGGTTTCCATAATGCTTTCCTCGGAAACCAGGTCTATCTTGTTGAGCAGAAGGTAAACCGGAACGGAAGCTTCTTTCAGGATGTTTATGATATAGCGCTCCCCCCCGCCCAGGGGACGGGTGACATCCACCATATAATAGACCAGGTCCACTTCGTTTATGGAACGGGCCGATACATTCACCATGTATTCGCCCAGAAGGTGCTTGGGCTTGTGCACCCCCGGGGTGTCGATAAAGATCACCTGGCCTTCGTCACAGGTGTATATTCCCTGAATCCGGTTCCTGGTGGTCTGAGGTTTATCGGAAACAATGGCAATTTTCGACCCCATTATATGGTTTATCAATGTGGATTTACCCACATTGGGCCTTCCCACTATACTTACAAATCCTGATTTCACTAAAATTTACCTCCTAGTGTTAAGAGAGAAAGCTTGGGGAAGCATCTCACTCAAGTTAAATACTTGATATTGCCCGGGGTCAGACCCGGTATATATTGTAAGCCCCGGAGCAAATTCGGCCAGCACCTGTAGGCACGCCCCACAAGGGTAGGTCGGCCCCTCTCCGCTGCCCGCTATGGCGATCTGGGAAAACTCTTTTTCCCCGCTGCTGACTGCCTTGAACACCGCGATCCGCTCGGCGCAAACCGTCAAGCCATAGGAGGCGTTTTCAACATTGGCCCCGGTATAGACCTGTCCACTCTTTCCTTCCAGAGCGGCTCCCACTAAAAAACCGGAATAAGGAGCATAAGCAAATTCACGGGCCTCCAGGGCCTTATTGATCAATTCCTGAGGTGTTTTCACGTTAATCCCCCGTCATCCATTTAATAAGATGAGGATAAAAGATGATAAATCCCATTATAACAGCGTTAAGAGCCGTCAGCAAGACCGCCCCGGCTGCCGTATTTTTGGCGGTTCGGGCCAGGGGATGGTATTCACTGGTAACCAGATCGACCGTTTTTTCAAGGGCCGTGTTGACCGTTTCGGCAGTTAGGACCAGGAAAATAGTTAGAGTTAACAGCCCCCATTCCCCACGGGTTATTTTGAAAAACACTCCTCCTGCCACTGCCAGGCCTGCCATTACCAGGTGAATCTTCATATTTCTCTGGGTTCGTAGCACATAGCCCAGCCCGTTTAGGGCCCAGGCAAAGCTCTGACGCAACCCGCCCATATAGATTCTACCTTTCCAATTTCACACTCTGCATTATTTTTTCTTCCAGCTGGCGCATGAGCTTTTTTTCTTCTTCGTTTTCGTGGTCATATCCCAGAAGGTGGAGCAGTCCATGGGCAATCAAGTAGCCCAGCTCTCTTTCCAGGCCATGTTCGTATTCTTCACCCTGAACCAGGGCCTTTTCCAGGGATACGACTATGTCGCCCAATATATTTACGTCCCCGGAAATATCAAGATCCGGTTCATCTTCGCCCAGTTCATTCATAGCGAAGGACAGGACGTCAGTGGGCTGGTTTTGGCCGCGGTATATCAAATTCAATTCCTGAATATAGCTGTTGTCAACTATCATAATACTTACTTCCGTATTCCTGGACAGTTTGCACAATTTAGCGGTGGCATTGGCGACCTTGACAATGATTTCCTGCAGCTTTTTATTGTATGGGACTTTGTTCTGCTGGTTTATAATCATGGTCTCCATGTTTCTCTCTCCTTTTTTCAAACTCTCGAACGATGGTTTCCGGGTACTCGATCCGCTTATGATAGATACCCTCCAGAATCTTGCAAAAAGAGTCTCTTATTATATCCAGATCCCTGAAGGTCAGGTCACAGGACTCTAGCTGCCCATCGTCAAATTTGTCTTTGATAAGCATACGCACCCTATTCCTGATTCGAGCCGGAGTAGGATCCTGCAGGGAACGCACACCGGATTCAACTATATCAGCCAGCATAACCAGGGCCACCTCTTTGCTCTGCGGCTTGGGCCCTTCGTAGCGAAAGCTCTCTTCACTGAGATTGCCCTCCCGATCTTCCTCCAGGGCCCGTGTATAAAAATACTTGGCCAGGCTCGTCCCGTGATGCTGTTCTATGAAATCTATTATAGCCTGGGGCAGGCGAGCTTCCCGGGCAATGTCAACTCCATCGCGCACGTGCGAGGTGATTATCAGGGCGCTCAAAGCCGGTGCTATCTTTTCATGAGGATTCTCAAAACTCCTCTGATTTTCCGAAAAATACTCCGGGCGTTTTACTTTGCCTATATCATGATAATACGCACCGACCCTAACCAGCAAGGGATTAGCTCCAATAGATTCGGCGGAAGCCTCGGCCAGGTTCCCCACCATCAAGCTGTGGTGGTAGGTTCCCGGAGCCTCAATGAGGAGTTTGCGCAGCAGTTCATGGTTGGGATTGGAGAGCTCCAGGAGACGGAGCATGCTGGTTATGGAAAAAGCACTCTCCAAAAGGGTGAGGGAACCGATCATCAAAACCGAGGAAAGCATGCCGTTTACAGCGCCAATTACGGCTCCGGTTATGGCGTAGTCAATAGTCAATTGGCCGTCGATCAGGGCCATATTAAATATGGCAAAAATATTGATAAGGGCAATATAGAGGCCTGATTTGGCCAGATCGGACATCTGGGTGAGGCGGTGAACCCGGAAAATACCGACAATACCGCCGGCAAAGGCCACCACCGTGTAGGCCAGATGATTGCCGTCGTTCAATAAACCGGTAAAAACCGCCATTAACATGGTAAAGAAGTAGGCCAGACGGTTATCCAGCAGAATGGCAACCAGCATGGAACCGGCCGCCACCGGAGCCAGGAAACCCCGCAACACGTTGATATCCGGCTGGTCGCTGATCCGAATGATATTGCTAAGGCGTGCCAAGACCAGGATCAATATAAAAATAATTCCGATCATGATGAGCAGGCGATCATCGTTGTATATCTCTCGATTGTAGCGGCGCAGATACTCTATGAGCAGCCAGAAGGCCAAAATGGTAAAAACACCATACCCGGCCACCGTCAAAGGATAATTCTTATTCCTCTGCAGGCCCAGCTGTTCCAGAACTGATATCTGTTCCTGGGTGACCCGCTCCCCTTCGCGGACGATTACCTCTCCAACTTTAATGGTTTTTTGAACCGGCTGGACGGTATTCATGGCTTCCGTAACCGCTTTTTCAGTGGCTTCCCGGTCATATAAAAAAGTCGGTCGCAGGTTATTAATAACGGCAATCTTTATGATATCCCGGGCGGCCGGAGCGTAGGCATACTTTTCTATCTCCTGTTCGGCCTGGGTGTAAGCGCTGTCCATGGTGTCTTCTTTGATAGGGTTGGACATGATGGCTTCAGCCACATCCAGACTGGCTTTGCGAATTTGCTCAAAATCCCCCGCCGGGCGATCCAAAGCGTACTGAGCCAACTCCAGGAAGCTATACTGAAGCTTGACCTTTTCACTTTTATTGCTGGTTTCCAAAAGAGAAGCCAGTTTGGATTTGCGCTCACTGTCATCGGTGGCGGTTAATATGGTATTGATATTGGTGTAAAAGCTGTTGATGTCATTGCGGGTATTGGTCGGGGCATACTTGTTTTCCTGATATACCTTCTGAACCCGCTGGCCAGCCAGCCGTTTGGCTTCGTCAGTCTGTTTTTCGTCAATTACAACTGCCGTAACCGTAGATTGAATAGTACGGGTGGCTACTTCGTCAGCCCGCATATTCAGTTGGCTGGGGGTTGATTTACTGTAGAATACGAGAATGGCGAAGGTAAAGAAGATCAGTCCCCCAACCAGTCGCTTGGTGCTTGAACGTTGGAAATAAGAAGCGATTTTCCGCCATAGAAACCCTGCTATATTAGCCATAGGCAATCTTTTGCTCCTTAAAGAAAACGGGGATTAACCTAATCCCGGGTGCTCTGCCCCGCTTCAAAACTCTCATAAGCATCTATTATCTTCTGAACCAGCGGATGTCTGATAACGTCCTCCTTGGTTAAATACTCGAAAGATACACCCTTTACCGAGGACAGTATTTTTTGAATTTCAATGAGCCCCGAATATTCTTCGCGGGGCAGATCCACCTGAGTAATATCGCCGGTTATAACTGCCTTGGACCCAAAACCCAGCCGGGTTAAAAACATCTTCATCTGCTGGGGTGTCGTGTTCTGGGCCTCATCCAATATTATAAAAGCGTCATTTAGGGTCCTGCCTCGCATATAGGCCAAGGGAGCTACTTCAATGACGTTTTTGTCAAGATAGCGCTGGGTTACATCCACGCCCAGTATGTCAAAAAGGCCGTCGTAAAGTGGCCGCAGATAAGGATTGACTTTTTCGATAAAATCGCCCGGTAGAAAACCCAGTTTTTCTCCCGCTTCAACCGCCGGGCGGACCAGGATAATACGCTCAACCTCCCGGCTTTTTAAAGCCCGTACCGCCATGACCACGGCCAGGTAAGTCTTACCCGTCCCGGCTGGTCCAATGCCAAATACCACATCATCCCGCAGTATGGCCTGGATATATCGCTTTTGCCCGAGGGTTTTGGCCTTGATAGGCTTTCCCCTGGCCGAGTTTAATATTACACTCCCGGTTATATCCTGGTGTTTGGCCTTGTGACCCTGCTGCACCAGTCCGGCCACGTAATTGATATCAGATAATTTGAGCTGTCCTTCACCTTCAACTATATCCAGAAGGGCATTGACGATATCCAATGCCCGGTTGACATCTTCTTCCCGGCCCTTTATAAAAACATCCCCGCCCCGGGCGTGCAGTTCGGCCTGGCACAGCTCTTTCAAATGCTTGAAATTTTCATCCCCCGAACCGAAAAATACGGCTGCTTGCAGGTTGTCCCCAATTGATACGACCGCTTCTTTTTCCGCCAATCATAAACCCCCTACACCGTCAGACATGTTCTTGACCTGGCAATGCTGTTTGCTCCATCGACAAAAACCATGCCTATATGCCACAACATTGCCTTAATTTAGACAACAACCAGGGTTAACCGAGTACTAGTACTCTGTCAACCCCAATTCTACATATTATCGTCGGGTAAATTTTCGCATGACTGCGTTGTCGTCAATCGCAATACGTCCAGTATTACTCATTCCTCCGCCTTGTCCTACAAAAATTTTCCTCGACGCGTAATACATAGAATTAGGGTTGACAGAGTACTAGGTTATTATATCACATGAAGCTATTTCTTTGCCATTTGCTGCGGAGCAAACGGCTGGGGTTGACCGATGTCTTCGATAATTTCGACCGCAACTTTTACCCTGAGGATTGGATCGCTGGGAGATGATAAAACTTCAACCCGGCAATCGTTGAAGGGTTGAGTGGTGTTCAAAAGTTCGGCCAGGTTCTTTAAGGCCCGCTCCCGGGCAATATTTACTGCCTCGTTTTCGGAATGCTCCTCTCTTTGCACTGACTGTTCCATGGCCGTAACCAGCACCAGTGAGCATTCTCCCCAGGGGGTGTTGAAGGTTTTTACCGCCGTGCTGTTTTGCGACATGGCAAATTCGGTTGCCTTTTTGATGACTAGCTTTCGCCAGGGGGTCTCTATATATGCCATGTGCGATTTTTCCCCGGTTAAAACCAATTTTTCCGACATCATGGCGCACTCTCCATAGCCTTCATACCATACCTGGGCCATCACTGAACCCCGGGCCCGGACCGGGCTGGCTTTTTTATTTATTTTTTCCTCTTCACTCTCGGGCACGTAGGGACTGCTGGGGGGATCCAGGAGGCCGGATATGAGTATATCCCCTTTTACCACTACATCCCCGGGTTTAACCGCTGCCTGGCCGTTTAATACCAGGATGTCGTCCACCACCCCGTCGCGCACGGCCACAATATGACAGGGGCCGGTGATTTCCTGGGTGGGCAGGACTTTTTCGACTATCTCAATCCGGGCTTTTACTCCCTTGATATTAATCCTGACATAAGAAATTTCACTTATATCCCTAAGCAGGGCGTCTTCCACCTCCCTGGCGCTAAAAGACCATTTGGTCACCCCTGAGTAAACCCCCAGGCGACGGGCATTGTCCAGAATCCGCTCTTCCCCTACCACCCGGTTTCCGCTCACTTCTATAAACCAGATAAAAGAAGATAGGAAGTAGAGGGCGGCCACGAAGAAGAGTGCTCCTGCTAAAAAGCCCATACGGCGTTTTAATACCTGCTTAAAAAAGGGCAGTCCCTGCCTTCTGGTAGCCTCCAGTTCAAAGCCGCCTTCGGCACTGATCGATTGCAGCGCGTTAAACCCGCTCTGGCGAACCCGGAAGCTTATTCCATCATCGTTCTTTTTTATGTTCCATAAAAAGATACCCCGGGCCATGGCCATATTTATTACCTTCTCCAGGTTCTTGCCCTTGAGTTTTACGGTAACCATTCCGCCCAGTTGCTCAAAGATCTTTTTGCTCATCGCCGCCTCCTATATCCCGCCGGGAGCTTTCGGCAGGTGCATAATAAGCTCAATGCAACGGGACTGCCCAACCCCGGTTGATTTAATCCAGGTATCGCAAAGAGCGGACCTCTCCCACTATCACCAGTTCATCAGGCATTAAAACGCTTATCTCCAAATCTCGCCCTTCAATTTCGATATAGCCCCGGTTGAGATTTATCCGCAAGCGCTCCGAACTGTATTCAATGATCCCCCGGTGGTTCTCAATATAAAGCTCCCCTTTGCCCACCAGCGTAACCCTGGGCAGATCAAGAGCCAGGTCTTTGGGTATCTCCAATAGGTCCGCCACCGCCCGGCTGATGGCCTCTCTGCGCTTGCTCATTATTTCCCCTCCCCAAACTAGCGTCACCTAAATATATGCCCGGACCATTCCTCGCATTCTTGACCAGCACTGTCAGGATCGGCGAGGCCATAAAAAAAGCGCCCTTTTAAAAAAGGCGCTTCAATGGCAATAAGAAATATTACCCGCGATACTATCACAGGTTTTTAACTAAAACACAGCATTCGATATTATAGAATCAATAGAATGCGAAAGACAATATGCTGACCATAAACGACAAGATCACAAACCCGACTATTATGTACGTGAGGGTCTGGCGTTTTTTCATCCCCCGGTTCATCCGGCCCAAGACATTCTCATCCTTTCTCGCTTGACCATTTAAGGCCCGGCAGGGCGCGCCTGCCGGGCCTTATTTAGCTTAACATTTCCTTGACCATTTGGCTGACCTTTTTGCTGTCAGCCCTACCCCTTATCCGGGGAAGCAGGGTTTTCATTACCCGGCCCATATCTTTTGCGCTGCCGGCACCAGTCTGGTTGATTGCTTCTTGTATTATGCTCTTCAGCGCATCCTCATCCATTTGTTCGGGAAGATAATTAGTGAGAACTGCTATTTCTTCTTCCAACTGCTTTATGGATTCAAGCCTGTTGGCCTTTTCGTATTCTGGAATGGCATCTCTTCGTTTTTTTATTTCGCGGACAATCAGCTCAAGAATTTCATCGTCATCGAGTTCCCGTTTCCTGGCTACCTCCGCTTCTTTCTGCGCCGCCCTGAGCAGCCTGATGGTTGAAAGACGTATTTTCCCGGCCTCTCTCTGTTTCATGGCCTCTTTCATATCAGTAATTAATCGCTCATTCAGGGACGACAAACGGCCTCCTCCTCCTTAGAACTTTTTCTTTTTACGGGCCGCTTCTGACTTCTTTTTTCTCTTCACACTCGGTTTTTCATAATGATCATGTTTTCTAATATCTTGCATAACTCCTGCACGCTGACAGGAGCGCTTAAACCGCTTGAGAGCGCTATCCAGGGATTCGTTTTTACCGACTCTGACTTCGCTCATTATATCCCTCCCCTCACCTACCAGCTGAATAAATGCCATACCATTGTACTATTTACTAGCTGCTGGAGTCAAGTTTAGCCTGGAGGCCATTGCATCTCCCGGCCGCCCAGCAGGTGGTAATGAAGATGGAATACGCTCTGACCTCCACCTTCACCACAGTTGTTAACCACCCGGTAGCCTGCTCCATCGATTTTCAGTTCTCTCGCCAGTTGTGCAGCTAGCAGCTGAATATGTCCTAGCAGTTCGATATCCTTATCTAATGCCCGATCAAGGGAGTCAATATGTGCCTTGGGAATAATGAGTATATGTATCGGTGCCGCGGGGTTGATATCCTCCACAGCAACGACCTGGGCGTCTTCATACACAAGGCGGGCCGGAATCTCCTGCCCGGCTATTTTACAGAATATGCAATCCTGTGCGCTCACTAAGTCACCTCCTCACAAATGTGTGGGGAACATTATATATTAAGTCTTCAGTCCGAAGACTATTCTTATACATTTTAGCAGATTTCCGGCCGCCATAGAAACAAATTATTATGCTTATGCCTGCCCTTTTTTATGGCCTATTCTACCCCGGCCGCCAGCTTTAAACTCCACTCGCACCAATTCGCCCACTTCCGATCGGGAATCGGCAAATTCCACGTTGAGGTAGTTGTCTGTCAAACCCCAGTAATTACCATTGCTCAAGGCCCGTTCAACCAGTACTTCCGTCACCTGTCCCTCCTGGCTATTGATAAAAGCCCGCTCCTTTTCTTGAGCCAGCCGCAGCAAAAGGCCGCTGCGCTCCTGCTTGTCATGCTCAGGCACCTTTTCCGGCATATAAGCCGCCGGTGTTCCCGGACGGGGCGAGAATTTAAACACGTGCATATCCCTCAGGGGCAGGTCTTTAAGCAGGGCATAGGTTTCCTCAAAATCGCCCTGCGCTTCTCCCGGAAAGCCCACCATAACATCGGTGGTAATGGCTATTCCGGGAATTTCAGCCGCCAGTTCCTCCACCAGGTTCTTGAAATAATCCCGTCGATAATGGCGGTTCATATCCTGGAGGATGCGATCGCTGCCGCTTTGCAGCGGTATGTGCAGGTGGCGGCAAATCCGCCGGCTTCCTTTTAAGAGAGCTATAAACGGCCTGGATATTTCCAGTGGTTCCACCGAACCCAGGCGCAGCCGGTAATTATCCGGTGTTTCGTCAAGCAGGTAATTGAGGAGCCGGGTAAGGTCCAAGGGAGGGAGATCCCGCCCGTAAGCCCCTATGTGAATGCCGGTTAAAACGATCTCCCGGTATCCCAGATCGGTCAATTGGATAATTTCCCGTTTTACATCTTCAGCCTGTTTACTGCGCACCGGCCCGCGCGCCAGAGGCACTATGCAATAACTGCAGTGGGCCTCGCAGCCGTCTTCGATCTTCACAAAAGCCCGGGTGCGCTCATGCCTCCGGGTATAAAAGACCGGGCTCAGGCAGGCTTGCGGCTGGCCCGGGTCGAAGCGGGGCCAGGGCGCCTGGCCGTCGTCAGGCTGCAATACCCTCTCCACCCATTCGGCGACTTGCTCTTTATGGCCTAAAACCAGGTCCACATCATCCAGAGAGGCCAGCTTCTCTCCATCCACCTGCGCCAGACATCCCACGGCAATGACCCACGCCCGGGGATTGCGCCGCCGGGCCCGCCTGATCAGGGCCCGGGATTTCCGGTCGCTGACATGGGTTACAGTACAGGTATTGATGATATAAACCTCGGCCTCCTGGGAAAAATCAACCAGTTCGTATCCCTGGCGCAGTAAATCTTCCTTTATGGCTTCACTTTCTACCTGGTTTACTTTGCAGCCCAGGGTGGCCAGGGCTACTTTTATCATGCTATTCCTCCATCCGAAGGCCGGGTTAACTCCTGGTAAAACCGCTTTAATTGACGTCTATCCGAGTTCATTCCATTCATACAGTATGACGCTGGCCGTTACCAGGCCGGCGGTTTCAGCGCGAAGAATCCGCGGGCCCAGTCCGCCCACCAGGATTCCCCGGTTTTGAGCCGCCCTTACTTCCTCCGGTGTAAAGCCGCCTTCCGGCCCTATAATTATCCCCAGTTCATCTCCCCATGATAAGCCGGGGTCCCGCAAGATCTCTTTCAAGCCCCGGTTCTGGCTGGCCTCATACAGCATTATATCCTGGGGCGGCTTGTGCTTACTCACATACTGTTTGAAGCTCTGAACTGGATAGACCGGCGGAATATAACTGCGTCCGCACTGCTTACAGGCTTCGCGGGCGATCGACTGCCAGCGCTCCACTTTTTTAGCTGCCCGTTCGGGACTGAGGGAAACTACGCTGCGCTCGCTGGCAACCGGATAGATGCCGGAAATTCCTATTTCCACTGCCTTTTGGACAATAAAGTCCATCTTGTCGCCTTTAACCAGGGATTGGACCAGGTATAAACGCAGGCGGGGCTCACTGTTTTGCTGTTCCTCCGACAAGAGACGGGCAGTATAGCAGGCTCCCTCCAGTTCTTCCAGCCTGGCCTTATATTCATTGCCCCGGCCGTCGAACAAACCTATGGTATCTCCGGGCGAGAGGCGCAAGACCACCTGTATGTGGCGGGTCTGGGCGGCGTCAAGCAGAGCCCGTTCGCCTTTTAGGTTTTCAGGTGCAACAAAAAAGCGGTGCACAGGCCACCACTCCTTCCAGCCCTGTTGCAGGTTCTGTTGTATATAACGAAATCAAGTCCCTATAACCCTGCGGGCGGCTACTCCTATCCAATCGACGTCAGTGAGCACCTGCTCAATGCGAAATCCGCATTTCTCCAATTGTTTCTGAACCCCGGGCCAGCGCCCTTCCACAATTCCGGAGCCCAAAAACCATCCCCCCTCCCGGAGGGCTGAGGCAGCCGCCGGAATGAGGTCTACAACAACTTCGGCGGTGATGTTGGCCAGGATGACGTCTGCGGCAAGGCTGGCCAACTCCTCTCCGATATCGCCGGACTGCACCTCAATAATATGATCAAAACCGTTTAAATGAACGTTCTCACGAGCGATCCCGGCTGCCAGATCGTCTATATCCATAGCCAAAACCCGGACCGCCCCGAGGTGGGCGGCGGCAATGGAGAGTATGCCCGACCCGCACCCGGCGTCAATAACCCGTTCCTGGCCTTTGATATATTGATCGATAAAACGCAGGCAGAACCTGGTTGAAGCATGAATGCCGGTGCCGAAAGCCATGCCGGGATCGATCTCAATGATCTTCTCGCCCTCGGCGGGCTGGTATTCCTCCCAGGAGGGCTTTATGACCAGCCGTTGGCCTACCTTAAAGGTATGGTAATACTTTTTCCAGGATTCTTCCCAGTCTTCATCCCGGACCTCGCTGATAAACATGCGGCACTGGACGCCGAAATTTTCCTCAACCCTCTGTAAAGAGGCCTCTAATTCAGAAATCGCCTCTTTTTCCTGGGGAAAATAGGCTTTAACCACGATAAATTCGTGCTCTAAAAAATCGGGAGATACGATGGTCGGATCCCAGCCGTTTTTATTTATGTAGGTGCGGGCCGCCTGAGGGTCTTCAATAACCACCCCGCCCGATCCCATGCGATGGAGTATGCCAGCCACGGCTTCCACGCATACTCCTTCCGTCAATACACTGATTTCTTTCCAATTCATTAACGTCAGCCTTTCTAGTATAACGTTCCTATATCGTGTATATAACTACCCCATAGCGTCCTTGAATTTGTCAAACAATCCCTTGCGGCCGCTTTTGTCCTCCTGGCGAAACTCATTTAAAAGTTCCTTCTGCCGTTTGCTGAGCCGGGTGGGGATCTTTATTTTGACCACAACCTTTAAATCACCCTGCCGGTTGCCATGAATATAGGGTACACCCTTTCCCTTTATGGTTATAATATCACCCGGTTGGGTTCCTTCCGGAATGTGCAGGGTGTGGTGCGCTCCTCCCAGCAGGTCCATTTCAATATCGGCCCCCAGAGCCGCCTGGACAAAATCTATTTCAATATTGCTTATCAAGGTGTAGCCATCCCGCTTGAATACCGGATGGGGCTTCACCGCCAGGGATATAAAAAGGTCCCCCGGAGGCCCGCCGTAGGAGCCGGCTTCTCCTTCACCCTGAATGCGCAGGTGAGAGCCGTGGTCCACCCCCGCTGGCACCCGTACTTCAATCTTGCGGGCCTTTTTCACCTTGCCGGTACCCCGGCAGTTGGTGCAGGGTTTCTCCACCACTTTCCCCTCACCCCGGCAGGTGGCGCAGGTGCGCACCGTTTCAAAACGGCCGAAGGGGGTGCTTTGCACCACCCGGCTCTGGCCGCTGCCGTTGCAGGCGGAGCAGGTGTTGACTTTTGAGCCGGGCTCCGCCCCGCTGCCCGAGCAGCGTTCACAATTCTCCACCCGGCTGATTTCGATTTCCTTTTCAACCCCAAAAACAGCATCCTCAAAGCTTATATCAAGGCGTACCTCCCGGTCCGCCCCCCGCTGGGGCCCGGTGCGGCGCCTGGTACTCCCGCCAAAACCGCCGCCGAAGAACAGATCGAATATGTCTCCAAACCCGCCTCCGAAATCGGCGCCGCCAAAACCGCCCGCGCCGCCCCGGGTAGGGTCAAAGGCGTCATGACCGAAGCGGTCGTACATCTGCCGCTTCTGGGCGTCGCTCAAAACTTCATAAGCATCCGATACTTCTTTAAACTTATCCGCAGCCTGAGGATCATCACGGTTGACGTCCGGATGCAGTTTCCTGGCTTTCTGCCGATAGGCTTTCTTGATCTCCTCCGGCGTCGCGTTTTTGGCAACCCCAAGGACCTCATAATAATCCCTTTTTGCGGACATAATTTCCCACCCTTCTGAAAACAGGGCAAACCCGCTTCTAATTTGGTCAAGCGGGTTTAGCCCAAGGCCCTGCGTTGTAATTACCTATAATTAACCCTTAAAATTATCAATTATCGCCCGGGATCCTGTCAACCACATTTGGCTCAATCGGCGACGTTGAAATCAGCGTCAATGGTGTCATCGGGTCCACGGCCGCCCTGCCCCCCCTGACCTTGCTCCCCCTGGCTGTTTTCATACATTTTGGAGCTCAGAGCGTAAACCGCTTCGGTCAAGGCCTGGGTTTTGTTCTTGATGTCTTCAATATCGCTGCCCTTCAGGGCCTCGCTTAAATCATTTTTGGCGTTTTCAATCTTCTGCTTGCTGTCCGCATCGGCCTTGTCGCCAAACTCCCGCAGGGTTTTATCAGCCTGGTAGATCATGCTGTCGGCGCTGTTCCGGGCCTCGATTTCCTGCAGTTTCTTTTCGTCCTCTTCGGCAAATCGTTCGGAGTCCTCCATCATCTTTTTGATCTCCGCATCGCTCAAGCCGGAAGAGGAGGTAATGGTTATCTTTTGTTCCTTGTTGGTAGCCATATCCTTGGCGGTCACGTGAACTATGCCGTTTACATCGATGTCAAAGGTCACCTCAATCTGGGGGATGCCGCGAGGCGCCGACGGAATCCCGGTCAATTGGAAACGCCCCAGAGTCACGTTGCTCCCGGCCATCTTTCTTTCGCCCTGCAGAACATGTATATCAACTGAAGTCTGGTTGTCAGCGGCAGTGGTGAATACCTGGCTCTTGGCCGTAGGTATGGTAGTATTCCGTTCTATAATGCGGGTAAACACCCCGCCCAGGGTCTCGATCCCGAGAGACAGGGGAGTGACGTCTAAAAGCACCACATCAGTAATATCGCCTGACAATACCGCGGCCTGAATGGCTGCCCCTACCGCCACCACTTCATCCGGGTTGATGCCCTTGAAGGGGTCTTTGCCGATAAAAGCGCGCACCGCCTCCTGTACAGCGGGTATCCTGGTTGATCCTCCCACCAGGATCACCTTGTCGATCTGGTTGCCGCTCAGACCCGAGTCCTTTAACGCCTGACGGGTGGGACCCATGGTCTTTTCCACCAGGTCAGCCGTCATTTCATTGAATTTAGCCCGGGTCAAGGTTCTCTCCAGGTGCAGCGGTCCCTCCTGGGTGGCCGTAATATAAGGTATGTTTATGTCCGTGGTTAGGACTCCGGATAGTTCATGCTTGGCCTTTTCCGCGGCTTCTTTCAAGCGGTGCATGGCCATTTTGTCATTCTTCAGGTCGATACCGTTGTCCTTTTTAAATTCCTGGCTCAGCCAGTCGATGATCCGATCGTCGAAATCGTCTCCCCCCAGACGGTTGTTGCCGCTGGTGGCTTTAACCTCAAAAACACCGTCGCCGATCTCCAGAATCGACACGTCAAAAGTACCGCCTCCCAGGTCAAATACCAGTATAGTCTGGGTCTCTTCTTTATCCAGTCCATAAGCCAGGGCGGCCGCGGTAGGTTCATTGATGATTCTCAAGACTTCTAATCCCGCTATTTTACCTGCATCTTTGGTGGCCTGGCGCTGGGCATCGGTAAAATACGCCGGAACCGTTACTACCGCCTGGGTTATCTTTTCACCCAGGTAGGCCTCGGCATCGGTCTTCATTTTTTGCAGGATCATGGCTGATATCTCCTGCGGGGTATAATTCTTGTCATCTATTTTGACTTTATAATCGGTTCCCATCTGTCGTTTTATAGAAACAACCGTCCGATCCGGATTGGTTATCGCCTGGCGCTTGGCGACCCTGCCCACCAGCCGCTCACCGGTCTTGGAAAAGCCCACTACGGAAGGCGTTATTCTCTCCCCTTCCGCATTGGGAATGACAGTTGCTTCATTTACATCCATAACTGCGATAACAGAATTGGTGGTACCCAGATCGATTCCTACCACCTTGGCCATATAGAACACCTCCACTATAAATAAATATAATTAATTACTTACCTTTACCAGGCTGGGCCGCAAAACCCGGCCATGCAGCGTATAGCCCCGCTGCAGCTCTTCCAGCACCGTATTGCTGGGATGCTCCGGGCTTTCCTCCAGGATCAGCGGTTCATGAAATTCCGGATCAAAGGGCTTACCGGCCGCTTCAATAGCCTGAACTCCTTCCGTCTTGATTATCTCATGCAGGCTCTTGACTATCATTTCCACTCCTTTGTACAGGGAGGCATAGTCCTGGTGCTGGGCTGACATGGTCAGGGCTCTCTCCAGGTCGTCAATTACCGGCAGCAGCTTTTTTATTAAAGGGGTAGTCGCATACTTAACATATTCTTCTCTTTCCCGGCTGGTGCGCTTGCGCATGTTTTCCATATCAGCCAGGGCTCTCAGGTAATGCTCGTTATACTGGCGCACTTCCTCTCTGGCCCGCTCCAGTTCCTGTTTCAAATCCAGCAGATTATCCTGTTCCGGTTCGGTTTCCGGTACTTCTACCTCTTCCAGGCTTTCTGCACCAGATGCCCAATCTTTCTCCTCGTTCATTAAGTTCTCACCTCTATTCAAGAATATCCTGTCCGGCTCGCTTTAATTCCTCATCCTTCTGCCTGATTACCGTGTTGATCTTCAATATGGCGGTGGCCACCTGTCCAGCTGTCTGTAGAGCACGCCGCTTGACTGCAGTGGGCTCAAGAATTCTCCGGGAGGCCATGCCTATCAAATCGCCACTGTGGACTAGAAGCGCTTAAGCATCTCTTCCACAATATTGCGCACCGCCTCAATGGCTCCGGCGGCTTTCCAGTACTCCATGCGGATCGGACCCATAAGCCCTATTTTGCCCACATCGCCAAAGCTCTTAAAACCGGTGAAAACCAGGCTCATTTCCTGCAGGCTCTCTTCCCGGTTTTCCTTGCCGATTCTAATATCAATCGCTTCGCTTATGCTGTCCGGCATCAGACCCTTCCACAGGCTATCCTGCTCCATCACCGCCAGAAGCTTCTTGATCCGGTCCAGGTCTTTAAATTCAGGTTCGTTCAGCATATTAAGAGCCCCGCTGATCACGACTTTTTCCTCGCCGCTCTCCTCCAGCATTTGCTCCAGGGCTTCCAGGGTGCGGTCGATTACCCGGCGTTTCCTCTTCAAGGTATCGCGCAACTCCTGTAGTTCGCTTTTGCGAATTTCATCCATGCGCCGGTTGCGCATGATCTGGTTAAATATCCTGGATATGCTGCGCAGGTCCTCTTCTTTGACGGTCTCCGGGATGTCTATTTTACGATGGATAATCGTACCCATATCGCTCACCAGGAAAATGAAAGCCTTGCCCGGCTCCACGGGCAGGATCTGCAGGTAACGGAATTCACTCAAGTTAAAGGGCGGTATGATAATAAAGGACGGATATTTAGTAATCTGCGACAGAAAATGACCGGTCCTTTCTACTACCATGCTCCATTCCTGCATATTTTCCAGGAGCTGGTCGTGCAGGACCTGGGCCTCTTGCTCGGTCAAGCTCTCCTTTTCCATCATGCAGTCCACATAATAGCGAAACCCCAGTTCGCTGGGAATTCGGCCGGCGGAAGTGTGAGGCTGCTCTAGATAGCCCATCTCTTCCAGGTCGGCCATTTCATTGCGCACTGTAGCTGCGCTGAGCTTCAGGGCGTGTTTCTTTACCACCGCCCGTGACCCTACCGGTTCGGCTGTCTCTACATAGTCTTTTATAATCGATTCCAGGATCTGCTTTTTCCTTTCATCCATCATTGTGAGCCATCACCCTTGTTAGCACTCTCTCTTGTTGAGTGCTAATGCTGATTTACTAAAAAAATAGCATCAGTAACATGCTTTGTCAAGACTGCCCTCAGTCAATAAAATGACATAAGACCTGATTGGAGACAAAATATAGTTCCGGATTTAACCTTAGTTTACCGCAGCTTTCGATCAGCCATGCACGCTCTACAAACTCATCGATAAGAGGTCCGTACTTATCCCGGGGATGCATGCCGCAGCGGCCGGCTATTTCCTCCAGAGAAACCCCTCCGGTAAGCCTCAGGCCCATTATCATGGCCTCAGACAGGCGCTCACGCCGGTTCATGACTTCTAAAACCCGGCCGGGAGGCAAAACCCCGGTCTTTAACACATCCATATAGTCGGCCGGGGGCCAGGGATTGATGGTACGCCGGTCGTTCACGCAGCCCACCGCTCCGCTGCCCAAACCCAGGTAAGGCCGGCCCCGCCAGTAGGCCAGATTGTGGCGGCATTCCAGACCGGGGCGGCAATAGTTGGACAGTTCATAGTGAATAAAGCCCTGCTCGCTCATAAAGCGGCCCGTCTCTTGATACATGGCGGCCAGCTGCTCATCGGGAGCCTCACGCCACAGTCCCTGATCTAACTCCCGGCCCAACGGAGTAACCGGGTCCAGCTGCAGGAGGTAAGCGGAAAGGTGAGCGGGCTGCAAGGCAGCGGCTGCCTCCAGGTTGTACTTCCATCCATCCATAGATTGCCCCGGCAGACCATAAATTAAATCAAGGTTGAAATTTGACCAACCCAATTGGTGCAAATCCTCAACCGTTTTCAGGGCGTCTTTCACCCGGTGGCGGCGTCCCAGGCATGCCAGATCGGAATCAATAAAACTCTGAACCCCCAGGGAGAGGCGGTTCACCCCGGCATCGCGGTAAGCGCTGAGTCTGTCCCGGTTTACCGTGGCCGGGTTGGCCTCCAGGGTCGTTTCCACGTCTTGGTCCAGGTTGAAATTATCCCTAATAGCTTGCATTACTTTATTTACTTGAGCACCATCAAGCAGGCTGGGGGTCCCTCCCCCCAGATAGATGGTATTGACAGTTCGCTCGTTAAAGGCTGGGGCTTTGAGCCTTATTTCGGTCAGGAGAGCCCCGGTGTAATCATTAAGCAGGTTTGAATCAGATAGAGGCAACGATAAAAAATCACAATAGCGGCATTTTTGCAGGCAGAACGGAATGTGCATATACAGGCTCAAGGCGGGGGGTATATCCCTAGTCATCCTGAATACTCATCACAGTCATAAAGGCGTCTTTGGGCACTTCCACCCGTCCGATCTGTTTCATCCGTTTTTTTCCTTCTTTTTGTTTTTCCAGGAGTTTTTTCTTGCGGGTTATATCTCCCCCATAGCATTTGGCCAGGACGTCCTTCCGCATGGCTTTGATCGATTCGCGGGCGATAACCCGGTTGCCAATGGCGGCTTGAATAACCACTTCATAGAGCTGGCGGGGGATGATCTTGCGCAGTTTGGAGGCTATGCTGCGCGCCCGGTAATAGGCCTTGTCTTCATGGGCGATAAAGCTCAAGGCGTCGACAACTTCACCGTTCAGCATGATGTCCAGCTTGACCAGGTCTGATGCTTCGAAGTCTCCCAGATCGTAGTCCAGCGAAGCATAGCCCCGGGTACGCGATTTCAGGGCGTCAAAAAAGTCGTACAGGATTTCCGCCAGGGGCAGCTTATAAGTCAGCATGACCCGCTGGGGGGTGAGATACTCCATATTCAGAAATGCCCCGCGCTTTTCCTGACAGAGTTCCATAATGGTCCCCACAAATTCCTGCGGCACCATTATGGAAGCTTTCACAAAGGGTTCCATGACCTTTTCGATACGCTGAGCGGGCGGCCAATGGGTGGGATTGCGCAAAAGCAGCTCGCTGCCATCGGTGAGGATGATTTTGTAGACGACACTGGGGGCGGTAGCCAGCAGGCTTAAATCGTATTCCCGCTCCAGGCGCTCTTTAACTATCTCCAGATGCAAAAGGCCCAGGAACCCGCAGCGAAAGCCAAAACCCAGAGCTTCCGAGCTTTCCGGCTCATATAAAAGAGAAGCGTCGTTGAGCTTAAGCCGTTCCAGGGCTTCCCGCAGCCGCTCAAAATCATTGTTTTCCAGGGGATATAGCCCGCAGAACACCATAGGCTTCACTTCCTGATAGCCAGGCAAGGCCTGCCCGGCCGGACGTTCGGCCAGGGTGATGGTGTCCCCCACTTTGGTGTCGGCCACGTTTTTAATTCCCGCCGCCAGGTACCCCACCTCTCCAGCCTGCAATACCTGGACCTCTGTCATATTGGGGTTGATTACCCCCAGTTCGGCCACTTCGAATTCGCACCCGCTGGACATCATACGGATTAGGTCCCCTTTGTGGACCTGCCCCGCTTTAACCCGGAAATAGCAGATGGCTCCCCGGTAGGAGTCGAAGTACGAATCAAAAATCAAGGCCTGAAAGGGAGCATCCAAGTCGCCCTGCGGAGGGGGTATGTGTTTAACAACCGCTTCCAGTAAATCTATCACCCCGGTTCCGGTCTTGGCCGAGATGGATAATATGTCCTCCCGGTCCATTCCTAAAACCGTTTCCATTTCCTCTTTAACCTGTTCCGGTTCGGCGCCCGGCAGGTCAATTTTATTTACCGCGCCCACGATCTCCAGGTCCAGATCCATGGCCAGGTAAACATTGGCCAGGGTTTGCGCCTCAATGCCCTGCGAGGCGTCCACCAGCAAAACCGCGCCTTCACAGGCGGCCAGGCTGCGGGAAACCTCATAGGAAAAATCGACATGCCCGGGCGTATCGATAAGGTTCAAGATATATTCCTGTCCTTCACGGCTCTGATATTTGAGGCGCACCGGCTGCAGCTTGATAGTGATGCCCTTTTCCCTTTCCAGGTCCATTTTATCTAAAAACTGCTCCCGCATCTCTCTCTGGCTGATGGCGCCGGTGAATTCCAGCAACCGGTCGGCCAGGGTTGATTTACCGTGGTCTATATGGGCTATAATAGAAAAATTTCTTATCCTATCCTGCAAAGTCGAAACCTCCAAGGGTCCTTATAAAAGGCGCTTATTGCTTTTCAATTATATCTTATTCAACCCGGGGGTTCAATCAGAGAAAGGCAGGGTGGAAAACAGCTGTTTCACGCAGGTTGCAGGGCGCTACCTGCCTTTTTAGGCGGCCAGGTGGAGTTTCTTCTTAACCATAGTCAATACCAGCTGGCTTTCTTCCAATTTAAAGGGAAGCAAGAGCAGACAATAGACTATGAAGCCCAGAAGGGTACCGCCCCCCACTGCCAGAAGCAGCTCCGATTTGCTGGCTGCCGCCTGCCAAACGCCTGTATAATTGACAAAAACCCGAACCAGCAGGTACATCAACAGCGACGCCAGGGTTGACAGGAGCAGGCTTTTCATGATCAGGCTGCCCCCCATTTGCCCCAGGCGCCGACGCAGTGTCCCAAGCAGCAGGAACAGGTTGGCAAAACCGGCCAGAGAATAGGCCAGGGCCAGGCCCTGGTAGCCCATGCTTGGAGACAGGGTCAAAGAGAGCAGAATGTTGGCGGCCACCGCCGCCACTGCCGCCAGCACCGGGGTCTTGGTATCCTGCAAGGAAAAAAACGCCCGGTTGACCACCTGCAGCGCGGTATAGGCGAACAGGCTCAGGCAGTAGAAAAAGAGCGCCTGGCTGGTTATGCCCGTCATCTCCCGGGTAAACTGCCCTTGCTCAAAAAACAGGGAAACCAAGGGCTCCTTTAAGGCGATAATGCCGAAGGTGGCCGGGATGCTTACGAGGAACAAAAGCCTGAGGCCCAGAGATAGGGCGCGCTTGAATTCTTCACGCTCGCCCCGGGCGCTCAACACCGCCAGGATGGGAAAAATAGTAACTCCCACCGAGCCGGAGAGGATCCCCAGGGGAAGCTGCATTATCTTTTGCCCCAAATCCAACGCGCTGACAATACCCGGGCCGAGTAATGAAGCCAGGTGCTGGGTTACCAGCAGGTTGGCCTGGCCCACCCCCAAACCGACCATCACCGGAAGCATAAGAAGCATGATCTTTTGAAAGCCTTCGTCACGCCAATCAAAGCAAAAATGATACCTGATTCCCACCCGGCGCAGGAAGGGCAGCTGCACCAGGAAGTTAACCACCGCACCCAGCACCACTCCGTAAGAGAAAGCCGCTACTCCCAACGACTTGTAGAAGGCCAGCCCTACCAGAATAATCACCACATTATAGACTAAAGCTCCCAGCGCCGGTCCGGTAAAGCGGTTGTAGGAATGAAGTATTCCCATGGAAAACCCGTTCAAGGCCATGAACAGGGTTTGAATGAACATAATTCGAGTCAGGTGGGCGCCTATGCTTAAATAGTCCCCGGGCAAACCGGGAACCAGCTGGTTGATGATAGCCGGCGCCTGCCAGTAGGCGACGGCAATCAGTATCAGGGAGAAAAGGATTACGTAGTTTAAAACTATACTGGCCGTCCTCCAGCCTCGCTCCTCTTCATGCCCGTCAAGGTAGCTGGAAAAAACCGGTATGAAGGCGGCACTGAGAGCCCCCCCGGCCATCAAAAGATAAATCAGATCCGGCACCGAAAAAGCGGCCCGGTAGACATCAGTGGCATAACTCTGCCCGAATAGAGTGTTGATCGCCCATTCTCGACCATAGCCCAAAACGCGGCTCAAGGCAACCGTAAACATCAGCAAAAGGGTGGCTTTGGCCAGTTTTTCAGTTTTAGAGGCCACGGTCTTCACTCCAAACTCGGTGCCAAAACTTGGGCCCGTACACCATGTAAATATTTACATAACCGTTCGCCTAAAACTTTCACATCTCCTTTAATACCGGCCAATTGATAATCATGGCCCTGCCCCAGCCAGTCCCAGTGCAGAACCTGATTGTGCAATCCTATATTTATTACCGGACCGCGCGTTTCTCCCGATAGCTGGTTTATACCCTGGTTGCTTATATTTAACCCCAGGGCCACCAGCCAAAGCAGTAAAAGCACCAAGACCGCCTTCACCATTCGAGAAGCCAGTTATATCTCCTCCTTTAGAACTTTAAGCAGGATATCGGCAAACAATTCACCGGAATAAAAGCATTCCTCCAGCGTATTGTAATCAGTCCCAAACTCCAACAAAAGAGCCCCGGTAAAATACTCTTGATTATAGGTTCCGGACTTGGTGCGCACGCCTTTAATAAGCCCGGGGTAGTCTTTAGCGGCCTGCTGGTAAAGCTTCTGGGCAAATTGCAGGTTTTGCCTCCAGTGCGGGTGGGTTTTGCGTTCATCGGTTCCTACAATAATAAGGATAGGAGCCGCGTTTCGCCCCTTGATTTTAACTTTCGACCCTTCCGTTACCCCGGGGATGCTGTCCCGGTGGATATCGAACAGGGCTATAATCGATGATTTTTCGGATGCCATAACTCTGGCTACCGTCTTTCGAGAATTGGTATAGCTTTTGTTAAAATCGGGTTGATCATGAATCGTATTAATAAAATTGGCCTCTATGCCTTTCTGTTTTAAGGTCGTTCCCAGATGGGCAGCCACCCGGGTGACCAGCCCGGGTCCCCCTTCAATCCTTGTCTTTCCGCTATCCGGAACATAGCTCTCACCGCTGTGAGTACAATAAAGGGTAACCGTTCGCCCTTTAAAAAGCTCGAAATAATTGCTGGCGGTATTCACCTGGCTGGACTCGAGATCATCCGGGGGGGGAATTGAAGGATCTTCAACCGGTTCTGCAAGCTCCCCTACCGCATCGTCTTCTTCATCGTTCAGAGCCTGCAGGTTGAAGGCCATCAAGTCCCGGGGAAACTGGCGGCTTAAATATAACCCCCAGGGTTTCGGGTAATCCAGGCTGCCTCCCATCATAATATTGTTTTCCCGCATCATGCTTACCGCCGAGCCTTCAGCCACCGGCATGGCGCTGATCTGCAAAAGCAGCGGGTGTAAATTGATTTCACCGGCTTTTTGCAGAAAACTGCGGTGTAAATCCACACTTAAGCCCAGTACTATAATTATGGCAAAAAGCTGCATGAATAATAATCCCTTGATGAGGCTCCAGATGTTTCTCCGTCTCATTTCATCCACCCGCCGCTTAATATATCATCAATTTATGCTCGGTCCAGAGTGCCTAGTACACTGTGTATATAACTTGGAGCAGGTTTTGTACTAATACCTCCCTCTTTCTGCGGTTTGGCAAATTGCTCAATAAGTTCCTTGCTTTTTAGCAGGGCTAATGTTATATTATTCTTTGTCAGCGCTTTAGCATGAGGAGGTGAAAATGTGGCCAAAAGTAAGACCCCGGCCAAAAGAGCACGGAGAGCAGAAGCCAACCGGCTGAGAAACAAATCGCAAAAAAGTCGGCTGAATACCGAACTCAAGAAGTACGAGGCCACTCTGAAGGGCAACGATGTTGAAGCAGCCAGCGAAAACCTTCGGAAGGTGAGTTCGCTTATCGATAAAGGAGCTAAGACCGGCATACTGCACAAAAATACAGCCGCCCGCAGGAAGTCGGCTCTGGCTAAAAAGCTAAACTCCATCAACGCGTAAATAAACCGGACCTGTCAGCGGACAGGTCTTTTTCATTTGCTCAGCAACACAGAGACGGTGCAACGCGGGGACGGAGATTTTGTTGTATTTTCAATGCAACAAAATCTCCGTCCCCGCGTTGCAGCTTGTTATTTGGCACAGATCTTCACAATAAGTGTTTCCATTATCATCCGGTCTTCCTGACTGGTGCTCTTCATGCGCGTATCAGCATCTAAAAAAGCCTTAAACAATTCAGCGATTTCATCCCAGCTAAAACGATGGGCCTGCTCCTTTTTAGTCTTTACCGCCCAGCTTTTAAGGCCGGTCAGAGCCTCAATATCCTTATGGTCTCTGCCCTCCCCGGCGTAATGTTTGACTTTGGCCATCTGGATAAATTGCCGGACGATGATATATAAGAAGAGTATTTCACTCTCCCCTTGCTCTAAAAGCTGTCGGAAAGCATTCATAGCCGCTCTTACATCCCGCCGGAGCAGGGCGTCTGAGAGTTTGAAAACCCTGATCTCCTCGCCGCTATCCAGCTCGGCTTCCAGTTCTTTCATCTGCACCGGTTCGCCGGGAGCCATGAGACACAGCTTCTCGATAAAGTTCAACAGGTAATACATGTCCTGTCCGCTGTTGGCTACGATCCTGGCCAGTTCCGGTTTTATGTCCCGGCCCCGTTGCTCAAACTGCCTTTGCACCCATTTTGCCAGATCCGCCGCCTCAAGCTGTTTGATCTGCAGGGTTTTAAGCCCCGTCCCCAGCTTTTTTTCCAGCCCCAGAGAAGTTGGATTCTCTTCCCCGCTGATAATTACCAGCTGATCGCGGGAAGGCCGTTCGAGATATGCTTCCAAAGCTCGCAGGTATTCCTCGGTTTTACTGCGTTTTTTTCGACTTTTACCCAGCCAAACCGGCCGTTTGATAATCAGCACCCTTTTCACGCTGAACAGGGGAGCGTAATCAAGGGCTTCCAGCAGCTGCAAGGGCGTCAGGTAGTCAGCCTCCAGAGACAAAATCTCGGGTTCTTCGCCACTTTCTACCCGGATCTGACCGATCAGGCTCCGAATTTCCTCGTCGATTAAAAAGGCATCGCTGCCCCAAATATAATACAATGCTTGGCGTTCACTCAATGATGATTGCACCTCAACAATTCATTATCCGTCTGACGCGGTAACATCAAGCCGTTTTGCATATATTATAATATTAATAATAATACATTTCACAGGCAGCCGCTCCAAGCCTTCACAAAAGGAGGAATCATTATGTCAGAACATTATGACGTAATAATCGTGGGAGCCGGACCGGCCGGAATATTTGCCGCTCTTGAACTTCGCCGCCTGGGCGGCTTCAGAGTCCTGCTTTTAGAAAAGGGCACTCTGGTTCAAAAGCGAAAGTGCCGCATTGACAGCGAACATATCGCCTGCTCCAACTGCCAGCCCTGTTCCATCATGTGCGGCTGGGGAGGAGCGGGGGCCTTTTCAGATGGCAAGCTTACTCTCACTACCGAATTCGGGGGATGGCTGGCTGACTACATCGGTAAGGAAAAGCTGACCGAGCTCATTGCTTATGCGGACCAGATATATGTAAACTTCGGCGCTCCAGAGCGCCTTTTCGGGCAGCTTGATGACGACTTTGGGGACTTGCAATCCCGGGTGATAAAGGCCGGGTTGAAGCTCATCCCCGCCCGTATACGTCATATGGGAAGCGAAAACACCCAGAAAGTCCTGGCCAATATGCATAAAGAGCTGGCCCGTCAGATAACCATTCGCACCGGTGAAAAAGTTGAAAAGGTTATTATTGAAGATGGCCGGGCGGCCGGGGTTAAAACCAAACGCCGGGAATACCGGGCTCCCCGGGTGATACTGGCTCCAGGCCGGGACGGCGCCCAGTGGTTCAGCGAACAGGCCGGGCATATGGGTCTGCCCCTTAAAAACAATCAGGTCGACCTGGGGGTAAGGGTGGAGGTTCCGGCGCTTATTATGCAGGAGTTTACCGATAAAATATGGGAGCCCAAGATTCTTTTCAACTCCCCCACCTTTGACGACCAGGTGCGGACCTTTTGCGTGAGCCCCAACGGCCATGTTGTACTGGAGAATACCAACGGGCTGATAACTGTCAACGGTCACTCCTTTGCCAGTCAATCCAGTAGCAACACCAACTTCGCCATCCTGCTCAGCCAGGAATTCACCGAGCCCTTTAGCCAGCCCATTCTCTACGGCCGTTATATAGCCAGCCTCGCCAATATGCTGAGCGGGGGCATTATCATACAGCGCTACGGCGATCTAAAACGGGGAAGGCGTTCCACAGCCGCCCGCATAACCCGGGGCCAGGTCGTGCCTACCCTTTCGGCGGCTGTACCCGGCGATCTTTCCCTGGTCCTGCCCCACCGCTATATGGTAGGCATTTGCGAGTGCCTGGAAGCTTTGGACAAGGTAATGCCTGGAATATCCAGCGAACATACCCTGCTCTACGGCATTGAAGTCAAATTCTATTCGGCCCGCCCGGCCCTGGACAATGAGCTGGCTACTACTGTTCCCGGCTTATATGCCGTGGGCGATGGGGCGGGAGTAACCCGGGGGCTCATTCAGGCCAGCGTTTCAGGAATCGTTGCCGCCCGGGCTATTGCCGGCCAGTAATAGCGCAGTCATTATGAATCCCTGGCTTCGCGGGGATTTAAATCCACCACTGCCACCGTGCAGCGGGATACGCAGAACAGGTTTTCCTCTTCATCATATATTTTTACATCCCATATCAGGGTCCGTTTGCCAGTGTGCACCGGTATCCCAACCGCTTTTACCATTCCACTGCTCACGCTCTTCAGGTGGTTGCCGTTTATCTCCAGGCCCACGGCTCGCTGGGTGTTGGGATCAATATATAAATAACTGCCTGATGAAGCCACGGTTTCCGCTAAAACCAGCGAAACTCCTCCGTGTAAAAGGCCAAAGGGCTGATAGGTTCCTGGAGCAACGGGCATCGTAGCAGTTACTCGTTCCCTGGTAAACTCAATTATCTCAATGCCCAATTTCTCCATAATGGTATTGCTCCAATCAAACTTGTGCAATTCTAACCCCTCCTAATTCTAACACTATGAATATTTTAACACTAATCGGCAAACGCCCCTACCCGCTCCGGTTGACAGCGGCCGCGCCCGGAGGCTAGCATAAAATACGAACCATGACTTATTCGCGGAGGTGCTTATGGATCTACATAAGATAAACGGCAACAGCTATTGGATAGAAGGGCCCACTAATACCGGCGTATTCCTGTTTAAAAACAAATACACCCTGCTGGTGGACACCGGCGACGGCAGGCAGCAGGCGCGGCGGGTAGCCGAACTGCTCAAAGAGCAGGGCTGGCAGGTGAAATATGTTTTCAATACCCACGAACATCCCGATCACTGCGGGGGCAACCAGTATTTAAAAGAAAACTATCCGGGCAGCGTTTTTCATGCTTCGGCGGCGGCCCGCCAGTTTATGGAGGACGGTATTCTGGCTCCCCTGTATATGTACGGCGGCAGCCCTCCGGATGACCTGGCCCGCTACTATACCCATGCCAGGATGCCCGCAGTGGATGAGATATTGCTTAGCGGAACGGTCAAGATAAATGATGAGCGTTTTGAACTGCTGCCCCTGTCAGGACATGCCCGGGGCCAGATGGGGTTGGCCACCCGGGACCGGGTCTGTTTTCTGGGAGACGCCCTGTTCAGTCCGGAAATTATCGCCAAGTATTCTTTCCCCTTCCTGTTTGACATTGAAAGCCAGTTCAAGACCATCCAGCTCATATCCGGCCTGGAATATGATTTTTATCTGCTGGGCCACGCTCCCCGGTACTATACCCATACCGAGCTGCTCAAAGTAGTGCAGGCCAACCAGAGTAATCTTGAAAAATACCTGTCTCTGTTATTGGAGCTGCTGGATCAGCCCAAGTCGCGGGAGGAACTTGCCGAGGAACTGATCATAATCGAAGACCTGAGCGTTGACTTCAAAGAATATTTCTATATTATGTCCACCCTGGCCGCCTTCCTGACCTACCTGACCCGCCGGGGTGAACTGAAGCATCAACTGGAAAACGGACGGCTCTATTATTTCAAGGAATAAGCTACTTGATCCAGGCCAGGGTCCTTCTCCACCAGTAGCCGGGGCGCAGAAGCATCAGCATGGCCACCGGCCGGCGGCCGGGCAGTTCTTGCCACAGGTTAACGGCAAAGGCCAGGGCCAGGAGAGCGGAAGCCAGTTCGGACAAAGAGAAGGCCAGCCATACGCCATTTAAACCGAACAGGCCCGGCAAGACCAGAAGCAGGGGTAAAAACAGCCCCAGGTGGCGCAGCAGGGCAAACATCATGGCCTTAACCCCTTTACCCAGGGCCTGCAAAACGGTTGAGACAATAAAAACTATTCCCAGAGCGGGAAATCCCAGGGTGGCGAGACGGATGCCTATGACTCCGGCCTCTTTTAAGGCTTCATCCTGGGAAAACCAGCTTATGATCCATTCCGGATAGCTCTGCATTAGAACCACGATCAACAGGAGCAGAACAAAACCTATTACCGCAGATTTGACCAGGGTTTCCTTGACCCGCTCGACTTTGCCCGCCCCGTGGGCAAAGGCCGCCACCGGAAGTGCGGCCTGGGCCAAACCGAAAACCGGAGTCAGACAAAAGGAGCGCACCCGCGAGAATATGCCCAGAGCCGCTACCGCTTCAAAGCCGTAAACGGCTACCGTCCGGTTGAGAATAGTGATCGTAAATACCCAGGCCAGCTCCATCAATAAACTGGGAAACCCCACTCCGTAAATCCCCTTCAACACTCTCAAACTGGGGCGAAAGTTCTGCCAATCCCAGCTCAGCAGGCGACGTTGCTTAACTACGATCCCAATCAATACGACAGCGCTGATCATTTCCGCCAGAACCGTGGCCCAGGCCGCCCCCCTCATTCCCAGCGCCGGTATGGGACCTAGTCCGAATATCAATAACGGGTCAAATAATACGTTGAGAATGATGCCGACCAGGCCAATAGCCATTGGCAAAACCGTATTGCCTTCGCCCTGAACAATATTTTCCAGGATGATCAAAATAAAAGTAAAAATGCAGCCGAACAAAATGATCTGCAGATACTCCCGGCAGAGCTCGTAAGTATCGGCCGTACATCCAAAATAGACCAGCATCTGGTCAAGATAGACCCAGCCCAGGAGACTGAAGCCAACCCCGTAGATAATACCCGCAATGAGGCCGTGCCAGGCCACGTTGTCCCCCTGCCTTACATCCCCCTGCCCCAGAGTGCGGGAAATGAGGGAGGTTAAACCTACTCCCGTGGCGTAAGCCAGAGAACTTATCAAGACCTGCAGGGGGATGCCGAGGGTCAGGGCGGCCAGGGCGGCCGAGCCCAGGCGGGCGACAAAATAAGTATCAACCAGGCTGAACATCGAGTATAAAACCATTCCCACCATAGCCGGGAAGGAAAGCTTAAAAAGGAGCAGGCCAATACGCTGGGCGTCCAGATCAGGCTGGCGCATGAATATCCCCCCCCCTTCAACTCAAGCTATGAAAAAACAGCGCCGCTTAGTATTCTTGAGCTAGCTATCTTGAATTTAATCCATCAAAGGTAATATACTAAGGCTGCTCTGCTGTACAGCAAGGCTTGCACAAGGAGGGAGAAAGGATGCGCCTGCTCATTAAAAACGGTCTGGTAGTAACCATGAATGAAGCCCGGGAGATTATAAAGACCGACATCCTGATCGAAGAGGATCGCATACTTGCACTTGGTGATGATTTAAAAGAGACTCGGATTGATCAAAGCATTAACGCCGATGGTATGCTGGTTATCCCCGGTTTGATCCAGAGCCACATCCATCTCTGCCAGGTGCTGTTTCGCGGCCTGGCTGACGATCTGGAGCTGCTCGACTGGCTGAAGCAGCGGATCTGGCCCCTGGAGGCGGCCCATGACCAGGATACCCTCTACTACTCGGCCCTTTTGGGTTGCGCCGAACTGATCCGAGGCGGGACTACAGCAATTATCGATATGGGCACCGTGCAGCACAGCGATTCGCTGTTTCAGGCTGTAAAAAAAGCGGGGTTAAGATATCTGGGCGGCAAGTGCCTTATGGACCAGAGCGCCGATCTGCCGCCCGGACTCTCCGATAATACCGATAAGGCCATTAACGAAAGCCTCGATCTGGTCAAACGCTGGGACGGAGCCGAGCAGGGGCGGCTGCGCTATGCCCTGTGCCCTCGCTTCGCCGTTTCCTGCAGCGCCGTTCTCCTGGACCAGGTCCGGGATATATCAGAAACACTTAATCTGCCGGTCCACACCCATGCATCCGAAAACAAGGGGGAAGTCGAGCTGGTGCGGAGTTTAACCGGACTACCCAATATCACTTATTTCAATGAAAAGGGGCTCTGCAATGAACGCCTCATAGTAGCCCACTGCATTCATTTAAGCGGTGAAGAGATCAACCTGCTGGCCGAAAGCGGAAGCCACATAGCGCACTGCCCGTCAGCCAATCTCAAATTGGCATCCGGCTTCGCGCCCATTCCTCGCCTTCTGGAGCGGGGCGCCGACGTATCTCTGGGCGCGGATGGAGCCCCCTGCAACAACCAGCTCAGCGCCTTTATGGAAATGCGGCTGGCTGCGCTGATCCATAAACCAGCCTATGGACCCCGGGCCATGCCGGCCGGACAGGTTTTTGAGATGGCCACTCGGGGCGGAGCCCGGGCCATGGGGCTGGAAACGGAAACGGGCAGCCTGGAGCCGGGCAAAAAAGCCGACCTGGCCCTTGTCAAACTGGAGGCCTGGCACCACTATCCGCTCGATGCCGCTTCGGCCTACGGCCACCTGGTCTATCAGGCTTCAGCCTCCGACGTATTTGCCACGATTGTGGATGGCAGGATTCTGATGATGGACAACCGCCTCCTTACCCTGGACGCCGATGAACTGCGCCGGGGTATAGGCCGCTCCCTGCAAACCGTGCGCCAGCGCACCGGAATTTAATATCCTCCTTCCAGCAAGGTTTCCCGGGGGCCGAGCCAAACCGCAAAACCGCGGCCTTCGCTGCGAAAGGTCACCGCGCCCACCAGGTCAGTGCGCAGGGTCTCAATGGCTTCATCCTGCATTGCTTCAAGTACAAGCGGACTGGGGTGGCCGAAAATATTACGCTTTCCTGCCGATATCACTCCATAACGCGGACGGGTTTTGCTATAAAGGGGCGGATAGAGCGAGTATTTGCTTCCATGGTGAGGCAGCTTAAGTACCGTTGCGGGCCTCAGCTTCCCCTCTCTATCCAACCCGCGCAACACTTCTTCATCCACGTCGCCAGTCAGTAAAACCGAAAAATCGCCCATCTTACATACCAGGACCAGGGAATGGTTGTTGTACTCCTTATCAGCCGCCTCCTTTCCGGAGTACAAGACCTCCAGCGACCAGGCCCCTTCCTGTAGAACCTGCCCCCTGGCAAGCCCCTTCCAGGCTGCACCGCGGCTGTTCATTTCATTGCGCCAGGCCTTATACACATCCGCTCCGGCCAGATTGGCCGGTACGCATACGGTTTCCACCGCGATTTCTCTCACCACCTTTTGCAGCCCGACCAGGTGGTCGGCATCGGGATGGGTGTTCACGGCCCAGTATAGCTGCCTGATGCCGCGATGGCGCAGGTAGGGAATTACCTTGCGCCCTCCCACGTCACTGAAAGCACTTCCGCCCCCGTCGATCATAATAAACTTGCCCCGGGGGGTCTTCAACAAGATACAGTCGCCCTGCCCCACATCCAGGAATACCACTTCCATTTGCCCCCGGTTAAAAAAAGAGGCGGGCAGACAGATAACAATGAGAAACACCCCCACACAGATCAAGCCGGCTCCCATCCTTTTGCTTCCCCGCTCCCTGGTCAAAAGGTAAAGCCCGGTGTAAAAGATGCCAATAGCGGCCGGCCCCGGAGCCGCCACCCAGAGGTAGGCACCGGGCAATTGGAGTATCAGATGATTCCCCCATCTGATAATGTCAATAAGCACTTCAGCCAGCTGCAGCATAAGCGCTCCCAGTGGAGCCATAAGTACGCCCAGCAGGAGAAAAAGGAATCCGATCATGACCACCAGTTCGGCCAGGTAGGAGAGAAACAGGTTGGCAATAAGCGAAACCGGAGACAGAATGTTGAAATAATAGGCAATAAGCGGCAGGACAGCTGCCTGGGCGGCCAGCGGGATAAGCAGCCAGTCCATCCAGCGCCCCTTATCGGGCAGAGCCTTTCGCCAGCGGGGATAAAGGTAGACCAGGCCCCAGGCCGCCAGGAAAGACAGCTGAAAGGATATCTGAAACAGGGCGGTGGGCTGATGCAGCAAAATGATAAGGCCTGACCATCCCAGGCTGTTTAACAGATCATTTTCCCTCCCGGCGTACAGGGCGGTAAGGGCCAAAGCCGCCATAATCACCGACCGGGCCACTGGCGACGGCCAGTCCACCAAGGTCGCATAGAGCACCAGGATGGCGAGGCTGCCCACCAGCACTCCCCGCTTTGAGAAACCCAGGCGTTTGAATAAAAGACTGCACAGCAAAGCCAAAAATCCGACATGCATGCCGGAAACCGAGAAGACATGAACAATGCCAGTCTTCTGGTATTCCTGGTATTCATCCGGATCGATTCCGCTGACGTCGCCTAAAAGCATCCCGCAAAAAATGCCGGCTGCATCGGCCGGCAAAACATTTTTGATCAGGGCTGTACTGCGGGCCCGGTAGCCTTCCAGAAAGCCCGGCCAGTCATCCCCGCTTCCTGTTGTTTTCAGGTCTTCCGGTTCTTTTACGATCAATAGGTAGTAAATCTGCTCATATTCAAGATAGGCGGCATAATCAAATTCACCCGGATTGCCCGGCCGATCAGGCCGCCTCATCTCACCCTGCATCAGCACCCGCTGGTATTTTCGCAAATCGGCGTTGAAATAACAAAAAACCTGCAGACGCTTTTGATAGGGTCCGGGCTCATCAGTCTCAAGAACAAAACTGCAGCGTCCGTCGGCCAGGCGCGGCCGGCTCACAATGGTTCCCGACACCTGGGCGCTGCCGGTTACATCATCCACCGGCGGGCGCAAAACCACCAGTTCCGTGTAAGCATAACCCGCCGCCAAAACCATAAGGCAGCTCAAAGCTGCCCAGGCCTGCTCCTTTTTGAATAGCGCCCCTAACAACAGCAGCAAGGCCAGGGCAGCCGTCCAACCCCAAAAGCGATGATAGCTCAAGGCTATAGCCAGCGCGAATACTATAAAGGTGCGAAACCAGGCCTGGTTCATGCTTATTTCCCCGTATGCCCCACCTGAGGACGGGCTTCTTCATTAGTACAACGTTCCGTATATT
>DHRK01000063.1 GCA_002410325.1 Syntrophomonas sp. UBA5314
TAGCCCGTCAGTGGGCGTCAAATGAGTAATACGTATTGCGATTGACGACAACGCAGAATGCGGAAAAAGCTGCCCAAATTATGGGCGCAAATATACCGAATGCTGTACTAGATAGCTATTTGTATATTCACCTGAATCGGCCCGGCTACTTAAAAGGGATGCGACCTGCAGTTTGAACCAAAGGTCCGTCCTTTTTTTATTTAGGTATGGACGATTGAGCGGCTGGAATAATAATAGCAATGGAGGGAATGCTAGTGGAAAACCGGGATTCAGGCAAAGATGAAGCCAGGGATTGGGGGCTTATTAAAACAAGGCTGGATGAAGTCGCCCGTAGCCTTGAGAAGACGGGCATAGCCGAATATATGGAAATGCTGCAAAGGCCCCGGAGGCTTCTCTGGCTAAATTTTTGGATCGGATTGGCCCGGGGTTTTGGTATGGCCATTGGTTTTACCCTTCTGGCCGCCTTAGTGCTGTATTTGTTAAGGCATATTATTGCCCTCAATATTCCCCATATAGGCAAGTTTGTAGCGGATATCGTGGAGATTGTACAGAATGAACTGCGCCTGTAAAAGCCGGGGCAGTATTTAAAGGATTAAATGTGAGGTGTTAGGGTTGGACAGTTGGCAAAGACTGCTGGCTCGTAAAAGCGAGATTGAAGACATGATCAGACACAAGCAGGATGCTCTGTATTCCTACCAGCATTTAGCGAATGCGGAGCTTTCCATGTATGATGAGCATCCCGCCGATCTGGCCTCCGAAGTATATGAGCGGGAAAAGGAACAGGGGTTGCTGGAGATGCTGGAGTATGAGCTGGAAAAGGTGAACCAGTCCTTGGAAAGACATCAGGAAGGCCGGTATGGAATATGCCAGATCTGCGGCCAGGCTATTGAAGCTGCCCGCCTGGAAGCACTGGTCAACACCGATCTGTGTGCAAACTGCGCCAAAACCCACCAGCTGTCTTTCCACCGTCCGGTTGAAGAAGAGGCATTGATTGAGAGCGGGTTGGGAGTTCCGGCGGAACGGACCGATATTTCCGGACACGAATTTTACGATCACTAAAAGGCTGAAAAGTGCGGTTATTTTTCCAAGAAAGATCAGTCCTACCCGGGAAGGAATGGCTAAACTTGCCAAAGAGCGGCTTTAAGATTATCATTAGACATGAATTAAAGCAAAGGGGGCACACCTCGTTTGAGGATTGGACTATTCTCTGACAGTTATAAACCCTATCAAAGCGGAGTGGTTACCTCTATCAGCACTTTAAAAGAAGAATTAAACCGCTATGGACACGAAGTCTATATTTTCGCTCCATCCTATCCCAACTATGAGGACGAGGAAGCCGATGTGCACCGCTATTTTTCCGTTCCTTCTCCCACTAATCCCGATTTTGCCCTGGCTATACCCGGATTATCAGGAATGAGCGGCGTGATAAAGAAACTGAACCTCGATCTCATCCATGTCCATTCCCCGTTTACCATGGGATGGGTGGGTAAGCTCTATGCCAACAAACATAAAATTCCCCTGGTGTTCACCTACCACACCCTGTATGAAAGCTACGCCCACTATGTCCCGGTAGCGCAGGATCTGGCCCGGGAAATGGCTTCAAAATTCAGCACTATGTTCTGCAATCATTGCGACCATATTGTGGTGCCCTCCCCGGAGATCAAAGATGTTCTGCTGGCCGGTGAGGTGCTGTCGCCCATATCCGTCATCCCTACCGGGGTTCCCCTGGAGAAGTTTGCCGGCGGCGATCCCGAATGGCTGCGCGAACAGTACAATATAGCTCCTGATAAAAAGATTCTGCTCTTTGTTGGCCGTCTGACCAAGGAAAAAAATCTTGAGTTTTTAATCCGGGCCTTCCAGGACATCCATCATAAGATGCCCAACACGGTCCTGGTACTTACCGCCCGCGGTCCTCTGGAGCAAACCCTGAAAGAATTGTCCGAGGAATTGGGAGTGAGGGAGGACGTCATCTTTACCGGAGCCCTTCCCTTTGAGACCTTGGTTCACGCCTACCATTCAGCTGACCTATTCGTTTTTTCTTCCATGACCGAGACCCAGGGGCTGGTCCTGTTGGAGGCCATGGCCTGCGGCCTGCCGGTAGTTGCCGTAAAGGCTTCGGGGGTACAGGATATGGTGGATCATGATGTTGACGGCCTATTGACTGAATGCCGGGTGGATCAATTCAGTGAAGCGGTGTGTAGGGTCCTGGGTAGTCGGGATACCTATGCAAAACTGCAGGCCAATGCCTATAAGAAAGCGGATAAACTGTCTTCGACCAATATGGTCAAACGCCTGGAGGAGCTTTATCTGGAGCTGAGTCCCCGCCAGCAGCGCCGCAGGAAGGCCAATGGAGACGATGTCTGGAGCGCCTTCTAACACATCAACTGTAACTGTTACGGTGCTTCTTGTTTCACTCTGCTAGTTTACATCTTCCAGTTTACATATATGACGGGGCGGGCAGCCGACGGGGGAGAATCAGTTTTACATGAATAAATTGCGTTTGATGATAGCCATATGGGCCGGTAAGCTAGTCATTATCTTAAGCCGGCTGCTGGGCAATCAGGGTTCCGCTTATCCCGGTTACCTGGCCCGCCGCATCTATCCCGATGTTTTAAGGGTTTTAAGCAGCCGGGTTGAACGGGGAACCGTAATCATAACTGGCACCAACGGAAAAACCACCACCAGCAATCTCCTGGCCAGCGCCATCCGCGAAGCGGGATTCCGGCTGGTTCACAACCAGGCCGGCGCCAATATGCTGGCCGGGATTACCACCGCTTTCATCAATGCGGCAGACCTTTCAGGTAAAAATTCATTCGATTACGCCTTGCTGGAAACCGACGAGGCCAATGTGCCGCTCCTTTTAGATGAAATAAAGGCCGATTACCTATTGGTGACCAATTTTTTTCGCGATCAATTGGACCGTTACGGGGAACTGGACACCATGATCGGGTTGATCCGGGAGGCCGCTTTGAAGCACCGCCTGGAGCTGGTTTTAAACGCCGACGACCCCTTGAGTAAGGCCTTCCAGGATAAGGCTCTCATCCTGCACTTCTTTTCTTTTGCACCCACCATTTACGACAGCCTTCGGAGCCAGGAGAGCCGGGAAGGACGCTATTGCCTGGTCTGCGGCCAGGAGCTTATCTATCATCGCTTCCATTACGCCCAACTGGGTAAGTACACCTGCCCGGGCTGCGGGCAGGTCAATCCGCCCGCCGAATACCTGGGAGAAAGGCTGCGGATGGAGCCTCTGGTGGAGTTTGAGGTCGGTTCAGCGATCATTCGCAGCCAGTACCAGGGCTTTTTTAATGCCTACAATCTTCTGGCCGCCTTTGCCATGAGCAAGACCCTGGGCATTGGGGAGCCCGTAATAGAAAAGGCGTTTGCCGCTTTTCGCCCCCAGGCCGGACGTATGGAGTATTTTGAGATCCAGGGCAAACCCTGCTGGTTGGTTTTAGTCAAGAATCCCACCGGGGTCAACCAGAGTTTAAGCGCCGTGCTTAACGGGAGGGGCTCCAAGAATTTGTTCTTTGCCCTGAACGATAACGCCCAGGACGGGCGGGATGTGTCCTGGATATGGGACGCTGATTTTGAGTTGCTGGAGCCGGGCGATAATGATATTGTCAGTATGGTATGCTCCGGTCAGCGCAGCGGGGACATTGCAGTGCGGGTAAAGTACGCCGGGCTGAAAGCGGACAAGATCAAGATCATCCCCGACTTGGCAAAGGGAATCAAATCCACCCTGGAGGGAAAAGGACAGTTGTACTACATCCTCTGCACCTATACCGCCTTGTTTGCAGCCCGTAAAATAATGGTGGACTTGCAGCATAAAAGTATCGAAAAGAAGGAAAAGCCGGCCCGGGCGGCGGGAAGTTAATCCATTAGGGTCTTAGCGCTCAAAAATAAAGGAGGAGAATTGTGGCCCTATTTAAATTGGCTCACCTTTATCCTGATTTAATGAACCTGTACGGCGACCGGGGCAATTTGCTCTGTCTGAAAAAGCGCCTGGAATGGCGGGGACACCAGTGTGAAATCATGCCCATTGCACGGGGGGAGTCGCTTTCCTACCCGGATTACGACCTGCTCCTGATGGGAGGCGGCTCTGACCGCGAGCAGGGATTGATGTACCGAGACCTTATCAGTATGGCCGATGGCCTCTGGGATCAGATCGAGCAAGGCTTTCCGGTCTTATGTATCTGCGGGGCCTACCAACTGCTGGGCTCCTACTACCGTTCACTCGACGGGCAGATGCTGAAGGGGTTGGGATTGCTGGGGTTCTATACCCAGAGTGAAAAGGGCCGGCTGATCGGTAACATACTGATTGAAATCGAGATGGGCGGGCAGAAAAAGACCGTGGTTGGCTTTGAAAACCACGGCGGGAGAACCTATATGGAAGACAAGCAGCTAAAGCCCCTGGGGAAGGTTCTTAAAGGTTTTGGGAATAACGGAAAGGACGGCCGGGAAGGAATCTGGCACAAAAACCTGATCGGGACTTATCTCCATGGCCCATTATTGCCCAAGAATCCCGCTTTAGCGGATTATTTTATACGAGCCATGGCCGGCCGCCGGGGTCTTGACATCAGCGAAGCGCTCGACGATCGAATTGAAGATTACGCCCATCATGAGGTGAAAAGAAGGTTGTCTAAATAGAGATTTCCCCCAGAACGTCGACAAAAGCGAATTGCGGCTCCTTGGCGTCCTGCCATCGCCGCACTAGCCCGTCCATAGGCGTCGTCTGCGTTGCTCGCTCTGGGATACTTCGCCAGCCGGGTATTATACCTGGAGGCTTGGGGAAGAATATGGCTAAAACACGTGAAGGAGTGTTTTGCCATCAAACCCGATGCCGTGCTAAACCTCCACTATTTTCCGCAGGAAATGGTGCAGCAGCGCCTGGCCGACACCCTGCAGGCGGGGAATGAGGAAATCGATCAGGTATTGTCTTATCTGCTGCAGAGACCGGGCAAGATGCTGCGCCCCCGGCTGGTTTATCTCTGTGCTTCCTTTTATCCGCATGATGCAACCCTGCTGTGCGACACAGCTGTGGCCATCGAACTTATCCACCTGGCCTCGCTGGTGCATGACGACATAATAGACGGCTCTCAGCTGCGGAGGGGACAGGATAGCCTGAACACCCGTTGGGGTGAAAAGATCAGTGTCTTAACCGGTGATTATCTGTTTGCCAGCGCCTACGATTTGCTGAGCCAAAGCGGCCGACCGGACATCCTGCAAAAAGTAAGTTTCACAATAAAAACCATGTGCGGCGGGGAGATAAGGCAGCTGAATCAGGCTGGCCGATTCAGCCTCAGCCAGGACGAGTATTTTGAAAAATGTTTTGCCAAAACCGCCTGCCTGTTCGGATGTGCATGCAGGGCCGGAGCACTTACCAGTGAAATGCCCGATGACGAGATCTTTGCCCTGGAGCAGTTTGGCCTGTGTGCCGGATACGCCTACCAGATTATTGATGATGTTCTGGACTTTGTGGGGGAGAGCCGGGAACTGGGAAAACCGGTGGGAGGGGATCTGCTAGAGGGCAACGTTACCCTGCCGGTTTTGCTGGCCCGGGAAGATCCCGACCATGGTCCACGCATAAACAATTTGTTGCGCGGCGAGTTAAGCAAGGCTGATATTCCCAGGATCATTCGCGTTTTGGAGGAGAGCCAGGCCCTGGAACTCAGCATGCGCTGGGCGGCCGCTTTTTTGCAGCAGGGCCGGGAATTCCTTAATAAGCTGCCGGAATGTCCGGCCCGTCAGGACCTGAACGATTTTTCCCTGTATTTAATAGACGCTTATTACCGGGCCAACCGGATGCAGACCACTGGAAACGCGGAGGTCTGATATGAGCCTGAAAACCCCGCCTGAATATAAACCGGGCCTGGAGCAAACCGGGATTCGCCAGGTAAAGTCCAACCAGGTCCGTCTTCTCGTGTGCTACATCCTTTCTGTTCTGCCCAGAGTAAACCGGCTTCTTGAACAGTGGGCTCTGCTCGCCCGGCAGTGTCCGGAGCCGGAGCTTCGCCTTCAGGCTCTGGCCAGCCTTGAGAATAAGGCCTTTCACTGCCAGGGGGGAGCCGTATTTACAGTCGACGGTTTGCGCTGCAATAAAGATTTGCTGGAATTAATAGCAGCCTATCAGACCCTGTGCGATTACCTGGACAACCTCTGTGACCGGGCGGGGGAGACTGACGGCCGGGCTTTTCGCCAGTTGCATCAGTCCTTAATCGATGCCCTGGACCCGAATAGCCCGCTTTCTGATTACTACCGGCATTTCTCCCTAAAAGCCGACGGCGGATATATTGAAACCCTGGTGGCCTGCTGCCGTAGGCAGGTGAGCCGGCTTCCCTCTTATCATATGGTCCGCGATGATGTTCTTCGTCTAACCGGTTGGTATTGCGAGCTCCAGGTCAGGAAACACCTATCCTGGGATGTAAGGGAAAAAGAGCTTCAGGACTGGATTAAAGGGCTCCTGCCTCAATTTCCGGGATTGCTGTGGAATGAACTGGCGGCGGCCACTGGCTCCACTCTGGCTGTTTTTGCCCTGCTTAAGCTGGCCGTCAGGGAGCACCTGAACCGGGAGCTGGTTGATAAAACCCGGCAGGCCTATTTCCCGTGGATCTGCGCCCTGCATATCCTGCTCGACTATTTTATCGACCAGCAGGAAGACCGCTTGGGGAAGGATCTCAATTTCACCTTTTATTACTCCGGTGAACCGGAGATGATGGACCGGTTAAAGTTATGTGTTCAAGAAGCCCGAAGCTGCGCAGCCGGCTTGACTGACCCCACTTTTGACCTGACCGTCGTGGAAGGACTCCTGGCCATGTATCTCAGTGATTTAAAGGTTGTGCAACAGGATTTAAAAGATCAGGCCCGGGAGTTGATCTTGGAATGTGGAGGCAGCACAGTCAGGGTTACGGCACTGTGCCGATTGGTTCGCAAAATTCTTTAAACTAATTTATCATGCCTTCGCGAAAGCCTATCGCCACTGCGTGGGAACGGTTTATAGCCCCTAGTTTTCTGAGAATGGAGGAACAGTAATCCCGTACCGTAAGCTGATTGATTCCGAGGTCGTCGGCTATCTCGTGGACCGACAAACCGTAGGCCAGTCCTTGCATAACCTGCAATTCACGGGGTGATAAAGTTATCTTTGATTCCGGTTCAACGGAAAGATGGGCAGCAGCTCCATTTCTGAATGATAAGATACCCAATTCGTTGCCAATAATCTGCAACAAGTTAAACAGTATCGAATCATGTCTAATAGCTTTGCGGCACCCTAGGTCGAGAATTAGAAAACCATTGACGTTTTGAGCGGTTATCAATGGCTGAATAATGAGTGATCGGAGTGAAAATATTTGAATGTATCGTTGGGGTATTAATTTTTCAACTGAGGTTTCTTTTAATAGAACTGTACGCCTACCCATAGCGGCCATGAAAAAAGCTTGACATTCCCTGACGTCTTCCTTGATTGACAAGATATCATTTTGGTTAAAACCGCATCCGAATGCGCCTTGTTTTATGCGCTTTTCCGCGTCGTATGATATAAAACCTGCTCGTTCAAAGGGAAAGTACTGGGTCATCCCCTCTACGGCCATCTTTAGAAAATCGGGGTCTTCTACTGCATTAAACAGTTCTTTCTTGTAAAGACAATACTCCTTTCGCCAATCTATTCTTTCCATCACGATCATCCTTTACATGCTGTTTTCCTGATCGATTATTAAGAATAGTATTGAAAATGATTGTACTTTCCATTTCCACATTTTATTTCCACATGTTAGAGATTAAATTGTACTCCCCAAAATGTCCATTGTCAATTACTGATATTTCAGTGATTGAATAATTTTTGCCACCCCCTATTCTTGAGGTATAAAACGTTTTAGAAAGAAGCCTGCCAGGCCCATCTTCATATCCTTTCTATTGCGTTATATATTTATCCTTTCGTTTCAGCCAACTAGCTGATAGATGTCGGTCCAGCCTACGTTGTTTTCATTTTAGCATTTGCCGTCTTATGGGGTCGGCTAGCCGGGTCATTATGCCGAAAGGGGGGGTAACCAGCAGCATGCGGTAGGTTTCGTGGCAATTCATGAATGGGGGGGTTAAGAATTGGATCATTACCAATTGTTTATCGACGGTGAGTTTGTCGATGCAAAAGACGGAAAAGTATACGAGACCATTGATCCGGGCAATGATAAGGTTATCGCAACCGTGGCCCAGGCCGGAATGGCCGATGCAGAAGAAGCCATCATGGCCGCCCGGCGCTCTTTCGACAGCGGGGTGTGGAGTCGTTTAACTCCGGCCGCCCGCGCCCAAAAAGTCTATGATTTTGCCGATCAGATCAACACTATGGCCTTGCGCCTGGCCGTTACGGAATCTATGGATGCCGGTCAGGTCATCAATTTTGCCAAAGTGACGCCCCTGGGCTTTGGAGCCAATATGATGAAGGATCTCGCCAATTATGCTTCCTTCAAATTCCCCTGGGAAGAGGAAATAAAAGTTCAAGGCAATCCCTTTGATTTTGGACGGGATTATATCCGCCGTGAACCGGTTGGTGTCTGTGTAGGCATTATTCCCTGGAATTTTCCCATGGTCATGGCTTTCTGGAAGATCGGCCAGGCGATTATCATGGGCAATTCAGTAGTCTTGAAGCCGGCCTCGGTGACGCCGCTGACGGCATTAATCATTGCGGAGGCCTCAAAAATAGCAGGCATTCCCCGGGGGGTCATCAATGTGATTCCCGGACCGGGCGGAGCGCTGGGCCAGGTTCTCTGCACCCACCCGGAAGTCGATAAGATTTCTTTCACCGGCAGTACCGAGGTTGGACGGGAAATCATGCAGTTGGCCTCCGGGACGGTTAAAAAGGTGACCCTCGAACTGGGAGGCAAATCCGCCAACATTATTCTAGACGACGCTGACATGGATCATGCTGTAGACGGCGCAGCTTTCGGGACATTCTTTCACATGGGCCAGGTCTGTGAATCGGGCACCCGCGTATTGGTCCACGCGAAGATTTATGATGAATTCGTGGAAAAATTCAAAAAACGGGCCGAAGCCCTGCGGGTCGGTTATCAGCTGCTGCCGACCACCCACCAGGGGCCTCTGGTCAGCCACGAGCAATTGGCCACCGTGGACGGATATGTCCAGTTGGGTAAGCAAGAGGGCGCCACACTTATCACGGGCGGCAAGCGTATAGAAATTCCGGGGATCAAGGGGGGCTGCTACTATGCGCCCACTGTATTTGCGGACGTGAAAAACGACATGCGCATAGCCCGGGAAGAGATTTTCGGTCCGGTTGTTTCCCTCATAAAATTTGACAGTGACGAAGAAGCGGTGGCCATTGCCAACCAGTCAATCTACGGATTGGGCGGCGGCGTCTTTTCCAACAACACCGCCCGGGCCGAGCATATGGCCCGGCAGGTCCGCACCGGGACCATGTGGATAAACAACTACCATTACTTCGGTCATTTCTGCCCCTTCGGCGGCTACAAGCAGTCCGGGGTCGGACGTGAACTGGGCCACAGCGGCCTGGAAGAATACACCCAGATCAAGCGCATTCATGTTACCAGTTTTGCCCATTCAGAATCGAATTACACCATGTCGGCGCTCATTTCCGACAAAAAGTCGCTCCAGAAATATATCTACAATTGCCCCACCAAGATCAACGCCGGCCATGGCTCGCTGGCCTCCATAGCCAAGGAAGTGGTTGACCTGGGCTGCAGCCGGGCGCTTATCTTGACGGATCCCGGCATCGTAGCGGCCGGTCTTACCAAGCTGGCCCGGGATGCCCTGTCCGATTTCTGCGTGGGCGTCTTTGACAACATTCCCCAGGACACCAACCTGGAAACAGTGGACGCCGCCGTTGAAATGGCCCGTCAATTAAAGGCTGACTGTATTGTAAGCGTAGGCGGCGGCAGTGTCATCGATACGGCCAAAGCGGTCTGTACCACCCTGAAGAACGGGGGATGCTGCAATGACAACATCTCCTGGTCCAGGCTGCATGAACCCCAGACACCCCATATCGTAATCCCGACCACTTCCGGAACGGGAAGCGAGGTAACCTGGGCTGCGGTCATCAACAACAAAACGGCCGGACGCAAGTCGTATATCATCGAATCCCGGCTGGCCCCGAATATCGCCATCCTCGACCCGCGATTCACTATGACCCTGCCGGCGAGACTGACGGCTGGTACGGCTATGGATGCCATGACCCACGCCGTCGAGGCACTGACTACAATCACAACCAATCCTATTTGCGATGGCCTGGCCCTGCACGCCATCCGTTTGATCAGAGAAAACCTTCCTATTGCTGTCAAGGATGGCCAGAACGAAGCAGCTCGCTTGAATCTGGCGGCAGCCTCGACCATGGCAGGTTGCGCCTTCACCATTTCCTTCGTTGCGCTGGCCCATTCCATGGCCCATACCATCGGCCATCTCTATGGTGTTCCCCATGGTGAGGCCTGCGGCCTGGTGCTTCCCAAGGTGATGCGCTTTAATGTCGACCATGCCATGGATAAGCTGGTTTTGATCGCCCAGTCGCTCGGGGTCAATATCTTCGGGATGGATAAACGCGAAGCCGCGCTCGCGGCCGCCGCTGAAATCGAAAAGCTGATGAGAGAGGTGGGCCACCCGCTGACGCTGCGCGAGGTAGGTGTTCCGGAAGAAGGCCTTATGGAATGCAGCATGCATGCTATGGGCGATCCAGTCACTCTTTACAATGCGCGTCCAGTGGCCGGCCCGGAGGAAATCCTCGAACTCTATAAACAGGTTTACTAGGGTTGACCAGGAGATGCAGGGGCAGGGGACTCAAACCCTGTCCCTTGCGCTTATACGTGTGGGTCTTCACGGGAGGATATGCGCATGTCTATCGTTAAAATTGATCAACGTGCCTACGGGGAGATCATCTGCGAATTGACGGCTGAAGAGCTGCCATCTTCCATTCGCATAGAGATCTGTTCTACAGGCTGCTGCGATGCATCCCTGGGATTGAGGGCGGATAAGGTCCAGGAGATGGATTTGGTTGAGGAAATCGCCGATCTGAAGTTCCTCATAAATTCTGAAGTCTATGCTCTGACAGGCAATGTTTCCATCTCTTATATTGATGAGAGTGGAAGGAAAGGCTTTGTTCTCACATCACAGCACCCCTTGAACGAGTGGGAAGGTTTTGGCGTTTGCCAGTTGAAGAAGTAGGCAGGTGGTCTGTAACACCTAAAAATTTGATTCCCACCGGGCAAATTTCCGCAGGGCTTCGTTGTCGTCAATCGCAATACGTCCAGGATTACTCTTTCCGCCGACACCCATGGACGAGCTAGTGCAGCGATGCCAAGGATGGCAAAGAGCTGCCGCCGCCTTCCCCTGCGAAAATTTTCCACGGCGGATAACCTGAACTTTTAAATGTTACAGACCACTAGAATTTTCTTGATGAATTTCAGGGTGTGTTGTTTTACCATGTATACAGTATTAAAACCCCAAAATACGTCCTTATTAGGTAAAATTAAAAGAGGTCTGACCCGAGAAAAAGTCCGGGCAGCCCTTTTTCCATAGAATGAGGAAATGATCCAAGGGAGGGTTTGACAGATGCAGTGTTGTTGTGAGGAGGGAAAAGGCTCCTCGGTGCGCTTGAGCGGCGCACAGGTAGATCTGGACTTGTTGAATGAGGTGCTCGCTCACTACCGGGAGCAGGAAGGCAGTTTAGTTACGGTATTGCAAAAGGCTCAAGAAGTCTATGGATTCCTACCCTTGGCCGTCATGAGACATATTGCCGAGCAAATGGGGGTCAAACCGGCCAAGGTTTTTGGCGTGGCCACCTTCTACACGCAATTCCGTTTTCAACCGGTAGGGAAGTATTTGATTCTGCTCTGCCAGGGCACCGCCTGCCACGTCAACGGATCAGAGCGTATTGAGACGGCTCTATGCCAGGAATTGAAGATAAAAGCGGAAGAGACTACCGGAGACGGGTTGTTTACCCTCAGCAATGTAGCCTGCCTGGGTTGCTGCAGCCTGGCCCCGGTAATGATGATAAATGGCCGGGCTTACGGGCCCTTAACTCCCGATAAAGCTGTAAGCATAGTTCGGGATTTGGCCAAAAAGGAAAAAGCGCTGGTAAAGGAGGGCTCCGAAAATGAAAATTAGAATCGGCATGGGAAGCTGCGGGATTGCTGCCGGAGCCCTGCCTGTTATGGATGCCGCCCGCGAAGCAGCGGAGCGGCTCGGCCTGGACATTGAAATTCAGAGCACCGGCTGTATCGGCATGTGCCATAATGAACCCCTGCTGGAGGTGGTGGCCGATGACGGCCGGGTGTTTACCTACGGAAAGGTTGCTCCAGACCTGGTGGGGGCTATTTTGGAGGGCCAGATCAAGGGAGAGGTCCTGCAAAAGGCCCTGGTGCACGGAAGTGGGGTAAAAAACGACTTTATGGACGGTCAGGTGCGGGTGGCTCTGCGCAACTGCGGCATCATCGATCCGGAAAGAATAGACGACTATATTGAACGGGGCGGCTACCAGGCTCTGGCCCGGGCTTTGGAGAGCCTGAAGCCGGAGCAGGTCATCGAAGAGATCAAGGTCTCGGGACTGCGGGGCCGGGGAGGCGCCGGTTTTCCCACCTGGTTCAAGTGGCGGGAGGCCCGCAAGAATCCGGGAGACATCAAATACATGGTATGCAACGCCGATGAAGGAGACCCGGGGGCTTTTATGGACCGCAGCCTCTTGGAAGGCGATCCCCATTCGGTTTTGGAGGGCATGGCCCTGGGCGCCTATGCCATAGGAGCCCAAGAAGGCATCATATACTGCCGGGCCGAATATCCCCTGGCCATAAGGCGGCTTGAAATTGCCATAGCGCAAGCCCGGGAGAAGGGCTGGCTGGGCGACAACCTTAAAGGCTCGGGATTTTCCTTTGACATCCGGGTAAAACAGGGCGCAGGCGCTTTTGTTTGCGGCGAGGAAACCGCTCTCCTGGCTTCTCTGGAAGGCGAGCGGGGTATGCCCCGCCTCAAGCCGCCTTTTCCCGCAGAATCGGGATACTGGGGAAGGCCCACCAACATTAACAATGTTGAAACCTTTGCCAATGTCACCTGGATTGTTCAGAATGGCGGAGTGGCTTTTGCGGCCATGGGCACCGAATCCAGCAAAGGAACCAAGGTCTTTGCCCTGGCCGGAAAGATAAAAAACGGCGGCCTGGTGGAAGTTCCGATGGGCCTTACCCTGCGCCAGGTCATATTTGATATCGGCGGGGGCATAAAGGGCGATCGCCGCTTTAAAGCGGTGCAGATGGGCGGACCTTCCGGGGGCTGCATACCGGAAGCCCTTTTGGAAACCGTCGTTGACTATGAATCCATAACCAAGACCGGCGCCTTTATGGGGTCGGGGGGCATGGTGGTCATGGATGAAACCACCTGTATGGTGGATATTGCCCGCTTCTTCCTGGATTTTACCCAGAAAGAATCCTGCGGCAAATGCGTGCAGTGCCGGATCGGCACCAAACGCATGCTGGAGGTGCTGGAGCGGATCTGCAGCGGGCAGGGTCAAAGCGGCGATCTGGAACTGCTGGAGGAAATGGCGGCGACCATCAGCCAGGGTTCCCTGTGCAACCTGGGAGTGAGCGCTCCCAACCCGGTTCTCACCACTATCAAATACTTCCGGGAAGAATACCGGGCCCATATAGAGGAAAAGAAATGTCCTTCTCATCAATGCAAGGCTTTGATATCATACACGATTGACCCGGATAAATGCAAAGGCTGTGTTTTATGTGCCCGCAAGTGCCCGGTCTCCTGTATTAAAGGCGAACCCAAGCAGCCCTACACCATAATTCAGGAGGAGTGCATCAAGTGCGGCAACTGCCTGGAGGTATGTCCCAGTAAATTCAACGCGGTTCGCGTTCAATAGGAAGGGAGGGTGCAGGATGATAAAGATCAATATAGACGGCGGAGAGTTTGCGGCCCATCCCGGACAGACCATTCTCGAAGTGGCCCGGGAGCACGGCATTGAAATACCCACGCTGTGTTATGATGACAGGTTAAAAATATATGGTGGATGCGGTCTGTGCGTAGTGGAAAGCCAGGCCGGAGGCCGGCTTTTACGGGCCTGTGCCACCCAGGTAAGTCCGGGTATGATAATATTTACCGACAGTCCCAGGGTGCGGGCGGCGCGGAAAATGACCCTGGAGTTTCTCCTTTCCGATCATATAGGGGATTGTCAGGGCCCCTGCACGCGGGCCTGCCCGGCCCACACCGACGTGCAGGGATATGTCGGGCTGATTGCCAACGGCCAATACCGGGAAGCGGTGCGTCTATTAAAGGAACGCCTGCCGATCCCGGCCAGCATCGGCCGGGTTTGCCCCCATCCCTGTGAAACCGCCTGCCGCCGGCAGCTGGTTGAGGAGCCGATCGCCATTGCCAACTTGAAATATTTTGTGGCCGATGCCGACCTGCTGGGAGCCGATCCTTATATACCGGAAATTGAGCCGGCTACCGGCAAGAAGGCTGCCGTGGTGGGCGCCGGCCCGGCCGGTTTGACCGCGGCCTTCTACCTGGCCCGGGATGGACACCAGGTGGAGGTTTTCGACGCCATGCCCCGGGGGGGCGGCATGCTGCGCTACGGCATACCGGAATACCGCCTGCCCAAGGATATTGTAGATAGAGAAATTGACCTGATCGCCCGCATGGGAGTGAAATTTACGTTCAACACCCGGATCGGCAGCGATGTAAGTCTGGATTATTTGACCCGGGAATACGATGCCGTGTTTCTGGGAATTGGCGCCTGGCAGAGTTCGGCCATGCGCTGTAAAGGAGAGGACCTGCCCGGGGTGATCGGGGGCATCGATTTCCTGCGCCAGGTAGCGATGAACGGCGAGGCGGAGATAGGCGACCGGGTGGCCGTGGTCGGAGGCGGCAACACCGCCATGGACGCCGCCCGTACCGCTGTACGGCTGGGAGCCGGTGAGGTTATGGTGCTTTACCGCCGCACCCGGGCTGAAATGCCGGCTGAAGATATTGAAATACTTGAGGCCGAAGAAGAAGGGGTCATTTTTAAATACCTGGTCGCACCGCTGGAGGTAACGGCTGAAAACGGCTGGGCCGCCGCCATCCGGCTGCAGGTTATGGAACTGGGCGAGCCCGACGCTTCGGGAAGGCGCAGCCCGGTGCCGGTGGAAGGGGCCGAAGAGACCATCCCGGTGGACACCATAATAAGCGCTATAGGACAGGCGGTTAAGCCGGAAGGCCTGGAAGGGGTGGCCTTGAGCCGCTGGGGAAGCCTGGCGGTTGATGAGGCGACCATGGCTACCAGCATAGCGGGAGTATTTGCCGGCGGAGACGGCGTGACCGGACCCGGCATAGCCATTGAAGCGGTGGCTCAGGGAAGAAAAGCCGCCCTGGCCATGAATCTCTATTTGCGGGGCTTGGACCTGGCTGTAACTGAACCTTATCTGGTAGAGCAGACCGATTTAAGTCCTGAAGATTTCACCGCTGTCAGCCAACAGGCGCGCACCCCTATGCCCCACCTGAAACCGGTGCAGCGCCGGGACAATTTCAAGGAAGTCAACCTGGGCCTGGCCGAGCTGGAGGCGCAAAATGAAGCCAGGCGCTGCCTGGAATGCGGATGCCAGGACTATTTTGAGTGCCAGCTGATCGATTATGCCAATCAATATAGAGTGCAGCCCGCCCGCCTGGCAGGAGACAAACGCCGGGAAAAGGTCAGTGACGATCATCCCTTTATCAGGCGCAATTCCGAGAAATGCATCCTCTGCGGGCTGTGTATCCGCATCTGCAGCGAAGTTATGGGGGTTACCGCTCTCGGCCTGGTAGGGCGCGGTTTTGAAAGTTCAGTTCAACCTGAATTTACTCAGCCCCTAAAAGACAGCGGCTGTATAAGCTGCGGCCAGTGCGTTTCGGTATGCCCTACCGGCGCTCTGCTGGAAAACGATCCGATAATCAAAAACCTGCCCATGGAGCTTTCCGAAACCAATAGCGTATGTTCTTTCTGCGGTGTGGGCTGTGAACAGCGGGTACAGACGCGCGGATCGATGCTGGTCCGGGTGCTGCCCGGAAAGGGCGAGCTGCTCTGCCGCAAAGGGCGCTTTGCCTTTGAATTTGCCTCAAAAGAAAGGGTTTCGGCGCCACTGCTGCGCAAGGACGGGGTGCTGTCGGAAAGCAGTTGGGAAGAAGCCTTAAAGGCGGCTGCTCAAAAGGCCCGGTCCATCAGAAGCAGGTATTCCGGCGATTCCCTGGCCATGTTTATATCCCCCGAGTATTCCAGTCAGGAGGCCCGGGCGGCGGTTCAAACCGCCCGGGAGGGCTTAGGAACCGGGCATATAGCCAGCTTTACCCCTGATGCCGGGCGGGCTCTGGAAGCTGTCTTCGGGGAGAGCGGCTCTACCAGCAGGTTTGAAGAGTTAAAGGCAACTGATTTAATAGTAATGGTCGGGAGCTTCAAGGAAAGCCCGATTGCCGCGGTTAAGATCAGGGAGGCGGCCGTTGACGGCGCGGCCCTGGTGATACTGAGTCCGGAGCCCACCCTGGCTGATGCTGAGGCGGTGCTCAAGTTAAAAAATTACGTCAGTACTTCCTTTTTGCGCGAGGTTTTGGCGGCGACTATCGAACCGGGGTTGGAACGGGAAGCGCTGGCTGAGAAGGCCTGCGGCCTTGAGGAGCTTCTGGACTGGCTGCAGGGTGTCGAAGCGGGCGCCGATGCTGCTCGATTGGCCCGGATTTATGCAGCCAAGCGCAATGCCATCATTATTATCGACGGAAGCAGCGTCAGCCCGGCTGCTGTACAGCTGCTGGCTGATCTGGTCCTGCTGGGGGGCAAAGTCGCTTCCCCCAGAAACGGTATGATTGTGGTTGGCGAAGGAGCCAACCACAATGGGCTCTGGCTTAACGGAGTTCGCTCCGACGCGGAGCAACTGGTTAAAAACCTGGAACAGGGAACACTCAGGGGCGTGTTTATTCTGGGCGAAGACCCGGTGGGAGCGGGGGGTATTCCGGCGTCAGTTCTTGAACAGGCTGAACTATCGGTGGTGCTGACTCCCTACCTGACTTCCACCGCCCGGGCGGCCGATATTGTCCTACCCGGTTCAACCGGTTTTGAATCCAACGGGGATATGATTCTGGCTGACTGGACGAGAAAGCGCTTGAACGCTTCCCAAAATCCCCCCGGCGGGCTGAACAACCGCCAGGTCCTGGAGAGGCTGGCCGGTCTCCTGGAGGTGCATCTTACGGAATCTTCCGCCAAGAGAGTCCGGCGAGAGCCGGGAGTAAGATATCAAGAAGGCTTTGCCCGGGCCGATGGGCGGGCCTGTTTCATAATCCCGGAGGAAGCTCCGCTTTTTGTCGATTTAGTCGAAGCTGACTTTAGTTTAAGGGGCTTTAACGCTAAATTGGTTAAAGAGGGGCTTAAGTAAGCGCCGGGTTAGATGAATAAAATGGCAATGTAAGGGGCGGTCTGCCTTAAATAGACCGCCCCGCTTCTCATTGTGCCGGGGGGATTCCAAGGTGCTGATTTAATTGGCATGACATCCGGAATATTAAGGGATTCATTGAGCCATGCTAAACAAAAAAGGGAGGTTGTAAAATGGCCCAATTTTCAACCCGCGAACTGCTGTATTTGGAGGATATGAGCAAGATGTTCGAATCGATTGAAAAGAACATCCGCCACGCCCGCACCGAGGTTACCGACCAGCAGATACTCAGCATGTTGAACACTATGAGCCAGGAGCACCGGCAAATTATTCAGAGCGCCGGTTCCCTGATCAGTTCTGGAAGAATGCAGTAAGGAGGTGTTTTAGTGAATAAAGACATGGAATGGATGGGCAACTTGCTTTATCAACATAAGCTCGCGGCCAGTATGGCAACCAGCGCCGTATTAGAGAGCGGACATCCGGAGGTAAGATCACATTTCACCAATCTGCTGAACACCACCCTTCATCACCAGCAGCAGATATTTGATCTTATGAACCGCAAAGGCTGGTACCAAATGGAGATGGCTTCTCCAGACCAATACAACAGGGTGCAGCAAAGTCTTTCCAGCATCCAGCAGCAGATGCAGCAATAGCTACAAGGTCAAAATTGGGGTCGGGTAATCCGGCCCCAATTTATTCCGGGCAATATCACTCAACAGGTTTAACAAGGTACAGAAATAGGGGAGGCTGGCTCGGAAACCTTTTCCGTATGTTTTGCTCAAAAGGCAAAAAATAATTATAGGCTGTGTTTAGTGCCGGTAATTTCAGCAAGTGTGGAAGGTTGGTTGGACGGAGAATCGTTTACAATCAGGAGCGGCTCTTCTAGACCGGGGTCTTCCCCGATGGGCAAGGACAAGGCAACGGTAACCGTGTCTTTTTCGGAGTTTATACTCAGTCGTCCATTGTACTTATTGACCAGATCGGTAACGATATAGAGGCCCAGACCGCTGTGCCCTTCTTTTTTTGTGGTGAATCCCATGTTTGTTATTCTCCTCAAGGTTTCTCTATCAATTTGTCCATAATTGCTTACTTCAAAACAGTAAAAGGGGCCGGTACGTTTAACTCGCAATTGAACCCAACGCTTCTCCTCCGGCAGTTTAGCTACTGCCTCAAAGGCATTGTTTATAAGGTTGCCGACCATTCGGTTCAACTGGTAGGGAGGAAGGGTCAGCGAGTCTACCGGAGTTTGGATATCAAGAGAAAAATTAATATCCCACTCTTTGGCCAGACCGATCTTGATATAGAAGAGCGCTGAAAGAGGTATATTCCCCAAACCGTGAAAACTTCTGATAAGCGGGGTGTCTCCGATAAGGGATTCAACATATCGGGTGGCCTCATCGGCATAACCGAGCTGTAGAAAACCATATATAGTCTGATAGTGGTTTATCAGGTCGTGGTGCTGTGCCCTGATGGCCGTGTGCAGCTCGTCCAGGGTCTCCCCGTAAGATTTTTGAAACATATACTCGCTTTCCCGGCGATTGAGATCGAGCAATTGTTTAATAAGAAAAGACACTATCAAAATGGCTGCCATCACAGTAATATTGCTGATCCAGTCCAGTATTTTTACAGGCACGCTTATAATGGAAGGATCAATAAAATAACCGAAATCAGAAAGGTTATACATCATTTCAAACACAATGAAAATCAATATGCATACATACAGGCCCAGAATCAAGTTTTCTTTTGCCTTAGAAGCATATAATTCGGCATCGGAAGGAACGATGCACTTGAGCATATGGAAATCGAAGCGGAAACATAAATAGATAAACAGCAAACCTATTATAAATTGGGGAAAAAACAGAAAAAGGGATTGAATTGGGGTGGCGGTATGAAGGTTTATTTGTCCTGCTGAGGTGATTATAGGAATCAAAGCTCCATCCAGTAAAAACTGCAAAGTGATTCCCATCATAATGCCAATGGCAGCCCGGAAAAAACCTACGTACCAGGCAACCATGGCGGTGGCCGAAGTCATTACCAGAATTAAAGCCGGACCAACCCCAAAGGGAAATGTAAGGGTTGCTACGTACATTTTGCATGCGGCAAATATGAGTACTACACTGAGAAGACGCTTGAAAGATGGAGGAACTCCGATCATTATCATACCGAAAAGTACGATAATACATCCATCAGCCAGGTTGTGTATCATTTGTATAAACCAGGGCAGATAATGCACGGAACTCCTCCTTTCGCAGCCTCGATAGGCAAATGAGCTGTCAATAACAAATTATATTAAAAATGCTTCAATATGAAAATACACCATACATTTCTAGTACTCTGTCAATTCTGTGTATTACCCGTCGAGGGAAATATAATATAGAATTAGGGTTAACAGAGCACTAGCGTTATTCAGTGAAAGGATGCCAGATATGGAACTATCAGTTGCTTTTTAGAACTTCCTACCGATTAATATGCTATTGACGCTCTGTTCCTATCACTGAAAGCTTGTATTTTTGAAGATTGCAGAGGCTACAATCCCCATTATATCCATTATATATAGAATAACATTTTTTGTCGCAAAAAAGGGATGCAAGTAGAAATATGAAAAATAAGTCAGCCTAATTTGGCCTAGGATGCTACGCTAAAAAGAGCTATAATTAGTTTGTATACCAATAGTACGAATAGGGAGCTGTTGCTGCCTTTTCTACAAATAAATCTTATTGCCTTGGTGAGATTAGTGTTTAAGGATTGGTAACCAGTATAGCTTTAAAATTTCATCCCGGTTTTTGGGGGAAGCCGGGGAGGATTTATCCAGTGAATTATGGGAGGGGTGGTTAAGATTGTTGGGATACGCAGGTAAAATTTTGGTAGTGGATTTGTCGACCGGGAGTATTACAAACCGGCCCATTCAAAAGGAGCTGGCGCTTAAATATATCGGGGGAATTGGCTTCAATGCACGGCTTCTCTATGATGAGATACCGATGGGAGCGGATCCGCTGGGACCGGATAACGCCCTGATTTTCAGTGTGGGAGCTCTAGTGGGAACGCCTTTCCCGACTGCTTCCCGAACCGAGGCTTCGGCAAAATCCCCGGCCACCAATGGTTTTGGAACTTCTAATTCAGGAGCTTTCTTTGGCCCCCAATTGAAGGCGGCCGGGTATGACTCATTGCTCATTAAAGGGCAGAGTGACAAACCGGTGTATATTTTGATTGAGAATGATAAAGTCCAGATTTTAGACGCCGCGTTCATGTGGGGGAAAGACTCCTGGGATAGCATTGAGCTTTTAAAAAGCAAGCATCATGGGATTGAAATAGCTTTAATCGGACAGGCCGGAGAAAACCAGGTTCGTTTTGCCAGTATAGAAAATGGGTATTATGATGGATTCGGACGTACCGGGCTGGGCGCGGTAATGGGTTCCAAAAAGCTTAAAGCGATCGCGGTAAGGGGTACCAAACCGGTGGTTCCGGCCGATGCTCGGGCTTTGCTGGATTTAACCGCCCGGGGCCAGCAAATGATAAAGTCAGCCTCTTCATATATCCCTTTCACAGAATACGGAACTATGAACGCCACCATTCCCTATGGCAACTACAACGCTTTGTCTACCCACAACTATACCCGGGGTACCCTGCCGGATTGGAAACAGAGAGCGGGCAAACAGATAGTTGATGAATTCAGCAACCGGCATATAGCCTGCCAGTCGTGTATAATCGCCTGCGGCCATATTGCCGAAGTCAAAGAGGGCCCCTATGCCGGAACCATGGTAAAAGCTTTGGAAATAACCCCTACCGTATCATATTCGTCCAATGCCGGATTATTTAAGGAAGCCACTATCAAGTCGTACGAATTGTGCCAGCGCTACGGGATAGACCTGGCCAGCTCAGGAAGCGTGCTCGCTTTTGCCATGGAACTTTATCAGAAAGGCCTGATCACCAGGGAAGAAGTTGGCTATGATTTGGAATTCGGCGATGATGATGCCGCGTTTCGCCTTCTGGATGATATTGTTATGCGCCGGGGCATTGGAGATATCCTTGCTGAAGGGGTTAAGCGGGCAGCGGAGAACTGGCCGGGAAGCGAAGCCTACGCCATGCATGTCAAGGGATTGGAGCTGCCGATGATAGACCCCCGGGGGCGCTGGTCGACCTGGACTCTGGGTATGTTGACCAATATTCGAGGCGGAGATCACCTGCGCTGCCGCAACCCGGTGGAAAACCTGCGGTTTAATGAAAACAACTGGGCATATCAAAGGGAGCGCTTCGGCTTCAAAAAAGCTATGTATGACAAACTGGATATGCCCGAGGGGTTGAAGGCGCAGACTATCGATCTGGAAAGCGATACGGTTGATATAGCTATGATGTCCAAATGGGCGGAGGACTTGATAAATCTGTTTAACTCCACCGGAGTATGCATCAGGCCGCCGGTCATGGAGGCTATTGGCCCCAGCATTTTGGCTGAAGTGTATAAGGCTCTCATCGGATGGGACATGGAGCCGGACCAGATGATGCAATCCGCGGAAAGGGTTTGGAACCTTATCAGGCTGTTCAACCTGCGTGAAGGGGAAAAGCCTGGCGATTCTAAATTTCCCCGCCGTTTTTACCAGGAGGCTCAGTCGGGCAAGGTGCTTGATGAAGCCAAGGTCGATGAATTAATGCAAAATTACTATCAGGCCAGAGGCTGGAACCGTGAAACTGGACGTCCCCTGAAAGAAACGCTTGAAGATCTGGGGCTTTCCGATCCTTTAGCTTGATTAGTTGAGGTCTTATAATATGGCAGGAGATAAAAGGTTTTTATACATTGACTCTGAGCGCTGTCAGGGCTGCGGCATATGCCAGCTGGTGTGCGCGGCGGTGAGGCGCCGGCAGTGGAATCCGGCCCTGGGATTGATCAGGGCGCTTGACGACCATGAGCTAAAGCGCCACCGGGGAATAAGCTGCCTGCACTGCAATGAGCCGGCCTGTGTTCTGGCCTGCCTCATGAACGTAATCTATCGTGATGAAGAGCAAGAACTGGTTTTGCGCAGGCTGGAGGGATGCATCGGCTGCCGGGCCTGTGAAGCGGCCTGCCCCTTTGGTGCGGCGGTCTATGATTATATCAATGAAAAAGAAGCGGCCTGCGACCTCTGCCAGGGAGAGCCGCAGTGCGTGGCCTACTGTCCCCACCAGGCTTTGAGCTTTAGAAGCCGGGAAGAGGAACTGGACCGCAAGCGCCGGCAGAGGGCTGATTTATGGTTGGACCCCGCTGCGCCCGGGCATGAAAACGAGCCAGGGGGTGAAGCAGCGGAATGAAAGTAATAATTATAGGCAATGGGGCGGCCGGCAACCAGGCCGCTGAAACCCTGCGCCAGCTCAGTCCGGATGTACAAATAAGCATTTATGCAGGGGATGCTGAGCCTTTTTATTCCGCCTGCGCCCTGCCTGACTTCCTGGCCGGTTGGATACCGCGGCGCCAGCTGTTTCTGAAAACCCCTGAACAATATGCCCGGCAGGGAATTGAACTGAATAGTTCGGAATGGGTAAATAAAATCGACATAGATGCTAGGAAAATATGCACAACTCGAAACACCATAAAGTATGATCACCTGATCCTGGCCACCGGCAGCCGGCCCCTGGTGCCTCCGGTCCCGGGGAGCAATCTCCCGGGCAATTTCGTGGTAAAACGTCCCCGGGACATTGATCGGCTGCTTGAAAAGCGGCCCCGCCGGGCGGTGGTGGTGGGTTCAGGAAATATCGGGGTTGAAGTAGCCGAGGCGCTGGAGTTAAAGGGCTGTGAAGCAACTATCATTGAAATGCAGCAGCGCATCCTACCCAGGCTGTTTGACCCGTATCCGGCGGGTTTAATTCAGAAACTGCTTGAAGCCCACCGAATAAAGGTTATAACTGGAGAGCAGGTTCTTGAGGTTACCGGAAAAGAGGAGGTTCAGGGAGTTGTAACCGGCTCTGGTCCTATATCCTGTGAAACGGTTATCTGGGCGGCAGGAGCCAAACCCAACATCGATCTGGCCCTTGCTGCAGGACTTCGGATCGGTGATCGGGGCGCCATAAAGGTCGACTCGCACATGTGCTCCAGCCACCCGGATATATATGCCTGTGGAGATTGTGTCGAGGTGATAGACCTGCTGTCCGGTAAACCAACCCAGTCTATGCTCTGGTCCAGCGCCAAGACCCAGGCCCAGGTGGCCGCCCGGAATATAATGGGCCAAACGGTTGATTATCCGGGAGCTTTCAATTTGATGGTTGAAGAATTATACGGGGTGCCCTGCCTGGCTGCGGGTATAAGGGGAGAAGAGCTGCCGGATGGGAATTCTGTCATTGAATTAAATGAGAAGGGGGCCTACAGCAGAATAATTCTGCAAGATGGCAGGATTGCCGGTTTGCAAACGGTTGGGACCCTGGATGCCTGTGGAGCTATCATCGCTTTGATGAAGAAACATACCGGGGTTGATGAGATAAAGAGGAGTATAGCAGCTCCTTATATGAGGGAAAAGATGCCCTGGCTGCTTGAAGTTGAACGACGTTTATCCGCACAATGAAAACCGGATAGGGGGAAATAATTATGGAAAACCGGGCTTTTTATATTGATTATCATAAATGTGTGGGCTGCGGAACCTGTGAAATGGTCTGTTCCCTGGTCCATGAACAGGCATGTTCACCCGAGCTTTCGCGTATACGGGTGGTGCGTTATCGCAAGAAAGCTTACAATGTTCCCATTACCTGCGCGTTTTGCGAAAAGCCTCCCTGTGTTGATATCTGCCCGGTAGGGGCGGTAAAGAAGGGCGATTCGGGCGATGTTTACGTCCAAAGTGAAATGTGCATCGGCTGCCACCAGTGTTCTCTGGCCTGCCCGTTCGGCCATATGAATTTTAATTTCAATAAAGGGGTGGCCTTCAAATGCGACCGTTGCGGGGGCGACCCCCAGTGCGTAAAGTTCTGTTGGACCGGCGCTATTCAATATATTTTCCCCCAGGTAGGTTTGGACTTTAAGCGAACCGCCTTTTCCGACCAGATAGTTCGGGAACTCAAGGAGTAACCGGATCCCTTAATCAATAAAGAAATGAATGCGGCAGCATGCTACTTTATCAAAGCTTTGGAAAATGGGGAGGGGTTCTTGTGGCTCAAATTACGAAAAGGGAGCATGCAGCCGGAGTGGGGAGTTGGCCTGTTAATTACCCGGAGTTTCATGATATCGGTCTGGATGAGAATAAAAGCATATCCGGCCGTTGCGATACTGAATAGGGACTAGTACTCTGTTAACTCTAATTCTTGTATAAATCGTCGAGGAAAATTTTGGTAGGACAAGGCGGGCGGCTCCATGGCATCCTGCCACCGCCGCATTAGCCCGTCCATGGGCGTCAAGGAATGATTAATACTGGACGTATTCCGATTGACGACAACGCCGTCATGCGAAAATTTAACCGACGATAAT